>CAWFNK010000001.1:0-163510 GCA_963817175.1 uncultured Alphaproteobacteria bacterium
CCATCTCGAAGCCGGAGAAGTCGAAGCCTGGCGCGACGGTGCAGCCGAGCAGCGTCCACGCACCCAAGCTCCGCGCGCTCTGCCAGGCATGCGCCGGAACGGCGGCATGCGGATGGTCGCCTTTATGCCAGTCCGAGCCGAGCCGATATTGGTGGCGCGTGTCGCCGTGCTTGATTTCGAGCAGCAGCGGCGCGCCGCCATACCAGTGCCAAAGCTCCGCCGCATCGACCTTGTGCCAGCGCGACACCTCTCCCGCCTTCAGCAGATAAAGGATCGCGGTCGAATGCGCGCGGCCCTTGTGACCCGGCTCGTCGCGAAACGTCTCGCGGAAATAGCCGCCCTCGGGATGCGGCTTCAGCCCGAGCTGCGCGATGACCTCTTCGGCTGTCTTCGTTGTCGCCATCCCGCATTCAATGAGGACGTTCAGTGCGATGCGCGAGAGGCACGTAGACCGTCCACGCTCCACGCTCCAGGACCCGCGAACACCAGATACAAGAACACGAAACAGAACAGCACCGCGCTGTCGCCGCCATTCGTCAAGGGGAAGAAGCCGCCGCTCGGCACGTGCATCATCCAATAGGCGACGGCCATCTCACCGGCCAAGATGAAGGCCACGGGACGCGTGAGGAAGCCGACGAGAATGGCGAGGCCGCCGAAGACCTCCAAAATGCCGCCAATCAGCATGAGCGGCGGCAGACCTCCCGCGTGGTCGCCGGGCCCGCCCGGCATGACGGGGAAGCCAAAGAGCTTGGCAGTGCCATGCTCGATGAAAAGCAACGCGGTGACGATGCGCAGCACCGCCAAGGCGTGAGGCGCATATTTGCTGAGAGCATTCACTTCCGGTCCTCCCTCGAACGAACGTCGCGCAAGCGAGCGTCCCCGTCTAGGGTAATGCTCTGAGCGAACGCGGCGAGATGATTTTTGTGACGAAATATGACTGGGCGAGCTTGTAGCAAGGTTTCGTCACATCTCGAACGCAAGCGAGAGCCAGGGCTTCAGAATCGATCCTTGCGCTTGCGGATCTCGCCGAAGATCTCGTGGAGCTCCCGCCCCTCCATGCCGAGCCGCCTTTGGATGTCAGGACTCGAAGGCCGCAAGAACGGATTGGTGGCGAGTTCCTGCGCGATGGTGGTGGGCAGCGCGGGGGCGCCCTCCTCGGCAAGCGCCGCGGCCTCGGCGGCGCGGGCGCGCAGCGCCTCGTTCTCCGGCTCGACGGTCAGCGCGAAGCGGCAATTGTTGTTGGTATATTCGTGGCCGCAATAGAGCGCGGTCTCTGGCGGCAGCGCCATCAGCTTCTTCAGCGAGGACCACATCATCTTGGCGTCGCCCTCGAGCAGCTTGCCGCAGCCGACCGAGAACAGCGTATCGCCGACGCAGACGATGCCGCTCTCCGGGAAATAATAGCTGACATGACCCTTGGTATGGCCCGGCGTCTCGATCACCCTGCCCTTGACGCTGCCGATCTCGACAATGTCGCCGTCCTTGACCTCGATATCGATGCCGGGAATCGATCCTGCTTCCTTGGCCGGACCGACGATGCTGCAGCCGGTCATGCGCTTGACGATGGTGTTGCCGGCGGTGTGGTCGTGATGATGATGCGTGGTGAGGATATGCGTCAGCGTCCAGCCCTTCTCGTGCAGCGCGGCAAGCAGCTCCTCCGCGTCGGGCGCGTCGATCGCCGCGGTCGCCTCGGTCTTGGGATCGTGCAGCAATACGCCGTAATTGTCGCCGCGGGTCGGGAATTGGTGAACTTCGAGTTTAGCCATTATCTACTCTTGGGTTTCGCTCCCTATCGGGGGCGCAGCCTAGCATCTCCGCGAAGGGGATTGAAATGCGAGCGCGGGAAGTCGAGAACGAACTCTAAACGCTAGTCGCGTCAGGATCGGGACATGCATCTCGACGCCATCGATCTCAAGGATTTCTACGCCTGCCCCTTGGGCGTCGTCGTGCGCAAGCTGCTCGGCGCGCGCATCAGGGCGCGGTTCAATGACGTGAAGCACGCGAGCGTGTTCGGGCTCGGCTTCGCCGCGCCTTATCTGGCCTCGTTCAAGACCGAGGCGCGGCCCTGTGGGGCGCTGATGCCGGCCGAGCTCGGCGCCATTGCCTGGCCCGAGCAGGGCCTCTCCTCCAGCGTGCTGGTCGACGAAACCGAGCTGCCGCTCGACGATGAGAGCGCCGACCGGCTGCTGCTCGTGCATATGCTGGAATGGTCGGAGAAATCGCGCGCGCTGCTGCGCGAGATGTGGCGCGTGCTGAAGCCGAATGGCCGGCTGCTGGTCGTGGTCCCCAATCGCCGCGGGCTATGGGCGCGGGTCGATACCACCCCGTTCGGCTATGGCAGCCCGTTCAGCCGTCGCCAGCTCACCACGCTCTTGAAGGAGGCGATGTTCTCGCCGGAGGAATGGGAATACGCGCTGTATATGCCGCCCTTCAACTGGCGCATCCTGCTCAAATGGGCGCTGTTCTGGGAGCGGCTCGGGCTCGTGCTATGGCCGACCTTCTCCGGCGTGATCCTGGTCGAGGCGACCAAGCAGGTCTATGCCGCCGTGCCGTTGCGCGAATTGCGCAAGGTGAAGCACCGCCGCATCGTGCCCGTCCCCGCCGGCGTCACACCATTCGACGAGACATCCTAGCGCGACAGCAGGAACACCGCCTGCTCGCCGAACAGATTCTGCGCGAACAGCGGCATTGACAGGCCGAGCTTCGAGCCCGAGGCGTTGAGCGCCACCGCGCGCTCCACCTTGGCGCCGACATCGTCGCAGAGATCGAGGAAATCCTTGATGGTGCAGAGATGGATGTTCGGCGTGTCGTACCAACGGTCGGGGAGATTGTCGGTCTTGGGCATCTTGCCGCCGAACATCAGCCCGGCGCGCACGCGCCAATGGCCGAAATTGGGGAAGGAGACCACGACGCGCTTGCCGATGCGCAACAGCTGCTCGAGCACCAGACGCGGATTATATGTCGCCTGGATGGTCTGCGACAGGATCGCGTAGTCGAAAGCGAGGTCGGGGTAATAGACGAGGTCGGTGTCGGCGTCGCCCTGGATCACCGACAGCCCCCGCGCCACGCATGAATTCACCCCGGCCTGGCTGATCTCGATGCCGCGCCCCTCCACGTCCCGCTTCTCGGCCAGCAGCCTGAGCAGCGTGCCGTCGCCGCAACCGATATCGAGCACGCGCGCGCCAGGCTTCACCATCTCGGCGATGAGCAGCAGGTCGACGCGGCTCGTCTCGCCCGGGCGAAGCAGGTGCGGCGGCAGGTTGACGTTCACGGCAGCCATCCTTCCTTCCCTACCACGCCGCGCTTCAACGCGGCCGCGCTCAAGAAGCCGCGGATCGTGTTGAACAGCTCGGGCTCGTGCAGCAGGAACGAGTCGTGACCGTTGTCGGTCTTGAGCTCGACGAAGCTGACATCGGCGGCCACCGCGTTCAGCGCGTGCACGATCTCGCGGCTCTCATCGGTGGGGAACAGCCAGTCGCTGGTGAAGGAGACGAGACAGAAGCGGGTCTTCGTGCCGGTGAACGCATTGGCGAGCACGCCGCCATGATCGGCGGCGAGGTCGAAATAGTCCATCGCGCGCGTGATGTAGAGATAGGAGTTGGCATCGAAGCGGTCGACGAAAGACAAACCCTGGTGGCGCAAATAGCTCTCCACCTGGAAATCGGCGTCGAAGCCGAAAGTGACCTTCTCCCGATCCTGCAGGTTGCGGCCGAACTTCCTATGCAGGGCATCGTCCGACATGTAGGTGATGTGCGCGGCCATGCGGGCCACGGCGAGACCCTTGCGCGGGCTCCTGCCCTCGTCGAGATAGCGCCCCTGGCACCAGTCGGGATCGGCCATCACCGCCTGACGGCCGACCTCATGGAAGGCGATGTTCTGCGATGAGTGGCGCGCGGCGCAGGCGATCGGCACGGCAGAGAACACGCGGTCCTTGTAGGTCGCGGCCCATTCCAGCACCTGCATGCCGCCCATCGAGCCGCCGAGCACCGACAGCACGTCGGCAATGCCGAGATGATCGAGCAACCGCGCCTGCGCGCGCACCATGTCGCGCACGGTGATGACGGGGAAATCGAGGCCGTAAGGACGCCCGGTGGCGGGATCGATCGAGCTCGGCCCGGTCGAGCCCATGCAGCCGCCGATCACATTGGCGCAGAGAATGAAATAGCGATTGGTGTCGATCGGCTTGCCGGGACCGACCATGGTCTCCCACCAGCCGGGCTTGCCGGTGACGGGATGGACATTGGCGACGTGCTGGTCGCCGGTTAGCGCATGGCACACGAGCACGACATTCGACTTCGCCGCGTTGAGCACGCCGTAGGTCTGATAGGCGATGCAAAACGGCGCGAGCTCGGCGCCGCAGTCGAGCTTGAGCGGCTCGTGCGCCGGGAAATGCACGATCTCGCTTTGCGGGTTGGCGATCTGCTGCAGCCGCAAAGAATGATCGGTGAAGGCTTGCGCCGTCGGCGTCTCGCTCATCTGTCCCACTCGCCACGGGCCTCCAGGAGGCACCTTAACTCCAAATTCCACAATTCGGCGTTAGCTAGGAGCTTACCGTCGAAAGTCAATCTTTTCTTTGCCTTGGCAAGAGGATTGGCCCTATGAGAGGCGCTTCGCTCGCCGCAAAGCCAGGAGCAAAACCGGATGGCCGCCGCCAAGCGGGGCTTGAGCCCGCGTCCAGGCGTTCTCGACATCGCGCCTTACGTGCCGGGCACGAGCGCGCTCCCTGGCGCGCACCCCGTGATCAAGCTCTCCTCCAACGAGACGCCGTTCGGCCCCTCGCCGCGCGCGATCGAGGCGTTCCTCGCTTCCGCCACGTCGCTGTCGCGCTACCCTGACGGCTCGGCCCGGCCGTTGCGCGAGGCGATCGCCAAGCTTTACGGGCTCGATCCCGCGCGCATCGTCTGCGGCGCCGGCTCCGACGAGCTGCTCAACCTCATTGCCGGCGCCTATCTCGGTCCTGGCGACGAGGCGATCTATAGCCGGCACGGCTTTCTCGTCTACAAGATCGCCATCCTTGGACGGGGCGCGACCCCTGTGGTTGCTCCCGAGACCGATCTCACCACCGACGTCGATGCGATCCTCGCTTGCGTCAGCGATCGAACGCGCGTGGTGTTCATCGCCAATCCGAACAACCCGACCGGCACCTATCTCGCCTTCGACGAGGTGAAGCGCTTACGCGCCGGACTGCCCGACAATGTGCTGCTCGTGCTCGACGCGGCCTATGCCGAGTATGTGCGCAAGAACGATTACGAGGCCGGCATCGAGCTGGTCGCCACCACGCACAACACGGTGATGACGCGCACCTTCTCCAAGATCTACGGTCTCGCCTTTCTCCGGCTCGGCTGGGCCTATTGCCCGACCGAAGTCGCGGATGCGCTGAACCGCATCAGGGGTCCGTTCAACGTCTCGGGTCCGGCCATTGCCGCAGGCATCGCCGCGCTCGCCGACCAGGCTTGGGTGCAGCACGCCGTCGAGCATAACGAGACGTGGTGCGCGCGCATGACCGAGGCACTGTCGGCCATCGGCATCGGCGTGACGCCGAGCGCCGCCAATTTTCTCCTGCTGCATTTTCCCAAAGGGAACGGCAAATCGGCGCAAGCCGCCGACACATTTCTCCATCAGCGGCGCATCATCTTGCGCCGCGTCGAGGAGTACGGCCTTCCCGATGCGCTGCGCATGACCATCGGCAGCGAGGAGGAGAATTGCGCGGTGCTCGAAGCGCTCACCGCCTTCATGGGCGCCAACGGCACGCCAAGCTGATGACCAAGCCTCTGTTCGATACGCTCGCCATCATCGGGGTTGGGCTGATCGGCTCCTCCATCGCCCGAGCCGCGCGTGCTCAAGGCGCGGTGCGCAGAATCGTGGCCTCCGCGCATTCGCCGAAGACGCGGGCGCGCGTCGTCGAGCTCGGCCTTGCCGACAAAGTGACGGACACCAACGCCGAGGCCGTCGAAGGCGCCGACCTCGTCATCGTCTGCGTTCCGGTCGGCATTTGCGGCATGGTCGCCGAGGAGATCGGTCCGCATCTCAAGGCAGGCGCGATCGTCTCGGATGTGGGTTCGGTGAAGGGCTCGGTCGTGCGCGACATGGGCCCGCATCTGCCGAAGACCGTGCATTTCGTGCCGGCCCATCCGGTCGCCGGCACCGAGCATTCAGGCCCCGATGCCGGCTTTGCCGAGTTGTTCGAAGGCCGCTGGTGCATCCTGACCCCGCCGGAAGGCACCGACCCGCAAGCCGTGGAAAAGCTTGCCGCGTTCTGGTGTCTGCTCGGCGCCAACGTCGAAACCATGACGCCCGACCATCACGACCTCGTGCTCGCCATCACCAGTCATTTGCCGCATCTGATCGCCTACACCATCGTCGGCACTGCCGACGAGCTCCAGACGGTGACACGTTCCGAAGTGCTCAAGTTCTCGGCCGGCGGCTTCCGCGACTTCACCCGGATCGCCAGCTCCGATCCGGTCATGTGGCGCGATATCTTCCTCGCCAACAAGGAAGGCGTGTTGGAGATGCTCGGCCGCTTCAACGAGGACATCTCGGCCCTGACCAAGGCGATCAGGCGCGGTGACGGCGAGGCGCTGTACGAGCAGTTCACCCGCACCCGCGCCATCCGCCGCGGCATCATCGAGGCTGGCCAGGATACGCCCGTGCCGGATTTCGGCCGCCCCCACGGCCATGAGGACTAGTTAACCGCTGCGGATGCCACCCTTGCCATGTCATTCCCGCGAAAGCGGGAATCCAGTAACCACTGTATGCGGTTGCTTACGAAGGCCGGGGTTACTGGATTGCCCGGTCAAGCCGGGCAATGACAAAGAGTGGACATGCCACCAAATTCGCAGGCTGAGCTTTGGGTGTTCGGCTATGGCTCGCTGATGTGGCGGCCGGGCTTCGACTTCAGCGAGCAAGCGCCCGCGGCGCTGATCGGCGCGCACCGTTCGCTCTGCATCTATTCCTTCCATCATCGCGGCACACCGGAACATCCAGGCCTCGTGCTCGGACTTGACGACGGTGGCGCCTGCCGCGGTGTCGCGTTTCGCGTGGCGGCGGACAAGGCGGAACTGACGCTTGCCTATCTGCGCGAGCGGGAGCAGGTCACCGATGTCTATGTTGAGGCGATCAGGCCGGTCAGCCTGCTCGACGGCTCAGGGCGCGAGCTCGAGGCCTTGTGCTACATCGTCGACCGCGGCCACCCGCAATATGCGGGCAGGCTCTCCACGGAGACTCAGGCTCAGCTCGTGCGCAGCGCAGCCGGCTTGTCCGGCACGAATATCGACTACGTGCTGAACACCGTGCGTCATTTGGAAGAGGCGGGCATCCACGACGTCGAGCTGATGGCGCTTGCCGCGCGACTTGCCGACTGAAGTCGTTGCCTATTTGACGGCGGGCCTCGCGGCCGGCTCCTGCTTGATCAGCTCCGGCGCGCCGAAGAAATAGCCCTGCATATACGAGACGCCGGCCTTCTCCAGCAGCTTCGCCGTCTTCTCGTCGCCCACCCATTCGCCGACGGTGGTGATGCCGAAGCTCTTGGCGAGGTCGATCAGCGTGCGCACGAACAGCTCGTCCTCGGCCTGGGTGCCGAGATTCTGGATGAACGAGCCGTCGATCTTGACCATGTCGACGCCGAGCAGACGCAAATTGCGGAACGAGGTATAGCCCGCGCCGAAATCGTCGAGCGCCACGCGGCAGCCGAGCGCCTGCAACGCCGCCACGAATTTGGCGGTCTCGTGCAGATCGGAGATGGCGGCCGTCTCGGTGATCTCGATGGTGAGCCGTTCGGCAATCCCGGCCGCCTTGCCGGAGAAGGCCTCGAGCCCTTGCAGCCATTGCGGATCGGTGGCGGTCGCCGCGGAAACGTTGAGCGCGAGCTTGATGTCCGGCGCCGAGCTCAGCAGCTCGACGGCGAGCTCGAGCGCGCGGTGATCGACCAGCTTGGCGAGCCCGAACTGCTCGGCCACCGGGATGAATTCGGCGGCAGAGGCGATCGAACCGTCCAGCCGCTTCATCCGCAACAGGCATTCATAGAGCTCGGGCTCGTGGCTGCGCGAGGTGACGATCGGCTGTAGCGCCAGGATCATGCGCCGGTCGTTGAGCGCGCGCACGACCTCGTCGGCGATCGCCACGGCACGGCGGCGCTCGGAGTCGCGCCGCTCACAGGGCGTGTACAGGATCAGCCGGTCGCTGCGGTTATTGCGCGCGAGATCGAGCGCTTGCAGCGCCCGCCCCGTCGCCGCTTGCGCATTGCCGGCATGTTGCGGCAGCAGCACCGCGCCGACCGAGATGCTGATCGCCACCGCGCCGACGCTCGTATCGATGACGCTGTCGCGCACCGCCGCCATGATGCGCCGCGCGATGGCCTCGGCGCCCTCGGCGCTGCAATCCTGCAGCACGATGCCGAACTTGTTCGATGAGAAACGGCCGACGCAATCCCTGCCCCGCAAGGCGCGGCCGATGCGGCGGCCGACGATGGTGATCACCTCGTCGCCGACATCGAAGCCGTAAGTCTCGTTGACGAGCGTGAGATCGTTGATGCCGGCAAGCAGGAACGCCCCTTGGGCGGGGCTGCGTCCCGCGCTGCCGAGGAAGCCGGTCAGCTCCTCGGTCAGCCGGGTACGATTGAGCTGGCCGGTGAGCTCGTCGTGATTGCCGAGATAGAGCAGCCGCTCTTCCTGGTCGAAGCGGCGATTGTCGATGATCCTGAGCGTGCCTTGCGCCACACGCGGCCGCCCCTCGGCATCGATCGAGCAGAGGCCGGTTTCTTCGACCCATACCGTGGCGCGACCACGGCGCCCCTCCGGGAGCAAGCGATAGCGGAGGCAATAGGGGAGTTCCGATCCGGGCGTGACGTGCGGACCGCCGGTGATCCCGTCATAACGCCGGCCGGCATGCTCCGGGTCGATCAGCAGCGCGAAGCCGCGGCCCTTGCCGATCGTCTTGGGATCGGCGATGCCGAGCACGGTTTCCGCGTTCAGCGCCCACTCGATCCGGTCGCTGGCGAAATCCCAGCGATAGGCGGTCTCGCGGATCGCCGTAAGGATCTCTTCAAGCTCGAAGCCGAGCACGCTGCCGGCGCCGGGCTGACACGCCGGCAGCTCGGGTTTCATCTCGGCAAGCTCCTTCGCGGATGCACTCAACTGACCGCCCCCATCATCCCAAGGTCTTGTGTCGGGCGCCTTGTGGCGCCTCGCTTATTGGCGGGGCACCCTAATGCAACAAGATTTAAGAAAGCCTAGAGCGAGACGGCATGCGGCGCACATTAACGACGAGGCTGGGGACGCCTTTCGTGCGGCTTGGTTGATAAAACCTTCCGAAGTCGGAAACGAAGCCTAGGCGGGGCCCTGCGTGCTGTAATCGCGCCGCGCGGCGTTAATGGTGACCGAGAACCCCGCGATCACGTCGGTCATCGCCATCAGCATCAGCAGAAAGAACGTCGAGCTCGCCGCCCGGTCCCAGATCAGGAACAGGATCAGGCAGACGACGAACACGATCATCGAGAAGGCATGGTCGACAACCGACGCGCCGCCGGTTCGCGTCGCTTTCAGAATCTCGAAGAACAGCAGGCCGAGCGCGACGACCAGCAAGATGTCGCCGAGCGCGATGTGCCACACGCCTCCCGACGGCAGGTTCACGTCGAAACGTGACATGGCGAAATCCGCGCCCGCGGCGGCGAAGCCCACATAAGCCAGCAGCGGGACGATCAGGAGAGGCAGCGAGGAGATCCAGCTCCTGCGCACGCGCCGGTGTACGACCTTACCTTCGGGCTGAGGTTCCATCGACACTGGCGAACCCTCCGTCCCCAAAGCGGCCGTTCAGCCTTGGGCTTACGCCTCTTCCTTGACGGCGAGCACCTGGCGGCCGCGATACCGGCCCGACTTCAGATCGATATGGTGCGGCCGGCGCAGCTCGCCAGAATCCTTGTCCTCGACATAGGTCGGCGCCGCGAGCTTGTCGTGGGCCCGGCGGTTGCCCCGCTTCATGCGCGAGGTTTTTCTTTTGGGTACAGCCATGGTGCAAAATCCTTTGAGCGGCCTCAGGGGCCTTCGAGCCCGCCCTTATAGTGGCATTCCTGGGCTCTGGCCAGGGGCCGATCGCGCAAAAAACGGGCCTATCGCGCTTGCAAGACGCAGCCCGAGCGCTGCGCGATGATCGGCATGCGCCGCTCGACCGCCCTGGCGATGACGAGAGCGCGCCGGCTTTGCCTGGCTGGATTTCTGAAGCGCGGATTGGGCAGGGCTGCCGCCAGCAGCACGGCCTCGTGCCGGGTGAGCTCGGCCGCGCTCTTATGGAAATAGTACCGGCTCGCCGCCTCCGCCCCGAAGATGCCGGGTCCGAACTGGGCGACGTTGAGATAGACCTCCATCATCCGCTGCTTCGGCCAGAGCGCCGACATGACATAAGCGAGCGGCACTTCGAGCGCCTTGCGGACGAAGCTACGGCCGTTCCACAGATAGAGATTCTTGGCCGTCTGCATCGGGATGGTGCTGGCGCCCCGCAGACCTTGCAGGCCGCCGCCTTCCTTGACCGCGTCGCGCACGGCGCCCCAATCGACGCCCCAATGCACGCAGAACCGGCCGTCCTCGCTGGCGATCACCGCCAGCGGCAGCTGCGGCGAGATATCCTGCAACGGCACCCAATCGCGCCGGAGCGTGTTGCCCTTCAGCTTCTCCACCAGCATCACCGGCGTGATCGGCGGATTGATGAAGCGGAAAGCGACGACGGAAAGCAGAACGGCGACCGCGACGAGCAGCAGGAGGCGCGCGATGCGCCTTAACCAAGGATGCTTATGATGCCTTCGGGTACGCTTTCGCGTGCGCTCGCCTGACACCGCCTGAATCGCCATAAGCCGCCTTGTACCTCCCGGTTGCCGCCTTGAGCAACGTCGTATTAGGGTAAGGATTACCTGCATCTTTGCGGCATAGAGCCGCTATTTTGACGCTTTCCCCAACATGGCCTTTCTCGCAGAGCTCCAACGCGTGGCTCAAGCCGTCGAGGGACGGCTCGACCGCCTGCTCGCCCAAAATCGCGGCAAGGCCCCGGCGGAAGCCAAGCTTTCCGAGGCCATGCGCTATGCGGCGCTTGCGGGCGGCAAGCGATTACGGCCGTTTCTTCTCATCGAATCGGCGCGTTTGTTTGGCATAGAAGAGAAAGACGCGCTTTCCGCGTCTTGCGCGCTGGAATGCGTGCATTGCTACTCCCTGGTGCATGACGATCTGCCGTCGATGGACGACGACGCGGTGCGCCGGGGCCGCCCCACCCTGCATATCGCCTTCGACGAGGCGACCGCCATCCTTGCCGGCGACGCGCTGTTGACGCTCGCCTTCGAGATCTTGAGCGATCCGGCCACGCATCCCGATCCCGCCATTCGCGCCGAGCTCGTTCTGCTGCTGGCCAAGGCCGGCGGCTGGCGGGGCATGGCGCTCGGCCAGGCGCTCGATCTTTCCGCCGGGCGGCAAGGCTTCGGCATCGCCGAGATCGCCGAGATGCAGGCGCTCAAGACCGGCGCCCTGTTCCGCTTCGCCTGCGAGGCTGGCGCCGTGTTGGGCCGCGCGGAACCATCCGAGCGCGCCGCGCTTGTCAGCTATGCGTCATCCTTCGGCCAGGCCTTTCAGCTCGCCGACGATCTGCTCGATGCGCAAGGCGACGCGGCAAGCCTCGGCAAGGCCGTGGCCAAGGACGAGGCGCGGGGCAAGGCCACCCTGGTCGCGCTGCTCGGGGTGGAAGCCGCGAAAGAGCGCTTATGGACTCTGCTGCAGGAGGCCGAAGCAGCGCTTGCGCCGTTCGGCGCGCGGGCTACCACCCTGCTCGAAACCGTGCGATTCGCCGCTCACCGCAAAAGCTGACCAGGAGACTTGATGGCACAGCGGACGAAAGCGACCAACACGCGAGAGAAGAATGAACCGCCAAGGGCGTTCTCAAGGCATCTCTACGCGCAATGGCGGTTCCTCGTCGCGCTCGCCGTTGGTGTCGTCGTGGCGCTTGTCGTGCCGCTTGACGACACGGTGCCACGCGTCCTCGCCGGATGGAACGCGGGCGGTCTGGTCTATCTCATTCTCGTCGGGATCAAGATGGGGCAAGCCGAGGCCGAAGGCATCAAGCGCCAGGCCGGCATCGAGCGCGAAAGCCGCATGGTTGTCCTCGTCGCCGTCATTTTCGGCTCGATCTTCACCATGCTTGCGCTGTTCGCCCAGCTGATGGCGATCAAGAGCGAACATGGGATGGACCGCAGCCTCAGCATCGGTCTGTCGGTCTCGACCATCTTCCTGTCATGGCTGCTGATCCATACCGTGTTCGCGCTCTTTTATGCGCACGAGTTTCACAGCGAAGGCCGAGGCGGATCGAAAGGACAGGGCGGCGGCCTCAAATTTCCCGACGACAGCACGCCGGACTATCTCGACTTTCTCTATTTCTCGTTCGTGGTGGGAACGACGGCGCAGACGTCCGATGTCGACGTTTGCTCGCGCGCCATGCGTCGCGTGGTGATGCTGCACGGCATCTTGTCGTTCTTCTTCAACACGGCGGTGATCGCGCTGGCGGTCAATCTCGCCGCGCAGCTGGTGCAGGGCTAGGCGCGCCGGCTATTTCGCGCAGGTCTTGGCCGGCGCCGGGTTGAGCAGGAACAGCGTGTGCTCCGGGTTCTCCGGCGACAGCACGGTGAAGGCGGCGAGATCGACGCCCGGCACCAGCGCCAGATGCTCGTCGGCACCGCTTATGGCGAGCTTCATGTTCTTGCCGGCGCGCTCGACCGAGAATTTCCCCAAGAAGAATCCGTCGGTGAAGCAGGAGAGCTTATCGCCCGAGACGACGCAGCGCGCGCCGCCGGGATTGGCGTAGCTGTCAGGCTTGTCGCGCAGCAGCGCCGTCACCCTGGCGAGATAATTGCCCGGCGCGTCCCCGCTCGCCCCTTCGCGTGCGGAGATCGACAGCGTCAGCGCCGCGACCTTCTGGCCGGGATGCTTGGAGAGATGCACGGCGTCATAGACGCGGCTCCAGCAGCCGATCCACGGATCCGGCGCCTCCTCGGCCGCTTCGTCTTGGGCCAGCGCCCCCGAGCAGCCGACCACCAGCGCCAAAACCGCAAGCAACCCTATGCGCATCACCTACTCCGCGGCGTCGCGCCCGATGGCGCCCTGGCCGAATCTCCGCTCGATATAGTCGAGCACCAGCTGCTTGAACTCTGCCGCCGCACCGGGGCCGCGCAAGGTCATCGCCTTCTTGCCGTCGATGAACACCGGCGCCGCCGGCGCCTCGCCGGTGCCGGGGAGCGAGATGCCGATATCGGCATGCTTGGATTCGCCGGGGCCGTTGACGATGCAGCCCATCACCGCGACGGTGAGCGTCTCCACCCCGGGATAGCGGCGCTTCCACTCGGGCATCTCTTGCGCGGATGAAATCCTGGATGTCGCGGGCAAGCTCCTGGAAGGTGGTCGAGGTGGTGCGCCCGCAGCCGGGACACGCCGCGACCAGCGGCACGAAGCTCCTGAAGCCCATGCTCTGTAGCAATTCCTGCGCGACCTTCACCTCCAGCGTGCGGTCGCCGTTCGGCTCCGGCGTGAGCGAGATGCGGATGGTGTCGCCGATGCCTTGCTGGAGCAGCACGCCGAGCGCGGCCGACGAGGCGACGATCCCCTTCGACCCCATGCCGGCCTCGGTCAGACCGAGATGCAGCGCGAGCTTCGAGCGGGCGGCGAGAAGGCAATAGACCGCGATCAGATCCTGCACGGCGCTGACCTTGGCCGAGAGCACGATGCGGTCGGGGCCGAGACCAAGCTCGATGGCCCGGTCGGCGCTCAGCAGCGCCGATTGCACGATCGCCTCGTGCATTACCTCGCGCGCGTCCTTGGGCTCGGGCGACGCCGCGTTCTCGTCCATCAGCCGCGTGAGCAGGTCCTGGTCGAGGCTTCCCCAATTCACGCCGATGCGCACCGGCTTGTCGTGTTTGAGCGCGATCTCGACGATCTCGGCGAACTGCCGGTCGCGCTTGTCCTTGAAGCCGACATTGCCGGGATTGATGCGATATTTGGCGAGCGCCGCCGCGCAAGCCGGATGCTCTTTCAACAGCGTGTGGCCGTTATAGTGGAAGTCGCCGATCAGCGGCGCCTCGAGCCCAAGAATGTCGAGCCGCTCGCGGATGTAAGGTACGGCGGCGGCGGCCTCGGCGCGATCCACGGTGATGCGCACCAGCTCCGAGCCGGCGCGCGCCAGCGCCGCGACCTGCGCCGACGTGGCATCGATATCGGCCGTGTCGGTATTGGTCATCGACTGCACGACGATAGGCGCGTCGCCACCGATGGTGACGCTGCCGATCGTGACGGGAATGGCGTGCCGGCGCGGGAAGCTGTCCATAAGCGCGAAGATACAACAGATTTCCGGCGCCCGCGCCAGAGTGCGTCGTTTACGCTTTCCGCCCGGCCCGGGCCGGCGCGCGCGCCTTGCGCAGCCAAAGGCCAAGATCGGCAAGCAGCGCGGCGGAGGCAACGCCCGCCGCGGCGAAAAGCGCCGTTGGAATGTCGGGCACGCGATCGGGAGTGAGCCCTTGCAGGGCTTCCAGAGTTACCGCGCAGGGGACAAGCAAAGCCGCCACCGCCATCGGCCGCGGCCAGGCGAGGCAGATGATTGCCGTCAGCGCGAAATAGGCCAGGAAATGCTCAATCAGCCAATGCAGCCCGAGCCGGATCTGCCAGTCGGCCCGGACCAGCGTGGCCGCCACGATCGCCGCCAGCAGAAGCGCGCCCGCGAGCGCCGCCCATTTGGTCTTAATGTCGAACGTCATGCATCGGGTAGCTTAGCCCTCCGGAGCCAAACAATCACGATTGTCATGGCCGGGCTTGTGACAGGCGGAGAATCCGGCCGCCTAACTCGATAGCGCCGCGGTCAACGCGCCGACATTGTGCTTGAACATATCGAGATAGGTCGGCTGCCGGCCCGTCCGCGCCCGACAGCGCGTCGGAATAGAGCGTGCCGCCGATCTTGGCGCCCGTCTCCCGCGCGATCTGGTCGAGCAGGCGGTGATCGGTGATGTTCTCGATGAACACGGCCGGGATCTTCTCTTCCCTGATCTGGCGGATGATCTTGGCGACGTCCTGGGCCGACGCCTCGCTCTCGGTGCTGACGCCCTCCGGCGCGATGATCTCCAGCCCGTAGGCCGCGCCGAAATAGCCGAAGGCGTCGTGGCTGGTAATGATCTTGCGGCTCGCCTCGGGCAGAGCGGCGAGCGCCTGCTTCACCGCCATCTCCTCCTTGGCGATGGCGTCGAGATATTTGGTGGCGTTCGCCTCGTACACGGACTTGCCCTCCGGATCGGCGGCGATCAGCCCGTCGCGGATATTGGCGACATAGAGCTTGCCGTTCTCCAGATCCTGCCAGGCATGCGGATCGGTGATGGTCTCTGGCGTGCCGCCCTCTTCCTCGACCATGCTGCGCGGCTTCACGCCGGTCGACGCGACGATGGTCTTGCCCTTGAAGCCCGACGACTTCTCCAGCCGCTCCATCCAGCCCTCGAAGCCGAGGCCGTTGACGAAGAAGAGTTGCGCACCGGCGAGCGTCTTGGCGTCGGCCGGCGTCGGACTGAACACATGCGCATCGCCGTCGGGGCCCACCAGCGTGGCGACATCGACGCGATCGCCGCCGACTTGCTTCACCATGTCGCCCAGGATCGAGAACGAGGCGACGGCTTTCACCTTATCCGCTGCGCCGGCGCCCCCCGAAAGACCGAGCAGCACGGCGAGCGCCATTCCGATCTGCAGCAGAAAGCGATTTCGCATCACACGACACTCCTTGTTGAGAGGGAGATCAGGCTTCCAGGTGCTTGCGCGGGATGAGGCGGTAGATCAGCCCGCCGCGTGCGCCGACCAGGATCGAAAGCAGATAGAACACGCCGCAAGTGAGGATGATCGCCGGGCCGGTCGGCAGATTGGCGTAATAAGAAAGCAGCAGCCCGCTCATGCTCGACAGGAAGGCGATCAGCACCGCGACCAGGATCATCCCCGATACGTCCTCGGCCCAGAAGCGCGCGGCGACCGCAGGCAGCAGCATGATGCCGACCGCCATCAGCGTGCCGAGGGCCTGGAAGCCCGCAACCAGATTGAGCACCACCAGCACCAGAAAGATGAAATGCGTGGGCGAGCTCAAGTTGCTCGCCGAGCGCAAGAACTGCGGATCGAAACATTCGAGCACGAGCGGCCGGTAGATCGCCGCCAGCACGACAAGCGTGACGGTGGTGATGCCGGCGACGAGAATCAGCGCCGCATCGTCGAGCGCGAGCACGGTGCCGAACAGCACGTGCAGCAGGTCGATATTGCTCCCCCTGACCGAGACGATCAGCACGCCGAGCGCGAGCGACACGAGATAGAAGGCGGCGAGGCTCGCATCCTCGCGCAAGACGGTTGAGCGCGCGACGAGCCCGGCGGCGAGCGCCACGGCGAGGCCTGCGGCAAAGCCGCCAAGGCTCATGGCGAACAGCGAGAGCCCGGCCAGCAGATACCCGACCGCGGCGCCCGGCAGGATGGCGTGGCTCATGGCGTCGCCCATCAGGCTCATGCGCCGGAGCATCAGGAATACGCCGATCGGCGGCGCGCCGAGCGAGAGCGCCAGGCATCCCACCAGCGCGCGGCGCATGAAGGAGAATTCGACGAAGGGGCTGACGACGGCGTCGATCATGCCGGCTGCCGCTCGCGTGCATTCTCGTCGCGTGCGCAGATCTCGGCATGCTCGTCGAACGCCTCGACCAGCTGCCGCGATTTGGCGAGATTGGCGGGCGTGAGAACTTTACGCGTCTCGCCCCAGGCCACCACCTCGCGTGCAATGAGCAGCGTCGCCGGAAAATGCGCGCGCACTTGCTGCATGTCGTGCAGCGCGGCAAGCACGGTGCGCCCTTCGCCGTGCCAGCGCAGAATCAGCGCGATGAGATCGGCGACCGTCTTGGTGTCGACCGCGCGGAACGGCTCATCCAGCAAGATCAGGGATGCGTCTTGCAGCAGCAGACGGGCGAACAGCACGCGCTGGAACTGGCCGCCCGACAGCGCGCCGACCGGGCGATGCCCAAGGTCTTGCAGGCCGACCGTGGCGAGGGCACCGACGATCTCGGCTTCGCGCTCGGCATCGAGGCCGCGCCAGGCGCCGATCTTGCGCCACAGTCCCATGGCCACGCAGTCGAACACCGAGATGGGAAAGCTGCGGTCGATGTCGATCTGCTGCGGCAGATAGGCGATGTCGGTCTTGTTCAGGCCGTCGCGATCGATACTGCCGCTGAGCGGCTTGAGCTCGCCGATGATGCCTTTGAGCAACGTGGACTTGCCGGCGCCATTGGGTCCGACGATGGCGAGCAGCTCGCCGCTTTGCACCGCGCCGGTGATGTGGTGCACGGCGGGATGCCGGTCATAGCCGAGCGTGAGGTCGCGAAACACGAGGGCCGGGGCTTTGTGCTGCATGCTCACACCAAGGCCCAGAGCACGGCGCCCCACAGCAGCACGGACGCAATGGCCACGATCAGCAGCCGCGCCGGAACCGAAAGACGCAACAGCGAGATGCGGTTGGCGCGCTCAATGGACGCCGCCGCGTGCGCATGCGGCACCGGCATCGTTTCGTCGCCTTCGGTGGCGACCAGCGCCACGTGCCGATGAACTTTCCCCCGCATCGCGATGTCCTCGGTTGCTAAGCGCGTGCGGCCGGACGGCAGGCTTCGCAGAGTCCGGCGATCTCGAGCGTCACCTGCTCGGGCGTGATTTCATCCGGCGCCAAGCCCAGCAGCGCGGCCTGGTCCTCGTCGCTGAGCGGAATCTCGACCACCTTCTCGCATTGCCGGCAGATGGCGAAGGCGAACTTGCCGTCGCAGGCGCCATGGCCGCAGGCGATGAAGGCCGAGCGCGATTGGAGACGGTGCACCATCCCCTTCTGCATCAGCTCGTTCAGCGCGCGATAGACCGTTGGCGGGTGCGCGATGCCGGCGATCCTCACCTGGTCGAGGATGGCGTAGGCGCTCATCGGCTCCTTGGCCTTGCGCAGGCAGGAGAGGATCTCGCTCTGATTGCGCGACAGCTTGGGCTCGTGGTGGTGATGGGCGGCGTTCATGCGCGATGATATAACATAACAATACCGAGACCCGTCAAGCGCCGCTTTTGCCGAGCGCCAATTCGCCGCAAGGGGCCGGAACTTGGCCCCGCAGGCCCTCGTTAATCCCTGGAAACACATCCTGCCAGGGCGAGGAGACCGCGGGCGGCGGCTCTTTCCTCAAAGCATCTCGGGCAGGCTCAACCACGAGGAGACGCTCATGCTGCGAACCATCGCCGCCGGTTTGTTTCTCGTCGCCCTTCCGGCGACCGCCCTGTTGGCCGCCGCCAACCCGCCGCAACAAGACCAACCAGCCGGCCAGGCTGCCGCACCGGCACAAGGTGGAGCAGCCGCGAGCGGCAACCCGACCGAGACCGCCAAAGCCGCGGAGAAGGGCAGCCTGAAAAGTCCCTATGGCGACTTCGCCAAGGTCGCGGCCGAAGGCCATCAGAAATACATGGCCGCCGGCTGCAATGGCTGTCACGGCGGCACCGGTGGCGGTGGCATGGGTCCGCCCCTCACCAACCCGATCTGGGTCTACGGCCAGGATGACGACACGCTGTTCCGCCTGATCGCGCTCGGCTCCGACGAATTGCAGAAGCAGGGCTATAGCCGCAAAGGGTCGGAGACCGTGGTCGGTCCGATGCCGCCGATGGGCACCATCGTCAAATCCGACGACGACATGTGGAAGATCATCGCCTGGATCAGGTCGGTGAACCCGTCCTCCGCGGGCTCGACCCCTTCCGCATCAGCCGCGCCCCCCAGCCCAGCACCGCAATAAGGTTGATCCCCGGCCGCGCGCGGCGTCCAATGTGGGAATGCCTCACCGCATCGAGATCGTCGAAGGCGACATTACCCGGCTCGACGTTGACGCCATCGTCAATGCCGCCAACAAGACTCTGCTCGGTGGCGGTGGCGTCGACGGCGCCATCCACCGCGCCGCGGGCCCAGAGTTGCGCGACGCCTGTAAGCAGCTTGGCGGCTGCGAGACCGGAGAGGCTAAGATCACGCCGGGCTTCGCCCTGCCCGCACGCTACGTCATCCACACCGTGGGCCCGGTCTGGGGCGGTGGCGAGCGAGGCGAGAACAGGCTGCTCGCAAACTGCTATCGCAACAGCCTCGCGCTCGCCCAAGCGCATGGCCTCGCCTCGATCGCCTACCCGGCCATCTCGACCGGCGCCTACGGCTTTCCCCCGGATCGCGCCGCCTTGATCGCGCTGCGCACCGTGCTCGATTCCCTCGAGCGCGCCGCAACGATCGAGCGCGTGGTGTTCTGCTGCTTCGGCGCACAGTCGCGCCAGCATCACGAAGCGGCCTTCGCCGTCGCGCGCCAGACCTGACGCAAAAGGACGATCGAGCGATCTCCGCAAAGCCCATCATCGTCTGGTTCCGCCTCGACCTCAAACTCGCGGACCACGCGCCGCTAACCGCGGCCGCCGAGACCGGCGCGCCGGTGCTGCCTCTCTATATTCTCGACGACGACACGCCGGGACGCTTCCGCATGGGCGGCGCGGCGCGCTGGTGGCTCAATGGCAGTCTCGATGCGCTCGGCCAGGATCTTGCCCGGCTCGGCGGCAAGCTCGTCTTGCGCAAAGGGCCCGCGGCGAAAGTGCTGGCCGCGCTGCTCGATGAGACAGGCGGATCGGCCGTCTACACGACGCGCGGCTACGAGCCTTGGGAAGGCAAGCTCGAACATGACATCGGCGCGCTTTGCAAGCAGCGGAACGCCGAGCTCCGCCTCTTCCCGGGGCGGCTTCTATTCGAGCCCGACGCGATCAAGCCCTATCGCGTGTTCACGCCGTTCTGGAAGGCTTGCCTCGCGGCCCCTCCCCCGCGCGCGCCGTTGCCCCGACCGCGGCTGGCACGCTTCGCCGCCGCCAAAAGCGACACGCTCGCATCCCTCAATTTGCTCCCGACCAAGCCCGACTGGGCTTCCGGCTTGCGTGCGGCGTGGCAACCCGGCGAAGCGGCCGCGCGCTTACGGCTCGATCGTTTCATCGAGACCGGACTGGCCCGCTACGCCGACGACCGCAGCAATCTCGACAGCGACACGACCTCACGTCTCTCGCCGCATCTGCATTTCGGCGAGCTCAGCCCGAACCAAATCTGGCACGCGGTGAGCCACGCGGCCGCGAGCGCGCGCGGCGAGATGGATCGCGGCGCGCAATCCTTTCTGCGCGAGATCGGCTGGCGCGAATTCTCCTATCATCTGCTCCAGCGCTTCCCCTCCATGCCAAGTGAGCCGCTCCGGCCGGACTTCGCGCGCTTCCCCTGGCGCGACGACCCGCGCGCCCTCAAGGCCTGGCAGCGCGGCGAGACCGGCTACCCTATCGTCGATGCCGCCATGCGCGAGCTGTGGCAGACCGGCTGGATGCCGAACCGCGCGCGCATGATCGTCGCGTCCTTCCTGGTGAAGCATCTGCTGATTCCGTGGCAGGCCGGCGCCGATTGGTTCCTCGACACGCTCGTCGATGCCGACCTCGCCAACAATTCGGCAAGCTGGCAATGGGTCGCCGGCTCAGGCACCGACGCCGCGCCCTATTTCCGCATCTTCAATCCCGTGCTGCAGGGCGTGAAATTCGATCCCTCCGGCGACTATGTGCGGCGATGGCTGCCCGAGCTGGCCAAGCTCCAAGCGGCCGACATTCACGCGCCTTGGCAGGCCCCGGCGCTTGCGCTCGCCGAAGCCGGCGTTTCGCTCGGCCGCACCTACCCAGCCCCGATGGTCGACCACGCGGAAGCCCGCGCCCGCGCGCTCGCGGCGTTCAAGCGCATGGCGGGCTGACCCGTCACGCAGGGTCAAGCAATCCCCAGGCCTCGATCCTGGCGAAATCCCCGGCGATGAGCTTGTCGCCGATGTCCCGGCGGTAGCGCGCGTTGGCGACCAGGACCTTGTCGGCTAGCGCATTCGCCGCGTCACGCGCGGCAGCGATCGTGGGTCCGGTGCCGGTGGCGACGAGGGTGTAGCCGCTCGCCCCACTCGTCACCAACACGCCGTCGCGGAGACCGACCTCGCCGTAATGCAGATTACTCCGCTCCTCCAAGGAGAGATCGCCGGCAAACACGATCGGCAATCCAACCGGCTCCGGGACATGCTCGCGCGAATAGGGAAAGGGCGGCGTGGTGACGACGATGCCGGCGGCGAAGCCCGGCTCGACCTCGAAGCGGGCGACGCTACGGTCGAGCATCGACCGCAACAGATCGGCCCACGCGGTCCGCTGCAGCGGATCGAGAATGGCGTAGCCGGGATAGCCGAAGCGGCAGGTGAACTCGAGCGGCCAGATGCCGCTCTCGTTCACGATGGTGTTGAGGTTGATATAGCCGCAATAGCCGTTTTCTTTGAGCAGCGGACGCATCTTGGCCAGGGTGCGCTCGAAAAAGCTCCGGCTGCGGGAATAGGTAACGACGGTTCCCATTTCGCCGGTGAGTTCGCCGAGATCGCCGGGAAAGAAGTGCTTGTGCTCCCAGTCCAGACAGGCGGGCTCGAGAAAATCGTCGCCGTTGAAATAGGCGCCGACGCCCATCTCGATTCCGTCGATGAACTCCATCAGGATCAGACTGGAAGCCCCGTATCGATCGTCGCTTGCGAGAACGGCGGCGACATCGGCACCTTCACGCTGACGGCCGACGAAGGTCGCCGCATTCGGCCCATTGGATTTCAGGACATAGCGGGCCGGCCGTTGCGCAATGAAGCGCCGCGCCGCTTCGGCTTGGCCGAACTCGAAAACCGGCGCCGTGGAAAGTCCAAGCTCACCGAGAAGCCGCTGGGCATAGGCGCGATCGTTCTCCAGTCGAGCGCCAAACGCGCTGCTGCCGATGACGTTGAAGCCGTCACGCCGCAGCCGATCTTGCAGCTCGCCTCTGCCGGCACCGACATTCTCGAACAGAATGCATCCAGAGTTACCGGCGGCGCGTATCCATGGAAGCTCCGATTGCCAGTCATCCACGCGGGGCACGAGGCCGGCCAGCGTGTCGCGGCACAGCGGATTGCCGATAAAGACTTTGACCTCGTGGCCGTCTTCGGCGAGGCGAAGGTAAAGCGAGGCGAGATCGGCGGCGTCACCGATCCCTAGGAAACGCATCGCCGCGAATCCCTACGCCGCCCGGCTTTGCTGCGCATCCAGGCCGAAATGCCGGCGATAGCGGTCGAAGCAGCGGGCCCCATGCCATAAGCGTAGCACGGCTCCTTCGCCGATCGCAGCGGCGCGGCGCGGCTCCTCCTCGACCAGCGAACGCAGCACTTCGCGGTTCCAACATTCCGAGTGCTTGATGTCGAGCACGGCATGCAGGGTGAAATAGAGTCGCTTCTTGGTGGGGATGCGCAGGCGCTTCAACCCCTGATCGACGAAGCCGGCCCGGGTCGGCGCGGTCATTTCGATCACGCCCAGCGCGCCGATCGACTGGAAGCAATAGCGGCGGCTGCGTGCCAGCGCCAGCATCGCGTTGCCGAGCGCAAGCGACTCCGGAACCACCCGGTCGGGTTGCGCATCGATATCGAGATAGCTCGCGAGCCGCTCGAGCAGCGGGCCATGCATGGCCGTGTCCCTGCCCCGGCCCATCTCGTCCCAATAATTTCGCGCCATCTCCAATTTCGCGGTGACCGGCATCTTCACTTGCGTCATGGCGAGAAGGTCGTCGAAGCCGGCTTCACCCGCGACCTCCTGCGTCAGGAACCACAGCATGTCCTCCGCTGGCGCGCCTTCGGCGAGCCACGGAAAAAGGGATCGCCCTGCCCTGGGCCTGTGTGCTTGAGCTCCTCGAACCACTCGATGAATTCGTCGACGTCGCTCGGAATGTCGGCCAGCAGCGGCCTGATCTCCCGCCGCACCGCCTCGATATATTCGCCTTCGGCGCGGGCGACCTGGGCATAATCGTCGAGCTCCTCGCGCCACGTCTCGTCGGGGAAGCGTGGCTCGAGCTCGCCGGCCGTTATATTTGGCCAGCTCGATCTGAAAGCGTTCGAAAGCCGGACCTTGAAGCGCCGCGGCATCCGCGGTCCATGCGAGACTATTACTCGTCACTGTCTACCTCTTGATGACTGTGAGACCGACGACGGCGATCCGATCGGCACGGGCATAAGCCGGCCTGTCGAGTTCTTCGCCGAACACGTCGGGGTCGATTTCTTCATAAACGAACTGCAGGCCATCAAGTTGCATCAGCCGACTGACAGAGTCGAAAAAAGCATCGACCCCGCCGACGATCGGGGTCCCGGTATAGAGCAGGAGGCGCCCCCCGGGCCGCAGCCGAGCCAGGCTTTGCTCGGCGATCCTCACGGCCAGCGCGATGCCGAGCTCCCCTCCGCCATGTCGATAGAGGCGCTGCTCTTCGTCCACGAGATAAGGCGGATTGGCGATGATCAGATCGGCGTCGCCGTCGATGCCGTCGAGAACGTCGCTGAACACCGTCTGCGCGGACGCAACATCGTTGATGGCGGCATTGATGGCGGAGAAGCTAAGAGCTTGGCGATTGATATCGGCGAGAATCAGCTTCATCTCGCCGGACAGCAGACGGGCGACGTAAATTCCCCCGGCGCCACTCCCGCTTCCGACATCGATCAGCGTTAGGGGCCGCTGCTTAGGGACATCGGCGAGCGCAGCGTGCAGGAAGCGCGCGAAGCGGTACGTGTCGGGTCCGAAAAACACCGCATCGTGCTCGGTCGTGGGAAAGCCCGAATGGACGAACAGCAAATCCCCGATGGTGGCGAACCTCACCTTCGCCCGGTAGCCATCGCCGAGCTGCTCCAGGGCGTCAGCCTCGGCGAGCAGGTTGAAGATTTCCGCCTCCAATCCCTCCCGTGCAAACGCGCGGTTCCAACCGAAGATCGATTGCAGATCGGTCGCGCCTTGCGGCCGGGCAAGGACCCGCCGATGCGTCGCCGGCGTGACGGCCACGAAGCGATACCCTGCCGCACGAAGGGTTTTTCCCAAGGAAATCAGGGCAAGGCCTTTGGCATCCATGGCCTGAGCTTAGCCTCACCGCCGTCGTGGCGCGACGTTCGCGCTTGTTTCCGTTGTCACGCGCGGGCGTTACACTTAAGTCAATCGATTCGTGCCCGGCGGCCTGGCATTTAACTCCGGTCGGGCACGGGAAGGCGGCAACCCACAATGCCAGAGCTCGACCCGCTTCTGCTGTCGCGGATACAGTTCGCCTTCACGATCTCCTTCCACATCTTGTTTCCCTCCTTCACCATCGGCCTTGCCGCCTGGCTGGTCGTGCTCGAGGCGCTGTGGCTGAAGACCGGCAAGGCGATCTACATGGACATCGCCCTGCACTGGACCAAGATCTTCGCCGTGTCGTTCGGCATGGGCGTGGTCTCGGGCGTCGTGCTCTCCTACGAGTTCGGCACCAATTGGAGCGAGCTGTCGCGGCGCGGCGGCAACGTCATCGGCCCGTTGATGTCCTATGAGGTGCTGACCGCCTTCTTCCTCGAGGCGGGCTTTCTCGGCATCATGCTGTTCGGCTGGAAGCGCGTGCCGAAATGGGTGCATTTCTTCGCCACCTGCATGGTGGCGCTCGGCACGGCGATCTCGGCCTTCTGGATCCTGTCGGCCAATAGCTGGATGCAGACGCCCGCCGGCTTCCGCGTCGCCGAAGACGGCGTGCTGCATGTGACCGACTGGTGGCAGGTGATCTTCAACCCATCCTTCCCCTATCGCTTCGCGCATATGGTCGCCGCCGCCTATCTGACCACCGCCTTCATCGTCGCCGGCATCGGCGCCTGGTACATCTTGCGCGAGCGGAGCGTGCCGCATGGCAAGATCATGCTCGGCATGGGCTTGAGCCTGCTCGTCTGGCTGGCGCCGCTCCAGCTCGTCATCGGCGATCTGCACGGGCTGAACACGCTCGAGCATCAGCCCGCCAAGGTCGCGGCGCTGGAAGCGCATTGGGAGACCGGCAGGAACGTGCCGCTCATCCTGTTCGCACTCCCCGATCCGAAGGCCGAGAAAAATCACTACGAGTTGGCCATTCCGGCGCTCGGCAGCCTGATCCTCACCCATGAATGGGACGGCGAGATCAAGGGACTGAAATCCTTTCCGCCGGAGGATCGTCCCAATCCGATCATCCCGTTCTTCGCCTTCCGCATCATGGTCGGCATCGGCATGATCATGATCGCCGTCGGCATTATCGGCTCGCTGCTCTGGCTCACGGGGCGGCTCTATACCAGCACCTGGTTCCTCCGCACGCTGACCTGGGTCTCGCCGCTCGGCTTCGTCGCCGTGCTGGCCGGCTGGTTCACCGCCGAAGTCGGGCGCCAGCCTTGGACCGTCTATGGCGTGCTGCGCACCGCCGACGCGGTCTCGCCGGTGCCCGGCGGCAGCGTGCTCACCTCGCTCATTCTGTTCGTGCTCGTCTACGGCATCGTGTTCGGCGCGGGCCTCTATTACATTGCCAAGCTCGTGCAGCGCGGGCCCGACGCGACACCGCCCGTCCCCGAAAAAGGCGAGGCCGATCTCTCCCACCGACCGCTAGCGGCTTCAGGCAACCCATGACCGGCGCAGAGAGCCAAATGACGGAGTTTCTCCCGGTGATCCTGCCGCTGGTCTGGGCGGCGATCCTGGCGCTGGCCGTGTTCCTCTACGTGCTGCTCGGCGGCTACGATCTCGGTCTCGGCGTGCTGTTCCCGCTTGCGCCCTCGCATAAGGACCGCGACGCCATGATGAACTCGGTCGCGCCCTTCTGGGACGGCAACGAAACCTGGCTCGTGCTCGGCGGCGGCGGCTTGCTCGCGGCCTTCCCGCTCGCTTATTCCGTCATGCTGCCGGCGCTCTATATCCCCATCATTCTCATGTTGATCGGGTTGATCCTGCGCGGCGTCGCCTTCGAGTTCCGCTTCAAGTCCGAACGCTATCGCTGGACCTGGGACCTGGCCTTCACCTTGGGCTCGATGCTTGCCGCGCTGACGCAAGGCGCCATCATGGGCGCCTTCGTGCAGGGCTTCGCCGTGACCGACAACAAATTCTCGGGCGGCGCCTTCGACTGGCTGACGCCCTTCTCCGTGCTCACCGCCGCGGCGCTGCTCTCGGGCTATGTGCTGCTTGTCGGCCGGCTGGCTCATCATGAAGGGCGACGAGGCCTTGCGCGAATGGGCCTATGGCATCGCCTTCAGCGCGCTCGCGGCGGTGGCGACCTTCATCGTCATCTTCAGCATATGGACCCCGTTCCTGCATCCGGAGATCGCCGCGCGCTGGTTCACGCCGGCCAACATGGTGATGCTGAGCCCCGTGCCGCTCGCCACGGCCGCCAGCGTCTTCCTGCTTTGGCGATCGCTGAAAGCACGCCAGCGCTACACGCCCTTCCTGCTCGGCGTGGCAATCTTCATGCTCTGCTATACCGGGCTCGCGGTGAGTCTGTTCCCCTTCATCATTCCTCCCGACATCACCATCTGGCAAGCGGCGGCCGCGCCCGACAGCCAGCTGTTCATGCTCTACGGCGCGATCCCGCTGCTTCCCATCATTCTCGGCTACACCGCCTATTCCTATTACGTGTTCTGGGAAGCCTCCGAGCACGACGCCTACCACTGACGCCCGCAAGGACCTCCAGGACGATGGCTGCTTTCCGGCCCTGCGCAGGGCGGATCGGTGCCGGCGGAGCAAACGCGCTAAGACCGAGCCGGTGGCCTAGCGCGCGCAATGCCGGCGCCTCACCCTTTGCCCATCAGGTCGTGCTCGGCGAGCCGGCGCTTCAGCAATTTGATCTTGTCGTAAGCCTGCTCGACGCGCGCCCGCGAGATGCGGCCATCCCGCACGGCGTCGGCGATCACCGCGTGGATCTTCGGCCCAAGGTCGGGTTCGCGCGCCGAGACGTTGGAGAACACGAGAAGATCGGTGCCGGCATTGACCGCCTTGATGATCCGCTCCTCGAACGAATAATCGTCGCTCACCGCGCCCATCTCCATGTCGTCGCTCACCACCACTCCGTCGAAGCCGATATAGCTCGCCCGCAGCGCCTGCACGGCGCGACGCGACAGCGAGGCCGGCAGCTTGGCGCCGTCGCTGAAGCGCGGATGGTAGAGATGCCCCACCATCACCGCGTCGAGCATCCCCTCCTTGGCGAGGTTGCGGTAAGGGTCGAGCTCGATCTCCTTCCAGGTCTCCGAGACATCGGCGAGCGCCTTGTGGCTATCGACATGGCTCGAGCCGTGGCCGGGAAAATGCTTGGCCACGGTGACGATATCGGCCGCGCGATGCGCGGTGATGAAAGCGCGCGCCAGCATGGTGACGGTATTGGGATCGGCGCCGAAGCTTCGGTCGCGCTGACCGATCACCGGATTCCACGGATTGAGGTTGAGATCGACGACGGGGCCGAAATTCAGATTGAAGCCGGCATGGGCGAGCTCCGCCGCCATCGTCGCGTAAAGCTTCTCGGCGCTGCCGGGCGAGGCGAAGCTCGGATTCCTGCCGACGCTGAACGCCGACGGAAAATAGCTGTGCCCGTTCCGCCGCGTAAGCCGCTGCACGAGGCCGCCTTCCTGGTCGACGGCAATGAAGGGGATGGGCGAGGATTTCGCGTTGCGCAGGAACGCCGTCAGCGACCGAAGCCGCTCGGGCGGCCCGATATTCTCCGGATAAAGGACCACGCCGCCGATCGTGCCCTTGTTGAGTTGATCGCGCACCGCGGCGACGCCGGGATCGCGCTCGCCGCTGCCCGCGAAGCCGACCATGATCATCTGCCCGATCATGGCATCGAGCAGCTGGTCGGGCGGCGCCTTGGTCTCGATATCGAAGGCGGACGCCGCATTGCCAAGCGCAAGCCCAAGCGACACGACGCCCGCAACGATCAGGGTCCTGGTCATGGACGTGAGGCGCTCCACAAGCAGCGTGAAGTCAAGCAAAAGCAGGAGGTAAGCCAAACGGCGAAAGGAGCAGGAATTGGCTGCGTCTTTCGCCGCCCAAACCAAGAAGCACCGGCCGGACAATCTTAAGGCGACTTTCTCCGCCAAAGTGAAGGTGGAATTTAGGCTACGCGGGCCAAGCGACAATGCTATGCTTTGCCGGTGCCGAGCCCAAGGGAGACGGGCCATGCTCAAACTGCGTTTCGACCGCTTCAGCGCGGTCGCTGTTGCTTTAGCCTTCATCGTTGCCGCATTGGCCTTCCCGACCGCGCCCGCACGCGCCGGCGATGACCATTACAAGGGCGGCGGCAATCGCGGCTCAAGCGGGGTCAATATCGGCATCGGCGTCGGCACCATCCTCCTCAATGAGGCGATCCGCCGGCGGCAGCAACAGCAGGAGCAGAACCACGCCACCCAGCCGAAAGGCTGCCCCGACGGCTATACCTGGTCGAAGAAGAAACGCGATTGCATCAAGCTCGCCAGCCCTTGCGAGCCGCCGAAGATCAAGACCAAGAAGGGCTGCATCTATCCCGACACCAAGACCGTCACGTGCAAATGGCCGGAGGTCAAAGCTGGCAAGGGGTGCGGCTGCGCCGCGGGCTACTACCGCGAGCACGATGAATGCGTGAAGAAGAACACCGACACCGTCTCTTGCGAGTTCCCTGAGGTCAAATCCGGCAGGGGCTGCGACTGCGCCCCGGGCTATTACCGCGAGCACAATGAATGCGTGAAAAAGCAGGATGTCGTCACCTGCTACTTCCCGAAGATCAGGATGGGCGACGCCTGCGCCTGCGCCCCGGGCTTTGTGCCGACCGGCGGCACCTGCACCAAGGTGGTCGTGGTCGAGCCGGTCCCGGACGAGCCCGATGAGCCGCCTTATGTCGAGCCGATCACGCCAAGGCCACCGAAACAGGCCGAGCAGCCTAAGCCCAAGCCGAAAGACACGCCCAAGCTCGCCGCCGTCGAGCCGGTGGTCGACCGCTGCCTGCCGCAGGATCTTTACGACCTGATGGTCGAGACTTACGGCAAGCGTCCCGGCGTCGGCCCATGCCCCACGGCCTGCCTGCCGAAACCCGTCTATTTCACCCCGGCGCGGCTCGACGCCATCGCCTCTCGAGAGGGCATCACCTGGTGCGAGAACTGTCTCCAGGTCGGACCCTATATGCCGCTCGCCTCGATCCAGAGGCTTGAGGCTTTGGGCGGGCTGACCATCTGCGTCGCGCCCGACGCTTGCGTCTATCCCGGCGGCGCCGCCGCGGGCGGCGTGCGGACCGAGATCCGCACCGTCTTCAAGAATCTCCCCGCCGGCGTGAAGAACGAGGACAATCTCGCCGTCGTCGTCGGCAACAAGGACTATGCCGACGGCATTCCCGACAACGCCTATGGCGACAGCGACGCCGACGCCGTCACCGCGCTGCTGATCGACCAGCTCGGCTATCGCAAGGAGAACATCATCGATCTCCGCGACGCGAATCTTGCCGATCTCGAGCGCGTGTTCGGTTCCGAGCAGAACCCCGGCGGCGAGATCGCCAAGCGGATCGACAAGCAGGATCCCGGCGACGTGTTCATCTATGTGGCGAGCCACGGCATGGTGAAGGAGGAGGACACCAAGCAGGTCTATCTGCTTCCGGTCGACGCCAAGCTCGATCAGCTCGACACCACCGCCTATCCGCTGCAAGAGCTGTACGACAATCTCGGCAAGACCGGCGCGCGCACCACCATGCTCGTGCTCGAAGCGAACTTCGCCAAGAACCTCGATGAGCTGATCGACCCGCCGAACCTTCCCGAGCTCGATGTCGAGGCGATGCCGCTGACGCCGGTCGCCGGGCCTCGCCGTGTTCAAGGCCTCCGACCGCGACCAGCGCACCATCCAGGATCCCGAATACGGTATCGGCCTGTTCACCCGCTATCTCATCGAGGGATTGGCGGGGAGAGCCGACGAGGCGCCGCTCGGCAATGGCGACCGGCGCATCGATACGGTCGAGCTCTACGTCTACACGGCGGACACGGTGCGGAATGCGGCGCGCAAATCCTTCGGCATGGAGCAGAAGCCGATGCTGTCGAAGATCGACAATCTCGTGGTCGGCAACCTGGCTTCGAAGTAGACCTCTGAGCCTTCCTGCACTCTTTGTCATGGCCGGGCTTGTCCCGGCCATCCACGTTGTCATTCCCGCGAAAGCGGGAATCCAGTAATCACCGACTTGGCTTGATTATGGACGCAGGGGTTACTGGATTGCCCGGTCAAGCCGGGCAATGACAAAAATTGCAGGATGAGAGAACAGAAAGAGGCTACTCCAGTGGCCGCGCCACGCGGAAGCCGACGACGTTGAGCCGCGAGCCCTTGGGGAAGCTCATGCGCGCGGCCGGCCGCGCGAACTCGGCCTCGTAATACCAGGCGCCGCCTTTCACCACGCGGCGCGCGCAATCGCCGCCGCGCGGCGTGGCATCTGCCGGGGCGCCGGCATGGGTCGGGTTCCAGCAATCCTCGACCCACTCGAACACGTTCCCTTCCATGTCGTTCAGCCCGTAAGGGTTGGCTGGGAAGGTGCCGACTTCGAGCGTGGTGCCTTTGTACTCGGTTGCCCCGCGCCCGCTCGCGCTCGACGCATCGAAATTGGCTTGCGTCGGGGCAAGCGTTTCGCCGGCCGCGAACGGCGTGCTGGTGCCGCCGCGCGCGGCGAACTCCCACTCGGCCTCCGAGAGCAGGCGATAAGGCTTGCCGGTCTTCTGCCTGAGCCATTCGACATAGGCCTTGGCGTCGTCGAAGGAGACATAGATCGCGGGCCGCCGCCCCCTGCCCCAGCCGCCGTCCTGCGGGCGATAGCCGGCGCAGCCGCCTTCGAGCGCGCAAGCCTCCCACTCATCGAAGGTGATCTCGAATTTGGAGACGGCGAAGGGCTGATTGACCGACACCTCGTGCTGCGGCTCCTCGCCCTTCTGCTTCCCCTTCTCGGATTTCGCGGCACCCATGGCGAAGCGCCCGGCGGGCACCGACACCATGTCGGGACAGCCCTCGCAATCCTTGAAATTGGCGCCAGCCTCATGCTCCGTCGCGCTCGGCGCCACCGGCGTGAGCACCGGCTTCCCCGGAATCGGCAGCCCCGCGACCTTGGTCGCGCGCAACACCGCAAGCAGCGTCGGCGTGATCTTGCCGTCGGCCGCGAGTCCGGCTTTCGCCTGGAAGCGCTTGATCGCATCGCTCAGCAGGTCCTCACCCTCGCCCCGGCTCGCATCGCCGAGATAGCCGAGCTGGCGCAGCATGGCCTGCGCCTCGGCGACCGCGCCTGAATCGGTCAGCGCGCCTTCCGGCGAGAAGCCGCCGCCGCCTTCGCCGCAACCGGTGGCATCGAGGCAGATGCGCGGGGACCCGCCCCGCGTCGTGATCTCCGGCACCTGCGCGCCACGCGAGGCGATGCGCACGTCCTCGGCCGTCATGTCGAGCAGATCGCGCAAGAATACGCGTGGATGCGCCGCGATGTTCTTGAGCAGCGATTGCGCGAACGGCGAATGCGCGCCGGGATCGCCGTCGGCCGCGAGCTGGCCCGACAGCGTGGCATTGGCGATCAGCAGCGAGCGGTCCTCCTCGGTGATGCGCGAGAAGCCGCGAAAGCCGGAGCCGGCGCCCGCGCCGCGGGTCGGGCATTGCGGGAAGGGATTGTTGCGGCAGGCGTCCAGCAGCACGATCTGATGCGGCGCCGGCGAGGCCGCACCGAACAGCTGATCGAGCTCGACGCTTCTGAGCGCCGTCTTGTCCTTGCAGTCGACCTCCATGTCGGTCGGCGCCAGCACGTTCTTGCCCTCGATCTCCATGCCGTGGCCGGCATAGTAGACGAGTGCCACTTGCGCGCCGGTCGCCTCGCGCTTGAACTTCTCCAGCACGTCGAGCAGATCGGCGCGCGGCAGATTGTAATGCTCCGACACCTCGAAGCCGTGGGCTTTCAGCGCGGCGGCGACCGCCTTGGCGTCGGGCACCGGGTTGTTGAGGCTGGCGAGATGCTGGTACTCGCCCATGCCGATGACCAGCGCGACGCGCCTCTCCGCCGCGTGAGCGGGAAGAATTGCCAATGTCACGAGCAGGGAAAAAGCTGCAACGAGAAGGCGATGCATGGCGTTAGGCCTCATGCGGTGGCCTCGGCGGGGAGACATTAGCACCGGCATATGCGCCTTCCCATAGCTGAACGGGCCTCGCGCGGTGCCGTTTTTGTCACGATTATGTTTACACTGGGCGCCGGTTACGCGCCCGCATCGTGCCTTAGGGAAACTGTCATGGTCAGCATCCGCCGTGCCTTGCCGTGCCTCTGCCTCGCCGCTTTCCTGCTGATGCCGGCCCTGGCGCTGGCTGAAACAAAGCAACCGGCCGAGGAGGAAGAGAACCCCGACGTGACCTTCGCCAAGAGCTTCCTCGGCAAGACCTACGAGGACGAGCTCGAAATCGAAGGCTGGATCGATCTCGGCGGCGGTCTGGTCGCGCCGCCGGTCTATATCCGCGAATATCAGCGCGAGGCCGACGGCACCTTTCTGGTGCTGACCAGCCGCGAGGTGAGCAAGGCAAGCGCCATCGCGCCGGCCTCCTACGTCGTCACCGATGCGCTGGTCGTGCCGAAGCCGCTGAAGGATTTCCAGTTCTCCATCGCCTGCGTCATGGCGGGCGAGGACGCCACGCTGCGCTATATGGGCGAGGCCAGGGGCGGCGAGACCAAGGAATGGTGGACCGACATCAAGCGCGCCTGGGAGATCACGCTCGAGACCGGGCAGATCGCCTCGGTCAAGCCGAAAGGCATCCGCTGCACCAATCCCGCGTGGTAAAAGGGCCGGCATGAAGGCCGTGCTGAAGGGTCGGGTGATCGCCGAGAGCGACGACATCGTCGCCGAAGGCGGCTATCACTATTTCCCCAACGCGCATGTGCGGGTCGATTGGCTGGAGAAGGCCGACAAGACCGCATCCGACCTTCAATGTCCGCACGGCGTGCAGTTCTACGATTTGGTGATCGACGGCAAGCGGCATGCGCGCGCGGCCTGGCGCTACGAGGCGCCGCGCCCTTCGATGCGGCATGTCGCCGATCGCTTCGGCTTCTGGGACGAGGTCGAGGTCGCGTGACGCCCGCCCGGCTCGTCATGTCTTGAGGGAGGATCGACTATGGAACGCTTGCTCACCGCCTCGACCGTGTTGTCGGCGCTCGGCTCAGGGCTGATCGCCGGCGCCTTCTTCGCCTTCGCCGCCTTCGTGCTCCCCGCGCTCTCGCGTCTTCCGGCACCAGCCGGCATCGCCGCCATGCAGTCGATCATCGCCGCGGTCAAGAGCCCGCTATTTCTCGTCGTGTTTTTCGGCACGGCGGCGCTCGCCGCGCTCATGGGCATCGCCGCGACGCTGAAATGGGGCGAGCCCGGGGCGCTTTATCTCTTGATCGGCAGCCTGCTCTATCTCAACGGCCCGTTCGGCGTGACCCTGCTGAAGAACCTGCCGCTCAACAACAAGCTCGCCGCGGTCAAGCCCGGCAGCGTCGAAAGCGCGAGCGTCTGGAAGGAGTTCCGCGCCATCTGGGGACTATGGAACCATGTGCGCTGGATCGGCGCGCTGGGCGCGGCCGCCGCTTTCATCTGGGCCCTGGTCGAAGGCGGGACGCCGGTGCTCTCGCGCGAGTAGGCGCTACTCCCAAGCCGGCAGCTTCTCCTCGGCCGCGAGCGCATTCATCGCCCGCTCGAGCTTCGACACGAACTCCGCGTAGGTCTCGGTGCCGTAGACCGGCTCGCCGACATTGACCGTGACGTTGAACGGCACCAGCAGCATCGAGCCGCGCGGCAGCGCCTTGCCGAGCCCATGCATGAAGATCGGCACCACCGGCACGTTCGGGTGCGCATGCGCGAGATGGCCGATGCCCTTCTTGAAGGCTTGCAGCATCTCCGGCTCGCCGCGCGTGCCTTCCGGGAACAGCACCAGGATTTCGCCGCGCGCAAGCGCCTCCTCGGCGAGCTGCAGCGGGTTGCCGCCGTCCTTGCCGCTGCCGCGCTTCACCGGAATGATGCCGACGATATTGTTGGCGAACCAGCCGCGCAGCGGCTGGTGTAGAAATAGTCCATCGCCGCCACCGGCCTGAGCTTCGGCAACAGCCGCAGCGGCATCAGCGACATGATGGCGAGCGCATCGAGATTGGAATTGTGGTTGCCGGCGAGCACGGCCGGGCCTTGCTTCGGCAAGCGCTGGCGATGCCGCACGGTCAGCCCGAGCGCGACCAGGATCACCGCGCGCACCACAACGGCAAAGAACAGAAACCTCGAGTAGCCGCGTGAAGGGGTTCTGGCTCATGAATAGAAGAAATAGCGGATGAAATGCACGAAGGCCGGTGCGGCGTAGGTCAGGCTGTCGACGCGGTCGAGAATCCCGCCATGGCCGGGGATCAGCCCGCCGGTATCCTTGACGCCGAGATCGCGCTTCACGGCAGACCAGGTAATGTCGCCGAGGAAGCCCGAGACCCCGAGGATCAGACCGGCAAGCGCCGACCAGCGCCAATCCATCGGCGTGAGATAAGGCCCGATCAGAGCAGCAACGAGGGTGGTGGTGGCGATGCCGCCGATCAGCCCCTCCCAGGTCTTTTTCGGGCTCACCGTCGGCGTCACCTTGTGGCGGCCGGTGAGCTTGCCCCAGCAATATTGCGCCACGTCGTTGAACTGGGTCAGCACCACGAGAAAGAACAACAGCCCCACCCCGCCCGCGACCGGATTGACCTTGTCGCCGGACACCAAGAGCCACGCCATGTGGCTCAGCGTGAACACGGTCATCATCAGGCCCCAGGAAAGCGTGCCGACCGCGCGCAGGAAGCCGGTCGTCTCGCCCTTCAGCGCCATCAGCGCCGGAAAGAACAGGAAGGTCCACACCGGCACGAACACGATGAACATGCCGTACCAGTCGATCGCCGCCCAATAGAACTGGAGGGGAATGGCGAGATAGGCGAACAGCAGCACCTCGCGGTCGATGCGCCGCGTCGGGATCAGCGACAGATATTCCTTCAGCGCGAGATAGGAGATGAAGGCGAGGAAGACGATCGCCACGGTCTGGTTGAACAGGATGCAGAGCGTGAAGGCGCCGATCATCCACCACCAGGACTCGGTGCGCGAGACGAGCTCGGAATAGCGCTCGCCGGGATGCGCAAGCCGCATCGCCCAGACGACGATGCTCGCCAGCACCAGCGCCGCATAGATGCCGGCGGTGGCGTAGACGACATTGGCGGGAATGCCGAACGGACCGCTCATGGCGCCTTGGCCTTGGCCTGCGCGACGATCGCGCGCGCGCGATTGAGCATGGTCAGCACCGAGAGAAGCAAGAGCGCCGCGAGATAGAGCGTGCTCCACAGCCCGGGCGTGAGGCCGAGCCCCAGCAACACCGCGAGCAGGCCGAAGGCAAACGCGCGGTCGCTTTTTCCCAGCGGCCCGGCATAGCAGCGCTTCACGCCGATCATGGGCCCGAGCGCGCCCGCCATCTCCGCGACGATGCCGGCCATCACCACCAGCACCACGAGCGGCGCATCGAGGCCGGGAATCAGCGCGAAGGGAAGATAGAGCGCCGCGTCGGCGATCACGTCCGATAGCTCGTTCAGCACCGCGCCTTGCGCGCTCGCCTGGCCGTGCTCGCGTGCCATCATCCCATCGATGGCGTTGAACGCCATGCGCAGGAACAGCGTGACGGGAAGCAGCAACAGCGGCCAGGGCGAGGCGGGCATCAGCGCGATCCACGCGCCATGCGCGACGCTGAGCAGCAGCGCGCCGAGCGTCACGTCATTGGCGCTGAGCCCCGCGCGCACCAGCGCATCGGCGAGCGGCCTGAGCAGGGCCTGGAAGCGCGGCTTGAGATCGTAGATGGTGGCCAACCCCCGTCCCCTCCTCGTCATGCCCGGGCTTGACCCGGGCATCCAGGGCAACAGGCTCAGAGCAAGCAGCCCCTGGATCGCCGGGTCAAGCCCGGCGATGACGTCGATGTCCGTGCGCGGCCTGCCGGGTGAGGCTAGGGAGTCAAATTCGTGGCGAGAAAGTCCGTGAATGCATCCCAGGATTGCTCGTCGGCACGCTTCTGGTAGCGGTCCGAGCTCCCATTCGGTGAAGCCATGCGGCGCGCCCGAATAGACCTGGATCTCGTAAACCACGCCGGCGCTCTCCAGCTCGCGCGACAGCGCCGCGACGTCGTCCATGCTGACGGAGGTGTCGGCGCCGCCATGAGCGATGAAAATGGGCGGTGTGGCGGAGGGATATTTCTGCCCGTCAGGCGTCTTGAGTCCGCCGTGGAAGCTCGCATATCCGGCGATGTCCTTGGCGCTGCCCGAGCGGGCCAATTCGAGCGCCGCGGCGCCGCCGAAGCAATAGCCCATCACCACGGCCTTGGCCGCGCCCGCCTTGCGGGCTTCCTCGAGGCCGCCGAGCATGAGGCTGCGCATCCGCTCCCGGTCCTGGTACAGCCGGCCGGTCTCCTTCTTCTTGTCGGCGATCTCGACCGGGCGGTTCCCCTTGCCGTAAAGATCGACGGCAAAAGCGTCGTAGCCCATCGCGGCAAGCATGTCCGCGCGCTTCATCTCGTAATCGGTGAGGCCGTCCCAATCGTGAATGATGAACACCGATCCCTTGGAAGGACCTGCGGCTTTTGTCCGGTAGCCCTCGAATGTCTCGCCGTCGACCGTGTAGGTCACGGCCTCGCCGGCCTGCGCGGCGACTGACGAGGCGGCGACAGCGAGCGCCAGAACGATTGATTTCATGCGAGATCCTTTCCGTTGGTTCAATCGGCGAAGGCGATGAGCCGCCCACAGGCCAGTGCCCCGACCCAGCACCCGATCGAGATCAACGCATGCCAGCCGACCCGTGATCCGCTCGCGCCTTCGAGCGTGTACCCGTAGCGGCGATGCAGCATCGCCGCCGACAGCACGCCCAGGAATATCAGCGCGAGCTTCAACTGGAAAAATCCGATCTCGGCGTATTCCTGCGCCCGCACGGAAAACAGCATGGCACCGGTGATCGCCGCCAGCGCGAAGCCGGCGATCGCGGCCGGAACCAGCACGCGGATCAGATCGGCCTGCGGGATGCTGCGCCAAACACCTAGCAGTCGCAGATTGAGCGGCAGCACCGCGCCGACCAGAAGAGCGATTCCCAAAATATGCGCGCCGTTCACCGCGGCGTAGCCCCAGCGCGAGTCGCGAAGGAACTGCGCGGGACCGCTCGCTTCTAGCGCGGCAAGGAAAGTCTCCATGCGGAGCTAGTCGCGGTCCGGATAGAGCACGTATTCCCGGTCGCCGATGAACAGCCGCTCGGCCTTCAGCCGCTTGTCGGAAGCGTCGGCCGCCGGTTCGCCGATGGCCCGGATCGCGACGCCTTCCGCCAGATCGCCGTCTTGCAGGCCGGCCTGCGAATTTCGCCAAGGCTGGCCGACCTCCACCGCCCAGGTCACGCCATCGACATCGAGTTTGAGCACGCCGTGCGGATTGCCGAGCTTCACCTCTTTGATGACGCCGGCGAGCTCGATGTTCTTGCCGGTGGTCCAGGCCCAGCCGTGATGCGCCAAGGCCGCTCCGCCGGGCAGCGCGAAGCCGATGACGATGGCCGCGGTGAGAATGAATGTCTTCATGAATGACCGTCCGCTAGGTGGAGAGCACTGCATTTACAGGTAGGCACTCCGGATCGAGAAACAATCGGGGCCGCGCGGCTCAGTTGGAGCCCTGTTGCTTCGTCTCGACCTCCGCCAGCAGCTCCTCGACCTTGGGCAGAATGCCCTCGACGATCGCCGCCACGCCTTTGGCGTTGGGATGCAGGCCGTCGTTCAGCATCATGCCGTCGTTGAGCGCGGCGCCCTCCAGAAAGAACGGATAGAGGATGAGATGATAGCGCTCCGCGAGATCGGTGTAGATCGCGCGGAACTGGTCGACATAATCCTTGCCCATGTTGCGCGGCGCCTCCATGCCGGCGAGCAGGATGGGCAAGCCCTTCGCCTGCACTTTCTCGATGATCTTGGTGAGCGCTTGCTTGGTGCCTTCGACCGGCACGCCTTGCAGCGCGTCGTTGGCGCCAAGCTCGATGATGACGGCGCTGGCGTCGTCCGGCAGCGACCAATCGAGCCGCGCCAGCCCCGCCGCGGCGGTGTCGCCCGACACGCCGGCATTGACCACCGTCACCTGGTGGCCGCGCGCTTTCAGCGCAGCTTCGAGCTGAGCGGGAAAGGCTTGGTCCTGCGGCAGCAAATACCCCGCGGTCAGGCTGTCGCCAAAGGCTACGATCACCGGCACACGCGGTTCTGCCTCGATCCTGTGCAATGGCGCAAGCACAAGGCACGCGCCAAGCGCGATTACGGCACAAACGGCACGTTTCATCTTTTCGACCTCTTTGCCCTTCTCTATTGGCGATTCGCGTGCCATCTGTCAGTCACTCATCACCCCCCGCCCATGGATCACACTCTGAAACAGCGTCGCAACTCGGCTATCGCGCTCGAAGATTTGCATGTGACCCTGCCCTCGCGCGCGGGCCCCGTCGCGATCCTGCGCGGCATCGACCTCGGCGTGCAGACGGGCGACGCCATTGCCGTGGTGGGCCCAAGCGGCTCCGGCAAGTCGACCCTGCTGATGGTCATCGCCGGGCTCGAACGCGCCACGAGCGGTCGCGTGCAGGTGCTCGACACCGACTATGCCGGCCTCGACGAGGACAGCCTGGCGCGGCTCCGTGCCGCCAATATCGGCATCGTGTTCCAATCCTTCCACCTCGTGCCGACCATGACCGCGCTCGAGAACGTGGCGCTGCCGCTCGAGTTCCTCGACCGCGACGATGCGTTCGACTTGGGCCGCGCGGCACTTGCCGAGGTCGGGCTCAGCCATCGCGAAGCCCATTTCCCCGGCCAGCTCTCCGGCGGCGAGCAGCAACGCGTGGCGATCGCCCGCGCTCTCGGCACCCGCCCCTCGCTCATCCTCGCCGACGAGCCGACCGGCAATCTCGATCTCGCCACCGGCGGCGAGGTGATGGATCTGCTGTTCGGCCTGAAGCAGCGCACCGGCGCGACCTTGCTGCTCATCACCCATGACCGGACCCTCGCCAAACGCTGCGACCGCATCGTGAGCCTCGCCGATGGCCGGATTGTGAGCGCCGGCGCCAAGCGCAAGGTTGCCGCATCGTGACCGCTTCAAGCGCGACCGTGGCGCCCGCTAACCCGGGCTTCAGGCTGCCGCTTGCGCTCTCAATCGCTCTGCGCGAGCTCCGCGCCGGGGCCGGCGGGCTCACCGTCTTCGTGCTCTGCATCGCCCTTGGCGTCGCCGCGGTGGCGGCGATCGGCTCGCTCGCGGCCTCCTTCGACGAGGCCTTGGCGCGGCAGGGGCGGCTCTTGATCGGCGGCGACCTCTCTTACGAGTTGATCCACCGCCAGGCCGACGCCCAGGAGCGCGCGGCGCTCGATGCGCTGGGCCAGGTGAGCGAATCGGCGAGCTTCCGCGCCATGGCCCGGGCTGACGACGGCAAGAGCGTCCTGATCGAGGTGAAGGCCGTCGACGATGCCTATCCGCTTTACGGCGAGGTCGTCGTGTTGGAGCCGGAGAACGCCGGCTTGGCCTGGCGCTTTCCCGGCATCGTGCTGGTGGAGCGCGCACTGCTCGATCGGCTCGGCGTCGAGATCGGCAGCCCGCTCACCATCGGCGAGGCCAAGGTCACCATCGGCGGCATTCTTGGGCAACAGCCCGACCGGCTTGCCGACCGCCTGGCTTACGGCCCGAAGCTGTTGATGTCGCGCGAGACGCTGGCCCGCACCGGGCTGGTGCAGCCCGGAAGTCTCATCCGTTGGACCTATCGGGTGAAGCTTCCCGAGGATCGCGCCTCGGACAAGGACGCGCTCAAGGCGGCGCGGCAAGGCATCGAGAGCAAGTTTCCGCAAAGCGGCTTCGCCATCCGCGACTGGACCGACCCCGCGCCGTCGCTGCGCCGCGACGCCGACCGCTTCACCCAATTCGTCAGCTTCGTCGGGCTGACCGCGCTGCTGCTCGGCGGCATCGGCGTCGGCAATGCCATCCAGAGCTATATGGCGAAGAAGCGCGACATCATCGCCACCTTCAAATGCCTCGGCGCGCCGAGCCGGCTCGTGCTCAAGGTCTATCTGCTCCAGGCGCTGATGCTGGCGCTGCTCGGCATCGCCATCGGCCTCGTCATCGGCGCGCTGACCCCTGCCCTGCTCTCGGCGCTCTACGCGGACGCGCTCCCCATCGCGCTTGCCGTCGAGCCGCATCCGTTGCCGCTGCTCACCGCGGCGCTCGCCGGCCTCCTCACCATGGTGCTGTTCGTGCTCTGGCCGCTCGGCCGCGCCGCGAGCGTCTCGCCGGCGGTGCTGATGCGCTCCCATCTCAGCGAGGAGCGCGAGCGCTCGGCCTGGCCTTATGCGCTTGGCTCGGCGGCGGCCGGCGTCGCGCTGTTCGTGCTCGCCATCGCCGCCTCCGAGGAGCGCGCCATCACCGCCTCGATCTCCGCCGGCATCGTGCTCGCCTTTCTGCTGCTCACCGGTTTCGGCCTGCTGGTGCAGCGCTACGCATCGAGGTTCCGCCGCGCCAGGCCGCCATCGCTCGGGCTCGCGCTTGCCAGCATCGGCTCCCCCGGTTCGCTTGCCCGCTCCATCACCGTCTCGCTCGGACTTGGCCTGGGGCTTCTCGTCGCCGTCGCGCTGATCCACCGCTCGCTGCTGACCGAGATCGAGAGCAATATCGAGGTCGACGCTCCGGCTTATTACTTCCTGGATGTGGAGGCCGCCGATCTCGACAGCTTCTACAATACGGTGCTCGCCGTCGAGCCCGCCGCCAAGCTCGACGACGCGCCGATGCTGCGCGGGCGCATCGTTGCGCTGAACGGCGTTCCGGCCGAGAAGGTCGAGGCCGAGCCGGATTCGCGCTGGGTGCTCTCGGGCGATCGCGGGCTGACCTATACCGACACCGTGCCGCGCGATTCCGAAATCGTCGAGGGCGAATGGTGGCCGACGGACTATAAGGGCCCGCCGCTCGTCTCCTTCGACGCCGAGCTCGCCAAGGGGCTCGGGCTGAAGCTCGGCGATCCCATCACCGTCAACATCCTCGGTCGCAATGTCGAGGCGACCATCGCCTCTTTGCGCAAGATCGACTGGGAATCGCTCGCCATCAATTTCGTCATGGTGTTCTCGCCGAACACGCTCGAAGGCGCGCCGCACCGCATGCTCACCACGCTCGAATTCCCCAAGGGCACCCCGCCCGACCAGGAGAGCAAGGTGCTCCAGGCGCTTGGCGAGCGCTTCCCGCTCGTCACCGCCATCAGGGTCGGCGACATCGTCGAGGCCGCCAAGGAGCTGCTCGGCAAGCTGATGACGGCGATCGGGGCGACGGCCGGCGTGACCTTGCTGATCGGCGCCGCCGTGCTGGCCGGCGCCGTCGCCGCCGGCCAGGAGCGGCGCAAATATCTGGCGGTGATCTTCAAGACGCTCGGCGCCACGCGCGGGCGCATCCTTCGCGCCGAGCTGCTCGAATTCGGCCTGCTCGGGCTCGCCACGGCGGTGCTGGCCGTGCTGATCGCCACGGCGACCGCCTGGGCGCTGTGCAAATGGGCGTTCGACGTGGAGTTCGTGTTCTCGCCGCTTGCCGCGGGGGGAACGGTCCTGCTCGCGCTTGCCTTCGTGCTGGGGATCGGCGCGGTGGCCACCTGGCGGGTGCTGTCGGCCAAGGCGGCCCCCTATCTCAGGGCGGAATAGCGGCTACCGTACGCTTACACGCTGGCGTCATCTTGCGCGAGGACACTATGCCCCCCATATTCGTGTCCAAAGTGCTTAATCGTGAACTGTTCAAGCAGCTTGGGGAAAGGACCCTTCTAAAAATGGCGGATCTCGACAGACGTTACGCGCAAGGCACGACCGTCGGCCGAGCGGAAGTGATCGATCAGGGCCTGCGGGCCTATATGATTCGCGTCTACAACTACATGGCGAGCGGCGTGGCGATCACCGGCGTGGTGGCCTACGCGATCTATGCCATGTCGGTGGTGACGGGCGCGGATGGCACGATCACGGGCTTGACACCCTTCGGCCAGTTTATGTTCGCAAGCGCCTTCAAGTGGGTCGTGATCTTCGCCCCGCTGGCCCTTGTGTTCTTCCTCTCGGCGCGCATCAACTCGATGAGCCTAAGCGCGGCCCAGATCTCCTTCTGGGTATTCGCCGCGCTGATGGGCGCCTCGATCTCCTCGATCTTCCTCGTCTATGCCGGGGAGAGCATCGCGCGGGTGTTCTTCATCACCGCGGCCTCGTTCGGCGCGCTGAGCCTGTGGGGTTACACCACGAGCCGCGATCTGTCGGGCTGGGGCTCGTTCCTGTTCATGGGCCTCATCGGCATCATCATCGCCTCGCTGGTGAACCTGTTCATCGGCTCGACCGCGCTGCAATTCGCGGTGTCGGTGATCGGCGTGCTGGTGTTCGCCGGGCTGACCGCCTACGACACCCAGCAGATCAAGGAGATGTACAGCGTCAACGACGATGGGTCGGTGTCCGGCCGCAAGGCCGTGATGGGAGCGCTCAGGCTCTATCTCGACTTCATCAACCTGTTCATGATGCTGCTGCAGCTGTTCGGCGATCGCCGCTAAGCGAAAGCATCAGCCACAAACACCAAGGCCCCGGCATTTCGCCGGGGCCTTTTGTTTGACTCCGCATCGGGCGCCTTGTTGATCGAGGTCAAGGCTGCCCTCCGCTCCCTGCCGATACCCTGTGATCCACTAAGAGAGCGCACAGTCGGAGAGAGAGATGACGGATTGGCCGGAGATGACGAAGGAATTGTCGCCTCGGCTGCGAGACCTGCGTCAGGCCATGCCCGAAGTGATGAAGGCGTTTGCCGCGATTTCGCAGGGAGCCCTGGCGCCGCAGGCACTCGACACCAAGACCAAGGAGTTGATTGCGCTCGCCATCGCCGTCGCCTTGAGGTGTGACGATTGCATCGCGTTCCACGTCAAGGCCGCCTTGCAGCAGGGCGCCTCGCGTGCGGAAGTCACCGAAGCGCTCGGTATGGCGATCTATATGGGGGCAGGCCCGTCGGTCATGTATGCGAGCCACGCGCTCGACGCCTTCGAGCAGTTCGGCGAGGCCGCCAAGACCGACGACCGAGCGGCCTAGCCTAGATCACGGCCGGCCGCTAAGCCTCGACCAGGCGCAGGCCCTTGTCGAGCGCCCGCAGCACCCGCGCGAGATCGTGCCCGCGCTTCAGGATCAGCCCGGTCGCCGCGATCACGCTATAGGCGCCCTGCCGCCGCGCCAGCTTCGGCGCCTTCTCGATGCGATAGAGCGGGGTTTCGCTAGCGCGCCGGAACACCGAGAACACGGCCTTCTCCTTCAGCGTGTCGATGGCGTAATCGCGCCATTCGCCGCTCGCCACTTTCCGACCGTAGACATTCAGGATTTGGGTGAGTTCCCGGCGATCGAATGAGATGTCGCCGCGTCGAGGTGAGACCTCGGGAAGATGTGCGTTGCCGCCGACCCTACGGGCCAGCGGCAAGATTATGGGTTCCGTTTCGCTCAATGCGCGCCTCCTGTAACGGAAGCTTCATGATGAGCCGAGGTTTAAGGAAATTCAAGCCGGAGCCGCGGGTTACACGAGGTGTAACATAACGAAACATAAATCACAGTTCGGCCCAAGTTCAGCCGTTGCCACGCCCCAAAGAACCGTATGATCATCAATGTTGCCTCTCGGCCCGGTCCAACGGAGAGGTCTTCGGAATCTCAGCCCCCCAGCCCCCCCGGGGTCTTCTCTCGGACCGGGCCACTTCCTTCCAAGAGGCAACGCGTCGAACGGGTCGGCTCGCCGGCCCGTTTGGTTTTGGGGTGCTCTTCAGTGGCGATCGCGATTAGAGCAGCTCGTACTCGGCGGCGCCGAGGATCGGCCCGGCATTCTCCACCTGCAGCAGAGCGACCAGGCAGTCGCCGCCCATCGCCTTCAAGTCTTTCAGCGGCAGCCTGAGCGTCATCGCTTCGCCCTCCCACATGCCGACCGGGGTCAAGTCTCTCACCGGATGGTGATAGCTGAGACTGCGCCCGCGATTCTCGCCGCGGGTGATGGCGACCGTCTCTTCATCCTTGGCGATGGCGAGCCAGACCGTCCCCGCCCGCTTGTCCGATTTCTCCGGCGCCGCGCCGATGCCAATCACCAGCGTATCGCCTTCGGCATGCATGGCGACGGGGACCTTGACGTCTTGCAGCCGCTTGGCGGCATTGCGCATCGCCATCTCGATCGCCGCTTCGTTGCTGCCGTTCTCGTGGAAGATGCCGTCGACCACGATCTGCGGCGTATAGACCCTGCCGTCGCCGCGCACGCGCGCATATTCGCGCTGGCGCTCGCTATTGGCCGCGCTGGAGAGCGTGTCGTGCCAGCCGAGATAGTTCCAATAGTCGACCGAGTAGGACAGCGTGATGAGGCCAGGCTGCTTGCCGAGTTGCGCCAGCAGCGCGTCGGCCGGCGGGCAGGACGAGCAGCCTTGGCTGGTGAACAGCTCGAGCACGGCCTTGGCTTGGCCGGCGGCATTGGGGGGCTGCGCCATTGACGGCGCGGCGAAGCCCATAAGCGCCACGCCAAGCCAGGCGCGGGCGGTTCTGCGTAACGATGGCCTCATGGCTCCTAGCATGCAGGATGCGCGGCGAAATTTCCGGCAAAAACGGCTCACCCCGAGGTCACAACTGAGTGACTGCATCCCCCGGCTCACGCCTCGTCATGCCCGGCCGAAGTGCCGGGCATCCACGAATTTTCCAAATCGGCATAAGACGTGGATGGCCGGGACAAGCCCGGCCATGACGAGACTGATCCATGTCATGAGAAATCCGCTCTAAGCCGCGTCGCGGGCAAGCCCGCGCAGCACGTAGTGCAGAATGCCGCCATTGCGGAAATAGTCGAGCTCGTCGAACGTATCGATCGCCGCGCGGAGCGGCACTGCGCGCGTCTCGCCATTAGCGTAAACGATGTCCGCCTCCAGCCACTGCATCGGCTTGATCTCGGCGAGCCCCTTGAGGCTCACTGTCTCGTCGCCCTTGAGGCCCAGCAGCTTCCACGACATGCCCTCGGCGAACACGAGCGGCAGCACGCCCATGCCGATCAGGTTTGAGCGGTGGATGCGCTCGAAGCTCTCGGCGATCACCGCGCGCACGCCGAGCAGCCGCGTGCCCTTGGCCGCCCAGTCGCGCGACGAGCCGGTGCCGTATTCCTTGCCGGCGAAGATGACGAGCGGCACGCCCTCGGCCGCGTAGCGCATCGCCGCGTCGTAGATCGCCAGCTTCTCTCCGGACGGATAATGCACGGTGACGCCGCCTTCGATCCCAGGCACCATCTGGTTCTTGATGCGCGTATTGGCGAAGGTGCCGCGCATCATCACCTCGTGATTGCCGCGCCGCGAGCCGTAGGAATTGAAATCGTGCGGCGCGACGCCATGGCCGATCAGATAGCGCCCGGCGGGGCTGTCGCGCCTGATGCTCCCCGCAGGCGAGATATGGTCGGTGGTAATGGAGTCGAGGAACAGCCCGAGAATGCGCGCGCCGTCGACATCGGTGACCGGCGAAGGCGTCAGCGACATCTCGGCGAAGTAAGGCGGGTTCTGCACATAGGTCGAGTTGGTGTCCCAGCCATAAGTGAGCCCGCCCTTCACCTCGATCTTGCGCCATTCGGGATCGCCGCGGAACACGTCGCCATAGCGCTCCTTGAACATCTCGCGCTTCACCGCCTTGCGCACCGTCTTGGCGATCTGCTTGGCCGACGGCCAGAGGTCCTTGAGATAGACCGGCTCGCCGTCTGCATCGAGCCCGAGCGGTTCGGTCGTGAGATCGAGCCTGACCGAGCCGGCCAACGCATAGGCGACCACGAGCGGCGGCGAAGCGAGATAATTGGCGCGCACGTCGTGATTGACGCGGCCCTCGAAATTGCGATTGCCCGAGAGCACCGCGGCGACCGCGAGCCCGTTCTCGTGGATGGTGTGCGAGATCTCCTCGGGCAACGGCCCGGAATTGCCGATGCAGGTGGTGCAGCCATAGCCGACCAGATTGAAGCCGAGCGTGTCGAGGTCCTTCTGCAGGCCGGCCTTGTCGAGATAGTCGGTGACCACCTGCGAGCCCGGTGCAAGCGAGGTCTTGACCCAGGGCTTCACGCCCAGGCCGCGCTTCACCGCGTTCTTGGCGACGAGCCCGGCGGCGATCATCACGTAAGGGTTCGACGTGTTGGTGCAGGAGGTGATGGCCGCGATCACCACGTCGCCATGGCCGAGGTCGAAATTCCTGCCCTTCACCGCCACCCGCTTATCGGCCTCGTGCGCCTTGCCGTATTCCTTGTCGAGCGCGTCGGCGAAGGCGGCCGCCGCCTTGGTCAGCGGCACGCGGTCCTGCGGACGCTTCGGTCCGGCGAGCGAGGGCTCGACGTCGCCGAGGTCGAGGGCGAGCAGCTTGGTGAACACCGGGTCCGGCGTATCGCTCTCGCGGTACAGCCCTTGCGCCTTGGCGTAGTCCTCGACCAGCGCGATGCGCTTCTTCTTGCGCGCGGTGGCTTTCAGATAAGCCAGCGTCTCCTCGTCGACCGGGAAGAAGCCGCAGGTCGCCCCATATTCCGGCGCCATGTTGGCGATGGTGGCGCGGTCCTCGAGCGGCAGATTGGCGAGACCGATGCCGAAGAACTCGACGAACTTGCCGACCACGCCGGAGCGCCGCAGCATCTCGGTGACGGTCAGCACCAGGTCGGTCGCGGTGACGCCGTCCTTCAACTCGCCGGTCAGCCGGAAGCCGACCACCTCGGGGATCAGCATGGAGATCGGCTGGCCGAGCATCGCCGCTTCCGCCTCGATGCCGCCGACGCCCCAGCCGAGCACCGAAAGCCCGTTGACCATGGTGGTGTGGCTGTCGGTGCCGACCAGCGTGTCGGGAAAGGCGAGCGGGTTGCCGCCATTCGCCTGCTTGGTCCACACCGTCTGCGCCAGATATTCGAGATTGACCTGGTGGCAGATGCCGGTGCCGGGCGGCACCACGCGGAAATTGTCGAAGGCGCCCGCGCCCCAGCGCAAGAACGCATAGCGCTCGCCGTTCCGCTCATATTCCTTGTCGACATTGATCTGGAACGCCTTGTCCGAGCCGAAGGCGTCGACCATCACCGAATGGTCGATGACGAGATCGACCGGCGCCAGCGGATTGATCTTGTTCGGATCGCCGCCGAGCGCCGCCATGGCATCGCGCATGGCGGCGAGATCGACCACCGCCGGCACGCCGGTGAAATCCTGCATCAGCACCCGCGCCGGGCCGGAAGGCGATCTCCTTGTCGCTCCTGCGCTCCTTCAGCCACTCGGCCACGCCGCGAATATCGTCGGCGGTGACGCTCCGCCCATCCTCGTGGCGCAGCAGATTTTCCAGCAGCACCTTGAGCGAGAAGGGCAGGCTGGAAATCCCGGTCAGCCCGTTGGCCTCGGCCTCCTTCAGGTCGAAATAATCGTAGGCCTCGCCCGTCGACCTCGAGCGTGCGCCGGCAATTGAAGCTGTCGAGCGAGGAATCGAGCGCCGCGGTCAACTTGATCTCCTTCGGACGTGGCAGTCATGGTCGAAGCGCATGCAAAGGCGTGGCCAAATGTCGTCCGGGACGGTCCCGCCATCCCGGAGAAACGGCTCCTGGCTTAGGCTTGCGCGCTTCAAGCCTATATAAAAGCCCTTGCGGCAACGAGACAATGACGCGAAGAGACTGAATTCGCCGCTTCTTCTGCCTTTCCCAGTCTCAACTTGCGCAAAACCTGAGCAAATGCCGCTGAAGATCGGCCTCGCCGCTTACGACTTGAGCTGCCAGCGCGGCGGGCGGACCGTCTTCGACGGCCTGAGTTTCGCGCTTCGGCCCGGGGAGGCGCTGCTGGTGAGCGGGCCCAACGGCGCGGGCAAGACCAGCCTGTTGCGGCAGATCGCCGGGCTGCTGCCGCTTGCCGCAGGGCGGCTCGACCTCGAGGGCGCGGGCGCCGACGCCGAGATCCCGGAGCTTTGCCATTATGTCGGCCATCTGAACGCGGTGAAGGCGAGCTTCAGCGTGCGCGAGAACCTCGCCTTCTGGGCCGCGTTTCTGGACGGCGATGGCGGAAGTCTCGACCGCTCGCTTGCCGCTTTCGGGCTTGGCTCGCTTGCCGAGCTTCCCGCCGGTCTCCTCTCGGCGGGACAGAAACGCAAGCTCGCGCTGTCGCGCCTGTTCGCCGCGCCCCGCCCCGTCTGGCTGCTCGACGAGCCGCAAGTCTCGCTCGACGCTGCGTCGGTCAGGCTGCTCGACACGGCCATCAAGGATCACCTCGACGCAGGCGGCATTGCGCTCGTCGCGAGCCACACCCCGCTCAAGACCAAATTCGCGCACAGACTCGCGCTTGGCGGCAAGGAGCGTGTCGCGTGAGCGCGGCCCTCGCTCTTGCTTCGCCGCGACGTGAAGCTCGCCTTCCGCGAGGGCGGCGCCATCGGCGTCGCGCTCGGCTTCTATCTCGTCGTCGTCGCCATCACGCCCTTGGGCCTCGGCCCCGACCTCAATCTTCTGTCGCGCATCGCGCCGGGCATGTTGTGGGTGGCGCTGCTGCTCGCCGCGCTGCTCTCGGCCGACCGCATCTTCCACAACGATTACGAGGACGGCGCGCTCGACGTGCTGATCACCGGACCGCTGCCTCTGCCGCTGGTCGCCGCCATCAAGAGCCTCGCCCATTGGCTCACCACCGGCGTGCCGCTGGCGCTGATCGCGCCAGTGTTAGGGCTCCTGCTCAATCTGCCGCTCGAGGCGATTCCGCTGCTGGTGTTGTCGATGCTCGCCGGCACGCCGGCGGTGAGCTTCGTCGCCGCGATCGGCGCGAGCCTGACGCTCGGCTTGCGGCGGAGCGGGCTCCTGCTCGCGCTTCTGGTGCTGCCGCTTTATGTGCCGGTGCTGATCTTCGGCGTGGCGACGGCGTCTGCCGCGATCACCGGCCCCGCCTCGCCCTGGCCGCCATTCCTGATGCTGTGCGCATTCAGCTTGGCCAGCATCGTGCTCGCCCCGCTCGCCGCCGCCGCCGCGCTCCGCACCGCCCTGCGCTGATTTGCGGTGAGAGACAGAACCCAGTTCGGCGCCGCCTACGGCCAGCCTGAACCGGTCAGAAGACCCACGGCAGCGCAGAGACGATTCCATTGCTCGTTGCGATGCGCATGTATGCTCCCGCCTTCGCGCGCGGTTCTTCGCATCCGACTCGTCCTGAGGCAGGCGCTCGACGCTGGACACGATCGCGATCAGCCTCGCTCAGCAGTTCGACCAGTGCGCGATAGCGGCGAGCGCATTCGTCAACGGTGAGCCGGTACTGCAGAACTCTATCGGCTGGCGTTCGGTGCGTGACTTGCCCTGCGATCCGGGCGGCTTATCGCCATGACAGGATGCAGCACGAGCACTTCGCGGGCGCGGCGCAGCACTCGCTCACATACGTCACGCGATCTTTGCGATCGAACGCTCAATGGCGCGAGCGGATCATGAAAATCTTCGACCCCTTTTGCAACAACTGGCGGACTTGATTTCACCGGGTACGGCCGGGCAAGCCGTCGAACCCGACAGCTTCGGACCTTATCCCCGCCCTCCAAACCTCGCGTATCATGCACTCACCTCGTCCACTTAAGGGCGTTTCTCGAGGCGTCGTGAGGCGGGACGGGGTGCGGCGCCCGCGGGCCTTCTCGCAAGCAGGAACTCGGGCGGCATCGGAGCTCCCTCCGGACCCAATAGGAGGTCCTGCCAGGAGCTGGCTGATGGATCGGTCAGCGCAACTTCAAGCGCGTGGACCGGACGAAAGCAGGGCCCGTTGCCGGAAAACGTTCGCGAATACATGCGCTTGCCGCTGCTGCGTGAAGCGCTTGGCGCGCCGCGAGGCGCCTGCGTGCCGCAAGGCACGAGCCTAGGATTTGCGCCTTCCGGCGCGCCATCCCCCTCGGGGGAAAATCGGATCAAACTCCGGACGCGTGATCCGCGCCGCGGCAAGGAACCCGCATGTCTGCCGTAATGATGCAACAAACTCCAAACCTCCCCCTTCAAGGGGGAGGGAGCGACCCGCGCATTGCCACTATGAGCCAAACCCACTAGATCAACCCGATGATCAGCCTCGCCAATCCGACCCGGTTTATGAGCCTCGTCGACCGCATCGTCCCCTGGTTGACCGCGGCAACGCTCATCCTTCTCGGCGTCGGGCTCTATCTCTCGTTTTTCGTGGCGCCGCCCGATTATCAGCAGGGCGAGACGGTGCGGATCATGTTCATCCATGTGCCCGCCGCCTGGCTCGCCATGTTCGGCTATGTGCTGATCGCCATCGCCGCGCTCGGCACGCTGATCTGGCGGCACCCTCTCGCCGACGTCGCCGCCAAGACCGCGGCGCCGATCGGCGCCACCTTCACCTTCATTGCGCTGGTCACCGGCTCGCTGTGGGGCAAGCCGATGTGGGGCACCTATTGGGTGTGGGACGCGCGGCTTACCTCGGTGCTCGTGCTGTTCCTGCTCTATCTCGGGCTGATCGCGCTGTGGCAATCGATCGAGGAGCCGGGCCGCGCCGGGCGCGCCGCCGCGATTCTCGCTCTGGTCGGCGCCGTCAACGTCCCCATCATCAAATTCTCGGTCGATTGGTGGAACACGCTGCACCAGCCGGCCAGCATCATCCGCATGGGCGGCCCGACCATCGACCCCGCCATGCTCTGGCCGCTGTTGGTGATGGCGGTTGCCTTCACCCTGCTGTTCGTGCTGCTGCATCTCATCGCCATGCGCGCCGAGATCTTGCGCCGCCGCGTGCGCGCGCTACAGCAAAGCCAAGTCGAGCGCGCCGCTCTGGTCGAGGCGTGAGCGGAAAGCCATGCCTGATCTCGGCCCGCACGCGATCTTCATCCTCGCCGCCTATGCCGTGACCTTCGTCGCCGTGGCCGCCCTTGCCGCATCGATCGTCGAGGACGACCGCAAGCAGCGGCGCATTCTCGCCGAGCTCGAGGCCAGAGGCATCAGGCGCCGCTCGGCCGCGCCGAAATCCGCGCCGAGCAAGCCGAAGCCGAAGCGGAAGAGCGCGCCATGAGCGAAGCGAAAAAGCAGGTTGCGAGCGAAGCGACGCGCGCTCCGTCACTGCGGCGGTTCGGGCTGGCTTTGCCGCTGTTGATCTTCGCCGTGCTCGCCGGCCTGTTCTGGTACGCGCTGCATGCCGGCGATCCCTCGCTGCTGCCATCGCCCTTGATCGGCAAGACTGTGCCCGAGTTCACGCTGCCGCCGATCGAAGGCTTAAGCGCCGACGGCGCACCGGTTCAGGGCTTTGCCTCGACCGACCTCGCCCAAGGCGAGCCCACCATCGTCAATGTATTCGCCTCGTGGTGCGTGGAGTGCCAGGTCGAGCATCCGCTGCTGCTTGCGCTGAGCAAGCAGCCGGGCATCAGGCTTTACGGCATCGACTACAAGGACGATCAGGCGTCGGCCCGGCGCTTCCTCGGCCGCTACGGCAATCCTTATGCAAGGGTCGGCGCCGATGCGTCCGGCCGCACGGCAATCGACTTCGGCGTCTACGGCGTGCCCGAGACCTATGTGGTGACAGGCGACGGCAAAATCGCCTATCGCCATGTCGGCCCTCTCACCGAGGCCGCGATCAAGGACAAGATCCTGCCGCTGCTGAAGCCATCGGGCAGCAAGCCGCAAGGCTGACCTCTATTTGCGGATGGTGGTGACGATCAGATTGAGCGACTCGAGGAACTCTTGCCGCTTGGCGGGGGAAAGGTTCGCCAGCAGCTTCTGATCGGCGGCTGCGGCGCCGGGCTGCGCGTCGCGCAGCGATTTGGTGCCCTGCGGCGTCAATTTGATCGCATAGGCCCTGGCATCGTCCTTGGCGCGGCGGCGCTGGATCAGCCCGCGTCCGAGCAGTCGCCCGACGATGTCGGCAAGCGTCGAGCGGTCGATGCCGGTCCGATCGACCAGATCGGTCTGGGTCAGACCTTCCTCCTCGGCGACGATGGTCAGCACGGCGAATTGGCGCGGCGTAAGCCCGCTCGTCCGCGCCTCCGACGCGAAGATGTCGGCCGCGCATTGACCCGCGCGATGAAGTAGATGCATCGCGGAGCGGTCGAGGTGGTCTCTCCCTCCTTTAACCATTTTGCCACCCGCCCCACTTCGCGTGGAGCGTGTATCTCCAATTGGCTGCCCCTAGCATTCCAAGCGCTTCGCTCTCCCTTGTACAACCCGAAAACGGGAACAGCAAACGAGAGGTTGCAGGGCAACGCACAATAATCCGCATCCCCTGGTAACGAAAACGGGGCCGGTTTGGTTGATATCGGTACGCAAAATTCGCTTGCAAGGGACGCAAGCCGGAACAAGCGGAATAGCCTTAAGCGGCGGCTCACGCGCTTTTTCTTATTCAGGATCACCGGCTTCGCCGGCCGGCGGCTCGCCGTGGCGCTGCATCAACGGCACTTGCGCGAGCGCGAACAGGAAGGTGAGCGGCAGGAAGCCGAACGCCTTGAAGCTGACCCAGGCATCGGTCGAGAAATTGCGCCACACCATCTCGTTGACGATGGCCATGGCGACGAAGAAGGCCGCCCAGCGCAAAGTGAGCTTGCGCCACCCCTCCTCGGTCAGGTTGAACACCGGGCCGAACAGCAGCTCGAGCACCGGCTTCTTGAACAGAAGTCCCGCCGCCAGCAGCACCGCGAACAGCGTATAGACGATGGTCGGCTTGAGCTTGATGAAGGTCTCGTCGCGGAGATAGAGCGTGAGGCCTCCGAATACGAGCACGATGGCGGCGCTGACGAGCGGCATCACCGGCAGCTTGTGATAGAGCATCCACGCCGCCGCGAGCGAGATCAGCGTCGCCATCATGAAGGCGGCCGTGCCGGCATAGATCCCGGCTACGGCATTTCCGGCGAAGAAGATCAGCAGCGGCCCGAGCTCGATGGCGAGCTTGGGCAGGACCGCCGGCTCGGTGGCCGCTTGCCTGGCGGGCGCTGCCTTGCGCTCAAGCGGCGGCTTCATTCTCGCTCTTTGCTCCGGCGATCGCGCGCGCGAAGTCTTGCGCGTCGAACGGCTTCAGATCTTCGAGACCCTCGCCGATGCCGATGGCGTTGATCGGCAGCTTGAAGCGCTCGGCGATGGCGACGAGGATGCCGCCCCGCGCCGTGCCGTCGAGCTTGGTCACCACCAGGCCGCTGACGCCCGCGATCTCCTTGAAGATCTCGACCTGGTTGAGCGCGTTCTGCCCGGTGGTGGCATCGAGCACGAGGATCACGCCGTGCGGCGCGCTCTCGTCGATCTTCTTCAGCACGCGCACGATCTTGGCGAGCTCGGCCATCAGGTCGGACTTGTTCTGCAGCCGTCCCGCGGTGTCGATCAGCAGCACATCCTTGCCCTCGGCGCGGGCCTTCTCGAAAGCCTCGAAGGCGACGCCTGCCGGATCGGCGCCGGCCTGCTTGGCGACCACCTCGGCGTTCACCCGCTCGCCCCAGACTTTGAGCTGGTCGATGGCCGCGGCACGGAACGTGTCGGCCGCGGCGAGCATGACGCTCAAGCCACGCCGGCGGAACATATGCGCCATCTTGCCGATGGTCGTGGTCTTGCCGGTGCCGTTGACGCCGACCACGAGAAACACATGCGGCTTGGCGCCCGGCTGAAGCGCAAAATCCTGCGCCAGCGGCTCGAGCACGTCGGTAATCTCCGAGGCGAGAATGTCGCGCACTTGATCGGGGTCGAGCCCTCTGTCGTAACGGCCGCTTGCGACCCTCGCGCGGATGCGCGCCGCCATGGCGACGCCGAGATCGGCCTTGATCAAAACCTCTTCCAGCCGGTCGAGCGTGTCCTCGTCGAGCTTCCGCTTGCTCAGAGCGCTGGCGAGATTGTCGGACAGCGCGCTGGAGGTGCGAGCCAGACCCGAGCGGAGCTGATCGAACCAGCTTCGTTTCGGCTCGAGCATCGAAGCCTTGGGCTTCTCCTTCTTGCGCTCGCCGGGTGGCAATTCCTCGGGCGGCGTGGCGCCGGGATGGGTGGCAGGCCCTGCCGGGGGCGGCGCTTGCTTGGGCGACGGCGCGGACTTGCCCGCATCGTCCGGCGCGGGGTGCGGGCCCGCCGGAGGCGGACCCTTTGGCTTGGGCGCAGGCTTCGGCTTGGCGGAGGCTTCCTTGGGCGGCCGCTTCCGCTCGGGCGGCTCTTCCCGCGGAGGACGGTCCTTCGGCGGCTCCTTCTTGGCGGGACCTTTGCCGGGCGGCTCCTGCTTGGGAGGCGGCGGCGCGTCCACCGGCTTCGGCTGTTCCTCGCCGATGCCGAACATGCGCTTGAAGAAGCCCGGCTTCTTGGCCTCGCTCATGGCGCGACCGTCGCGATCAGCGCGGCGCCGTCATCGCCGGCGACGATCGCCTCGACCAGCGCGCCCGGTCCATGCTCTGCCTCGATCAGGACAGGCGTAAAGTCGGCGGAACGCCCCTGCATTGCATTCTCCATCAGCACGCTGATGCGCCGTCCCCTGGCGCCTTCGAGGTGACGCTTCAGCGCGGTGACACCCTTCTCGCGCAATTTGCCGGCGCGGCTGGCGACGATCGCGCCATGCACCTGCGGCATGCGCGCGGCGGGCGTGCCCTCGCGCGCCGAATAGGGGAAACACATGCAGGAAGGTGAGCCCGCAATCGTCGACCAGCGCCAGCGAGTTCGCGAACATCGCGTCGGTCTCGGTGGGGAAGCCGGCGATCAGATCGGCGCCGAACACCATGTCTGGGCGCAGGCGCCGCGCCTCCTCGCAGAAGCTCACCGAGTTCGGCCCGGGCATGCCGCCGCTTCATGCGCTTCAATGTCAGGTCGTCGCCCGATTGCAGCGAAAGATGCAGATGCGGCATCAGCCGCTCCTCCTCGGCGATCGCCGCGAGCAGCGCCGGGTCCGCCTCGACCGAGTTGATCGAGGAGAGCCTAAGCCGCGGCAGCTCCGGCACGAGCTTGAGCACCGCGCGCACCAGCTTGCCGAGCGTCATCTCGCCGGGCAGGTCCTTGCCGTAAGCGGTGATGTCGACTCCGGTCAGCACGATCTCCGCATAACCCTTCTCCGCCAGCCGCCGCGCCTGCGCCACCACCTCGCCGGCCGGAACCGAGCGCGACGGCCCGCGGCCGAACGGGATAACGCAGAAGGTGCAGCGATGGTCGCAGCCGTTCTGGATCTGCACATAGGCCCGCGCCCGCGTGCCGAAGCCCTCGAGCAGATGCGACGCGGTCTCGCGCACCGACATGATGTCGTTGACCACGACCCGCTCGCTGCCGTCGATGCTGAGCCCTGAGAAGGTCTTGGCCTCGAGCTTCTCCTGATTGCCGATGACGTGATCGACCTCGTCCATCTCCGAAAAGCGGGAAGGATCGATCTGCGCCGCGCAGCCGGTGACGATGATCTTGGCGTCGGGCCGCTCGCGCCGCGCCTCGCGAATCGCCTGCCGCGCCTGGCGCACGGCTTCCGCCGTCACCGCGCAAGTATTGACGATCACCGCCGAGGAAAGCCCCGCGGCTTGCGCCTGCTGGCGCATGACCTCGAACTCATAGGCATTGAGCCTGCAGCCGAAGGTGATGATCTCAAGGTCCGACATTGGCGGCTTCTAACATGAAAGTTTGGCGAAATCCCTCCCCCTTCAAGCAGAGGGAGCGGGCGCGGGCTGGAACAGTTCCTCTGGCAGCTCGCCCTCGAAATCGAGCGCGTAAGGCCCGGTCATCAGGATATGGCCGTCGCTCTCCCGCCATTCGATCAGGAGATCGCCGCCGGGCAGGCTGACCCGCACCTTGCGCCCGGTCAGCTCGCGGCGCGCCGCCGCCACGGCAGCGGCGCAAGCCGCCGTGCCGCAGGCCCGCGTCAGCCCGGCGCCGCGCTCCCAGGTCCGGACCTTCAGCGCATGCGGCGCGACCACCTGGACCAGCGAGATATTGGCGCGCTCGGGGAACAGCGGGTGGTGCTCGAGCATCGGCCCGAACCGTGCGAGATCGTGCGCCTCGACGTCCTCGACGAAGAACAGGCAATGCGGATTGCCGACATTGACCACCGACGGCGAATGCAGCACCGGAGCGTCGATCGGCCCGATCTGCAGCTCGATCCGCCTTGTGTCGTGGAACGGCTCGGCGAGCGGGATCTGGTCCCAGGCGAAACGCGGCGCGCCCATGTCGATGGTGACGCTGTTGTCGTTATTCACGGTCGCGCCGAGCACGCCGCTCTCCGTCTCGATGCTGACCTCCGCCGCGTTCCGCTCGCCCGCCACCAGCGCCGCCACGCAGCGCGCGGCATTGCCGCAAGCGCCGACCTCGCCGCCATCGGCGTTCCAGATGCGCATGAACACATCGGCCTCGCGTGACGGCTCGAGCGCGATCAGCTGATCGCAGCCGATCCCCTCCTTGCGGTCGGCAATGGCGCGCACCGCGTCGGGCCCAAGCGCAAGCGCGCGCGGCCGCGCATCGAGCACGACGAAGTCGTTGCCGAGCCCGTTCATCTTGCGGAAATGGGTGGTGCCGCTCATGAGCCTTTGGCGTGTAATGTTTCAGCCGTTATATGGCGTTTCGCCTGTTCTAGACGCAGGGAAGCTCGTCCGCGATGGCATCTTTTCCGCCTGAAGATAAGGTCCATGCTCTTGTCCCGCATACGCTGAAAGCGCCGCTGGCCGGGCGCGGCGAAGGCCCGCTCGCCGGGCTTACCTTCATGGTGAAGGACCTGTTCGCTATTCGTGGCCACAAGGTGAGCAACGGCAATCCGGACTTCTACGAGCATGCGACCCCGGCGCATGAGACGGCGCCGGTGATCACCCGTCTGCTCGAGGCGGGCGCGTCCTGCACCGGCATCACCATCTGCGACGAGTTCTTCTACAGCGTGCTCGGCACCAACGCCCATTACGGCCAGCCGGTCAATTCGCGCGCGCCGGAGCATGTCACCGGCGGCTCGTCCTGCGGCGCGGCCGCCGCGGTCGCCGCCTCGATGTGCGACTTCGCGCTGGGCAGCGATACGGGCGGCTCGATCCGCGTGCCGGCCTCCTTCTCCGGGCTGTACGGTCTTCGCCCAACCTTCGGCCGCATCGATACCAGCGGCGCCACCGCGATGGCGCCGAGCTACGACACGATCGGCTACCTCGCGCGCGAGGCGGAGCTGTTCCGCAAGATCGGCCATGTGCTGCTCGAAGGCCCAAGCGTCGCGGCGAAGATCGACCGCCTGATCCTGGCGGAAGATTTCTTCGGCCATGCCGAGGCAAGCGCGGATCAGGCGCTGTGGCGGGTGCTTGCCAGCATCGGCCCGGCCCTGCCCGCGCCAGAGCACCGGACCATCGTCGGCGAAGAGATCGACGAATGGCGCGACGCCTTCCGCCTCATCCAGGCCTTCGAGATCCAGTCGACGCTGCTGCCCTTCATCCAGTCGCACAACGCCGATCTCGGGCCCGGCATCAAGGAGCGCTTCGAAGCGGCTTCGCAGATCACCTTCGCCGAGGCCGACGCCGCGCGAAAACTGCGCGCCGAGATCGCCACGCGCCTCACCGCGCTCGTGCCGCCGGGAACGCTGATCGTGCTGCCGACCACGCCGACGCTGCCGCCCGAGCGGGAGATTCCCGATGGCGCCTCCTTCGCCGAGTTCCGCACGCAAACGCTTGGCTATACCTGCCTTGCCGGCCATGCCGGGTTGCCGCAGATCTCGATCCCCGCGACCGAGGCCGCCGGCTGCCCGATCGGGCTCTCCTTCATCGGCTGGCAAGGCGGTGACGAGGCCCTGCTCGATCTCGCCGTCACGCTGGCTCGCATGCCCAACGCAAGTTCAGAAGGAATGAGTTCGTGACCCTGGCCCTGCCTTATCTTTACCTCGCTGCCGCGATCACCTTCGAGGTCATCGGCACCTCGGCGTTGAAGGCGTCCGATACCTTCACCCGTCTCGTTCCGAGCCTCGTCACGCTGATCGCCTATGCGGCATCCTTCCTGTTCCTCGCGCTCAGCCTGCGGACGATCCCCATTGGCATTGCCTATGCCATGTGGGCCGGCCTCGGCATTGTCCTGATTGCCTTGGTCGGATGGCTTTGGTTCAGGCAGCCGCTCGACGGACCCGCACTTATCGGGCTTGCCCTGATCATCGGCGGCGTCTTCGTCGTCAACGCGTTCTCACACTCTCTCCCGCATTAGCGCATTGAGCCGCTCTTAAGGAACGCGGCCTAAGCTCGTGGCGTTGAGGCTGGCGAGGACGCGATGCTGAACCAACCCGCCTTTGCTTATGGCGCAGGCTTCCGCTCCCTGACGGAAGAGACACGCGACCCCGTTGCCCTCCCCGTCACCGGCGAACTCCCGACATGGCTTAAGGGCAGCCTCCTTCGCACCGGACCGTCGAAGTTCGAGGTCGGCACGCGAACCTATAATCACTGGTTCGACGGACTGGCGATGCTGCACAGCTTCGCGCTTGCCGATGGCGGCGTGACCTATGCGAGCCGCTTTCTCGAGAGCAAGGCGTTCCGTGCGGCGGAAACGACCGGCAAGATCACTTACGCCGAGTTCGCCACCGACCCCTGCCGCACCTTGTTCGGGCGCGTCGCCGCGATCTTCAATCCCAAGCTCACCGACAATTGCTGCGTCAATGTCTGCGACTATGCGCGCGAGGCGGTTTCCTTCACCGAGACGACGATGCCGATGCGTTTCTCTCCGGACACGCTCAAGACGCTCGGCGTGTTCGGTTATCGCCGGGCGTTGAAAGGGTCAGGTCTCCACTGCGCACCCGCATTACGACGCGAAGCGCGCCTGCCATTACAATTACATCGCCGATTTCGGCATGAAGAGCCTGTATCGGCTGTGCCGGATCGGCGACGACGGCAAACAGCGGGTTGTCGCCAAGCTTCCCGTCGCGCGGCCGTCTTATATGCACAGCTTCGGCATGAGCGAGGATCACCTCGTGCTGACCGAGTTCCCGCTGGTGGTGAGCCCGATCGATCTCAGGCTCTCAGGCAAGCCCTTCATCCAGAACTATCGCTGGGAGCCCGAGCGCGGCCTCGTCTTCCATATCGTCGAGAAGGACACTGGCAAGTTGGTGCGCACGGCGACGGCCGAGGCCAGCTTCGGCTTTCACCATGTGAATGCCTTCGTCGATCACGATCGCCTTGCCGTGGATGTCATCACCTACCCTGACGCCTCGATCATCGATCAGCTTTATCTGGCGCGGCTCCGCTCGAGCGCGCCAATCACCGCGACCGGAACGCTGACGCGGTTTCATATCCCGCTCGCCGGCGATGCGCCGGTCACGCGCCGCATCTTGGCTGACGTTCCGCTCGAGCTGCCCCGCATCAACTATGCGACCCGGGCCGGCAAGCCTTATCGCTATGTCTGGGGCACGGGAATCCAGAGCCAAGGCGATTTTCTCGATTCCATCGTCAAGATCGACGCGGAGACCGGCACGGTCGCCAGATGGCACCTGGCAGGCCTCTATCCGGGGGAGCCGGTCTTCGTGCCCTCGCCGTCCGCCGAAGCAGAGGATGACGGCGTGCTGCTGTCGGTCGTGCTCGACATCGCCAAGCAGCACTCCTTCCTGCTGGTGCTCGATGCGGCGAGCCTGGCGGAAATGGCCCGGGCGGAAGCGCCTCACGCCATCCCCTTCCACTTCCATGGCAATTTCTTCCCCGGCGCGGCTCAGGCGACTTGACTTAGACGCCCCGGTCGCCGACATTCCGGCCAAATTCAAGGCAGCTCAGGTCACCGAGCCGCCGCCCTGAACATGATTAGCCACTTGCCTTGCTAGCGCTCAAGCAGCGCGAAGCGCGGTAGCGCAAATCAGGAGTCAGGGGGGTCAACACCCGACAGCGCGTCGCGCCCTCGGGTGACATTGTTGTTTGCGCTATCGGCCTCTGGCCTGCTTGAGCGCGTGTTTGGAGAAGCAGAGCGAACTGATGTTCGAGAATTTATCAGAGCGGCTTAACGCCATCCTCGACAAGCTCACCCGCAAGGGAGCGCTGAGCGAGGCCGACGTGGCGGAAGCCATGCGCGAGGTGCGCCGCGCGCTGCTCGAGGCCGATGTCGCACTCGACGTGGTGCGCGACTTCACCGACGCGGTGAAGGCGAGAGCCGTCGGCCAGGACGTGGTGCGCTCGATCACCCCCGGCCAGATGGTCATCAAGATCGTCAATGACGAGCTGGTGCGCGTGCTGGGCTCCGATGCGCAAGGCATCGATCTCGCCGCCACCCCTCCGGTGGTGATGATGCTGGTCGGCCTGCAAGGCTCGGGCAAGACCACGACCACGGCAAAGCTCGGCAAGCGCCTCCAGGCCCGCGACAAGCAGAAGGTGCTGATGGCCTCGCTCGATACGCGGCGGCCCGGCGGCGCAAGAGCAGCTTCGCGTGCTCGGCGAGCAGACCGAGGTTGCCACGCTCCCCATCGTCGCCGGCGAGACGCCCACGCAGATCGCGGCGCGCGCGCTGAAAGCCGCCAAGCTCGGCGGCTACGATGTGCTGCTGCTCGACACCGCCGGCCGCACCCATATCGACGAAGAGCTGATGGCCGAGACGGCGGCGATCGAGAAGATCGCCCAACCGCACGAGACGCTGCTCGTCGCCGACGCTCTGACCGGCCAAGACGCCGTCAATCTCGCCAAGAGCTTCGATCAGCGCGTGGCGCTCACCGGCATCGTGCTGACCCGCGTCGACGGCGACGGGCGCGGCGGCGCGGCGCTCTCCATGCGTGCCGTCACCGGCAAGCCGATCAAGCTGATCGGCACCGGCGAGAAGCTCGACGCGCTGGAGGAGTTCTATCCCGAGCGCATCGCCGGCCGCATTCTCGGCATGGGCGACGTGGTCGGGCTGGTCGAGAAGGCGATGGAGACGGTCGAGCTCGACAAGGCCGAGGCCATCGCGCGCAAGGTCAAGAAGGGCGCCTTCGATCTCGAGGACCTCGCCGAGCAATTGAAGCAGATGCAGAAGCTCGGCGGCATGGGCGGCGTGCTGTCGATGCTGCCCGGCATCGGCAAGATCAAGAAGCAGCTCGACTCGGCCAATCTCGACGACCGCATCCTGAAGCGCCAGCAGGCGATGATCGGCTCGATGACGAAGGCCGAGCGCAAGAACCCGAAGCTGCTCAATGCCTCGCGCAAGAAGCGCGTGGCGGCGGGATCGGGCACAAGCGTTCAGGACATCAACCGGCTCGTAAAGATGCACCGGCAGATGGCCGACATGATGAAGGCGATGGGCAAGAAGCGCGGGCATGCTTGGCTCACTCTTCGGCGGCGGTCCGCCGCCCGAGATGCCGGCCGAGCTTCCCGGAGGCGGCTTGCCGCAAGGCGGCCTGCCACCTTTGCCCCCCGGCGGTTTCCCCGGCCTCCCTGGCGGCTTTCCGGGTCTCCCCGGCGGGCTGCCGCGCGGCCTTCCCGGACTTCCAGGCTCTAAGAAACGATAGTTCAGCCAGACTTAGGAGAATGAAGACATGTCACTGAAAATCAGACTGGCGCGGGCCGGCGCCAAGAAGCGGCCCTATTACCGCATCGTCATCGCCGACTCGCGGAGCCCGCGCGACGGACGCTATATCGAGAAGATCGGCACCTACGATCCGCTCCAGCCCAAGGACTCGGCAGAGCGCGTGAAGTTCGTCCAGGACCGGCTCACGCATTGGCTTGGCGTCGGCGCGCAGCCGACCGACCGTGTGCTCCGCTTCCTCGATGCGGCCGGCGTGCGCAAGCGCGACGCGCGCTCGAACCCGAACAAGGGCCAGCCCGGCAAGAAGCGTCTCGAGCGCGAGGAAGCTAAGAAAGTGGCTGCCGAGGAAAAGGCCAAGGCCGCCGCCGAAGCTGCCGCCGCTCCGCCGCCTCCCGCGGCCGAGCCCGAGGCCGAGCCCGAGCAGCCGGCAGCCGAGTAACCTTGAGCGACGCCAAAGACCGCGTGCTGCTCGGCGAGATCGGGGCGGCACAAGGACTGAAGGGCGAGGTGCGCCTGCGCTCCTACACGCAAGACCCGGCTTCCATCGCCGGCTACGGCGCGCTGGAGGACGAGCAAGGCCGCGCGATCGAGATCGAGGGCGTTCGCGTCACGCCGAAAGCGCTGATCGCCCGCATCAAGGGCGTCACCACGCGCGAAGGCGCCGAGGCGCTGACCCACACCAAGCTCTATATCGACCGCGCGCGGCTCCCTGCGCGGGAGGAGGACGAGTGGTATCATTTGGATCTGATCGGGCTTGCGGCAATCGGCCAAGACGGCGCCGCGATCGGCTCCGTCGTCGGGGTGCATAATTTCGGCGCGGGCGACATCATCGAAATCAAGCCGGCAGCCGGCGGCCCCACGGTGCTGGTGCCGTTCACCCGCGACAGCGTGCCCGAGGTCGATGTCGAGGGCGGACGCCTGACCCTCGTCCCGCCTGAAGGTCTGTTCGAGTAGGGTCTCGTCATCCAGCGAAGCCGTGCCCAGAGCCAAGCATTGTCCCTGGGCAACGGCGTTCGCCGGATTGACGCGCTGAGAGCCCTTGCCACGCGATGATGCACCATGACCATCCGCTTCTTTTCCAAATCCGACACCCATCGCGAATTCTCGAACTTCGCGCCCTTCCCCATCGATCTCGACGGCAAGCGCTGGCCGACCGTCGAGCATTATTATCAGGCGCAGAAATTCGCCGACCCCGAGCTCCAGCAGCGGGTCCGCAAGCTGCCGAAGCCGGCGGCTGCCAAGGCCATTGCCGATAAGCATAGGGCGAAGGTGCGGCCCGACTGGATTGAGGCCAAAGACGCCGTCATGGAGCTTGCGGTACGCCGCAAGTTCGAGCTCTACGGCGAACTTCGCGAGCTGCTGCTCGGCACGGGCGATGAAGAACTCGCCGAAGCGGCGCCGACCGACTTTTACTGGGGCATAGGCCGCGACGGCACCGGCCAGAACAAGCTCGGCCTTCTGCTCATGCGCATCCGCGCCGAGCTGCGTGACGGTTAACCCGTCATTCCCGCGGAGGCGGGAATCCAGTAAACACTTACCCCCAGTTGACGATGACCCCCGTGGTGACTGGATCGCCCGGTCGATGCGGGCGATGACCTACGATCCCGCGACTTGGTTCGAGCGTTCGCATGAGCAAGACCGAACCACCACCGCGCCCATCTTCGCCTGGCTCGGGCCGCTGTCGGCCTTCGCCGAATGGGGCACCGAAGGCTACCCGCGTGCCGTGCGCCGGCGGCTGACCATCGTCAACGCCATGGCGTTCCTGATCGCCTTCTTCTCCATCGTCTACGCCATCGTCTTCGCCTATTACGACATGCATGCCTATCGGCACCTGATCGCCGCCAATCTGCTGCTGATGGTGATCGCGCTGCTGGTGCCGCTCGCGCATCGCATCAACGACATCGCCGCCGCCATCCTGCTCGCCGCCGTCGAATACACCGCGTTGTTCTTCTTCGTCCGCGCCTTCGGTCGCGAGTCGGGCATTCAGATCAACTACATCATCGCCGCCGCGGTCGCCTTCGCCATTTACGGCCTGTCGCATTTCCGGCTCGTGGTCGCGGTGATGGCGATCGGCCTCGCGCTGCATCTGGCGACCTGGTTCTTGTTCCCGCAGGAGCGCGCGATGTTCGATGCCGAGCCGAGCCTGCTCGCCAATCTCTACATCTCCTCCTCCGCCACCACCTTCGGCATCATCGCGCTGATCGTCGGCTACGCCTTTACCGTCGCCGACCAGGCGCGAGCCGAGGCCGATGCGCTGCTCACCAATATTCTCCCCGAGGCGATCGCCGAGCGGCTGAAGGAACGGCCCGACGAGCGTGTCGCCGACAGCGTGGCCGAGGCGTCGGTCCTGTTCAGCGACCTGGTCGGCTTCACCGAGCTTGCCCACAAGCTCGGCGCCGCGCGCACCGTGGCCCTGCTCGACCATATCGTCACCGAGTTCGATCGGCTCGCCGCGCGGCACGGGGTCGAGAAGATCAAGACCATCGGCGACGGCTATATGGCCGTGACCGGCGTCAGCCTGCAGCGAGCCGATCATTTGCCGTGCCTCGCCCGCATGGCGCTCGGTCTCCCCGAATTGGTCGAGCGGCTCTCCGCCGCGCATGGCGTCGACTTAAGGGTCCGCATCGGCATCGCCATCGGCCCGGTGATGGCCGGGGTGATCGGCACCGACAAATTCTCCTATGACGTGTGGGGCGAGACGGTGAACCTCGCCTCGCGGCTCGAATCGCACGGCCTTCCCGGCGAGATCCAAGTCTCCGGCGCGGTGAGGGACGCGCTTGGCGAAAGCTTCGTGTTGGTGTCGCGCGGGCCCATTCAGGTGAAAGGCGTCGGCGAGCTGGAGACCTGGCTGCTCAAGGAGGAGCGCGTCGCCGGCGCGTCCAAGCAGGCCGCTCGCGCATGACCGCGATCTGGCGCGCCACCGTGCTCACCATCTTTCCCGAGATGTTCCCGGGGCCGCTCGGCTTGAGCCTCGCCGGCAAGGCGCTCACCGAAGGCAAATGGGCGCTGGAGACCATCGATATCCGCGACTTCGCCACCGACAAGCATCGCTCGGTCGACGACACCCCGGCCGGCGGCGGCGCCGGCATGGTGATGCGCGCCGACATCGCCGCTTCGGCCATCGACGCGGCGCGCGCGCGCGCTCTCTCCGGCACGCCGACGCTCTATCTGTCGCCGCGCGGCAAGACGCTCACGCAAGCCCGCGTGCGCGATCTCGCGCATGGCCCGGGCGCGATCCTGCTCTGCGGCCGCTTCGAAGGCATCGATCAGCGCGTGCTCGAGGCGCGCGCCATCGAGGAGGTTTCGATCGGCGATTATGTGCTGTCGGGCGGCGAGCTCGCCGCGCAAGTGCTGATCGATGCTTGCGTGCGGCTTCTGCCTGGCGTCGCCGGCAATGAGAGCTCGCTTGCCGAGGAGAGCTTCGCCGCGGGGCTGCTCGAATATCCGCATTACACGCGCCCGCGCGACTTCGAGGGTCGCGCTCATCCCCGAGGTGCTGCTGTCGGGCGATCACAAGAGAATCGCCGAATGGCGGCGCGATGCGGCCGAAAAGCTCACCAAAGAGCGCCGCCCCGATCTGTGGGAGCGCCATCTGAAGCGGAAGCCTTGATCGAGGTCAGACAGAGCGGCGCCGTAAGTGCTATCAACGGACCAACAAGGAGGTGCTGGGCATGAAGCGCGAAATGGTGCTTGGAGCGGCGATGCTGCTCGTCTCAGGTTATGCGGCAACGCACAAGACGCCGACATCGCGGCCGGCGCGGCTTACGCCGAAGAGGTTTGCGCCGCCTGCCATGCGGTGCTGGCGAACGAGAACATGTCGCCTTTGCCGCAAGCCCCGACCTTCCAGTCGGTCGCCGATACCCCCGGCATGACCGAGATGGCGCTTACCGTCTGGATGCAAAGCTCGCACCCGACCATGCCGAATATCATCCTCAAGTCCGACGAGCTGCGCAACGTCGTCGCCTATATCCGCAGCCTCGACCGCAAGAACTAGGTGCGCCATGCCTCGGGTCGCTTTTGCCTGTTGCGCTGTTCTGCTGATCTTCCCCGTGCCCGCCGGCGCGCAAGTCGTGATGGATCACCTGCTAGGCAAATACGCCACGACCGACGACGGCTGCGAGAGCGGAGCCAAGCCGGAGTTTGAGATCAGGCGCGGCATTGTCGAGGGACCGAATTTGCTCTGCATCCTTGGCGCCCCGAAGGAAGCGGGCGCCGGACTGGAGGCCTACGAGGCGAAATGCACGCAAGGCGATAAGGTGCATCTCGGCGTGCTGACCTTCGACCTCTCTGCCAAGCCTGACCACATGAAACTCAGCCTGCCGGAGAACCAGGATTGGATTGCGCTCTATCACTGCAAATGACGCCTTCCCAAGGCGAATTGCCATCGACAGGGCCACAACCTTGAGGTAGGAAACCCCCGCGCGGGTGCTTCCCTGCCCCGCGTTTACAGCGGATCAATCAAAAAGAATGGCGTTCGCCGGAAGGCCTAAAGGCCAAGGCAGGCGCCCAGGAAAGGTTATTGCCATGAATATCATCGAGCAGCTCGAGCAAGAGCAGGCTGCGGCGCTCTCCAAGAAGCGGAAAATTCCCGAGTTCGGCCCCGGCGACACGTTGCGCGTCAACGTCAAGGTGGTCGAGGGCGAGCGCACGCGCGTGCAGGCCTATGAAGGCGTCTGCATCGGCCGCGCCGGCGGCGGGCTGAACGAGAATTTCACCGTGCGCAAGATCTCCTATGGCGAGGGCGTCGAGCGCGTCTTCCCCGTGCATTCGCCGCTGATCGAGTTGATCGAGGTGGTGCGCCGCGGCCGCGTGCGCCGGGCCAAGCTGTATTATCTGCGCGGGCTGCGCGGCAAGGCCGCCCGCATCACCGAGCGCCAGGAAGTGAGAGCCGGCAAGAAGGCCGACAGCCTTCAAGGGCTTCACCAAGCCCAAGGGCAACCCCGACGATCTCAAGCTCATACCCGGCGTCGGCCAAGAGCTCGAGCACAAGCTGAACAAGCTCGGCCTGATCAAGTTCGAGCAGATCGCCAATCTCACCGACGACGAGATCGCCAAGCTCGACGAGGCGCTCAAGCTCAACGGCGCCATCGAGAATAACGATTGGGTCGCGAAATCCGTCGAGCTGATGGCCGAGACCACGGCCGACGAGGTCCCCGCCGAGGAAGAGGGCGAGAGCGAGGCCGAGGCAAGCCGAAGCCAAGCCGGCAAAGGCGCCAAAGGCGAAGGACGCCAAGGCCAAGCCCGCGAAAAAGCCCAAAAAGGGCTAGGAGGTGCTACCACGCTCCGCCTCGTGCCGGTCATGCCGGCGACTCGTCACCGGCCATCCAGGTGGTTTCGATAATCACCCCACCCGGCGCCAAGTCGTGGATGCCCGGGTCAAGCCCGGGCAGGACGGAGACCGGGCATCCTTGGGGATTTGTAAACCGCGCCTGAGACTGCTATCTGACGTGTGAAATTCGCGAATCTCGGCGGTACGACAGACCCCAAAATGACCAAGCCCCGCACCCTCTACGACAAGATCTGGGACGCCCATCTGGTGCATGAGGCGCCAGACGGCACCTGCCTGCTCTATGTCGACCGGCATCTGGTGCATGAGGTGACGAGCCCGCAGGCCTTCGAGGGCCTGCGCATGGCCGGCCGCAGGGTGCGTGCGCCGGAGAAGACGCTGGCCGTGGTCGACCACAACGTGCCGACCACCGACCGCTCCAAGGGCATCGACGATCCGGAATCGGCGCTGCAGATCGCCACGCTCGCCGAGAACGCACGCGATTTCGGCATCGAATATTACCATGAGCGCGACCGCCGCCAGGGCATCGTGCATGTGGTCGGCCCTGAGCAGGGCTTCACGCTCCCCGGCACCACCATCGTCTGCGGCGACAGCCACACCTCGACGCATGGCGCCTTCGGCGCGCTGGCGCACGGCATCGGCACGAGCGAGGTCGAGCATGTGCTCGCCACCCAGACGCTGATCCAGTCGAAGGCGAAGAACATGCTGGTGCGCGTCGATGGCGCGCTGCCCGAAGGGGTCACCGCCAAGGACATCATCCTCGCCATCATCGGCGAGATCGGCACCGCCGGCGGCAACGGCCATGTCATCGAATATGCCGGCGAAGCGATCCGCGCGCTCTCCATGGAAGGGCGCATGACCATCTGCAACATGTCGATCGAGGGCGGCGCCCGCGCCGGCCTGATCGCGCCCGACGAGAAGACCTTCGAATACATCAAGGGGCGCCCGCGCGCGCCGAAAGGCGGCGCCTTCGAGATCGCCAAGCATCATTGGGAGAAGCTCTATTCCGACGAGGGCGCTTATTTCGATCGCATCGTCGGGCTGAAGGCCAATGAGCTGCCGCCGATCGTCTCCTGGGGCACGAGCCCGGAGCAAGTGGTTTCCGTCGCCGGGCGCGTGCCCGTGCCGTCCGAGATCGCCGACGAGACCAAGCGCACGGCGGCGATCCGCTCGCTCGACTATATGGGCCTGAAGGGCGGCGAGAAGATCACCGACATCACCCTCGACCGCGTGTTCATCGGCTCCTGCACCAATGGCCGCATCGAGGATCTGCGCGCCGTGGCCAAGGTCGTCGAAGGCCGCAAGGTGAGCGACAGCGTCCGCGCCATGATCGTGCCGGGCTCGGGCCTGGTGAAGGCGCAAGCCGAGGCCGAAGGGCTCGACAAGATCTTCAAGGATGCCGGCTTCGAGTGGCGCGAGCCCGGCTGCTCGATGTGTCTCGGCATGAACCCGGATCAGCTAGCCCCGCGCGAGCGCTGCGCCTCGACCTCCAACCGCAATTTCGAGGGACGCCAGGGCCGGCTCGGCCGCACCCATCTGGTCTCGCCGCAAATGGCCGCGGCGGCGGCGCTTGCCGGCCGCTTCGTCGACATCCGCAGCTTCCACTAGACATCGGACACGCCGTCCCTGAGGGCTCGCGCATGGGGGGAACGCGCGAGGGTCCGAGACGGCGTGCCGACGCTTGGGAGAGAAGACTCCCCGACGAAGCCTAGTGGTACTTCTTCCAGTTGCCGTTCTTGTAGGCGTGGCCCTTGCCCTTGCCTTTGCCCTTGTGCCAGTCGTTGTCCCAGTTCTTGTGGCCGTATTTGTTCCAGTTGTTGTGGCCCTTGTTCCAGTGGTTGTGGCCCTTATTGCCGTACCAACCCCAGCCGGGATAGACGTAGTAATAGCTGCACCAGCCGTTCCAGGGGCCGCAGGCATAACCGGCCGACGCCGGCTGCGCGCCGGCAACGCTGCCGGCAAGGGCGATGCCGAGCACGGCGACCGCACCAATCAGACTTTTTCTCAACATGCCGAAATTCTCCGGTTTAGATGCCACCCGCGTGATTGCGTGAAGCACTTGAGATCAAACCCTAGGGGTTGCCGCCTGAACCGTGACTGAGCGCGAAATTCATCTGCCGTTCAGATTGGCTTCGCGCGGGGCCCGACATCCTGGAATAATGACACCCATGAGCCGGACCGATTGGAGCAAGCTCGAAGCGCCGAGCCTCGCCGCGTTCGAGACCATTGCGGATGCCGCCTATCGGCGCCTGCCCGAGCGCTTCCGCGCGCTGACCGGCGATCTGCTGATCCGCATCGAGGACTTCCCGACCGACGAGGTGCTCGACGCGATGGGAATCGAATCGCCGTTCGATCTGCTCGGGCTTTATTCCGGCGTCGATCTCGCGCGGAAGAGCGTCATGGACGTGAGCGCGCTGCCCGACATGGTGTTCCTCTACCGCCGCCCGATCCTCGATTATTGGGCCGAGCACGAGGAGACGCTCGGGCACATCGTCACCCATGTTCTGGTGCACGAGATCGGCCACCATTTCGGTCTCTCCGACGCCGACATGGAGCACATCGAATCCGAAGCCGTCAGCTAGATGACAAGCCGAATTGGCGTTGACGCTTGCCCTGCCCGACCCGCAGACTGAGGCAAGGCCAGTCGGACAGGGCGGCAGAGGGAAGGACAATGCGGTCAGCTGCCCGTCTCGTGGGGCTTGTGCTCTGCCTTGCGCTTGTCGCATCGAGCCATCACGAGAACGCCGCCGCGCTCGAGCAGGGCAAGCTCGTCGCCCCAGGCCGGCTGGTGGTCGCTGGACGGCGGCTCTCCTGCGGCGCCACCGCCACGCTGCTGCGCGACTTCGAAGGCTTCGCCGTCTCCTCCACCGTCATCATGCTGAACATGCAGGCGCTGAAGGAGCTGCCGCGGCCGGTGCAGTGGCTGATCTACTATCATGAATGCGGACACATCCTGTACGGGCCGAGCGAGACGGCCGCCGATTGCTATGCCGTGCGGCGGGCGCGGCGCGAACGCTGGCTCAGCAAGCAGGCGCTGGAGGATATTTGCGCGGTGTTCAACATCGCCGGCCACGGCCCGATGCACCCGGACCCTGAAGCCCGCTGCGACCAGCTAAGGCAATGCTTTGGCAAGAAAAGCGAGCTCTCCGTCAACGAGGACGGCAAGTGAGACATTCCTGCAATTGCGCGAGCTTGACCCGCGCCTTAGAGTGCGAATCGACATGAGGGACGGACGGGCATGTTTCGGGTTGGCGCTTGCCGGCGCCTTGGCCATCGCGCTGTGCGCCGCGGGGTCCGCAAGCGCGCAGGAATGGTCCGGCAGCGAAGGCTCGACCACCTCCGGCCCGAGCCTCAAGGATTATCTCGAGGACGCAGGCGCCGACGCCAAGCTGATCGCTCACGGCCAGCTCAAGCTCGACGGCAAGGCGGTCAATTGCGGCAAGCGGCCGACCGTGCTCAACCCGAATTTCGACAGCTGGGGCGGCGCCTTCCCGGGCTTCCTGATCCTCAACACCAAGAAGATCAACGGGCTCTCCACCCAGGTGAAGCTCTATATCTACAGCCACGAATGCGGCCACCAGTTCGAAGGCGCCGACGAGACCAGGGCCGACCTGTTCGCCATCCGGCGCGGCGTCAAATGGGGCTGGCTCGACGCGCAAGGCATGGAGGACATCTGCACCTTCATCTCGCAGCTGAAAGGCGACTCGGTGCATCCGCCCGGGCCGCAGCGTTGCGAGACCATGCGCAAATATTATCGCGAGCTGATCGGCTCGCCGCCGCAGCAGGCTTCCACGCCTGCCTCGTCACCGCAGGCGCAGACGCTGGGTCCCCCGCACTAGCCGCAGCGCGTCTTCCGCAAGATCTGCCTGGCGCGAATTGTCCCAGGAACCTCCGCTTGTCATTCCCGCGAAAGCGGGAATCAGTAAACACGCACTCGGATCGCCCGGTCAAGCCGGGCGATGACAAGCTTCTGATGGTGGGATTCAAAAACCGAAACGCGATCTAGAAGATCCAGGCGATCATCAGCCAGAAGATCACGAAGAAGATCAGAAAGCCGGCGATGGTGAAGGGCAGCTCGCCGAAAATGGCGTCGCCGCCGGAGACGACCGCCATGATCAGCACGGCGACGAACGACACGCCGAACGAGATCAGCGCCGCGTTCTTCAGGCCGAGTCCTTGCGAGAACGGGTCGCCATCCCCGCCGAGCCCGACCAGATAATAGAGGCCCGCGCCGCCGACCGCGATCAGCAGCAGCAGCGCGACCCCCGCGGCGATGAACAGCCTCAAGGCTTCGTTGCGGTCGCGCCGGTCGCTCTGGCTTGGCATCTCGTCTCGTCCTCGCTCAGTCCTTGTCGTCGCGCATGTCCTGCGCCTTGGTAATCGCCTCGCGGATCAGATGCGGGTCGGGCATGTCGGCGATGGTGAACTCCGGCTCATCGCCGGCGGTGGAAATCTGAATGATCCCCACGCCGAGAATGCGGTTGACGAAACCTTGGGTGACATGCACCGAGCGCACATGCTTGAGCGACACCGAAGTGCGGTCCTTGCTCAGGATGCCCCGCTCATACATCAGCTCGTTGTCGGTGACGGTGAGCGCCGTGGCGCGCGTCTTGATGTACCAATAGAGCAGGAGGATGATGCCGACGCCGAAGGCGGCGATGAGCAGGACGCAGAGGATGAACCAGAAGGGATGCGCCCGGAACATCGCCGGATGCGCTTCGTAAATCACCGTTCCCGCCATGCTTCGTCCCTCACCCGCGCTTTTTTGCCTCGCGGACCTTAGTGCCTGCCTTCCGCCCTGAAAAGCGGAGATATCGGCGCTTGAAGACACCCATACGACTGGAAAGCTCGGCCGCTTGCGGTTACATAGCCTCTCGTCGAACGAGGACATCATGCAGAAATTCAACACGCTCACGGGAATCGCGGCCTATCTGCCCATGATCAATGTCGACACCGACATGATCATCCCCAAGCAATATCTGAAGACCATCAAGCGCACCGGGCTGGGCTCGGGCCTGTTCGCCGAGCTTCGCTATGACGAGGCGGGCAAGCCGCATCCGGACTTCGTTCTGCACAAGCCGCCTTACGACAAGGCGAAGATCCTCATCGCCGGGGAGAATTTCGGCTGCGGCTCGAGCCGCGAGCACGCGCCCTGGGCGCTGCTCGATTTCGGCATCAGCTGCATCATCGCGCCGAGCTTCGCCGACATCTTCTACAACAACTGCTTCAAGAACGGCATTTTGCCGATCGTGCTGCCGCAGGCCGAGATCGACAAGCTGATCGACGACGCCTCGCGCGGCGCCAACGCGGTGCTGCACGTCGATCTTCCCAATCAGGAGATCAGGGGCCCCGACGGCGGCAAGATCCAGTTCGACGTCGACCCCTTCCGCAAGCGCTGCCTGATGGAAGGGCTGGACGATATCGGGCTGACCCTGGAGAAGGCCGACGCGATCAATGAATTCGAGGGCAAATCTCGCGTCGAGCGCCCCTGGGCCTGATTGCCCGTTCAGGACTGGCGATCTCCGTTCTTCTCGAAGAAGAAGCGCAGCATTTCGCGCGAGGCATCGGGGCCGTTCGGATCGGTGTAAGAACCATCCGGGCTGCCGCCGGACCAGGCATGACCGCTGCCGTGGAGCAGCCAGTCCTCCACGACCGCCGCGCCGCTCTCGTCGCGAATGACCGTGCGGGTGTATGTCTGCCCGTTGAGCGAGTGGGTTTCGGCGCGGTCGATGCTTTCGCCAGTCTTCGACGCCCCGACGATTCCGGCAGCGTTCGAGGCATGGACGATGTTATCCGCGTCGCCGTGGAACACGATCGTACGCATGCGGGGAGAGTCAGCCGCTGCCCCGCGCGGCTTGCGCGAACGGCGCCCGCGCAAGGGACCGGCATCGCCGCGCATCGCCGCGAAGGCCGAAGGCAGATCGGTGGCGGACCGGTAAGGCAGGCCGGAATGAACGCCGATCGCGGCGTACATCTCGGGATAAGTGGCCGCCATCACGGCCGCCATTGCGCCGCCGGCGGATAGGCCCGCGACGAACACGCGGCCTGGGTCGACATCATAGTTGGCCACGATTTCGCTGGTGATCCCGGCGATGATCGAAGGCTCGCCGGCGCCGCGTCTTTGGTGCTCGGGCGTGAACCAGTTCCAGCACAAGGATGCGTTCGCGGCTTTCGACTGGCTCGGATAGGCGACGATAAATCCATGCTCCTCGGCGAGGTCGTTCATGCGCGTCCCCGCCGCGAAGTCGTCTCCGTCCTGGGTGCCGCCATGCAGCATCACCAGCAGCGCGCATCCGTTCTCCTCCAGGCGACGCGGAACGTAGAGCTTGTAGGTTCGGCTCCCGGCCGCGCAGGCAAAGGACCGGCTCAGGAACTGAGCGCCAGCCGGAATGTCGAGCGTCTTGCGTGGCCTGGCGGATGTGAGCGCATCGAGACCGAGGGGCGAAAAGCCGGCATCCCCCCGCCTTTGCACCATCTCGCCCATGCGCCGCGCCCAGACACCAGCGCTCGGCGGCAAGGACAGCCCCGACGCAATGCTTGCCTCGGCCTCAGGGACTGACATCACTTCGGGCTCGATCACCTCCGCCGTAACATCGATGACGCGGCCTTCGATCGCGCGGGCTTCCGAAGCTTGCCGGGGAGCAGGCTCGGACTCCTCTCCACTTGACAGAGTCTTTCGAAGCACGCGCGTTGCCTCCATCAGCTTCTGAGCCTGGATCAGTCTCATCGCCGCCCGCATGCCGTTTGCAAAATCCATGTTCATTGCTTGAATCCTTTTTTGGGATGTTGCGCCGTCAGTTGATGCGATCGGCGAGGGCGGCCTTGATATCCTTGCTGGCGTGAAGCACGCCGAGCACGGTGATCGATTCAATGGTCGCCGAAGCGAGCGTGGGCGTCACGTCCGGGGCGAAACTGGCAAGCCCAAGCACCTTGATGCGCAGCTTTTCACCGGCTTCCTTCACCGCCTCCAAATCCGCGCGCGTGTAATGCCTGAGACCAAGCTCGAGCGTGTGCCGCACGATGGATTGCCTGACCTCCTCGCGGTGGGTCGAAAGCTGGTTGCGGATCGCCGTGCGAATGAAGTCGGTTCGGTTGGAATAGAAGCCCTTCCTGCACCAGCAGATCGATATGACCGAGGTCGACATAGCCGAGGTTGATCGTGATCTTTTCGGTCTCACCCGCTTTGTCGCGAAGTCGGATTATTTCTGCGGCCATTGCCTTCCTCCATCCATGTGGATGATATATGGATGGTTAATGGATGGATTGCAAGGGCTGAACGCGCGAGGGCGGCGCGCCGCCACAGGACCGGGAAAGAGTGAGGGCCCGCTATTCGAATGGAATTGGCGTTGTGGCCTGCTCGATCAGCATCTTGCCGTCGCGGGTGATCTTGAGCTTGGCGAAATAGCTCCACTCCGACGGCCAGCCGCCCGCCGGCACACCCCGCTTTCCCGCTTGCAGCAGATATGCCGCTTTGTCCTCGGCGAGCGTCTCGGTGTTGGCCAGCAAGGGCTTCTCATTGGTGCTGAGCGTGACCTCGACGGTGTCGCCCTTCTTGAGGTTGGCCGCCGAGACATAGGCGATGGCCGGGCTGTTGAACCGCGGCACGGGCAGCGCCGCCCCCTTGTCCAGCTCCTCCTGCGTAACCTCGTGGTCGGCCAGCCCCAACGCCAGCACCTTGGCGTCATCGGCCGAGGCGGCGACCGCCATCCCGCAAATCAAGGCCAAAGCAAACAGCGCCCTTGTCAGCATTTCCTACTCCCTTTAGGCAGAGCCGGCCGGGTCTAGCACAGGAACGGCCAGGGGAAACGGCAAAGGAGCGGTCCAAACATGACAACTTATAAGCTTCTGCTGCTCCCCGGCGACGGCATCGGCCCTGAGGTGATGGGCGAGGTCTCCCGCCTCATCGCCTGGATCAACGCGCGCGGACTTGCCTCGCTCGAGACCGAGACCGACCTGGTCGGCGGCTGCGCCTACGATTCCCATGGCGAGGCCATCTCCGAGGCCACCATGAGCCGCGCGCTCGCCGCCGATGCCGTAATCCTCGGCGCGGTGGGGGGGCCGAAATGGGATGGCGTTGCTTACGAGAAGCGCCCGGAAGCCGGGCTGCTCCGTCTGCGCAAGGACCTTCAGCTGTTCGCCAATCTCCGGCCGGCGATCTGCTATCCCGCGCTCGCCGACGCCTCCTCGCTCAAGCGCGACCGGGTCGAGGGGCTCGACATCATGATCGTGCGCGAGCTGACCGGCGGCGTCTATTTCGGCGAGCCGAAAACCATCACCGATCTCGGCAACGGCCAGAAGCGCGCCGTCGATACCCAGGTCTATGACACTTACGAGATCGAGCGCATCGCGGCGGTAGCCTTCGACCTCGCGCGCGAGCGCAAGCGCCTGGTGCATTCCGCCGACAAGCGCAACGTCATGAAAACCGGGGTGTTGTGGAACGAGGTGGTGACCAAGCTGCATGACTCGCGCTATGGCGACGTGACGCTGCACCACATCCTCGCCGACAATTGCGCCATGCAGCTGGTGCGTCAGCCCAAGCAGTTCGACGTCATCGTCACCGACAATCTGTTCGGCGACATGCTGTCGGACGAGGCGGCGATGGCCACCGGCTCGCTCGGCATGCTGCCTTCCGCCTCGCTCGGCGAGGCCGACGCGAAGGGTCACAGGCGCGCGCTCTACGAGCCGGTGCATGGGTCGGCGCCCGACATCGCCGGCAAGGGCGCGGCCAATCCGATCGCCACGATCGCCAGCCTCGCCATGTGTCTCCGTTATTCCTTCTTTCTGGGCGATATTGCCGACCGGATCGACGGAGCCATCGCGCATGTGCTCGACCAGGGCCTGCGCACCGCCGACATCGCCCAGGACGGCTGCCGCACCGTCGGCACGAAGGAAATGGGCGAGGCCATTATCGCGGCGCTCGACCGCTAACAGTGAGGCAAAGCATGCGACCGACGTTCATTTGCGCCGCGACCTTCGCGGCGCTGATCGCCTGTGTTCCGGCTTTCGCTGCCGAGGAAGCACCACAGAGCGAAGCCGCGCCTGCCGCCGGCACGCCCGAGGCCTCTCCCAAGCGCGTGCTCACGCCGGAGGAACTCGCCGAGAAGGAAGCGCGCAAGGCGTGCAAGAAGAAGCTCTGCGACATCGTCGCCACGCGCGATCCGAGCGGCGAGGACGTGGCCTGCGACATCACCAAGACCTGGCGCGAGGAGGACATCGTTAAGATGCTCGGCGGCAAGATCGGCTGGCCCTGGGGCAAGGCGGTCTGCCAGTCCAAGCTCGAAGTTCAAAGGAAGCCGCTCGCCCTGGCGATGAGCGAATCCGAGTACGAAATCGTCATGCCAGCGCAAAAACTGCGCTGTACGCTTGCGCAGAAGACAGAAGGCGAGCCTTATGCCATCGAGGTCACGCTGGCGCCGAAGGTGAAGTTCAAGGACGGCAAGGCGTCGGAGGCCACGCTCAACTGGGGCGAGGCGTCGGCGCCGATGTTCATCTATCCGCTGATCTATGCCGGCACCGGCTTCGACAACTCGGCCAACGTTCTGGGCCCGGAGGTGGTGCGCATGGTGAACGAGTTCACCGCCAAGAAATGCGCCGAGGTGAAGGCTGAAGCACCGACTGGAAGCCCGTAGTCAGCCGCGCGGCGAAAGAGAACTCTGCCGATGAATTTGCACGAAGGCGCCTCCCCCGCGAATGAGCCCGCTTCGCCCGAGCTCGCTCCGCCGAACGGCCGGCGCACCTCGCAGCTGCTGCGCGATTTCGTGACCAGCCACACCGAGCCGCGCATCAGCCTCGGCGCGCTTCGCGATGCGCTCGAGGATCGCGGCTTCGGCGTCCTGCTGTTCATTTTCGCCCTGCCCAATCTCGTGCCGGTCAACATCCCGCTGCTCTCGGCGGTGCTCGGCCTGCCGCTGGTGCTGCTCGCGGTGCAGCTCTCTTACGGACGCCACAAGCCATGGTTCCCGGATTGGCTGACCGAGCAGTCCTTTCCGCGCCAAGGCTTGACCAATGTCGTGCTGCGCGCGCTCCCCTTTCTCGAGCGCACCGAGCGGCTGCTGAAGCCAAGGCTTACGGTGCTGTTGTCCTGGACGGCAGAACGGCTCGTCGGCATCGCCATCCTCATCCTTGCGCTGATCCTGACGCTGCCGATTCCGTTCGCCAACTGGCTCCCGGCCTGCGGCATCGCCATCATCGGCCTTGCCATCGTCGAGAAGGACGGCGTTGCCATCCTGGTCGGCCTCGCGGTCGGCGTGGCGAGCGTGTTCGTCGCCGCCACCGTGGTGATCGGGCTGATCAAGGGCTTCTTGTTTTTGCTGTCGCGCTGGCTGTGAGCGGCGCTAGCCGACACCCGCGCGTTTCAACTCCGGCCCAAGCTGCCCGGTGATCCACAGCCTGAACATGCGGATGTCGCATTGGAACGCCCAAGCTGGGTGCGAGACCATGGCGGGGCGGTTCTTCTCGATGAGAAAATGCCCGGTCCAGGCGCAGAGATAGCCGAGCGCCGTGCCGGCCAGCACGATCAGAGGATTGATGGTGAGGAGGCCCAAGACGAGCGCCGTGGCGCCGATCCCGGTGCCGACCACATGCAGCAGACGCGTGCCCTCTTGCGCGTGATGACGGAGATAGGTCTGCCAGAACTCGTCGAAGGTCTCGTCGCCTGCGGCAGCCAATTCGCGATCCTTTCTCGGCCCGACGCGCGAGCCTAGGTTGCGGCTTCGCGCCCCGTCAAGCGGCAGCGGAGCGTTTCCCTTATGCCGCGTCAGCGGGTAGAGTGATGCGCGCGAGATCGAAGCGGGACGATCGAGGAAACGCCAAGAGGGAAGCATGCTGGACCGGGCAGCGCCTTATCTCATTCTGATCGGCCGTGTCGTGCTATCGATCATTTTCATTCAGGCGGGCTGGAGCAAGATCTTCGGCTATGCCGGCACGGTCGAGCATATGAACGCGGCCGGCGTGCCCGGCGCGCTGCTGCCGCTCGTCATTGTCGCCGAGCTCGGCGGCGGGCTCCTCGTCCTGCTCGGACTGTTCACGCGCTATGCGGCGATCGCGCTCGCCGGCTTCTGCGTGCTGAGCGCTTATTTCTTCCACTACCAGCCAGGCGACATGGGCCAGATGATCAACTTCATGAAGAACATCACCATCGCCGGCGGCTTCCTCGTGCTTGCCGGCTCGGGCCCCGGCGCGCTCGCGCTCGACAATCTGCGCCGCTGACCGAACGTCGGTAAAGCAAGCCGATCCCGCTCAGCGATGTTGCGGCAGACCGAGCGCGTTGCGCAGCGCTTGCTCGAGCCTTGGCCGAACCAGCGCCGTTCCCGGCTCGGAGAGATGTCCGCTGTCTTGAAACGCCAGCATGCCATCAGGGGCGATCAGCCTGATGGCGTTGTCGGCACCCAGAAATAGATCGGCGACCTCGATCACCTCCACGCGGCCGCCGGCAATGTTGCCGATGATGGCGTTGGCCCGCAGGCGCTGTTCGGTGGCAGCCCCCTCCTCGAAGAACGGCGGCCGAGCGCCGGCACGGATCGCTTGTCGCGTCGCGTTGGCTGGCGCCTGTGGCGGCTGCGTCAGCACGATGATCTTGTCCGCTCGATCGGCAAGGACCGCCATGGCTTTGCGCATATCGTCCTCGCCGCTTCCGCCGAGTTTTGCCGACCAAGCCTGCGCCACGATCAGCACATCAGGCTTTCGCTCGCCCAGGAACTGGGAGATGCTTGGCCACAGCGTATGGGGTTCACCCGGTAACTCGCTTCCCGCCTCCACGCTCAGAATATTGAGCCGGAAGTCGAGCGCGTGCGCGATCGACGCCAACTCATAGCCGTACATCGAGCCTTGGCTGTCGCCGATGAGAACGATCCATCCGCGTCCTTGCGGATTGATCGTAATGCCGCCGCTGGCGATGCTGGAAGGTTGCGCATTGAAATAATAGTTGGTTCGAATCGCGTAGCCAGCCACGCCGAGCACGATTGCCGCCACGGCCAACGCGCCGAAGGCTAGGCCGCGGCGTCGAGGGACGTTCAGCCAGAGCCGCATCGGCCTTTCGATGAAACGATAGGTCAGCAGCGTGGCAAGGATCGTGACACCGATCTTCAGTGCCAGCCTGAAGGCCGCATCGCTGGAATAGAAATGGTAGTCGATGAAGGAGAAGACGGGCCAATGCCAGAGATAGAGCGAGTAGGATCGCTTGCCCACGAAAACCATGGCCGGGTGAGCCAGCCAGCGCTGGAGCACCCCCCTCGACGTGCCGATCCCGGCCAACGCCAAGGTGGCTCCCGCCACCGGCAATGCAGCGATCCAGCCGGGAAAACCTTCCTCCCGCACCAACACGAATGACAACCCAATAAAGACGATACCGGCGAGAAGGCAGAGCGACGATCGCTCGGCGCCAAGCTCACCGTAGCGTTTCCTGGCGATGGCCAAGGCCGATCCCGCGAGCAGCTCCCATGCGCGCGTCGGCAGCAGATAGAACGCCGCGACCGGCACCGTCAGGGTCAGCAGCACGCAGGCCATGAAGCTGATCAGGCAACATCCAAGCAGCATCGCGAGCGGACGCCGCGTCAAAGTCATCACGCCATAAAGAAAGATGGGAAACAGCAGGTAGAACTGCTCCTCGACGGCCAACGACCAATAGTGAACCAGGGGCTGGGCGTCCGGCGAGATCTCGAAGTAATTGCCTTGCAGGATCAGCTTGAAGTTGATGACGGCAAAGACCGCGGCAAGAGCGTTGGCGCCGAGCGACGCGAAGTCCTGCGCCGAGTACCACAACGCTCCGGCAAGCAGGGTGACTGCCACCACCAAGAACGCGGCGGGGGCGATCCGCGCGATCCGCCGTTGATAGAAGCGCAGAATCGAGAAGCTCCCGCCATCGATCTCATTGGCGAGCAGCGTCGTGATCAGGAATCCCGAAATGACGAAGAATATGTCGACGCCGACGAAACCGCCGCCGAGCAGCGGGGAATCGAGATGAAACGCGATGACCGCGAGGACGGCGATCATCCGCAAGCCGTCGATTTCAGGCCAATAGGCTCCCCGGTGGGTGACCGCGGACTCCGTGGCTTCGCCGGGCGCGGCCGAGGAGTGCCAGCGTTGTAGCTCCGCAAAACTCACGAGTTCCCCGCCCTATTCGTCGGCCTACGCGTGTCACGAGCATAGGAGCAAATCCTCGCACCGGCCACTCATGCGCTTCGGCGGGAATTGCGCTTCGGCAGGACTCGGTGCGGCGGGTCTGGGGGCTAAGGCATCGCCGTATGCGACGCGGGCGTCAACCGCCACACGGCGTTGCCGACATCGTCGGCAACCAGCAACGCGCCCTTCTTGTCGATGGCGACCCCGGCCGGGCGGCCGCGTGCCTCTCCGTCATCGAGAAAGCCGGTCAGCACGTCGACCGGCAGGCCTGACGGCTTGCCTTGCGCGAACGGCACGAACACGACCTTGTAGCCGGCACGCGGCGAGCGGTTCCATGAGCCGTGCTCGCCGATAAACGCGCCGCGGCGGAATTGCTCTGGCAACAGATCGCCTTGCGCGAAAGCAAGCCCGAGCGGCGCCACATGGTTGCCGAGCGAATAATCGGGGGCAATCGCCTTCGCCACCGCCTCCGGATTTTGCGGCTTCACCCGCGCATCGACATGCTGGCCCCAATAGCTGAACGGCCAGCCGTAGAACGCGCCGTCCTTCACCGAGGTGAGATAGTCGGGAACGAGATCCGAGCCCAACTCGTCGCGCTCGTTCACCACCACCCACAACACGCCGGTCTCAGGCTCGAAGGCGAGCCCGACCGGATTGCGCAAGCCCGTGGCGAAAGCGCGCGCCTCGCCCGTCGCCGGATTGACCTCCAATATCCGCGCGCGATCCTTCTCCCGGTCGAGCCCGTTGTCGCCGGCATTGCTGTTGGACCCGACGCCGACATAAAGCCGCGAACCGTCGGGCGAGGCGACCAGGCTCTTGGTCCAATGATAGTTGATGGGACCTGCCGGCAGATCGGCGACCTTGCTTGGCGGCGTCTTGATCTCGGTCGCGCCTTCCGAATAGTCGAAGCGAAGCAGCGCGTCGGTATCGGCGACATAGAGTTTGTCGCCGATCAGCGCCATGCCGAACGGCGAGTTCAGCCCCTCGAGCAGCACGCTCTTGGTCTCGGCCACGCCGTCGCCGTCGGCGTCGCGCAGCAAGAGGATACGGTTCGGGCTCGGCACGCCGGCGCCGGCGCGCTGCATCATCCAGGCCATGATCATGCCCTTGATCCCGCCAACGCCCCCTTCTTGCTTGGGCGTATTGGTCTCCGCCACCAGCACATCGCCGTTCGGCAGGACGTAGAGCCAGCGCGGATGGTTGAGCCCCGCGGCAAAGGCGCCGACGGCAAGCCCGTCTGCCGCCTTCGGCATTTGCCCTTCAGGCCATCCGGTCGCCTTGGCCACATTGATGGTCGGGATCAGCGCCTTGCTCGGCGCCGGGATTTCGGGGTTCGGGCCTTGCGTCTGACCCTCTGGCACACCGGCCGAATCGCAAGCGGAGAGCAGCAGGGCAAGCGTGAGGAGGAGGGCCGTGCGTGGAATCATGGTCTGTCGGGCTCGAGCAAGGGTCTTGCGGAGAACGTCTTAAGGGGCCGGGGAGTTTCCCGCTTGGGCCGCCTTTACAACGCGGCGTCATTCCACGTAAATCGGCCGCAAATCGAGGTTCGAACCAGGAGTGGGCGAAAGCATGGGTTACAAGGTCGCAGTCATCGGCGCCACCGGCAATGTCGGGCGCGAGATGCTCAATATCCTGGCCGAGCGCGAATTCCCGGCCGACGAGGTGTTCGCGCTTGCCTCGCGCCGCTCGATGGGCGTCGAGGTCTCTTTCGGCGACAAGCGGCTCACCTGCCGCGACCTCGAGCAGTTCGATTTCCGCGGCGTCGATTTCGCCCTGATGTCGGCCGGCTCAGCCGTCTCCAAAGAATGGTCGCCCAAGATCGGCGCGCAAGGCTGCGTGGTGATCGATAATTCCTCATGCTGGCGCATGGACCCCGACGTGCCGCTGATCGTGCCCGAGGTCAACGCCGACGCGGTGGTCGGCTTCACCAAGAAGAACATCATCGCCAATCCGAATTGCTCGACCGCGCAGCTCGTCGTGGTGCTGAAGCCGCTGCACGACGCCGCCAAGATCAAGCGCGTCGTTGTCGCCACCTATCAGTCCGTCTCCGGCGCCGGCAAGGAAGCCATGGACGAGTTGTGGGATCAGACCAAGGGCATCTTCGTCACCCAGCCGACCGAGCCGAAGGCCTTCACCAAGCAGATCGCCTTCAACGTCATTCCTCACATCGACGTCTTCATGGAGGACGGCCAAACGAAAGAGGAATGGAAGATGATGGCCGAGACCAAGAAGATCCTCGATCCGAAGATCAAGGTCACGGCGACCTGCGTGCGCGTGCCGGTGTTTGTCGGCCATTCCGAAGCCGTCAATGTCGAGTTCGAGAATCCGATCACCGCGGCGCAGGCGCGTAAGATCCTGCGCGAGGCGCCGGGCGTGCTCGTGGTCGACAAGCGCGAGCCCGGCGGCTACGTGACGCCGGTCGAATGCGTCGGCGACTACGCGACCTTCGTCAGCCGCATCCGCGAGGACCAGACCGTCGACAACGGGCTGTCGTTCTGGGTGGTGTCGGACAATCTGCGCAAAGGCGCTGCCCTCAACACGGTGCAGATCGCCGAGACCATCATCAACCGCAACCTGCTGGAAAAGGCGGCTTAGCCTGCGCAATTCTTAAGGCTCGCCGACCGCCGCGAAGCGGCCGGTGTCTTGCTCGAGCGCCAGCAGTTCGCCGCTGCCGAGATCGAAATGCAGGCCGTGCAAGGCGAGCAGGCCCTCCTTCCTTCGCTTCTGGATGAAGGGAAACGTGCCGAGATTGGCGATCGATGAGCGCACTGCGGCGAACTCGAACGCCAACTCGTCGCCATACTTGAAGATATCGCTCTCGACCAGCTTGAGATTGTCGAGCAGCGTCAGCCAGCGGCCGATGAAGCCGTGCTCCGGAATCTTGTCGCGCACGCCGCGGCGATAGGTGTCGACGCCGCCGCAATGCGAATGCCCGAGCACGATGATATGCGGCACCTTGAGCGCGGTGGCGGCATATTCCACCGCCGCGCTGGTGCCGTGATATTTGCCTTCGGGCTCGTAAGGCGGCACGAGATTGGCGACGTTGCGCATGATGAACAGCGAGCCCGGCTCGGCGTCGAAGATCGCCGACACATCGACCCGCGCGTCGCAGCAGGCGATCACCATCGCCGTCGGCGCCTGGCCGAGCTCGGCGAGCTGAAGGTAGCGGCCGCGATTGTTTGCCGCATGCTCGTCGCGGCGGAAGCGGAAATGCCCCTCGACTAAAGTTTTCGGTAAACCCAGCAATTTTCATCCCCTGTGTCACAAAGCCTCGCCAACCATTTCAGCCACATCCGCGTTTGTCCAGGGAGCCGGGTCGATAGACCGCTTCTATCGACCGTTACGGAGTGCCTACTTGATCCGGCTTGAGGCCTGAGGCGAAGGTTCCAACCGTCGGCAGCCCCCAAGAGCGCGAACATTGCGCCGGCCGGCATGAGGAAGCGTAAGGATGAGGCGGATAGCGAATTTCGCTCCAAGCCTTGTTCCGGAATTCGACAGCGACATGGCGACAGGTCGTTGCTCTGTCGGCGCGTGTCCCGCGCTGGCGGATCGATGCGTTGGGCCCTGCCGTCCCGTTCATATGAAGGAGTGGCATCATGGCCAAAGTGCTTTGTGTTCTCTATGACGATCCGGTCGACGGATACCCGAAGAGCTACGCCCGCGACGACATCCCCAAGATCACCAAATACCCGGACGGGCAGACGGCGCCGACGCCGCAGCGCCATCGACTTCAAGCCGGGCGAATTGCTCGGCAGCGTCTCCGGCGAGCTGGGCTTGCGCAAATTCCTGGAGAAGGCCGGTCATACCCTGGTCGTCACCTCCGACAAGGACGGTCCGAATTCGGCCTTCGAGAAGGAGCTGGCTGACGCCGAGATCGTGATCTCGCAGCCGTTCTGGCCCGCTTACATGACCAAGGAGCGCTTCGACAAGGCGAAGAAGCTCAAGCTCGTCATCACCGCCGGCATCGGCTCAGACCATACCGACCTGCAGGCCGCCATGGACAAGGGCGTCACCGTCGCCGAGGTGACCTATTGCAACTCGATCAGCGTGTCCGAGCACATCGTCATGATGATCCTGGCGCTGGTGCGCAACTACATCCCGTCCTACGGCTGGGTCATCAGGGGCGGCTGGAACATCGCCGATTGCGTCGAGCGCTCCTACGACCTCGAAGGCATGAATATCGGCACCGTCGCCGCCGGCCGTATCGGGCTCGCCGCGCTGCGTCGCCTCAAGCCGTTCGACGTCAAGCTGCACTACTACGACAAGCATCGGCTGCCCAAGGAGGTGGAGCAGGAGCTCGGCCTCACCTTCCATCCGAATGTCGAGTCGCTGGTCAAGGTCTGCGACGTCGTCACCATCAACACGCCGCTGCATCCCGAGACCGAGCATATGTTCAACGACAAGCTGATCGGCATGATGAAGCGCGGCAGCTACATCGTGAACACGGCGCGCGGGAAGATTTGCGACCGCGACGCCATCGTGCGCGCGTTGGAGAGCGGGCAGCTCGCGGGCTATGCCGGCGACGTATGGTTCCCGCAGCCGGCGCCGAAGGACCATCCGTGGCGCACCATGCCGCATCACGGCATGACGCCGCATATCTCCGGCAGCTCGCTCTCGGCGCAGGCCCGCTACGCCGCCGGCACGCGCGAGATCCTCGAGAGCTATTTCGCCAAGAAGCCGATCCGCAACGAATATCTGGTGGTGGACAAAGGCAAGCTCGCCGGCGTCGGCGCGCATTCCTACACGGCCGGCGACGCCACCAAGGGCTCCGAGGAAGCGGCGAAGTTCAAGAAGTCCGCCGCCTAAGCCTCAGCAAGCCCGCCTGACAGTCGGCAATCGCCGTTCCTCGCGACCAGCGAGGGACGGCGATTCGTTTCCCGCGCTGCCCGCGCTACTTTTTCTTGGTGGTCTTGCTGCTGACCTTTTTCGTCGTCGTCTTCTTGCTGGTGGTCTTCTTCGCCGTCGGTTTCTTTTTGCTGGTGGTCTTGGCTTTCGTGCCCTTCCCGCGCAGCTTGTTGGCCTGGGCTTGCGTCATCTCTCCCGCATCGACCAGAGCCGCCACGCAGGCATGCGAGACCTTCTTGATGTTGCGCGACATGCAGGCGCGCAGCGCCTCGCTGCCCAGCCCATACTCGCCGCAATAGGCATGGTAGTCCTTCTGGCAATCGCGCTTCTCGCGCTCGGTAACGGTGTACTCGGCCAGGGCCGGAAGCGAGAGGAGGGTAAGGACGACACCTGCCGTGCCAAGGGCGATACCGAGTGTGGCTTTCATGTTGTTGAACCTGCCTGATGACGCATGGGTGGAGGAAGAGAATAGGCAAAAACGAGCTTCCTGGCCCCGGCAAATAAGCGGCCGACCGCGGCCAAATCATGTCAGCCGCGGAGGTCTCGGCAGGTCATTGCAGAATTCCCCGCGCGTTCTGCCAGACCTACCCGACTTTGCCCTGGATCGAGAAGCCTTGCGCCTCGAAAGCCGGCGCGGCTTCCGCCGACAGGAGAAAGTCGAGGAATTTGCGCGCTTCTGGATCAGCCGAAGCGGTAAGCGCCACCGGATAGAGGATCTTCGGATGGCTGTCCTCGGGGAACACGCCGACCACACGCACCTGAAACTCCGATTTGGCGTCGGTGCCGTAGACGATCCCGAGCGCGGCCTCGCCCTTGGCGACGAAGGCGAGCGCCGCGCGCACATTCTCCGCCTGCACCACATGCGGCATCACCGCCTCCCAAACCCCAAGCGCGGTCAGCGCTGCCTTGCCGTATTTGCCGGCGGGCACGCTGTCGACGCCAGCCATTGCCAGCTTGCCGTCGGGCCCGAGCGCCTGCACCAGGGCAAAGTCCTTCTCGATCGGCAGCGTGACGGTTGAGTCTTTCGGCGCGACCAGGACCAGCGTGTTACCGAGCAGAACGTGCCGCGAGGGAGCGTCGATCAGCTTCTTCTTCTCCAGATAGTCCATCCATTCCAGATCGGCGGAGAAGAAGATGTCGGCCGGCGCTCCGGCTTCGATCTGTTTCGCCAGCGCCGATGAGGCGGCATAGCTGATGGTGATCTTGTCGCCGGTCTTCGCCTGGTAAAGCTTCGCGGCGTCGTCGAGCGCATTCTTCAGGCTCGCGGCGGCGAACACGGTGACATCGGCCGCCTGCGCCGTCCGGGCCATGAACGGCGCGGCGAGCAAGCCGAGGACAAGCGATAGCAAAATGGCGCGGCGGAATTGGCTGGGGGACATCATGTTCTCCTTCTACGAGAGAGGAGTCCTCGCCTGGAAACCTCTCGGCTACGACAAAAGGGGCATGCAATCTATATACCGCCTCTGCGTGACGAGCCGTCGCAGCCTTGAAAACGGCTGGCCGCAAGGGTGCTAGCGACTCCGAAGGGGCCTTGCGGTCTCGGGCGCGCCCGGTCAAATTGTTTGCAAACTGACGGGCCGCCAAGAGCCCGGTCTTTTTTTCTGGGGGGAGTAACATGGCAACGGCTTCACCTGCGGAGACCGCCGACCACCGCGTCGGCCTGCTCGATAAAGAGCGGATCATCGCCGACCCGGGCTATAACCGCTGGCTCGTCCCTCCGGCCGCGCTCGCGATCCATCTCTGCATCGGCATGGCCTACGGCTTCAGCGTGTTCTGGCTGCCGCTCGGCCGCGCCATCGGCGTGGCGCAGGGCACCGGCCAGGCGGTCCCCTGCCCCGGCGACGCCACCACCTTTTTTGGCAAGGTCGCCATCACCGGGCGCGCGCTGTTCGCCACCAACTGCGACTGGACCCAGTTCGACCTCGGTTGGATGTACACGCTGTTCTTCGTCCTGCTCGGCGTCTCGGCCGCCATCTGGGGCGGCTGGCTGGAGCGTGTCGGCCCGCGCAAGGCGGGCGTGGTCGCGGCCCTGTGCTGGTGCGGCGGTCTGATGATCTCCGCGGTCGGCGTCTATCTCCATCAGCTCTGGATGCTGTGGCTCGGATCGGGCTTCATCGGCGGCATCGGCTTGGGGCTAGGCTATATCTCGCCCGTCTCGACGCTGATCAAATGGTTCCCCGACCGCCGCGGCATGGCGACCGGCATGGCCATCATGGGCTTCGGCGGCGGCGCCATGATCGGCTCGCCGCTCGCCACCCTGCTGATGAAATATTTCGCGACGCCGACTTCGGTGGGCGTGTGGGAGACCTTCGTCGCCTTGGGGGTGATCTACTTCATCTTCATGATGTGCGGCGCCTTCGGCTATCGGCTGCCGCCCGCCGGGTGGAAACCCGAAGGCTGGACCCCGCCGGCAAGCGCCAAGGCGATGATCACCACCGGCCATGTCCACCTCAAGGACGCGCACAAGACCGTGCAGTTCTGGCTGCTCTGGGCGGTGCTCTGCCTCAACGTCTCGGCCGGCATCGGCATTATCGGCGCCGCCGCGCCGATGTTGCAGGAGACCTTCGGCGGCCGGCTGTTCGGCGACCCATCGGTCGGCTTCGCCAATTTCACCGACGAGCAGAAAGCCAAGGCGGCCCTGGTCGGCGCGGCCTTTGTCGGCCTGTTCTCGCTGTTCAATATCGCCGGGCGCTTCTTCTGGGCGTCGCTGTCCGACAAGATCGGGCGGAAGGTGACCTATTTCATCTTCTTCACGCTGGGCTTCATCTGCTACGCCGCGGCGCCGACGCTCGCCACGCTTGGCCTGCTCGGCTTGTTCGCCGCTGCCTTCTGCCTGATCGCCTCGATGTATGGCGGCGGCTTCGCCACCATCCCGGCCTATCTCGCCGACATCTTCGGCACGCAATTCGTCGGCGCCATCCACGGACGGCTGCTCACCGCCTGGTCGACCGCCGGCATCGTCGGCCCGGTCATCGTCAATTACATGCACGACTCGCGCAAAGCCGCCGGCGTGCCGCCGGACCAGATCTATCACCCGATCTTCTATGTGCTGGCCGGGTTGCTGGTGGCGGGCTTCGTCGCCAATCTCCTGATCAGGCCGCTCGCCAATAAATGGTTCATGAAGCCTGAGGAGGTCGAGGCGCTGCAGACCAAGACCGCGCGCGAGCGGGCGATGCATGCGGTCGAGATCAGGGGCGGTGACGAGACGCATCCCGGCATCCGCCTGTTGCAGCCGATCGGCATGGCGCTGATCGCCGTCGCCGTGGTCTGGTGGATCACCTTCTACACCAAGGCCGGCGGCATCGGCGGCGCCTGGGAGTGCCTGTTCTACAGCGCGGCACCGTGCCTCGACACCATCACCAAGTCCGAGCTCGCCGGCGCCTTCGCCTATCGGCCGTTCCTGATGTGGATCGGGCTCGCGCTGTGGCTCACCGGGATCGTGTTGAGCCCGCGGCGGCTGGAGATCGCCCCGCTGGCTTGGGCGGCGGTCGGCATCCCGCTGCTGTGGGGCGTTTGGATCACCGTCGACAAGGCGCTCGTCCTGTTCGAATAGCCTCGACCGGACGGCGCGGTGACGATCCGCGCGCATCGCGGGATGAACGGCCATGACTCTGCGCCAAACCGTGCTACTCGTCGCGCTGCTCAATCTCGCTTATTTCGGCATCGAGTTTGCCGTCGCCATCGCCATCGGTTCGGTGTCGCTGTTCGCAGACAGCGTCGATTTCCTCGAGGACGCCTCGATCAATCTGCTGATCGCCGTGGCGCTTGGCTGGAGCGCCGCCAACCGCGCCCGCCTCGGCATGGCGCTCGCCGTGATTCTGTTGCTTCCCGCGCTGGCGACTCTGTGGATGGCCTGGCAGAAATTCTCGGTCCCCGTGCCGCCCGCGCCGCTTCCTTTGTCGCTGACCGGCGCCGGCGCGCTCGCCGTGAACCTCACCTGCGCGCTGCTGTTGGCGCGCTTCCGCGCGCGCGGCGACAGCCTGACGCGCGCGGCGTTTCTCTCGGCGCGGAACGATGCCTTCGCCAATGTCGCCATCGTGCTGACGGGCTTCCTGACGCTGGCCACCCTGTCGGCGTGGCCTGACCTGATCGTCGGCTTCGGCATCGCCATGCTGAACGCCGACGCCGCCCGCGAAGTGATGCAAGCCGCGCGGAAAGAGCACGCCGAAGCCCATCCATGAATGGATATGAGGGGTCGCCGGGCCTCCCTTGCTATGCTCCGGCGTCATGGGCAACAAGTATTGGGGTGAAGCACGCGAAACTACACCAGATATGGTGTTTCCTTGCCAGAGTTTCCTGTCAGAATTTCTTAATCTGGCATTCAGGTCCTTTTCATGAGCGCGTCATGCGACATCCATGCCTTATCCCCAATTATCCTAGACGTAAGTTCACCGAAGGAGACGACCCAATGAAAGAGTGGCTGAAACCCGAGATCACCGAGTCTGAGGCTGGCATGGAAGTCACGAGCTATCTGCCTGCCGAGCTCGACCGCGCTTAATTAGCCGCGTCGATCTTATCAAGTTTTCGCTTACGAGTGGCGGTCCCCACGAAAGTGGGGATCGCCATTTTTGCATTCAGCCCTGCGGCTGACTTTTTTTCACTTCGCCTGTCCTACCAGCCTCGCTTCCCCTCAAGCCCGGCCTCGGGCTAGATACCCGCTGGGCCGAGGCGTATCGGGCGATGGGGCTGTTCCATCTGCTTCCCGCGCTAACGCATTTAAGACGCAGATGATCGCACCGCTGGTCGCCATCCTGCTTGCCGTTCCGGTGCTCGCCGTCATCGCCATCGTCATGGCGGTGAATAGCCGGCTGCGTTTGAACCGCATGGAATCCCGCTTTGCCGCGCTCGAAGCCGAGCTCTCCAGACTGGCTGGGGGGGCGGCTCCAGCGGAGACCGTTCCCGAAGCGCTGTCGGAGCCCGCGCCCGAGGCGGTCGAGGCAGCTGAGGAAGCGGCGGAGGCGCCGCCTCCATCCGAGCCTGAGGAAGAGCCTGCACCGCACCCGCCTCAGCCTGCGCCGAAGAAAATCAGCCTCGAGGAGCGCTTCGGCACGCAATGGGTGGTCTGGGCCGGCGGTATCGCGCTCGCCCTCGGCGGCTTCTTCCTCGTCCGCCAGGCCATCGAGCAGGGATGGTTCGGGCCAAAATTCCAGGTGCTGCTTGGGGCTGCGGTGGCGCTCGCTCTGATCGCCGCGGGCGAATGGGCACGGCGCCGCGAGATCCATAGCGGGCCGATGGGACTCTCCAAGGCGGATATTCCGAGCGTGCTGACCGCCGCTGGCACAGCCATCGCCTATGCCGATGCTTACGCGGCCTACGCGGTTTACGGCTTGATCGGGCCGGCGGTCGCCTTCGTCCTGCTCGGCATCGTCGCGCTCGGCACGCTGGCCGCATCCCTGGTGCATGGACCGGCGCTGGCCGGGCTCGGCATCGTCGGCGCCTTCATCACGCCGCTGATCGTTTCGACCGAGCAACCCAACTACTGGGCACTCTATCTTTATCTCGCCATCGTCACCGCCGCCGCCTTCGGCTTGGCACGGGCGCGGCTCTGGCGTTGGCTCGCCGTCACCGCTCTCGCGGCCAGCGTGCTTTGGGCGCTGCCCGGCATCGGCGATCTTCAGGCGCTGGGCCCGCACGCCTTCCACATCGCGGCCGGCTTCGTCCTCGCGGTGCTGCTGATCGTCTCGGGCCTTCTGTTCGGCCCAGACGCCGCGCCAGGCGAGATCGACGTCGTCTCCTCGGGCGCGTTGGCCGCCTATCTGTTCGCCTCCATGCTGCTCGTGCTCGCGACCGGCCACGACACGCTCGCGCTCACGCTGTTCGTCGCGCTAGTCGCCGCCACGATCGCCATTGCCTGGCGCACCGACGCCGCCGTCGCCGCCGTTCCGGCTGCCGCGATCCTCGTCACGCTGATCTTCCTGCATTGGTCGCTCGACTTCGACGTGAGCGAGCTCGGCCTCCCCTCGGGTCCGGTCCCCGACAGCCTGTGGAAGCCCGAGCACTATCTGTTCGGCGCGCCGCTCATGCTCGGCGGCTTTTTCGCCGTGCTGTTCGGCGTATCGGGATTTCTCGCGCAGCCTCGCGCAACCAATCCGTCGATCGCAACTCTGTGGAGCGCGTCAGCCGTCTTCGCCCCCATCGCCATCCTCATCGCGCTCTACTACCGCATCGCCGGCTTCGATCGCTCGATCCCCTTTGCCGGTGCTGCCGTGCTGCTGGCCGGCGCCTTCGCGCTCGCCACCGAAGCGATCGGCAAACGCGGCGAACGGCCCGGCAGCGAGGCGGCGAGCGCCATCTTCGCCACCGGCTCGATCGCCTCCTTGGCGCTGGCGCTCAGCCTCGCTCTGGAGAAGGGCTGGCTCACCGTGGCGCTGGCTCTGATGGTTCCCGGCATCGCCTGGGTGGCCGAGAAGCGGCCCTGGCCGTCGCTCCGCTGGCTCGCCGCCGCCGTCACAATGGGCGTGCTCGGCCGCATCATGTGGGACCCGCGCATCATGGGCGATGCGCTCGGCACTACGCCCGTGTTCAACTGGCTGCTCTGGGGCTATGGCGTGCCGGCGGCGGCGTTCTGGCTCGGCGGCTACATGCTCAGGCGCCGCGCCGACGACGCGCCGGTCAGGCTGATCGACGCCGCCGCCATCCTCTTCACCGTGATGCTGATCATCTTCGAGGTGCGGCACTACCTCACGGGCGATCCCTATGGCGAGGCGAGCCCGCTCGCCGAGACGGCCCTCGACGTGTCGCTCCTGCTGGCCGTCGTCATCGGGCTCGAGCGCTTGCGCGTGAAGAGCGGCAGCGTCGTCCACGATCTCGGCGCTCAGTTCCTTGCCGCGATCGTTTTCATCATGATCGTGTTCAGCCTAGGGGTCAGCGTCAATCCGCTGTTCACCGGTGAGCCGGTCGGCGGGCCGTTCATCAATCTGATTCTGCTCGGTTACGGACTGCCGGCCGTGCTCGCTGGCATTCTCGCCATCATCACCCGCGGCAACCGGCCTTATTGGTACAGCACGACCGCGGCGGCCACTGCGCTCGCTCTTGCGCTCGGTTACCTCACGCTCGAGATCCGCACGCTGTTCCACGGGCCCATCCTGACGGAAGGGTTAACCACCGACGCCGAGCAATATACCTACTCCGCCGTCTGGCTCCTGTTCGGCGTGGCGCTGCTCGCCGCCGGCATCTTCCTCCGCTCGCTGCCTTTGCGCGCGGCCTCCGCCGCCGTGGTGGTGCTCACGGTGCTGAAAGTGTTCCTCATCGACATGTCGGATTTGACCGGCATCTACCGGGCGCTCTCCTTCCTCGGCCTTGGCGCGGTGTTGATCGGCATTGGCTGGTTCTATCAGCGGCTGCTGTTCCCACGGCCGGCAATGCCCGCAGAGGCTCCCGGCGAGGGGTGACAGACGCCAAGCCGCAAACTATGGTCCGCCCCGACCCAAGCAGAGCCGCAGGACCAATGAACGACACCGACGCCAAGACCCACGACAAGACCGTCACCGGCAATTATTTCGAGGACTTCAAGCTCGGCCAAGAGATCGTGCACGCGACCCCGCGCACGCTCACGGTCGGCGATGTCAGCCTGTTCACCGCGCTGTACGGCTCGCGCTTCGCCGTGCAGTCGTCCGACGCCTTCGCCCACAATATCGGCTATCCGCGCTCGCCGATCGACGATCTGCTCGTCTTCCATATCGTCATCGGCAAGACCGTGCCGGACATCTCGCGCAACGCCATCGCCAATCTCGGCTATGCGGAGTTCCGCTTCCTCGCGCCCGGTGTTTCCCGGCGATACGCTGGCCTCGACCTCCAAGGTGATCGGGGTCAAGGAGAACTCCAACAAGAAGAGCGGCACCGTCTATGTGCGCTCCACCGGCAAGAACCAGCGCGGGCATCCCGTGCTGTCCTATGCGCGCTGGGTGATGGTCAATAAGCGCGACATCGACGCGCCGGCGCCCTCGCCGCAAGTGCCCGAGCTTGCCTCAAGCGTCGATCCCGCGACGCTCGGCGCGGCGCTGCCGCCGCTCGACATCGGCGGCTACGACTATGCGCTCGCCGGCTCGCCCAAACGCTGGGACGATTATCGGATCGGCGAGAAGATCGACCATGTCGACGGCCAGACCATAGAAGAGGCCGAGCATCAGCTCGCCACCAGGCTGTTCCAGAACACCGCGCGGGTGCATTTCAATCAGCATGTCGAAGGCAAGGGACGCTTCGGGCGCCGCCTCGTCTATGGCGGGCACATCATCTCGATCGCGCGGAGCTTGAGCTTCAACGGGCTCGCCAACGCCTTCCATATTCTCGGGCTGAACGGCGCGCGCCACGTGGCGCCGTCCTTCGCCGGCGACACCATCTATGCCTGGAGCGAGGTGCTGGACAAAGCCGAGCTGCCGGGGCGGGACGAGGTTGGCGCGCTCCGCCTGCGCACCTTCGCCGTGAAGGATCGCGCCTGCGCCGACTTCCCCGGCTACAAGGCCGACGGCAGCCACGAGGACGGCGTCGTGCTCGACATGGACTACTGGGTCGCCATTCCGCGCTAGGCAACCTAAAATGCGATCCCTGCGTTGATGTGTGAGGAACGCGTCAGGAGGAATGCAATGAATCGCAAAGGCGTTTGGATCGCAGCCTCGGTCGTCAGCTTTCTGATTTCGGCGTCCCCTGCCGCCGCGGTGGACAAAGCAAGCGCCGTGCTGAAGGACGCGCAAGGCAACGAGGTGGGCAAGGCGACCTTCACCTCGACCCCGAGCGGCGTGCTGATCAATCTCGACCTGACGGCGATCCCCGCCGGCGAGCACGCCTTCCATATCCACGCCGTGGGCAAATGCGAGCCGCCCAAATTCGAGTCCGCCGGCCCGCATTTCAATCCCGACGAGACCAAGCACGGGCTGATGAACCCGCAAGGCCCGCATGCCGGCGACATGCCGAACCTGCATGTCGGGGCCGACGGCAAAATCCAGGTCGAGGTGCTGAACCCGACCGTGACGCTCTCCGCCGAGTCTGCCCTGCTCGACGAGGACGGCGCGTCAATCGTCGTCCACGCCGTGGCCGACGACTACCAGACCGACCCTGCCGGCAATGCCGGCGACCGCATCGCCTGCGGCGTCATCACGCCTTAGCTTGCCATCTGGCTTGAGCGGCGGCAGCAAGCTCCATCCCTCCCCTTGATGGGACCCGGCCCACGGGCGTCGCAAGGCGCCGCCGGACCTCCCCACAAGGGGAGGTATGGAGCAGAGGCTGGGCCCATCTTAAGGACGCCGCAAGCGGCGTCGATTGCCCCGGCCCCGCCTCTTGCGTTATGACAAGGCTCGTCTGGGCAACAACAGCACCGAAAACCCATGGGCAACGCCAAATTGGGGGCGGAGCGGCCGCTCTCCCCGCATCTATCGATTTATCGGCCGATGCTCACCATGATGATGTCGATCGCCCACCGCATCTCCGGTGCGGCGAACGCGGCCGGCTTTCTCTTGCTCGTCTGGTGGCTTGTCGCCGTCGCTTCGGGGCCTGAGGCCTATGCCCAAGTGTCGAGCGTGTTCGCCAGCATCCCCGGGCGCCTGATCCTGTTCCTGTTCAGCTGGTCGCTGATCCACCACATGCTGGGCGGCATCCGCCATCTGATCTGGGACACCGGCAGCGGCCTCGACAAGGTCAGCATCGAGATCTTCGCCTGGGCGACCATCATCGGCTCCACCACCCTCACCGTGCTGGTCTGGGTCGTCGGCTATTGGCTGCGGGGGGCGTAAGCCATGGCGACACCCCTCAAGCGCGTTCGCGGGCTTGGCACCGCCCATCACGGCACCGAGACCTTCTGGCGCCAGCGCCTGACGGCGGTCGCCAACGTGCCGCTCATCATCTTCCTTATCTTCTCGATCGTCACCAATATCGGCGCGCCCTACGACGAGGTCAGGGCCTATCTCGCCCATCCGCTCGTCGCGCTCGCCTTCGTCGCGCTCATCCTCTCGGCCGCCATCCATATGCGCATCGGTCTGAAGGAGATCATCGAGGATTATGTGCATGGCGGCGCCAAAGTGGTCGCCATCCTGCTCGCCACCTTCTTCGCCGTCGGCGTCGGCCTCGCTTCCCTCCTCGCCATCGTCAAGATCAGTCTCGGATCCTAATTGCATGCCTCAAGACGCGACACCGAACGACGCCCCGCCCCACAACGCGGTCCAGATCAACGGCCGCGCCTATCCGATCGTCGATCACGCTTATGATGTGGTGGTGGTCGGCGCCGGCGGCTCGGGTCTGCGCGCCGTGGTCGGCTGTAGCGAGGCGGGCTTGCGCACCGCTTGCATCAGCAAGGTGTTCCCCACCCGCTCGCACACCGTGGCCGCGCAAGGCGGCATCGCCGCGGCGCTCGGCAATATGGGTCCCGACGACTGGCGCTGGCACATGTACGACACGGTGAAGGGGTCCGATTGGCTGGGCGACCAGGACGCCATCGAATATCTCTGCCGCAACGCGCCAGAGGCCGTGTACGAGCTCGAGCATTGGGGCGTGCCCTTCTCGCGCACCGATGACGGCAAAATCCTGCAGCGCGCCTTTGGCGGCATGACCATGGATTTCGGCAAAGGCCCCGCCAAGCGCACCTGCGCCGCGGCCGACCGCACCGGCCACGCCATGTTGCATACGATGTACGGCCAGGCGCTGCGTCACTCGGCCGAGTTCTTCATCGAGTATTTCGCCATCGACCTGATCATGGACGAGGAGGGCCGCTGCCGCGGCGTGGTCGCGCTCAATATGGCCGACGGCAGCCTGCACCGCTTCCGCTCGCAACAAACCATCCTCGCTACCGGCGGCTACGGCCGCGCCTATTTCTCCTGCACGAGCGCGCATATCTGCACCGGCGACGGCAACGCCATGGTGCTTCGCGCCGGCTTGCCGCTCCAGGATATGGAGTTCGTGCAGTTCCACCCGACCGGCGTCTATGGCGCGGGCGTGCTGATCACCGAAGGCGCGCGCGGCGAAGGCGGTTTCCTGCGCAACGCGGCCGGCGAGAAATTCATGGAGCGTTACGCGCCCTCGGCCAAGGACCTCGCCTCGCGCGACGTGGTCTCGCGCGCCATCACCATCGAGATCAGGGAAGGCCGTGGGCACGGCCCCGACAAAGACTTCATGCATCTGCATCTCGACCATCTCGACCCGGCTCTCATCGAGGAGAGACTGCCCGGCATCACCGAGCTCGCCCGCATCTTCGCCGGCGTCGATGTGCGGAAAAAGCCGATTCCGGTGATCCCGACCTGCCACTACAATATGGGCGGCATCCCCACCAACATGCATGGCGAGGTGATCAGCCCCCGCGACGGCGATCCCGACGCGACCGTGCCCGGGCTGATGGCGCTCGGCGAGGCGGCTTGCGTCTCGGTGCATGGCGCCAACCGGCTCGGCTCCAATTCGCTGATCGACCTCGTGGTGTTCGGCCGCGCCGCCGCGCATCGCTGCGCCGAGCTGATCAAGAAGGGCGGCGACATTCCCGAGCTGCCGAAGGGCGCCGGCGAGGACTCGATCGCGCGGCTCGACCGCTTCCGTTATGCCGACGGCTCGATGCCAACCGCCGAGCTGCGTTTGCGCATGCAGAAGACCATGCAGCGCGACTGCTCGGTGTTCCGCACCAAGGAAGTGTTGCAGGAAGGCGTCAAGGCGATCCGCGCGGTGTGGGACGACATCGAGCATATCGGCGTCACCGACCGCTCGCTGATCTGGAACACCGACCTGATCGAGACGCTCGAATTCGACAATCTGATCTCGCAGTCGGCGGTCACCGTGCAAGGCGCGCTCGCCCGCGAGGAAAGCCGCGGCGCGCATGCGCGCGAGGACTTCCCCAAGCGCGACGACATCAATTGGATGAAGCACACCCTGTCATGGGCGGATTACGCGACGCACGAGGTGAGCCTAGACTTCCGCCCAGTGCACGCGTTCACCCTCTCCAACGAGATCGCCTATATCCAGCCGAAAGAGCGGGTGTATTGACGCGAGCCCTCAGTGGCCCGGCGTAGGCGCTTGGAGCAGCTTGGCGAGCACGGCCTTCACGCTCTCGAAATCGAACGGCTTCGGCAGCAGAATCGGGTTGTTGTAGCCGGCGCTCGCATCGACCCCGCTGTCGCCGGTGGCAAAGGCGAACGGGATCCCCCTTTGCTTGAGGGCGTCGGCGACGAGGAACGAGTTCCTGCCCCCGAGATTGACGTCGAGGATCGCCGCGTCGAGCTCGGCGCTGCCGGCGAAATTGAGCCCCTCCTCGACCGACCGGGCCGGCCCCACCACCTCGCAACCGAGTTCGGTGAGCCAGCCCTCCACCAGCATAGAGATCAGGGGTTCGTCGTCTAGAACCAGAATACGCGGCAAGTTAGGGCAATCCTCACAAACGGCTTGCGCGGGAATGCGCATGGCCGCAAGTCTATCGGGCGGGCGAAAGCTCCGCTAGGAGTGGTTTTCCCTATAGTTCAGATCAGGTTGAGTGAGCCGTGCCGACGCGTGCCCTGAAAGCCGACCGATTGCTGAAGAACGCCAGGGTCATCATCCCGGCGGGCTTCCTTTTGGTGCTGATCGCGGCCCTTGGCGTGGTGATCGGGCTCGTCCGCTCCCGCGACGCCGACGAGATGGTCGTGCACACTTTGGAGGTGCAGCAATCCGCCCAGACGCTGTTGATCGACGTGCGCGACGCCGAGACCAACAAGCGCAGCTTCCTGCTGACCGGGACGCCGGAATACATGCAGGGCTTCGACAGCGCCATGCAGGCGATCCCCAAGGAATACGACAGGCTCCGCACGCTCATCAGCGACAACCCGGAGCAGCAGAAGCGGGTGGCCGAGCTCGGCAAGCTGGTCAATGCCAAGCTGGACGAGCTCAGGCGCACGCATGAATTGATCAAGGAGGGCAAGTCCGAGGAGGCGCTGGCGATCCTCAATACGTCGGCCAGCCGGACACTGATCAATGATATCCGCGACAACATTGCCGCCGTGGTCCAGACGGAAAGCAAGCTGCTTGCCGAGCGCCAGACCGATGCCGGCCAAGTGCGCTATCTGCTCGCCTTCCTGATCGGCCTCGCCTTGATCTCGGCCGCGCTGCTTTCCGGTTTTCTCGCAATGTCGACGCTGCAAGCGCTGAGAGATCTCATCGCCCGCACCAAGGAGCTCGAGGCCGAGTCGAAATTGCGCCAAGAGGCGGAGTCGACGCTGTTCCAGGCGCAGAAGATGGAAGCCGTGGGCCAGCTCACCGGCGGCATCGCGCATGACTTCAACAACCTGCTCACCATCATTCTCGGCAATCTCGACACGGTCAGGCGCTATTTGGCCGATCTCGCCAAGAACGGCGCTGGACCCGAGCTGCGCGCCAAATTGACTCAGCCGATCGACGCCGCCGTGCAAGGCGCGAAGAGCGCGGCCCAGCTCACCCAGAGGCTGCTCGCCTTCTCCCGCCGCCAGGCGCTCGAGCCGTCCCGGATCGACGCCAACCGGCTGGTCTCCGGCATGCTCGACATGCTGAAGCGCTCGCTCGGCGCCGAGATCAGCATCGAGACCGTGCTCGGCGCCGGCGTCTGGCCAACCTTCGCCGATCCCCACCAATTGGAGAACGCGCTGCTCAATCTCGCGCTGAACGCCAAGGACGCAATGCCGAACGGCGGCCATCTGACGATAGAGACGGCCAACACCTATCTCGACGCAGGCCTATGTGCGCCGCTTCGGTGACGTGGCGGCCGGGCAATATGTCGTGCTCTGCGTGACCGACACCGGCACGGGAATCCCCAAGGAGATTCTCGATCGCGTGTTCGAGCCGTTCTTCACCACCAAGCCGGCCGGTCAAGGATCGGGGCTCGGCCTCGCCATGGTGCATGGCTTCGTCAAGCAATCCGGCGGACACATGCGCATCTACAGCGAGGAGGGCGAAGGCACGACGGTGAAGATCTACCTGCCGCGTCTCGTCGGCGCCGAAGAGGTGGCCGCAGCGCCCGCCGGCAAGCCCGCCAGCGTCTCGCCGGTACCGCGCGCGCAGGCCGGCGAGACCATCCTCGTCGTCGAGGACAATGAAGGCGTGCGCGACTACGCCAAGGACGTGCTGCATGAGCTCGGCTATGCCGTGCTGGAAGCGGCCGACGCCAACCAGGCGCTGGAAGTGCTGGCGAGGGCGCGGCGCGTCGACCTCCTGTTCACCGACGTGGTCTTGCCGGGCGGCGCCAACGGCCGCCAGCTCGCCAACCAAGCGCGAAGCGCGCATCCCGCCCTCCCCGTGCTCTACACCACCGGCTATACGCGGAACGCCATCGTGCATCAGGGCCGCCTCGACGCCGACGTCGAATTGCTGAACAAGCCCTACACGCAGCAGGACCTCGCCCGCAAAGTCCGCGACCTATTGGACGGCTGACGGCAAGCGGGCTTGCCCGCCTGCCCGCTCCCCGCTACCAATTGCCGATCGAAAAGGTTCACCAATGGTCCAGTTCACCCTCCCCAAGAACTCCAAGGTCAAGAAGGGCAAGCAGTGGAACCCGCCGCCTGCCGGCGCGGAAGACGGCCGCTGGCGCGAATACCGCATCTATCGCTTCGACCCCGAGTTGGGCGACAACCCGCGGCTCGACACTTATTGGGTCGACATGAACGATTGCGGGCCGATGGTTCTCGACGCGCTCATCTGGATCAAGAACAATGTCGACCCCACGCTGACCTTCCGCCGGTCCTGCCGCGAAGGCGTGTGCGGCTCCTGCTCGATGAACATCGCCGGCACCAACACGCTCGCCTGCACCATGCATGCCGGCGACGCGCATGGCGCAATTCCCATCTATCCCTTGCCGCATTTGCCGGTGATCAAGGACCTGGTGCCGGACATGACCAATTTCTATGCGCAGCACCGCTCCATCGAGCCCTGGCTGAAGACCGATAGCCCCACGCCGCAGAAGGAATGGCGCCAGGCGAAGGAGGACCGCGACAAGCTCGACGGGCTTTACGAATGCATCCTCTGCGCCTGCTGCTCGACCGCCTGCCCGTCTTATTGGTGGAACGGCGACCGCTATCTCGGCCCGGCCATTCTGTTGCAGGCCGATCGCTGGGTCGAGGATAGCCGCGACGAGCGCACCGGCGAGCGGCTCGACGAGCTGGAAGATCCCTTCCGGCTCTATCGCTGCCACACCATCCTCAACTGCACCAAGGCCTGCCCCAAGGGGCTGAACCCTGCCGCGGCCATCGCCTCGCTCAAGCGCAAGCTGGTCGAGCGCGCGGAGTAGCGCGGCATGATCGACCATATCGGCATGCCGGTGAGCGACATCGCCCGCGCGACCGAGTTCTATCTGAAGGCGCTCGCCCCGCTCGGCTATGGCATCGTCATGCAGGTCGCGGCCGAGCAGACCGGTCACGGCGCCGCGATAGGCTTCGGCCCTCCCGGCAAGGCGGCAGACTTCCAGAGCGGCAAGCCTTCCTTCTGGATCGGCGAAGGCGAGCGCCTCGGCGGGCATGTGCATGTCGCCTTCGTCGCGCCCTCGCGCGCTGCGGTCGATGCCTTCTATCGTGCAGCGCTCGCCGCCGGCGGCAAGGACAACGGGCCGCCGGGCTTGCGGCCGCATTACCACGCCAATTATTACGGCGCCTTCGTGCTCGATCCCGACGGCAACAATATCGAGGCGGTGTGCCACCTCCCCGCGCTCAAGTAGCGAAGCGGTAGCGCGTAAGAAATGACCCGCCTGATCCAGGCGCTTAGCGCCTAGCGCGCGCAGCGGGGCAGCGAGAAGCCGCAGCTGGGCACGCCCTCTTTCCGCATCTGCTCGGCTTTTTTCTCATCCTTCTCGGACTGCCAGTCATAGGGGCTGCGCACGTCCCTATGCGAGAAGTTCACCCTGACCAGCTTGCCCGCCTCGAACACCAGGCTCGCCGAGCAGGTCCAGTTCTTGTCCTCTTTCTTTTTGTCCTTGCCGAAGATGGACGAGATTTTCTTCTTCTCGTCCTTCTTCTCGTCGGACTTCTTGCCGTCGGATTTTGACTTGTCGGCCGGCACGGGGCCTTCGCCCGAATAGCGGTAGGTCAGCGTTTCCTTGTCGGCACCGCTCTCGAACCTTGAATGCGGCGCGCCGGCGCAGGCGATGATTTCCGCCTGGCTCATGCCGAGATAGGGCGCCGCGGGGTCTTTGGCGGCGGCGCCGCCGGCTACGGACGAGGCCGATGCAGCCGGCCGCGGCGAGAACATGGAGGGAGCGCATGCGCATGCTCCTCACGCGCAAATCCGGCGGCATCATGGCGCCGGTTCTGTTGAACTCCTCCCCCTGCAAGGGGGAGGACGGCGCACCGGCTTGTCTGCCGGCGCGCCGGAGGGGGTCGCTTCTTCGGTCGCAGCACAGACCCCCACGCCCGACCCTCCGCCCGTGCAGGGGGAGGGAGCACGAGACGTCAAAGCGCGGTGAAGAAATCGTAGAGCAGCTTGAGGTTCAGCGTGATGACGATGACCGCCGTGACCGCGGCGAGCCCCGTCAGCCAGCGCGGCGCAATCAGCGCGCCCATCTTGTGCTTGTCGGCGGTGAACATCACCAGCGGCACGATGGCGAAGGGAAGCTGCAAGGACAGCACCACCTGGGACAGGATCAAGAGCTGCGCCGTGCCCTGCGACCCATACCAGATGGTGACGATGGCCGCGGGAATGATGGCGATGGCGCGGGTGACCAGCCGCCGCAGATAAGGCGGCAGCCGAATATCGAGGAAGCCCTCCATCACGATCTGCCCGGCCAGCGTCGCCGTGACGGTGGAGTTCAGCCCGCAGCACAGCAGCGCGATGGCGAACAGCGTCGGCGCGAAGGCCGAGCCGAGCAGCGGCGACAGGAAGGAATGCACCTCCTCGAGCTCGGTCACGCCGGTCTGGCCCGTCTGATGGAAGGTGGAGGCGGCGAGGATCAGGATCGAGGCGTTGATGGTGAGCGCGAACATCAGCGCGATGGTCGAATCCATGGTGGCGAGCTTGATCGCCTCGCGCCGCTCCGGCACCGTGCGCCCATAGGCGCGCGTCTGCACCACGCCGGAATGCAGATAGAGGTTATGCGGCATCACCGTGGCGCCGATGATGCCGAGCGCCAGATACAGCATCTCCGGGTTCTTCACGATCTCGACGGTCGGCGCGAAGCCTACGATCACCTGGCGCCAATCGGGATCGGCCATGGCGATCTGGATGCCGAAGCACACGGCGATGACGCCGAGCATGACGACGATGAAGGCTTCGACATAGCGGAAGCCGAGCTTCTGCATCCACAGGATCAAGAACACGTCGAGCGCGGTGAGGATGACGCCGATCTCGAGCGGAATGCCGAACAAGAGATTGAGCCCGATCGCCGTGCCGATCACCTCGGCGAGATCGGTGGCGCAGATGGCGAGCTCGGCCAGCGCCCACAGCGGATAGGACACCCAGCGCGGGAAGGCGTCGCGGCAGGCTTGCGCCAGGTCGCGCCCCGAGGCCACGCCGAGCCGCGCGCAGAGCGCCTGCAAGATGATCGCCATGATGTTGGAGAGCAGCGCGACGAACAGCAGCGCGTAGCCGAACTTGGAGCCGCCGGCGAGCGAGGTCGCCCAGTTGCCGGGGTCCATATAGCCGACGGCGACGAGATAGCCGGGGCCGAGAAAGGCGATCAGCTTCTTCCAGGTCGGCCCCGTGGGCCGCGTCCGAATCGAGCCGAACACTTCCGAGAGCGAGGGGGTGCGCGCCGCGCGCCGCCAGCCGCGGTCGGCGTCGTGACCCGTCTCGTCCAGCATCGTCGCCGCACCTGTCTCGTTGGCCGCCTTATGCGGGGTCAGCATGGCCGTCCTTCAATTCGGAAGGGAACCCGAAGGCTCGCAAAATCGCGGCCCCATACGGACCGCCCCATCTGTATCTATCTTAGATGCGAATAATTTGCAAGAGCAACTAACCGCCTAACACCCGGTTCGTTCTAGCTGGGCGATGCCGCAAACGTCCGCAAATAGCATGCGCTACTGCTGCTGCATGAGCGCATGTGGCGCGCCGCGAGGCGCCCGCGTGCCGCAAGGCACGAGCCATAAGGATTTTGCGCTTCTCGGCGCGCCATCCCCTCGTCTGAGGGGCGACAACCATAAGCCGGACGACTAATCGCGCCGCGGCAAGGAGCCCGCATGTCTGCTGCAACGGTGCAACAATCTCCATACCTCCCCCTCGCGGGGAGGTCCGACGACGCGCGGTCGCGCTCAAGCAGCAAAGCGGTAGCGCATCGAAAGGCGCGGCGTCGGGGTGGGGGGCTCTCGCGCTCAATCAGCGAAGTGGTAGCGCATCGAAGGAGTTTCACCCCACCCGGCGCGTTAAGCAGCGCGCCCCCCTCCCCATCGAGGGGAGGGATGGAGCTCGTGGCCCCGCCGTACGACCGCATGTCTGCTCTAACGGTGCATGATCGCGGCAATCCAGGATTTCCGGGGATTTTCCTGTGGCACCGCCGCAATCGGCCCAAATTTGAGCCGCTTTTCGTGCTAGCCGAACGATAAATGTTGGGGCACGTTAAGCTAACTACGGGGCTGATTTGGCCGGGTCGCGCCCGGCGAGGGAGCTGATGATGAGGGCAATCGGATTAGGGCTGCTGATCGCGGCATCGGCGTTGCTGCCTGCCTATGCGGCCGAGCCTGACGGGCCCGTCAATCTCATCAACCAGACCGAAGCCGTGCGCATCGGCGTGCAAGGCCGGCTCGCCGACAGGGCCGGCGACACCGGCATGCGCAAGGCGCAGAAGAACGCGCTGATCGAATATTATCTGGTGCCCGACCAGCCGATGCTGTGGGTTGACGACAACGGCCTGACCGATCGCGCCAAGCTGGTCATCGCCGAGATCGGCAAGGCCGACGATTACGGCCTCACCGCCGCCGACTACAAGCTCCCCGACCCCGCCGGCTACAACGCCTCCGATCCCAACGCCAAGGATTGGCTCGCCGATGCCGAGGTGAAGGTCAGCTATGCCGTGCTCGACTACGCCAACGACGCGCGCGGCGGCCGCATCGAGCCGCTCAAGCTGAGCAAGAATCTCGATCCGAGCCTGGCGCTGCCCAATCCGTCGGAAGTGCTGGAGTTGATCGCCATCCGCTCCGACCCCGGCGCCTATCTCAGAAGCTTCCAGCCCGACCAGCCGCAATTCGAGGCGCTCAGGCAGAAGCTGCTCGAGTTGCGCGGCGGCAAGGTCGAGGAGCCGAAGCCCGGTGTGGTGACCATCCCGCCCGGACCGGTGCTGAAATTCGGCGTCGACAACGAGCAGGTCGCGCTGCTGCGCCAGCGGCTCGACGTGCCCGCCGGATCGAACCCGAACCGGTTCGACGAGGTGGTGCTCGAGGCGGTGAAGCAGTTCCAGCGGTCCAACGGCTCATTGCCCGATGGCATGGTCGGCTCCGGCACACGGCGCCTGCTCAATGGCGGCCAGCCCGAGGAGCCGGTGGCAAGCCCCGCGCGCATCAAGCAGATCCTCGTCAACATGGAGCGCTGGCGCTGGCTGCCGCACGATCTCGGACCGTTCTACGTGACGGTGAACATCCCCGAGTTCACGCTGCGCGTGGTCGAGGAAGGCACGCCCATCCACACCACCCGCGTGGTGGTCGGCAAGCCCGACAAGCAGACGCCGGTCTTCTCCGATGAGATGGAGGAGCTCGTCTTCAATCCCTATTGGAACGTTCCCAACTCCATCAAGAACGAGGAGATCGCGCCATATATGGGCCAGGGCGGCGGCTTCTTCGGCGGCGGCTGGGATACTTCGGTGCTGCGGCGTCACGGCCTGCGCATCAAATACGGCAATCGCGACATCGATCCCGATACGGTGGATTGGAGCCGCAACGACCTCCGCAATTTCGATCTCGTGCAGCCGCCGGGACCGGGCAACGTGCTCGGCCGGGTGAAATTCCTGTTTCCCAACACGCATGACGTCTACATGCACGACACCACGCAGAAGCATCTGTTCAATAATGCCGTGCGCGCCGAGAGCCATGGCTGCATGCGCGTGCAATATCCCGAGAAGCTCGCCGAGATCGTGCTGAAGCATGACAAGGACTGGAGCCCGGCCCGCGTCTCATCGACCTTCGATGCCGGCGACGACAATCACGTCGCGCTCGACTCGAAGATCCCCGTCTACGTCACCTATTTCACGCTCAGGGTGAACGACGACGGCTCGATCTCGACGTTCAGAGACCTCTACGGCCACGATGCGCGGATGAACGCGGCGCTGAGCGGCAAGGGCTACGCCCCTGAGTGGGGGCAGGACGAGGTGATGGCGGACAACCAGACTTGGCAGCAGCCGCCGCCTAACAAGCGCCGCGTCAGGCCGGGCCGCGACAACGACTTCACCCGCGCTCTGTTTGGCTTCTAGTCCGCTGGCCTGAAGAGCCGCTCTCGCCTGATCCCTGCTTTGGCGAGAGGCGCGAGGTCGCATCATCCCCGCATGTCTGTTGGGGCGGAACCGAGCCCCGGCCCTAGCCGTTGCTCCTGTAAGCGAAAAGACCAAAAAAAGAGAGGTAGAGAGGCGCTGCCATGTTGATCGTTGGCGCGGGCGCTGCCCTCACCGCCATTGCCGCCTTTTATGCTTGGTTGTTTGTTCATAAACTCGGCGTTTCATGGCGGAAGCGGAGGGCTAAGCAGAGGTCGGCGCGACACGGCGCCATTGAGGAGCATGACCATGAGCACGCTCACCACGCTCACTAGGACTGGCATATTGGCGATTGGCCTCGTCGCGGGCGTCGTGATTGCCGCGACCCCCGGCGAGGCCGCCAAGCGGCAGAAGGTCTATGTCTACAAGGGTGCCCCGACCTACGGCGACTTCAAAACGCCGGCCGGACCGCGTCGCATGATCATCCGCGATCGGCTCGAAGGGCCGCGCTGGGGTTATATCGGGCCGCATTACGATTCGCGATTTGGCCCGGGCTATCACACCAACGGGCCGGGCATCGGCATCGAGAAATAGGCGTGAGGCTACTCGCCTAGTCTGCCGCCGGCCTTGGGCACCAGCGTCCAGCCGAGTGCGGCAAGCTGCGCCGTCGCCCTTTGGCTCGCGCGCCCCGTGATCCACAATTCGCCGCCGCGCCCGGCACCCGCGACCAGGCCTTCGAGCGGAGGCGACCAATAGAGATAGTCCACCGGCAGGATGCTGACCGTGCCTTTGCCGGTTTGCAGCATGGGCGCGCCGCCCGCCTGCACGAAGGCGGTCACCGGCGCGATTCTTTGGTCGTAGGCGGCAATCAGCTCGGCCTGGCGCCGGTAGAAGAAGCCCATCTCGGTGCTCTTGGCGTTGGCGGCGCCGGCGATGAAGATCTCGCGCCCCGCCGTGCCGCCGAGATTGGCGAGCGCGGTGACGATGATGAATTTGTCGGTCGGGCTGAGATTGGGGTTGGCATAGAAGGCATCGACCGCGCCGCCCATCACGCCGATCGCGGCAAGCGTGGCGCGGCCGTCCTTCTCCAGCTGCGCCGCCGTCTTGTCGCGCAGCGCCAACCGCAGCGTGCGGCTGGTGCCGCCGACGCTGATGGCGATGCCGGCGCCGCCGGTGACAAAGGCCAGCCCGGCATTGACCCCGGTCTCGCCGATGGCGTTCGCCGTCGCGAGCCGCGTCAGCTCGTCATGCAGCGGCGGAAAGCTGGAATTGGGATCGACGCCGAAGGCGTAAGCGAGCTTGCGCCGCGCCGTGGCGCCGCCGGTGATCGAGGCGACCACGCTCTCTTTATGCGGGTCGGTCGCCGACATCGACGCGCCGGCGCTGCCGAAAATATTGCCGACGCCCTTGAACGTGTCGCCAATGGTCTTGCCGGGCGCGGTGACCAGGTCCTTGGCGGTGGCGAGCGGTTTCAGCGCGGTACGCCCTGCCGCATCGACCACGGTCTCGGCGCCGCCGATTTCGTCCATCTTGGCGGTCGCGGCGATCTCCCGCGCGCGGACCCGCATGAGGTCTGCGCCTCTGACGGCGAAGGGCCCCCATCGTGTGTCGACCTTGAACACGTATTGGAAGTCGTCGAGGCCGACCTGATTGCCGACGGTGTAATAGGGGCTGCGCAGCAGATTGGCGGGAAGCACTTGCGCGGCCGAGAACAACGGCGGGTGCTCATATTGGCCGGCCTGCGGCGCGGCGCTCAGAGTGGCCAGCGCAATGCCGGAAAGCGCGCCGAGCACTGCTCCGCGCCCCGGAAGCCGCCTGACTATGGACATGACCGACCCCCGCGCCGCGACCCTCAAGCGGCGCCGAGTTCTATCTTCAAAACGTCAGGCTGAGAAGGACGCCCGGGCACTGCCGTGCCCGGGCGTCCCACAATTGCATGAAAAAAAAGAGGGCCTTATTTATTGGCGCAGGTGCCGAAGCCCGTAATCACCGAATTGGCCGAGGCGAAGGTGATCGAGGCGGCCGGACTGCCATTGTGGATGACGATCTGCCAGCCGAATGCGCCGTCGATGCCGTGAACGAGTTGTGACGGCGCCATTCGCGGCAAGCATCTTGGCACAAGCTATGACGCGAATTGCCAACTTGCTTGGGACTGGACTGCCCCGTTATTTGAACAGGGCGAAATAGATCACATAGAGCCAGCTGAAGAAGCCGTGGATGATGGCCCAGAGGATCGAATGGTTGGTGGTGTAGGAGATGGCAATAGCGAGCGCCGTGCCGAAGCTGATGCCGTATTTTGCGCCTTCCATGCCGTAATTGACGTTCATGCTGCCCTCCTTCTGGCCAGCGAATCGCTTGCCTATCGACGGGACTATAAGCCCAAACGCGCAACAAGGGCGGGGCTGGATGGAGTGAAGCCATGAGACTGCGGAATTGGATCGTTAGCGTCGTGCTTCTGGCTGGGCTCGGCGGCACGGGGCTCGTGCTTGCGCGCGAGCCGGACAGCCAAAATGCCGTCACCTCGCAGCAATTGATTGACGAGCACCTCGCGCGCGAGCCCGGCAAAAAGGTGAATGCGCAAACCTATAGCTTCCCGCCTGGTGCCGTGCTGCCCTGGCACATCCACCCAGACGCCGACGAGATCGCCTATGTGGTCGAAGGTGATTTCACCTTTCAACTCGAAGGTGAGCCCCTCAAGGAGTTGAAAGCCGGAGAAGCTTTCTATCTTCGGCCGAACGTCGTGCATCGCGGCATGAACAAGACCGACAAGCCGGTGAAGCTGTTCGTCGTGCGCATCAAGCCCAAGGATGCCCCGCTCGTGGTCGACGTCCCTGCCCCACCGCAACAATAGGGGTCAGCTCCGCTTCCGCCACAGCGCATAAAGCCCGATCGCCCAGGCCGGGATCACGATCAGCCAGTGAAACAGATTAACCCGGTCGTTGAGCAGCATGCCGAGATGCTGCGAGGTGAACGTGCCGAGCACGGCGAGCGCCGTATAGAACGCGGCGCAGGCGAGCACGAAGGCCGTGGCGTAGCGCGGGTTGAAGAAGCCGATATAGGTGCCGATCAGGCCCCATACGAGGTTGATGGCGGCGAGGATCGGATCGATGCGGAAGCCGAGCGCGAAGCTGTTTGGGTCGCTGCCGAAGCCGTAATAGGCATAGGCCAAAAGAGCGAGCGCACCTTGCGCCAGGAAATAGACGCTGAGCCTGGCGAGCCAGACGACGGCCGGCCAATGTGCGGTTTCGGTCGGGCCGCCCGCCGCTCGATGTTTCCCCATGGCGCCCGTCCCTCCCGCAAGAAAGGCCTTGCGGCACAAAGCTTAGCCGATAGGCCCCAAACCGGTCCATGCTCGCCTACCACCTTGCGCGCCGGCCCGATTGCATTTAACCAACCACGCGTTGCTATTGGCCCGGAAGCGGGCAGTGGGCGGTCTTAAGCGGAAGGGGATCTCATGGCGCGTAATCGTATTGCGCTGGTCGGCGCGGGCCAGATCGGCGGCACGCTTGCCCATCTTGCCGGTATTAGGGAACTCGGTGAAATCGTCCTGTTCGACGTGGTCGACGGCGTGCCGCAAGGCAAGGCGCTCGATTTGTCCCAATCGGCGCCGGTCGAGGGCTATGTCCCGAAATTCAAGGGCACCAACGAATATGCCGAGCTGAAGGACGCCGATGTGGTGATCGTCACCGCCGGCATTCCGCGCAAACCCGGCATGAGCCGCGACGATCTCATCGAGATCAATCTCAAGGTCATGGAGCAGGTCGGCGCAGGCTTGCGCAAATACGCGCCGGAGGCCTTCGTCATCTGCGTCACCAACCCGCTCGACGCCATGGTCTGGGCGCTGCAAAAGACCAGCGGGCTGCCGCGCAACAAGGTGGTCGGCATGGCCGGCGTGCTGGACGCGGCGCGCTTCCGCTTCTTCCTCTCCCAGGAATTCGACGTCAGCCCCGAGGACATCAATACGATGGTGATGGGCGGCCATGGCGACACCATGGTGCCGCTGATCCGCTATTCCTCGGTTGCCGGCATTCCGCTGGCCGACTTGGTCAAGATGCGCTGGATCACCCAGAAGCGGCTCGACGACATCGTGCAGCGCACGCGCGACGGCGGCGCCGAGATCGTCGGCCTGCTCAAGACCGGCTCGGCCTTCTACGCGCCGGCGGCGGCCGCGCTGGAGATGGCCGAGTCCTATCTCAAGAACCAGAAGCGGGTACTCCCTTGCGCCGCTTATCTGAACGGCGAGTACGGCGTGAAGGGCCTGTATGCCGGCGTTCCCATCATCATCGGCGCGAAGGGCGTCGAGCGCGTCATCGAGCTCGATCTCACCTCGGCCGAGAAGGATGCCTTCATGCATTCGGTCGAGTCGGTGCGCGCGCTTGTCGAACTCTGCCAGAGGATCGCGCCGAGCCTCGCCAACGCTTAACATCGTTGCCCCACATCGCTTAAGGCGCGGCCGTCAAAAACGGCCGCGAGCTTCGCATGAACATTCACGAATATCAGGCCAAGACGCTGCTGCATGCTTACGGCGCGCCGGTGGCCGAAGGCCGCGTCGCCGAGACGGCACAGGAAGCCGCCTCGCATGCCGGCGCGCTCGGCGGCGAGACCTTCGTGGTCAAAGCGCAGATCCACGCCGGCGGGCGGGGCAAAGGTGGCGGCATCAAGCTGGTGAAGACCTTGCAGGAGCTCCACGCCGAGGCCGACCGCATGCTCGGCAAGCCGCTGATCACGCCGCAGACCGGGCCAAAGGGCCGCGTCGTGCGCCGCGTCTATGTGGTCAAGGACGCGACCATCGCCCGCGAGCTCTATCTCTCGCTGCTGGTCGATCGCGGCTCCGGCCGCATCGCCTTCGTCGCCTCGACCGAAGGCGGCGTCGACATCGAGGCGGTGGCGGCGAACACCCCGGAGAAGATCGTCACCCTCACCGTCGATCCGGCCTCCGGCATCAGCGACTTCCATGGACGCGTGATCGCCTCCGCGCTGAAGCTCGAAGGCCCTCTCGCCAAGCAATGCGCGGCTCTCGTCAAGTCGCTCTACACCCTGTTCGTCGAGAAGGACGCGAGCCTCATCGAGATCAACCCGCTGGTGGTGACGAAGGAGGGCACTCTGCTCTGCCTCGACGCCAAGATCGGCTTCGACGACAACGCGCTGTTCCGCCACAAGGACATCGCCGCCTTGCGCGACATCCACGAGGAGGACCCGGCCGAGGTGGAGGCCGCCGATCTCGGTCTCTCTTATGTCAAGCTCGACGGCTCGATCGGCTGCCTGGTCAACGGCGCCGGCCTCGCCATGTCGACCATGGACATCATCAAGCTCTATGGCGGCGAGCCCGCCAATTTCCTCGATGTCGGCGGCGGCGCGAGCAAGGAGCGGGTGGCCGAGGCTTTCAAGATCATCCTCTCGGACCCCGCCGTGAAGGGCGTGCTGGTCAATATCTTCGGCGGCATCATGCGCTGCGACACCATCGCCGAAGGCATCATCGCCGCGGCGCGCGAGATGCACATTACCGTGCCGCTGGTGGTCAGGCTCGAAGGCACCAATGTCGAGCGCGGCAAGGCGCTGCTGCGCGACTCCGGCCTGGCCATCATCCCCGCCGACGACCTCGACGATGCGGCCAAGAAGGCCGTGGCTGCGGTCAAGGCCGCGGCTTGAAACTTGCAGGTTAATCAGCACGACCATGTCAGTCCTCGTCGATAAGAACACACGCGTCATTTGCCAGGGCTTCACCGGCGCGCAGGGCACGTTCCACTCCGAGCAGGCCATCGCCTACGGCACCAAGATGGTCGGCGGCGTGACGCCGGGCAAAGGCGGAACCACGCATCTCGGCCTCCCCGTGTTCGACACCGTCAAAGCCGCGATGGCCGCGACCGGAGCCGACGCGAGCGCGGTCTATGTGCCGCCGGCCTTCGCCGGCGATGCGATCCTCGAAGCGATCGACGCTGGCGTGCCGCTCGTCGTCTGCATCACCGAGGGCGTGCCGGTGCTCGACATGGTCAAGGTGAAGCGCGCGCTTGATGGATCGGAAACGCGGCTGATCGGCCCGAACTGCCCGGGCATCATCACGCCGGGGCAATGCAAGATCGGCATCATGCCGGGCCATATCCACAAGCCCGGCAAGGTCGGCATCGTCTCGCGCTCGGGCACCCTCACCTATGAGGCCGTGGCGCAGACCACCGCCGTCGGGCTCGGCCAATCGACCTGCATCGGCATCGGCGGCGATCCGGTCAACGGCACGAATTTCGTCGACGCCCTGTCGCTCTTCCTCGACGACGAGGCGACCGAGGCGATCATCATGATCGGCGAGATCGGCGGCAGCGCCGAGGAGGACGGCGCCGCCTTCCTGATCGAAGCGGGAAATACGAAACCGGTAGTCGGATTTGTCGCCGGCTCGACCGCTCCGCCCGGGCGGCGCATGGGCCATGCCGGTGCCGTGATCTCAGGCGGCAAAGGCGACGCAAAGCACAAAATTGAGGCAATGCGCGAGGCGGGAATTGTGGTTGCAAACTCGCCCGCCGCCCTTGGAACAACCCTTGCACAAATACTAAATGAGCGGTGAGGCGAGCGCCCAAAGCTCGCCTTGTTTGCCGGGCACGCCGGTGGCCCTTCAACGGCCGGCAGGGTTGATCCGATGACGCGACACGAACTGAACGACGTGTTTCTTCGCACGTCGTTCCTGCAAGGCGCCAACGCCACCTATCTGGCCGAACTCTACGCCCGCTACGAAGAGGATCCCAATTCGCTGGATCCGGAGTGGCGCGCCTTCTTCGCCAGCCTCGACGACAATCGGGCCGACGTCATTGCCGGCGCGCGCGGGCCCTCCTGGGCGCCCTCCAATGGCACGGCGCTCGCGCCGGCGGCGCCGCGCGGGTCCTTGAGCGAACGGGAGGCCCTCGCCGCAGCGCAGGATACGCTGGGCGCGCGCATGCTGATCCGCGCCTATCGCACGCGCGGTCACCTCGCCGCCAAGCTCGACCCGCTCGAGCTCGTCACGCGCCGCGAGCATCCCGAGCTCAAGCCCAAGACTTACGGCTTCACCAAAGCCGATTACGACCGCCCGATCTATCTCGGCGGCGCGCTCGGCCTCGAATTCGGCACGCTGCGCCAGGTGCTGTCGATCCTGAAGCGCACTTATGCCGGCCATATCGGCGTCGAGTATATGTACATCTCCGACCCGGAGCAGCGCGCCTGGATCCAGGACCGCATCGAAGGCCGCGAGATCAGCTTCACCGCGAACGGCAAGACGGCGATCCTGAAGAAGCTGATCGAGGCCGAGAGCTTCGAGCGCTTCCTCGACGTGAAATATACCGGCACCAAGCGCTTCGGTCTCGACGGCGGCGAATCGATGGTGCCGGCGCTCGAGCAGATCATCAAGCGCGGCGGCCAGCTCGGCGTCAGCGAGATCGTCATCGGCATGCCGCACCGCGGCCGCCTCAACGTGCTCGCCAATGTCATGGGCAAGCCCTATCGCGCGATCTTCAACGAGTTCAGGGGCGGTTCGGCGCATCCCGACGAGGTCGAAGGCTCTGGCGACGTGAAGTACCATCTCGGCGCTTCCTCCGACCGCGAGTTCGACGAGAACCGCGTGCATCTCTCGCTCACCGCCAACCCCTCGCATCTGGAGATCGTCGATCCCGTGGTGCTCGGCAAGGTGCGGGCGAAGCAGGACCAGCGCAAAGACGATGATCGGAAAGAGGTGCTGCCTCTGCTGCTGCATGGCGACGCCGCCTTCGCCGGCCAGGGCGTGGTGGCCGAGTGTCTCGGTCTTTCCGGCCTGCGCGGCCACCGTACCGGCGGCTCGCTGCATTTCATCGTCAACAATCAGATCGGCTTCACCACGGCGCCGCGCTTTTCGCGTTCCTCGCCCTACCCGTCGGACGTCGGCAAGATGATCGATGCGCCGATCTTCCATGTGAACGGCGACGACCCCGAGGCCGTGGTGCACGTCACCAAGATCGCCATCGAGTTCCGCCAGCGCTTCGGCAAGCCTGTCGTCATCGACATGTTCTGCTATCGACGCCACGGCCATAACGAGGCCGACGAGCCGGCCTTCACCCAGCCGCTGATGTATCAGCGCATCGCCGAGCATCCGGGCGTGGTCGATATCTATTCGAAGCGGCTGGTCGAGGAGGGCCTGCTCACCCGCGAGGAGGTCGACCGCTTGCAGGGCGATTTCCGCAACTTTCTCGAGGAGGAGTTCGCGGCGGGCGAAGCCTATCGCCCGAATCGGGCCGATTGGCTCGACGGTAAATGGTCGGGCATCGGCCATGCCGAGGAAGGCGCGCGCCGCGGCGTGACCGGCGTCGATCTCGATCTGCTGAAGGAGGTCGGCCGCAAGCTCACCTCCTTCCCGAAAAGCTTCACCCCGCACAAGACCATCGCCCGCATCATGGCGGCGCGGCGCAAGATGATCGACGAGGGCCAAGGCATCGACTGGGCGACCGCCGAGTCGCTGGCTTACGGAACGCTTCTGGTCGAAGGCTACCCCGTGCGTCTCTCAGGCCAGGATTCCGAGCGCGGCACTTTCTCGCAGCGCCATGCCGTGCTGATGGATCAGGTCAACGAGAAGAAATACACGCCGCTCAAGCACCTCGCGCGGGATCAGGCGCGCTTCGAGGTGATCAACTCGATGCTCTCCGAGGAAGCCGTGCTCGGCTTCGAATATGGCTACAGCCTCGCCGAGCCGAATGCGCTCGTCCTCTGGGAGGCGCAGTTCGGCGATTTCGCCAATGGCGCGCAAGTGGTGGTCGACCAGTTCATCTCCTCCGGTGAGCGGAAATGGCTCCGCATGTCGGGCCTGGTGCTGCTGCTGCCGCATGGCTATGAGGGCCAGGGGCCCGAGCATTCCTCGGCGCGGCTCGAGCGCTATCTCCAGCTTTGCGCCGAGGACAATTGGCAGATCGCCAACTGCACCACGCCCGCCAATTATTTCCACATTCTGCGCCGCCAGCTGCATCGCACCTTCCGCAAGCCGCTGGTGCTGATGACGCCGAAGTCGCTGCTGCGTCATAAGCGCGTGGTATCGAACTTGGCGCAGTTCGGCCCCGGCTCGAGCTTCCATCGCCTGCTATGGGACGACGCCCAGTTCCTTCCCGACCAGGCGATCAAGCTCGTGCCTGACGACCAGATCAGGCGTGTGGTGCTCTGCTCGGGCAAAGTCTATTACGATCTCTACGACGAGCGCGAAAAGCGGGGCGTCGACGACGTCTATCTGCTGCGCATGGAGCAGCTTTATCCTTTCCCGGCTCGAGCGCTGATCCAGGAACTGACCCGCTTCAAGGACGCCGAGATGGTATGGTGCCAGGAGGAGCCCAAGAATATGGGCGCCTGGAGCTTCATCGAGCCCAATCTCGAATGGGTGCTCGACCACATCGATGCCAAGCATAAGCGCCCGCGTTATGCCGGGCGCCCAAGCTCGGCGGCGACCGCGACCGGGCTGATGAGCAAGCATACGCGCGAGCTGAAAGCCTTTCTCGAAGAGGCGCTCGGTTAGCGGACAACCAAAGAGGCGACCATGGCAACTGAGATCCGGGTGCCGAATCTGGGCGAATCCATCGTCGAGGCGACGGTCGGCCAATGGTTCAAGCAGGCTGGCGAGGCCGTCGCCGCCGCCGAGCCTCTGGTCGAGCTCGAGACCGACAAGGTGACGGTCGAGGTGCCGGCTCCCGCCGCAGGCGTGCTGTCGGAGATCGTGGTGAAGACGGGCGAGACCGTTCCCGTCGGCGCGCTGCTCGGCGCCATCAGCGAGGGCGAAGCCAAGGCGAAGCCCGCCAAGGCCAAACCCGAAGCGGCGACGCTGAGCCTCGCCGCCGCGGAAGCCACCGCAATCGCCGAAGAGCCCGCTTTGCGCGCGCCGAAGGCGGCGCCAACCGAACCCAAGACGCTCGAGCGTGAGCCTCAGCGGCGCGAGGAGGTGAGCGGCGAGGAGATGCCGCCTTCCCCCGCGGCGCGCAAGCTGATCGCCGAGGCGGGCGTGAGCGCCGCAGACGTCCAAGGCTCAGGCCGGCGCGGGCAAGTGTTGAAGCATGACGTGCTCGCCAAGCTTCCGGCCGCGCCGGTCACCAGCATCGCCGCCGCCGCCGAGGCGCTACTCAAGCGCGAGCCGAAGCCCAAGCCTCCAGCGCCGCCACGCGCGCCGCTCGCGCCTGACGATGCCTCGCGCGAGGAGCGCGTGCGCATGACGCGGCTGCGCCTGACCATCGCCAAGCGGCTGAAGGAAGCGCAAGACACCGCTGCCATGCTGACCACGTTCAACGACGTGGATATGAGCGCGGTGATGCAACTCAGAAAGGACTATCGCGAGGCCTTCGAGAAGAAGCACGGCGTCAAGCTCGGCTTCATGGGCTTCTTCGTTAAGTCCGCGGTGCAGGCGCTGAAGGAGATCCCGGCGGTCAACGCCGAGATCGACGGCGCGGACATCGTCTACAAGAACTATTACCACATCGGTGTCGCGGTTGGCACCGAGCGCGGCCTGGTCGTGCCGGTGCTGCGCAATGCCGACACCATGAGCCTCGCCGAGATCGAGAGCGCGATTGCCGATTTCGGCGCCCGCGCGCGCGACGGCAAGCTCGCGCTGGAGGAGATGCAAGGCGGCACCTTCACCATCTCCAATGGCGGCATTTACGGCTCGCTGCTCTCCACGCCAATTCTGAACGCGCCGCAATCGGGCATCCTCGGCATGCACCGTATCGAGGAGCGCGCCGTGGTGCGCGACGGCCAGATCGTGGCCCGGCCGATGATGTATCTCGCGCTCTCCTATGACCACCGGCTGGTCGACGGCAAGGAGGCCGTGACCTTCCTCGTGCGCATCAAGGAGGCGCTGGAGGACCCCAAGCGCCTCGTCCTCGACCTTTAGCCGCCTGCGCCACGATAACCGACCCGCGACCGAGCCCTTGATATTGGCGGCGCGGTTTGCTGTGCTGTCGGCGCGATGCGTCTCGTACCATTCTGTCTTCGGTCTATCGCTCTGCTCTGCACGCTTACGCTCGCCCAGGCGCAAGCGCCCGAGCCGCGCACCGCGCTGGTCGTGGGCAATGCCGATTATGCCTTTGGCGCCCTCTCCAACCCCATCAACGACGCGGGGGCCGTCGCCAAGTCCTTGCGGGAGGCCGGTTTCGCGGTCACGCTCAAGACCGATGCCGACCAGGCCGAGATGCAGAAGGCCATCACCGCTTTCGGCGATACGCTGAAGCAGAAGGGCGGCGTCGGCCTGTTCTATTTTGCCGGCCATGGCGTGCAGATGAGCGGGGAGAACTACCTGCTTCCCGTCGGGGGCCGTATCAGGGGCGAGAGCGATATCAAGACCGGCGCGGTGACCGCGACCGAGATCGTCGATGCCATGGCTTCGGCCCGCAACGGGCTCAACATCGTCGTGCTCGATGCCTGCCGCAACAATCCCATCAACAAGAGCAGCACGCGCGGCCTGTCCCGCATCAACTCCAATGAGAGCCTGTTCGTCTCTTATTCGACCTCGCCCGGCGCCGTCGCGCTCGATGGCGAAGGCTCCAACAGCCCCTACACCAAATTTCTCGCCACCTCGATCGCAACGCCGAACCTCAACATCGAGGAGACCTTCAAGCGCACGCTGAAAGGCGTCTATGTGGAAACCAAGGGCGAGCAGATTCCCTGGATCTCATCGACCTTTTTCGGTGAATTCGTTTTCCGGCCGAATGACGGGACCGCGCCCGCCCCTGACGCGCCGCCGCCCAGCGCAAGCAACGGCGCGCAGCAGCAAGCCCTGCTGCGTCCCCTGCCCATTCCGCAGCAAGCGCCCGTTGAGAAGCCCGAGCTTGCCGGCATCTATCGCGTGAGCGGGACCAACCCCAATGGCAGCCAGTATCAAGGCATGGTGGCGCTGAGCCAGCAGAACGACGAGTTCACGCTCACCTGGTGGATCGGCAAGCAGGTGTTTCACGGCACCGGGCATTTCGCCGGCAAGATGCTCGTGGTCAATTGGGGCGACAAGCATCCGGTGATCTACAGCTTCGGCGACGGCGGCGCGCTCGACGGCGAATGGGCCGACGGCTCGGCGACCGAGACGCTGCTGCCGGTGGGCACCGCGGCGCCGAGCGAGCTGCCGCTCGCCCCTGGGCGCTACAAGGTCGAGGGCCGCAACGCCGACGGCTCGAGCTATGACGGCGCCGTCACGATCACGAAGCACGGCAAGGTCTATCAGTTGCGCTGGAGCGTCGGCAGCACGAGCTATAAGGGCAGCGGCACGCTGAAGGACAATCTCCTGACCGTGAACTGGGGCTCGACGACGCCGGTCGTCTACGCGCTGGCCGAAGATGGCAGCCTGACCGGGCTTTGGAACGCGGGCCTTGGCGAAGAAACTCTGACGCCTGAACCATGATCGGCAGGGAAGCCTACTATGAGTTACGATTTGATCGTCATCGGCACCGGACCCGGCGGCTATGTCTGCGCCATCCGCGCGGCACAGCTCGGGCTGAAGGTGGCCGTGGTGGAAAAGCGGGCCACCCATGGCGGCACCTGCCTCAATGTCGGCTGCATCCCCTCCAAGGCGCTGCTGCACGCGAGCGAGGCTTACGCCGAAGCCGGCCACAGCTTCGGCGCCATGGGCATCAAGGTTGAGCCTAAGCTCGATCTCCCCGCCATGCTCGCCTTCAAGGATCAGGGCGTGAAGGGTAATGTCGACGGCGTCGCCTTCTTGCTCCGCAAGCACAAGATCGATCACTTCCACGGCACCGGGCGCATCCTGGGGCCGGGCAAGGTCGAGGTCATTTTCATCAACGGCGAGAAGCAACTGGTAGAAGCAAAGGCGATCGCTATCGCCACCGGGTCCGAGGTGGCAAACCTGCCCGGCATCGCCATCGACGAGCAGCGGATCATCTCCTCGACCGGCGCGCTGTCGCTGCCTGAAGTGCCGAAGCGGCTGGTGGTGATCGGCGCTGGCTATATCGGGCTCGAGCTTGGCTCGGTCTGGTCGCGGCTCGGCTCCGCGGTCACCGTGGTCGAGATGCTGGATCGCGTGGCACCCGGGCTTGACGGCGAGGTTGCCAAGCAGCTCCAGCGGGCGCTCACCAAGCAGGGCCTTGCCTTCAAGCTCGGCGTCAAGGTCGCCGGCATCGACGCTACCGGCAAGTCGCTGAAGCTCACGCTCGAGCCCGCGCAAGGCGGGAAGCCCGAGACTCTCGAATGCGATGTGGTGCTCGTCGCCGTCGGCCGCGTGCCGAATACCCAAGGCCTCGGGCTCGCCGAAGCGGGCGTCAGATGCGACAATCGCGGGCGCGTCATCGTCGATGCGCATTACGCCACCAGCGTGCCCGGCATCTATGCGATCGGCGACGTGATCAAGGGGCCGATGCTCGCGCACAAGGCAGAGGATGAAGGAATCGCTCTTGCCGAGATTCTGGCGGGCCAGGCGGGGCACGTGAATTACGACGTGATTCCGAGCGTGGTCTATACCGCGCCGGAGGTTGCCTCCGTCGGCAAGACCGAGGAGGAGCTGAAGGAGGCCGGCATCGCCTACAAGGTCGGCAAGTTTCCCTTCACCGCCAATGGGCGCGCCAAGGTCAACCGCACCACCGAAGGCTTCGTCAAGATTCTCGCGGAAGACGCGACCGACCGCGTGCTCGGCGTGCATATCATCGGCGCCGACGCCGGCACCATGATCGCCGAGGCCGCGGTACTGATGGAGTTCGGCGGCTCGGCCGAGGACCTCGCGCGCATCTGCCACGCACACCCGACGCTGAACGAAGCGATCAAGGAGGCGGCGCTCGCCGTCGACAACCGCGCCATTCACATGTGAGCGGCAATGTCAGCGCAAATTGCGCGGCGTATCGGCGAGCACCGACCAGATCAGCGCGGCGAAGCCGGCGAACTCGACGCCGGCGATGATCGCATGCCCCCACTCCCAGCGCGCGCGATACTCGGTCCAGTCGGCGGGCACCGGGCCGTTCACCCATTTCGCCAGCTCGACATTGACAGGATAGACCAGCACCCACCACAGCACGAGCGCGAGCAGGAATAGCAGCGCGGCGCTGAGCGCAAGCGCGAAACCGGGTCTGCCATGCTCGCGCACGAAATAGGCCAGCAACCCGAGCGCAATCACTGTCGCCACGAAGATCACCGCGCCGACCGAGCCGAACATGGCGTAAAGCCCGCCCTGCACGGTCGAGCCGACCCAGAGATATTGGTCCCAGGCCATGCGCGAAGGCAGCTGCATCAAATGGCAGAAGCTCAAGCCCAGCGTCAGCGCGGCGAGCATGACGGACACGAAGCGCATGATGCGAAGCGTGTTCATGCGGGCGATCCTTCGTCTGGCTCCTCAACGACGCGGAATCGCCGCACCGTGAGGTCGTCGATCTCGACCTCGCGCAGCCGCGCTTTGCGGATCTCCAGCCTGCCGATGGCCAGGGCGCCGATGGCCAGGGCCCCGACAGCGAGCGCGCCGACAGCCAGCGACCCTACCGCCAATGTCCCGAGCGCCGTGGCTCCCGACGCAACCGCCGGCAGACCGACGGGCGGAAGCTTCAGCACCGACGAGCTCACCGCCGTTGCGTGACGCACGCCACGAGATTCGCGTCGACGCGGAGCCGAGCCCCGCGCGAGAACGGACAAGCCAATCGCTCCAAGGATAAATGGGAGCCCGCGCACATCGCCTCCAATGCTGGCTCGTTCTACCGCTAATCCAGCGTGCGGCGGAAGCGGTAAAGCGCAAGCCCCATGGCTACGGCCATGAACACCACCAGCGCCAGCACGTCGACATGCATGTCGGCGAAGCCGGTCCCCTTCAGCGTGATGCCGCGCACGATGCGCAGGAAATGCGTGAGCGGCAGCGCCTCGCCGATGGCTTGCGCCCATTGCGGCATGCCGCGGAACGGAAACATGAAGCCCGACAGCAGGATATTCGGCAGGAAGAAGAAGAACGTCATCTGCACCGCCTGGAGCTGGTTCTCGGCGAAGGTCGAGAACGTATAGCCGACGGCGAGATTGGCGGCGGCGAACAAGGTCGAGAGCGCCACCAGCAGCCAGACGCTGCCCATGATCGGCACGCCGAACAAATAATGCGCGGCGCCGATAATGATGGTCATCTGCACGAAGCCGACCAGCACGAAGGGCGCGATCTTGCCGATCATGATCTCGACCGGCTTGATCGGCATGGCGAGCAGGCTCTCCATCGTGCCGCGCTCGATCTCGCGCGTCACCGCGAGCGCGGTGAACATCATCATGGTCATGGTCAGCACCACGCCGAGCAGCCCAGGCACGATGTTGTATTGGGTGATGCCTTCCGGGTTGTAGCGGCGTTGCAGCCTGACCTCGAACGGCGGCGAGGTCGCCTTGACGCTCGCGTCCGGTCCGCGCAACTCGCGCCTGAGCGCCGTGTCGATCAGCCCTTGGACGGCGGAGATCGCCGTACCCGTCGCGACGGGATCGGTGGCGTCGGCAATCACCAGCACGGCAGGGCGGTCGCCGCGGCGCACGTCGCGCTCGAAGCTTGCCGGAATCTCGACGGCGAATTGCGCTTCGCCCGACCTGATCAGCTTGTCGAGCTCCTCGGGATCGCGCACCTGCCAGCGGAAGTCGAAATAATCGGTATTCGTCATCGCCGCCAGCACGGCGCGGGTGAGTGGGCCGTCGTCGCGCACCAGCACCGCCGTCGGCAGCTGCTTGGGGTCGGTGTTGATGGCGTAACCGAACAACATGAGCTGGAGGATCGGCACGAAGATCATGGTGGCGAAGGTCATGCGGTCCCGCCGCATCTGCACGAACTCCTTCACCACCATCGCCCACATGCGCCGGAGGAAGCCGGGATCGTGCTCGGTCGCGCCGTTATAGCCGGTGGCGCTCATGCGAAATTGTCCTTGGCCTTGTCCATGAGCAGAATGAACACGTCCTCGAGCGAGGGCTCGCCGCGCGTCCAGCGATGCGCGCCATCGGCCTTCTTTGCCGCTGCGATCGCGCCATCGAGAGCGCGCTTGTCGCGCCCCGAGACATGCAGCTCGGTGCCGAACGGCGCCACCATGTCGATGCCGTCGCAGGTCTCGAGCTTGGTCGCGAGCCGATGCAGATCCTTGCCAGACACGATCCAGGTGCTGAGCTTCGATTGCGCCACCACCTCCTTGGCCGTGCCCTTCGCCAACAGCTCGCCATAGGCGATGTAGGCGATCTCGTGGCACCGCTCCGCCTCGTCCATGTAATGGGTCGAGACCAGCACGGTGATGCCGTCGGCGGCGAGGTTATGGATTTCGTCCCAGAACTCGCGGCGCGCCTTGGGATCGACGCCGGCGGTGGGCTCGTCGAGCAGCAGCAGCCTGGGCTGCGGCAGGATGCAGGCGCCGAGCGCCAGCCGCTGCTTCCAGCCGCCTGACAGCTCGCCGGCAAGCTGGTCGGCGCGGGTGGAAAGCCCGAGCTTGCCGATCGCTTCCCGCGCCGCCCCACGCGGATCGGGCACGCCGTAGACGCGCGCGACGAATTCGAGATTTTCGCGAATGGACAGATCGGTATAGAGGCTGAAGCGCTGCGTCATATATCCGACATTGCGCTTGATCGCGTCGGACTCGGTGCGGATGTCGTAGCCGAGGCAGGTGCCTTCGCCGGCATCCGGCGTGAGCAGCCCGCAGATCATGCGGAGCGTCGTCGTCTTCCCGCTGCCGTTCGGCCCGAGAAATCCGTAGATCTCGCCCTTCGGCACCTGTAGCGCGAGATCGCGCACGACCGTCCGCCCGCCGAAGCTCTTGGTGAGCCCGCGCACATCGATGGCGATCTCCTTCATCGTCGCACCATCTGCTGGCCAGGGCCAAGCGTGACCGTCACCGGCTGACCGGCGGTCAGAGCGGTAGCGTCACCCTCGGGGCGCGCCTCGATGAGATAGACGAGCTTCTGACGCTGCTCGCGCGAGAAGATCACGGGCGGTGTGAACTCGGCCTCGCGCGCGATGAAGCTGATCTTGGCGTGCAGGTCCGGTGGGCAACCGTCGCAGCTGATGTCGATGCTCTGATCGACCTGAAGCCTCGCGCGGTCCGGCTCGGCCACGAAGAAGCGGACTTTGAGATTGCGCGGCGGCAGCAGCGCGATCACCGCCTGGCCTGAATTCACCACTTCGCCGGGACGGAAATAGACCTCCTCCACGGTGCCGTTAGCGGGCGCGAACACCTTTCGCTTGCCGAGATTCTTCTCGGCCTCGGTCAGCGCATGGCGGGCAGCCTCGGCATTGGCGGCAGCGGCGGCGATCATGTCGGCTCGGCCCGGCAGCTTCCCCGCCGTGATGCGCTTCTCGGCTTCGACCACCGCCGCCTCATTGCGGTCGTGTTGGGCGATGGCATCGTCGAGCTGCGCCTTGGTGATCCAGCCTTTGTCGAACAGGGACTGCGCGCGATTGAGATTGTTGGTCGCCACCTGCAACATGGCTTGCGCCTGAGCAAGCGCCGCCTCGAGCACATGGATTTCATCAGGCCTTTGCAGCTCGGCCTTGGCGTCGGCAAGCCGCGCCTCGGCCTCTTGCAGGCGGGATCTCGCCGTGGCGACCGACGCTTCCTGCTCCTCGCTCTCCAGCACGAAGATCGGATCGCCCTGCTTGACGCTATTCCCTTCCTCGACGCTGAGCTCGGCGACGCGGCCGCCCTGCTCGGAGCCGACCAGCACGAGGTCCGCCTCCATATAGCCGGGGAACTCTGCATCCTCATTGGCGCGGAAGGTCATCAGCGCGAGGATGAACCCGGCCGCGATCACGATGCCGCCAAGCAGCATGGCCATCCGCTTCATCGCGTCGCTCCTGTGAGGCGAGGCGCCCTGATCGCGTCGGTGAGCAGCTCGACATTGGTCCTGAGCAGCCCGTCGGTATCGAGGTGATGATGCCGCTCGAACAGCTGCCGCCAGAAGATGGCGGTGATGACCGGGGCGAACAGCAGCTGCGGATAATCGCGCAACGGCGTCGGCTTGAACTCGCCGCTCTCGATGCCGCGATCGATCAGCCGCGTCATGGTCTCGATCCCGCGCGAGACCACCTGCTCGTAATAGAAGGCGGTGAGCTCGGGATGCTTGTGCCCCTCGGCGATCAGGAGCCGCGCGATGAAGGCGCGCTTGGAGCCGACGAGATCCTGAATGAAGGCGAGAAACGGACCCTTGAGGAAGGCTTCGACCGACAGCTCGGTCTTCTCCATCCGCTCGCGGATCGTGTCGAAATGCGCGGTGATGACGCTGCGGATCACCGCCTTGAACAGCTCTTCCTTGGTCTTGAAGTAGAGATAAGGCAGGCCCTTGCTCACGCGCGCGCGGGCCGCCACGTCCTCGAGCCTGGTCGCGGCGTAGCCATGCGTGGCGAACTCCTCGAACGCGGCAGCGACGATCTCCTGCGGGCGCGTATCGCGTCGTTCCCGCCGCTTCGCGCCCGGGGTCGCGCTCTTCCGCAGTGCTTTCTCTCGGGCCATGGCTCCGCCCCTTCTCCACCCTCAGTGACGATGTCCAATATAATGACTGACCGGTCAGTACTACAATGGGCGACACGGGGGATCGGCGGCTTTTATCGCCTGCCAGCGTGAACCGAGCCTTGATCGGGTTCAAAAACGATTGTGCGCCAGTAACTTAACCCTCACGCGCGGGGGTGCGCGCTATCGTAGGTCTTCAGCAGATGCGCGCGGTCGACCTCGGTATAGCCTTGCGTCGTCGACAGGCTGGCATGGCCCAGCAGCTCCTGGATGGCGCGCAAATCCGCGCCGGCGCCGAGCAGATGCGTGGCGAAGGAATGGCGCAGCGCATGCGGCGTCGCCGTGTCGGGCAGGCCGAGGGCCACGCGGGCGCGGGCGATCCTGAGCTGGATGATGCGAGGGCTGAGCTGCTTGCCGCGCACGCCGACGAACAGAGGATCGTCCGAGCCGAGCTTGAGCGGGCAGAGCGCAAGATAGCGCTCGACCGCTTGGCGCACGAGGGGCAGCACCGGCACGACCCGCGTCTTGTTGCCCTTCCCTGTCACGCGCAGCATGTCGCGGCCTTTGACCGGCGCGTCTTTGCGCTCGAGCGACAGCGCCTCGGAGATGCGCAAGCCCGAGCCGTAAAGCAATGCCAGCACGGCGGTATCGCGCGCCAGCACCCATTCCGGCGCGTCAGTCCCCTCGAGGTCTGCACTATCGACCAGCGCGGTCGCCTTCGGCGCGGTCAGCGGCTTCGGCACCGAATGCGGCAGCTTCGGCAAGCGACACCGCGCGGATCGCGTCGTTCTTGCCGTAACCCCGCCGCTCGAGGAATTTGTAGAACATGCGCAGCGCACTCAATGTCCGCGACAGGCTGCGGCTGCCGACGCCTTCGTTGCGCCGCGCGGCAAGAAAGCCACGCACGTCGCGCGCTTGCAGCGCCAACAGCTCCTTCATGTCGGGCAGCTTGTTGAGCTTGCCCGCCAGGAAGCCCAGGAACTGGGAGATGTCGCGGCTATAGGCTTCCGACGTATTGGCTGCGAGCTGGCGCTCGATGGTGAGATAAGCGAGCCAGCCCTCGACCGCCTCGCGGACGTAAGGCGACCCCATATATCCGGGTGAGTTTTCGTTCTGAGCTTTGGCTTCTTCCGCCAAGCTGGCGATCCCTTGAAATCGACGCGGATGAACGGCGCGGCCGCGAGCAGGCTACTATGCGCTGCTGAGTTGTTAATCCGAGACTAAACCAGAAGAGCGACCCCTGGCCAAAACAAAGACCAAGCCGAGACCTGCAAAGACCGAGGCGCCGGTGACGGTCCCCGTCCTGCTGCCGCTCGCGCTGCCTGCGCCTTACGACTATCTCGTGCCCGAAGGCATGCAGGTCGCGCCGGGCCAGTTCGTCGTCGCGCCGCTCGGACCCGTCGATTATCTCGGTGTCGTCTGGCCGCGCCCCGAGGGCGAGGCGCCTCCCGAGATCGAGCGCAAGAAGCTGCGCGAGATCATTGAGGTGGTTGACGACGTGCCGAAACTGCCGCCGGTCTCGCTCGACTTCGCCGATTGGGTGGCGAGCTACACGCTCTCCTCCCCCGGCATGGTGCTGCGCATGATGATGAGCGCCGGCCGCGCCTTCGAGCCGCCCGCGCCGCGCTATGGCGTGCGGCTCGCGGGGCCGCCGCCCGAGCGCATGACCCAAGCGCGCGCCCGCGTGCTCGCGGCGGCGAACAACGGCCTCATTTGGGTGAAGTCGAGCCTCGCCGAGGCGGCTGGCGTCAGTCCTGGCGTGATCGACGGCCTTGTCGATTCGGGCGCGCTCATCGCCGAGCCGCTCCCCGATTGGCACGACATCCCGCTCGATCTCTCGCGCCAACGCGCGAAGCTCAGCCCGGAGCAGGCCGAAGCCGCGCGCGATCTGCTCGCCAACACCAATGACGGATTCAGCGTGAGCCTGCTCGACGGCGTTACCGGTTCGGGCAAGACCGAAGTCTATTTCGAGGCGATCGCCGCGGCGCTCACGCGCGGCAAGCAGGTGCTGGTGCTGATGCCGGAGATCGCGCTGACCAGCCAGTTCATCGCCCGCTGCGAGGAGCGCTTCGGCGCGCGCCCCGCCGAATGGCATTCCGGCGTCTCGGCCCCCTTGCGCGGGCGCATCTGGCGCGCCGTCGCCGAGAACAAGGCCAAGCTCGTGGTCGGCGCGCGCTCGGCGCTGTTCCTCCCCTTCCCCGATCTCGGCCTGATCGTCGTCGATGAGGAGCATGACCAGAGCTACAAGCAGGAGGAACGCGTCGCCTATCAGGCGCGCGACATGGCGGTGGTGCGCGGCCATCTCGGCCGCTGCCCGGTCGTGCTGAGCTCGGCGACGCCCTCCATCGAGAGCCTGGTCAACGCTGAGCAAGGCCGCTACCGCCACATCAGGCTTGGCGTCCGCTACAAGGCCGCCGGCCTCCCCGCCATTTCCGCCATCGACATGCGCAACGCACCGCCTGAGCGGGGGCGCTGGCTGTCGCCCGTGCTGGTCGATGCGGTGGCGGAGACGCTGGCGCGCGGCGAGCAGGCGCTTCTCTTTCTCAATCGCCGCGGCTATGCGCCGGTGACGCTCTGCCGGAAATGCGGCTTCAAATTCGAATGTCCCAACTGCTCGGCCTGGCTGGTGGAGCACAGATTCCGCCGCCGGCTCGAGTGCCACCATTGCGGCACTTACGTGCCGATCCCGGAGCAATGCCCGAGTTGCCGGGCCGAGCATTCGCTCGTGCCGTGCGGCCCGGGCAGTCGAGCGCATCGCCGAGGAGGTGGCCGAGCGCTTCCCCGAGGCGCGGCGCGTGCTGCTGTCGAGCGACCTCACGCCGAGCATCAGCGATTTGCGCCAGACCTTGCGCGAGATCGAGGAACGCGAGGTGGATATCATCATCGGCACGCAGCTCGTCGCCAAGGGCCATCACTTTCCGGGGCTCGCACTGGTCGGCGTGGTCGACGGCGATCTCGGTCTCGCGCAGGCCGATCCGCGCGCGGCCGAGCGCACCTTCCAGCTGCTCAGTCAGGTGACCGGTCGCGCCGGCCGCGACGCCATTGCCGGCCGCGGGCTGATCCAAACCTACATGCCCGAGCATCCCGTGATCCAGGCGCTCGTCTCCGGCGACCGCGACACCTTTCTCGAGCGCGAGATCGAAGCGCGGCGCGAAGCGACGTTGCCGCCGTTCGGTCGCCTCGCCTCCCTGCTCGTCAGCGCCAGCGCGCGCGATGCCGCCGAAGTCTTATGCCCGCGCCGTGGCGCTGGCCGCACCGCCCGCCGCCAAGATCCAGGTGCTAGGTCCGGCCGAGGCGCCGCTTTCGGTGATCCGCGGCCGCCACCGCTATCGGCTGTTGGTGAAGGCCGCGCGCGAAGCCGATCTGCAAGCCTATCTGCGGCTCTGGCTCAAAGCCGTGCCCAAGGCTAAAGGCGATGTCCGACTGGTTGTTGACGTTGATCCCTATAGTTTCTTGTAGGCAGCTAATCTTAGGCGCCGCGAATTTCCTGCGCGGCGCGCGCCAGGATCTCCACGATCTTCGCCTCGGCGTCTTCGCTCGCTCCGAGCCGCTTCGCCGCGACCTCGCGCAGATTGTCGAGCGCGGCATCGACGAGCTTCGGCACGCTCTCCTCCGCGTCGCCCTCGGCACGCCATTTGCGGCGCATGCGCGCGAGCTTCTCGCCGATGGCCGCAAGCCGCGCCAACACCATGTCGGCGATGTCGCGATTCTCTTCGAGATAAGTGCGCCCCTCATCGGTAATCGTGTAGCGCTTCTTCGCGCCTTCGCTCTCGGCAGTGACGTAGCCCGCCTCTTCGAGGAAGGTCAGCGTCGGATAGACCACGCCCGGGCTCGGGCTGTAGGCGCCGCGCGTCTTATCCTCGATCAGCTTGATCAGTTCGTAGCCGTGGCGCGGCTGCTCGGCGATCAGCGCGAGCGCGAGCAGCTTGAGGTCGCCTTGTGCCAGCATGCGGCCGACGCGGAACCAGTCGCCCCGCCCGCCGCCTTTGCCTTCGCCTCGTCCGCCCCAACGTGGGCCTTCGCCGAAGCGGCCGAAACGCCGCCCCGCCCAAAGTCGGCCGCCGCAGCGGTCTTCAGAATGTCTCAGTCCATGCATCTTAGATTCTCCTATGAAAAGATATATCGTAAGATAATACTTACTTGGAGTAACGCAAGATATATCTTCTGCCAGCCGAGTTGGCGGCTCGAACCAGATCCCATAAAAATATTTCAGCTGGAGACGGCGTTAGCCGCCCGTCGTCGTCTCGATCTTCGCCTCGCGGGCATGGGACCATTTCGAGTGCTCGGCCATCACCAGGCTGCTGGTCCGCTCCGCCAGCAGTCGCTGCGCGGCATCGGTCTTGAGGCCGGTGTAGGGACCGGCCTTCTCGGCGAACAGATGCTGTTCGTTGCGCAGGCCCTCGCAGGTCGCCCGATAGAGGATCCAGTTCTCCTGCCATTTGTTCAGCACCTGGAGCCCTTCGAGCAGAACGATCACGCCTGCGGCCGCACCCACGAGGAAGGCGCGCGACTCCTCGAAGCCCGGGATAAAGCCATATTCGGCAAACACGGGAATGAGGATGGCGAGCACGACGATCGAGATCTTGGAGACCTTGTAGGCGCGCTGACTGGCCTTGGCCTTCCGGTCATACCAGTCGATCTGCGCCTGAAGCCGGTCCCATAGCGGCTCCAGCTTCGGCGCTTGCGCCCGCGTCCTTTGAACCGCTGCCATCTCTCTCCCCTGAAGCGTCTGATCCATGTCGCGGAACGCTGCTTACAGCGCCAAAACCGGCCCCGCAAAGCCCTTTTCTTTGGGCGTTTTGGCGCTCCCGAGGTTGCACCCCCCTCACCCATATGTTACAGGCTCCGCGGGCTTCCCGGGGGGACCGTCCGACAGGGTTTCGCCCTGTTGACGCGGGAGCGCCAATCCAACATTTCTCGGCTCCGGGGACGAGGCGGCTAAAGAAGCGCCCGTTCGGGAGGAAAGGCGTTTTAGGGGTGGCAGGAGAGGTCGACACCAGTTCCGGCGTGGCGGGCCGCTATGCGACCGCCTTGTTCGAGCTTGCCCGCGAGGAGCAGGCGCTCGAGCAGGTCGAGGCCGATCTCAACCGCTTCGGCGAGGCGCTCGATGCCTTCGAGGACCTGACGCGCCTGGTCAAGAGCCCGGTCTTCTCCGCCGATGAGCAGGGCCGCGCGCTCGCCGCCATTCTGCAAGAGTTGAAGATCGAGGGGCTGACGCGGAATTTCCTGCTGCTTGCCGCCAAGAACCGCCGCCTGTTCGCCACACCTGAGATGGCCCGCGCCTTTCGCGCCATGCTCGCCCGCCATCGGGGCGAGACCAGCGCCTCCGTCACCGCCGCGTCGAAGCTCACCGAGAGCCAGGTCACCGCGCTGACACAGGCGCTCAAGGCGGCACTCGGCAAGGAGATCATGCTCGAGCAGAGGGTCGATCCTTCGCTGCTTGGCGGCCTCGTCGTCAAGGTCGGCAGCCGCATGATCGATACGTCGCTGCGCACCAGATTGAATTCTCTCAAAGTTGCCATGAAAGAGGTTGGCTAATGGATATCCGGGCCGCTGAGATCTCCGCGATCCTCAAGGAACAGATCAAGAATTTTGGCCAAGAGGCCGAAGTCGCCGAGATCGGCCAGGTGCTGTCGGTCGGCGACGGCATCGCCCGCGTCTACGGGCTCGACAAGGTGCAGGCCGGCGAGATGGTCGAGTTCGCCGACGGCACGCGCGGCATGGCGCTCAATCTCGAAGTCGACAATGTCGGCATCGTCATTTTCGGCGACGACCGCCACATCAAGGAAGGCGACGTCGTCAAGCGCACCGGCGCCATCGTCGAGGTTCCGGTCGGCAAGGCGCTGCTCGGCCGCGTGGTCGATGCTCTCGGCAACCCGATCGACGGCAAGGGCCCGATCGAGGCGACCGAGAAGCGCCGCGTCGACGTGAAGGCGCCCGGCATCATTCCCCGCCAGTCGGTGCACGAGCCGATGCAGACCGGGCTGAAGGCCATCGACGCGCTGATCCCGATCGGCCGCGGCCAGCGCGAGCTGATCATCGGCGATCGCCAGACCGGCAAGACCGCCATCATCCTCGACACCATCCTCAATCAGAAATCGATCAACGCCCGAGGCGACGACAAGTCGAGCCTCTATTGCATCTATGTCGCCGTCGGCCAGAAGCGCTCCACCGTCGCGCAATTCGTCAAGGTGCTGGAGGACAACGGCGCGCTGCCCTATTCCATCATCGTCGCCGCCACCGCGTCGGACCCGGCGCCGATGCAGTACCTGGCGCCCTTCTCCGGCTGCGCCATGGGAGAGTTCTTCCGCGACAACGGCATGCATGCGGTCGTGTTCTACGACGACCTCTCCAAGCAGGCCGTGGCCTACCGCCAGATGTCGCTGCTGCTCCGCCGCCCGCCGGGCCGCGAGGCCTATCCCGGCGACGTGTTTTATCTGCATTCGCGACTCTTGGAGCGCGCCGCCAAGCTGAACAAGGATAACGGCTCGGGCTCGCTGACCGCGCTGCCGGTGATCGAGACGCAGGCCAACGACGTGTCGGCCTATATCCCGACCAACGTTATTTCCATCACCGACGGGCAGATCTTCCTCGAGACCGATTTGTTCTATCAGGGCATCCGCCCCGCGGTGAACGTGGGCCTCTCGGTGTCGCGCGTGGGCTCTTCCGCCCAGGTGAAGGCGATGAAGCAGGTCGCCGGCAAGATCAAGGGCGAGCTCGCGCAATATCGCGAGATGGCGGCCTTCGCCCAGTTCGGCTCGGACCTCGACGCCACCACCCAGCGCCTGCTCAATCGCGGCGCGCGGCTGACGGAGCTGTTGAAGCAGCCGCAATTCTCGCCGCTCAAGGTCGAGGAGCAGGTTGTGGTGATCTATGCCGGCGTGAATGGCTATCTCGACCCGATCAAGGTCTCCGATGTCAGTCGCTTCGAGGCCGAGCTGCTCCGCTATATGCGTGCCGAGCATTCCGGCATTCTCGACGCGATCCGCGACCAGAAAGAGATCTCCAAGGAGACCGGCGACAAGCTCAAGGCCGCCGTCGACAAATTCGCCAAGGCCTTCGCTTAAGGTTTGTGAGTGGCTAAGCCATGCCGTCGCTAAAAGATCTGCGCAACCGCATCGCTTCCGTCAAAGCGACGCAGAAGATCACCAAGGCCATGCAGATGGTGGCCGCGGCGAAGCTCCGGCGCGCGCAGATGGCTGCCGAGGCCGCGCGGCCCTACGCCACGCGCATGGAGGCGGTGCTCGCCAATCTCTCCACCGCGCTGAAAGGTCGCGAAGGCGGCCCGCCGCTGATGGTGGGCACCGGCAAGGACCAGGTGCATTTGCTCGTGGTCTGCACCGCCGAGCGCGGACTGTGCGGCGCGTTCAACTCGGCCATCGTACGGCTGGCGCGCGAGCACATCAATCGGCTCTTGGCCGACGGCAAGCAGGTGAAAATCCTGTGCGTCGGCAGGAAGGGCTACGACCAGCTGAAGCGGCTCTACGCGACGCGGATCATCGACACCATCGAGTTCAGGGGCGTGCGCCAGCTCACGTTCGAGCATGCCGAGAAAGCCGCCGACAGGGTGCTCGCGCTGTTCGCCGAGGGCGCCTTCGACGTCGCCACGCTGTTCTTCTCCCGCTTCAAATCGGTGATCAGCCAGATCCCCACGGCGCAGCAGATCATCCCCGCGACGATTCCCGCCGAGACGCCGTCGCAAGAGGCCGCTCTCGGCGGCGCCGTCTACGAATATGAGCCCGACGAAGGCGAAATCCTGACCGAGCTTCTGCCGCTCAATATCACCGTGCAGATCTTCAAGGCGCTGCTGGAGAACGCGGCCTCCGAGCAGGGCGCGCGCATGAGCGCCATGGACAACGCCACCCGCAACGCCGGCGACATGATCAATCGCCTGACCATGAAATATAACCGCAGCCGCCAGGCCATGATCACCAAGGAGCTGATCGAGATCATCTCCGGCGCCGAGGCGCTTTAGTCATCGAGAGACCGTAAGGAAATTTTGCAATGGCAAAGAAACCCGTGATTGCTGAGACCAAGAAGCAAGAGAAGAAGATCGCCGCAGGCCAAGGCGCCAAGGGCCAGGTGCGCCAGGTCATGGGTGCCGTCGTCGACGTGCAGTTCGGCGAGAATCTGCCGGAGATCCTCAACGCGCTCGAGACCGAGAACCACGGCAACCGCCTCGTGCTCGAGGTCGCCCAGCATCTCGGCGAGAACACCGTGCGCACCATCGCCATGGAATCCACCGAAGGCCTGGTGCGCGGCCAGGAGGTGGTCGATACCGGCCAGCCGATCGCCGTGCCGGTCGGCGACGAGACCTTGGGCCGCATCATGAACGTCGTCGGCGAGGCGGTCGACGAGGCCGGCCCGATCAAGACCGCGGAGACGCGGCCGATCCACGCGCCGGCTCCGTCCTATGTCGATCAGTCGACCGAGGCCGAGATTCTCGTCACCGGCATCAAGGTCGTCGATCTGCTCGCGCCTTACGCCAAAGGCGGCAAGATCGGCCTGTTCGGCGGCGCCGGCGTCGGCAAGACGGTGATGATCATGGAGCTGATCAACAACATCGCCAAGGCGCATGGCGGCTTTTCGGTGTTCGCCGGCGTCGGCGAGCGCACCCGCGAGGGCAACGACCTGTATCACGAGTTGATCGATTCCGGCGTGAACAAGGACCCGAAGAAGAACAACGGCTCGACCGCCGGATCGAAATGCGCGCTGGTGTATGGCCAGATGAACGAGCCGCCCGGCGCCCGCGCCCGCGTCGGCCTGTCAGGCCTGACCGTCGCCGAATATTTCCGCGACCAGGGCCAGGACGTGCTGTTCTTCGTCGACAACATCTTCCGTTTCACCCAAGCGGGCTCCGAGGTGTCGGCGCTGCTCGGCCGCATTCCTTCGGCCGTGGGCTATCAGCCGACGCTCGCCACCGACATGGGCGCGCTGCAAGAGCGCATTACCACGACGCAGAAGGGCTCGATCACCTCGGTGCAGGCGATCTATGTGCCGGCCGACGATTTGACCGACCCCGCGCCCGCCACCTCCTTCGCCCATCTGGACGCCACCACCGTGCTGTCGCGCGGCATCGCCGAGAAGGGCATCTATCCTGCCGTTGACCCGCTCGACTCGACCTCCCGCATGCTCGCCCCGCTCATCGTCGGCGAGGAGCATTATGCGGTGGCGCGGCGCGTGCAGGCGATCCTGCAACGCTACAAGGCGCTCCAGGACATCATCGCCATTCTCGGCATGGATGAGCTGTCCGAGGAGGACAAGGTCACGGTGACGCGCGCGCGCAAGATCGAGCGTTTCCTGTCGCAGCCCTTCCATGTGGCCGAAGTGTTCACCGGCTCGCCCGGCGTGTTCGTCGATCTCGCCGACACCATCAAGGGCTTCAAGGGGCTTTGCGACGGCGACTACGACCATCTCCCGGAGGCCGCGTTCTACATGGTGGGCACCATCGAGGAAGCGGTTGCCAAGGCCGAGAAGCTCGCCGCCGAGGCCGCCTAGTCGATGTCCGATCCGTTCAAATTCGAGCTCGTATCGCCTGAGCGGCTGCTGGTCTCGGGCGACGTCGAGCAGGTGCTCGTACCGGGCGCCGAGGGCGACATGACGGTGCTCGCGCATCATGCGCCGCTGCTCACCACGCTTCGCCCCGGCCTGCTCGATATCGGCTTCCCCGGCGGCGAGCATCAGCGCTTTTTCATTCGCGGCGGTTTCGCCGAGGTCGGTCCCGCCGGCCTCACCGTTCTCGCCGAGACGGCGATCGATCTCGTCGATCTCGACGCCGGCCGGCTTGCGCAGGCGGTGAAGGACGCGGAAGAAGACGTGGCCGACTCAGCCGAGGGCGCGGTGCGCGACCGCGCCCAGACCAAGCTCGATCATTTGCGCCAAGTGCAGACCGCGCTCAATCTGTAGCGCTTATTCCGCTCAGCGAGCGAACGCTCCGAGCTGCTCGATCACGCTCAGATAGACCTTGCGCTTGAACGGCACGACCAGCGACGGCAGCTCCGCCAGCGTCACCCATCGCCAGTCATCGAACTCCTGCTCATGGCCCTCGCGCGGGCCGAGATCGATCTCGCTGTCGGGGCCCTCGAAGCGCGCGGCGAACCACATCTGCTGCTGGCCGCGATAGCGGCCTTCCCAGGCAACGCCGATCAGCTCGTCCGGAAGATCATAGGTGAGCCAATCCCGTGTCCGACCCACGAAGCGGGCGCTGGTCACGCCGGTCTCCTCCGCCAGCTCGCGGCGCGCGCCGGCTTCCGGCTCCTCGCCCTCGTCGAGGCCGCCTTGCGGCATCTGCCACCAGGTGGCGTCGACGCCTTCCTCGCTCCGGTCGGCTCGTCGCCCGACAAACACCCGACCTTCGGCGTTGATCAGCATCACTCCGGCGCAAGGCCGGTAGGGCAGCCCCTCAGTCTCGGTCATGGAGATAATTCAGCTTTGCCGCTGCGAGCGCACCGCCGCGCTGACCGGCACCAGCACGAAGCCTTTCGCCTCGAGCTTAGCCGCCCAGTCTGACAGCTGCTTGACGGTAGCGGGCGTCGCCTTGACCACGCCGATGGCCGCGCCGCGTTCCTTCGCCGCGGCCTCGAGCTCCGTCAACTGCCTGGCAACGCTGCCCGGGTCGATTTGCACGTTGACCACCGAGTAGTCGAGGCCGATGGCGGTGGCGATATCGGTCGCCGTCGAATCCTTGACGCTGCCGTCATCGACGTACAGCAGTCCGCGCCGCTTGACCTCCTCGAGCACCGGCGTCAACGACGCCGACGTGGCCTCGAACTTTTCGCCCATGTGATTGGTGACGCCGACATAGCCGGTGTAGCGCGACATCAGCCATTGCAGCCGCTTCATGTTCTCTTCCGGCGGCAGCGTGGTAAGCAGCGTGTGCGGACCGGGATCCACCGTCGGGTAATTGTTCGGCTCGAGCGGGATCTGCAGCAAGACCTCATGGCCGTTGCCGCGAGCCCTGTTGACGGCTTCCTGTAGGTTCCGCCCATAGGCGCCGTAAGCCACGCTGATCGGCGCCGGCAAGCCTTTGAGCACGTCGCCCCCCGCCGCGTCCGGAAGACCGAGCCCGGTCACCAGCACGGCAATGCGCGGCGGGTCGCCGGCCTTGGCCACGACATAGCGCGACGGACGGGCGTAGACATCGATGGAGCGCCGCCCATCCGCTGCTACCTTCGGCAACGGACCGTATTGCGATTCCTCGACCAGTTCGGCGACGGGCACCTCGGGAAGGGTGATCGAGCCGGTTTCGCTCTCGGGGATCGTCGGCGGCGGTGGCGGGGGCGGCGACGCGGCGGCCGGCGCCTCGACCGCAGCTTGCTGCATTCCCGTTGCGGCTGGGGCTGCGCCCTGCTGATCGGGATCGACATCGGGCGGCGCCGCGTCGTCGGGCGCCTCAGCCGGCGCCGGAGGCGCCTCGCTCTGCCCTTGGGGGGCGATCGGGAGGCTTGGGGGCTCCTCGACGATCGGAGCTTGTGGCGCCTCCGAGGGCACGGCGAAGCCCGGAGGCAGGTCCATGTTGTTGTCTTTTGCCTCGGCCGCAGGCGCTTCGGCCGGAGCAGGGCTCTCGCCCGCGGCCTCCGGCAGCGCCGGCGCTTCAGCCTGAGGCTCAGCCTCGGGCGCGGCGGTGCCAGGGGCCGTCGCCGGCTCTATTTGTAGAATGGCGACAGGCTCGCCCGCATCGCTGCCCGGAAAGAAGGCCAGCACCGCGATGCCGATCACGAGCGTCCAGAACACAATGCCAGTAGCAACGGCTAGCGCCTTCATTCGACTCTTACCTCCCCGCTCGCCGGCCCGTGGACTGCAAGCCTCCTCTCCCCGGCGATTATTGTCGTCATGGCCGGCATGGCGCCGGCCTCACGGCCGAGGCACGAGCTTAATTGGCCTCAGCCTTCTTCTTCGCCTCCGTATCCACCGACTTGATGCCGCGCAACAGATCGAGCGCGTATTTCAGCTGCGTGTCCTTGTCCTTTTCGGCCGGCACATAGGACGAGCTCCCGGACTGCTCCTCCTCTTCGACGGCAGCGCCGTCCTCGCCTTCGGCCTCGGCCTCGCCTTCGGCCTTGGTCGCATCCTCGCCCTTGAGGTGGCCGCGCAGATTGGCCTCGCCACGCGTACCCTGCACCTCGGCCTTCTTCTTGAGATCCTCAGGCAACTCTTCCTCGACCACGACCTCCGGGGCGATGCCCTTGGCCTGGATCGAGCGGCCTGACGGGGTGTAGTAGCGCGCGGTGGTGAGCCTGAGCGCGCCGTTCGAGCCGAGCGGAATGATGGTCTGCACCGAGCCCTTGCCGAAGGATCGGGTGCCGAGAATGGTGGCGCGGTGATGATCCTGCAGCGCGCCCGCCACGATCTCCGACGCTGAAGCCGAGCCGCCGTTGATCAGCACCACGATCTTCTGCCCGTCGGTGATGTCGCCCTGGCGCGCATTGGAGCGCTGCGTCTCCTCGAGATTGCGGCCGCGCGTCAGCACGATGGCGCCCTGATCCAGGAACGCATCCGAGACGGAGATCGCCTGGTCGAGCAAGCCGCCCGGGTTATTGCGAAGGTCGATGATATAGCCCTTGAGATTCGGGCCGAGCTGCTTCTTCAGGTCCTCGACCGCCTTTTGCAGATTGGCGGTGGTCTGCTCGTTGAAGGTGGTGAGCCGGATATAGCCGACGTCGTCACCCTCGGCGTTGTACTTCACCGGGTTGATGTGGATCACGTCGCGCGTGACCTTGACCTCGAACGGGTCCTCGGTGCCCTTGCGCACGATGGTGAGCGTGATCGGCGAGTTGACCGGCCCACGCATCTTCTCCACCGCCTCCTGCAAGGTGAGGCCGAGAATCTGCTCCTTGTCGAGATGGGTGATGAGATCGCCGCTCATCAGCCCGGCGCGAGCGGCAGGCGTGTCCTCGATCGGCGCGACGACCTTGACGACGCCGTTCTCCATCGTGACCTCGATGCCGAGTCCGCCGAACTCGCCGCGGGTCTGCACCTGCATGTCACGGAAATGCTTCGGGTTCAGGTAGGCCGAATGCGGGTCGAGCGCGGTGAGCATGCCGTTGATGGCGGACTCGATCAGCTTCGGGTCGTCGGGCTTCTCGACATAGTCCGAGCGCACGCGCTCGAGCACCTCGCCGAACAGGTCCAGCTGGCGGTAAATCTCCGAATTGGCGGCCGACGCGGACTGGCTCCGGGCCAAGCTCACCATCGTCGATCCGGCAGCGAGCACGGCCAACACCAGAAGCGCCCAAAGCGCGTATTCGGATTTCCGCATCATCCTTGCACCTTTTCGGAAGCCTCGGCCCACCATGGGTCAGGGTCTACTGGCCTGCCGTCCTTTCTGAACTCGACATAGAGGACGGGGCGCGAACTATCATCGCCTTGGCTCGGCGTTGCCGAGTTGCCCATCACAGCGATCGGCTCTCCGGCTAGGACAAACTGGCCCAGGCTTACGTCTATGCGGCTCATCCCCGCAAGCAGGATATGATAGCCCCCGCCTGCGTTGATGATCAATAGCTGCCCATAGGAGCGGAACTCCCCGGCATAGACCACCCAGCCGTCCGCCGGGGCCGTAATCCGGGCTTCGCCGCGGGTTTGCAGCGAGATGCCCTTGAGCGTGCTGCCCGTGGCGTCGGTGTCGCCGAAGCGCTTCACTTTCCGCCCTTGCGCGGGGAGCCTTAGGCTGCCTTTGGCGGTCTCGAAGGGGAGCGCCGGCTTGAGCCGGTCGGGGCTGGCAAAGGCGACCTTGGTGCCGGGCTTGATCTCGACCACACTCTCATTGGCGGGGGTGGCCAGGGCCTGCTGCTGCTCGCGGGCGAGCAACGCGCGCTCGGCGGCGAGCTCGGCGTCATATTGGGCGATCTCGACCTTGGCGATCTGCGTGTCGAGCTGGTCGATCAACTGGTTCAAATCGGTGACGGTCTTGGCCTGTTCGGCGGTGGACCGCCTGATATCGGCAAGCTCGGCCTCGCCTTGCGCGGCGGCGCGCCGCTTCTCTTCCAGCAGCCGATCGAGGCTCCCCTGCTCCGAAGCGAGCCGCTCGGCCTCACTCTTCTCCTTGTCGCGCTGGTCGCGAATGCCGTTCTCGACCGTGACCAGGCCTTCCAGCTCGCGCCCGAGATTGTCGGCCTGATATTTCAGCTCGGGAAACACGTCGGCGAGCAGCATGGCGCTGCGCACCACGGCGAGCGCATCGTCTCTGCGCGTCACCAGCGCCGGCGGCGGCGTGCGGCCGATCCTCTGCATGGCGCTCAGCATCTTGACGATGGCTTCCTTTCGCTCGGTGATCGAGTTCTGGATGACATTGACCTGCTCGGTGAGCTCGGCAAGTTTCGCCTCCGTCTCCGAGAGTTTCGCTTCGCTTGCCTGCACCCTCTTGCCGGCCTCGATCAGCTGGCTGTTCAGTTTCGCCCGTTCTTCGGCGAGCGCCGCCAGATCCTGGGTAAGTCCCTGTTCCTTGGCGCGGCTCGATTGCAGCTCCTGCTCGGTCTGGTTGAGCTTTTGCTTCGCCTCGTCGCGGGACAGATCCTCCTGCGCCGCGGCAAGCCACGGCAACGCGCATACCAAGCCGACAACAAGCAGCGCGGACCAGACTCTGTGGCGTGGGGAAGTCAATCGATCAGGATGCGCCATGCGCCTTGGCCGTTCAGCCGATGGCAACGACAACGGAGCGGTACGGCAGAATCAAGGCAAAACGCTTACCAATCCTTAACCTTGCGGGGCTCAGGCGCGATGATAGGGGTGGCCCGCAAGAATCGTTGCCGCGCGATAGATCTGCTCGACCAGAACGATTCGGGCGAGCCCGTGTGGCAAGGTCATCGGCCCGAGCGATAGACGCTTCGCCGCTCGGTCGAGCGCCGCTGTGCCGAGGCCATCGGCGCCGCCGATCAAGAAGGCAACCCCCTCGCTGCCACCGTCGCGGAACTTCGCCAACAGCTTGGCAAAGCCTTCGCTGGAGAGCGGTTCGCCCCCGGGGTCGAGACACACCAGCAAGTGCGAGGATGGAATCTTGGCGCCAAGCGCCTGCGCCTCGGCGTCTTTTCGGGCTGCGGCGGTTGCGGCCTTGGACTCCGCTAGCTCGATGAGGGTCAGGGGCGACAAATGGAGCTTGCGGCCGGCTGCTTCGGCGCGACCGAGATAGTGCGCGAACAGATCGCGCTCAGGCCCCTGTTTCAGCTTGCCGACGGCAGCGATCAGGAGCCGCATGCTTGCTCGCTCTTAGACCAAGCGGCCGGGCAATCTTGGATCAGATCACCAACCGCTCCATCGGGCGATCCGCCGACCACATCTTCTCGAGGTTATAGAACTCGCGAACCTCTGGGCGGAAGATATGGACGATGACGTCGCCGGCATCGATCAGCACCCAATCGCATTGGGGCAGACCTTCGACGCGAACGCGGCCGAAGCCTTCTTCTTTCAGTCTTTTGGCGAGTTGGTCGGCGACGGCCCCGACATGCCGTTGCGAGCGTCCCGAGGCGATCACCATCTGATCGCCGATCGAGGTTTTGCCTCTCAAGTCGATGGTCGCGACCTTCTCCGCCTTGCCGGCATCGAGCGTGTCGAGCACGATCTTGAGTAGACGGTTCGGATGCGCGCCAAATGTCGCGAATCCGTTAGGAGGTGTGCCGTGCGCGGCACCCTCTCTAGCTGAGCGCATGTTTGAGTGAGTATCCTTCTGCCATTGCTCCACGACGAAGCCGCTTATACCCGATACGCATGCTAAACGCATGACAAGGCGTTTCGGATGCCGCTTCGCCCCATAAACATAGTATGGCGGCCGCCGGCGCTCAATAGCTCTAGTGTCGCTTGGCCTTTTTCTTGGGCTTGTTGTCCTTGCCCTTCGCCTTGTCGCGCTTCGCTTTCTTGACCTTCTTGGACTTTTTACCGCGCAGCTCGGTCGAGGACAGCTGCGACAGCGTGTGGGTAAGGATGGTCCAGGCCGGAGGCTCGAGCCGCGCGAGCCCGCGCGCATCTGATTCGTCGACGTGATAGGCGGCGAAGCGCTGTGCCGCCTTGCCGGCGCGCGCCTTCAGGCGGAAGCCCGGACGATCCAGCACCGCGATCGGCACGGCGGCGAAAATCTCCTCCCAGGCGCGCCAGCGATCGAACTCGGCGAGATTGTCGGCGCCCATCAGCCATACGAAGCTCACGCCGGGAAAGCGGCGCTTGAGCTCGGCGATCAGGTCGATCGTGTAGGCCGAGCCGCTTGCGGCCTCGAAGCCGGTGACGGCGATGCGCGGATGCTTCGCCAAATCGCGCGCCGCTTCCACGCGAGATTTGAGACTGTCGAGCTTGGCAGCGTCCTTCAGCGGATTGCCCGGCGTGACCAGCCACCAGACGCGATCGAGGCCGAGCCGCTTCAGCGCCGTCAGGCTGATCGCGCGATGCGCCGCATGCGGCGGATTGAACGAGCCGCCGAGCAACCCGATGCGCATATTCGCCGACGCCATCGGCAGCCGCGTGACGTCCGCCTTGGGCAGCTTGGGCGTCTTTGACTTGCCTTTGGCGTCGCCTTTGCGATCGGCGTGCTTCTTCTTCGACAAAGTGCGCCCACTCCCCCCGCAGACTAAGGTCGCGTCTGGCCTTGCCCGCGCACGACATATTTGAAAGTCGTGAGCTGCTCGACCCCCACGGGACCCCGCGCATGGAACCGCCCCGTGGCGATGCCGATCTCGGCCCCCATGCCGAACTCGCCGCCATCGGCGAATTGCGTCGAGGCGTTATGCAGCACGATTGCGCTGTCGACGCGCGAAAGGAACTGTTCGGCGGCCTTCGCATCCTCGGTGACGATCGCGTCGGTGTGCTGCGAGCCATAGCGCGCGATATGGTCGATGGCATCTTCGAGACCGTCGACCACTTTCACCGCGATGATGGCGTCAAGAAATTCCTTCGGCCAATCCTCTTCGTTCGCGACTTTGACCCGGCTGTCGGCGCGTTGCGTTTCGGGATCGCCCCTCACCTCGCAGCCGGCCTCGATCAGCATCTCGACCAGCGGCGCGAGATGCGTGGGCGCCGCAGCATGATCGACCAGCAGCGTCTCGGCCGCGCCGCAAACGCCGGTGCGCCGCAGCTTGGCGTTGAGCACGATGTTTTTCGCCATGTCGAGATCGGCCGCCTTGTGCACATAGACGTGACACACGCCTTCGAGATGTGCGAACACCGGCACGCGCGCCTCTTCCTGCACCCGCGCCACGAGATTCTTGCCGCCGCGCGGCACGATCACGTCGATGGCGCCGCCGAGCCCGCCGAGCATGAAACCCACCGCCGAGCGATCGACCGTCGGCACGAGCTGGATCGAGGCTTCGGGCAGGCCTGAGGCCAACGACCGCCTCGCTCAAGGCATTGGCGATGACCAGCGAGGTGAGGAAGCTCTCGGAGCCGCTGCGCAGGATGACGGCGTTGCCCGATTTCAGGCAAAGCGCCGCCGCGTCGGCCGTCACGTTCGGCCGCGATTCATAGATGATACCGATCACCCCGAGCGGCACGCGCACGCGGGAAATTTCGAGCCCGTTGGGCCGCGTCCAGCGCGCCATCACCTCGCCGACCGGATCGGCAAGCGCCGCGACCTCGCGCAAACCCCGCGCCATCGCCGCCACGCGTAAGCCGTCCAGCCTGAGCCGGTCGAGAAAGGCGGCATCGCGGCCCTTGCTTTGGGCGGCCTCGAGATCCTGACGGTTGGCCTCGATGATCTTCTCGGATGACAGCTCGATCCGCGCCGCCATCCGCTCAAGCGCTTCGTTCTTCGCATCGGTCGAGGCGAGCGCAAGTTCGCGCGCCGCCTCACGCGCGCGACGGCCCATATAGAGCATCATCGGTTCGATGCTCGCTTCCGGACTAGTTGAGAGCACGCTCACTTCTAACTCTTTCGCTGCAAGACCATGTCGTCCCGGTGGACCAGTTCGGGGCGCCCAAGGTAGCCGAGAATCTCGGCGATTTCACCGCTCTTGCGGCCGATAATGGCCTTGGCCTCTTCATGGTCGTAGGCCGTGAGCCCACGGCCGAGCTCGATGCCGTCGCCGTTCCTGATGACCACGGCGTCGCCGCGCTCGAAGCTGCCCTCGACCCGCGTCACCCCGGCCGGCAGCAGGCTCTTGCCCGAGCCGAGCGCCTGCGCCGCACCGTTGTCGACAATGAGGGCGCCCTTCGGCTCGAGCGTTCCGGCGATCCAGCGCTTGCGCGCCGTCACCGGGTCTTGCCGGGCGACGAACCAAGTGCCGGCGCCTTGCTTGGCGAGCGCCTGAAGCGGATGCATCACCTTGCCCAAGGCGATCACCATATGCGTGCCGCCGGTGACCGCGATCTTCGCCGCCTCGATCTTCGTCACCATGCCGCCTTTCGACAGCTCGGAGCCGACATCACCCGCCATCGCTTCGATCTCCGGCGTGATCTCGATCACCTCTTCGAGCCGGCGCGCATCGGCGCGCGAGCCTGGCGGCGCGGTGTAGAGGCCGTCCACATCCGAGAGCAGCACGAGGCAATCCGCGCTCATCATCGAGGCGACGCGCGCCGCGAGCCGGTCGTTGTCGCCGTAGCGGATCTCGCTGGTCGCCACCGTGTCGTTCTCGTTCACCACCGGCACCGCGCCGAGCTTGAGCAGCGTCGTCATGGTGCTGCGCGCATTGAGATAGCGGCGGCGCTCCTCGGTGTCGCCCAGCGTCAGCAGCACTTGCGCCGCGACGAGGCTGCGGGCGCGGAACGCCTCCTCATAAGCATGCGCGAGATCGATCTGGCCGACCGCGGCAGCCGCCTGGCTGTCTTCGAGCTTGAGCGCGCCTTTCGGCAGCTTGAGCGCGTTGCGGCCGAGCGCGATGGCGCCCGAGGAGACCACGACCACCTCCTTGCCGGCCTGACGCAACTCGGCGATGTCGTCGGCAAGCGCTTCGAGCCAAGCTTGCCGCAGCGTGCCTGCCGCCGCATCGACCAACAGCGAGGAACCGATCTTGACGACGATGCGCCTGGCGCCTGTCCATTCCGCTCTCATGGGCGCCATCCTCGCGCCGGCGCTCTCTCGGCTGTGGCAGCGTCCTCTTTGGCCCGCGCGCGCCAATCGCGCACTTCGCTTGCGAGCGCGCGCAAGGCCTCCTTCACGCCCTCGCCAGACGCGGCGGAAACGACCAGCGGCGCGGCGCCTGCCGCCTTCTTCAAGGCGCGCACCTTCTTCTTCATCTCGTCCTTGGGCACGGCATCGGCTTTCGACAACGCCACGATCTCCGGCTTTTCGGTGAGCCCCGCGCCGTAAGCCTCGACCTCGCCGCGCACGATCCTGTACGCCTCCGCCACGTCGTCGAGCGTCGCGTCGACCAGATGCAGCAGCACGGCGGTGCGCTCGACATGGCCGAGGAAACGATCGCCGATGCCCACGCCCTCATGCGCGCCTTCGATCAGCCCCGGAATGTCGGCGAGCACGAAGTCGGTGCCGTCGATCCGCACCATGCCGAGATTGGGATGCAGCGTGGTGAAGGGATAGTCGGCGATCTTCGGCTTGGCCGCGCTGACCGCCGCGAGAAACGTCGACTTGCCGGCATTGGGCAGGCCGATGATGCCGGCGTCGGCGATCAGCTTCAGCCTGAGCCAGATATTCATCTCCTCGCCCTGCTGGCCGGGATTGGCGTGGCGCGGCGCCTGATTGGTCGAGGATTTGAAGCGGGCATTGCCGAAGCCGCCATTGCCGCCGCGCAGCAGCACGATGCGGTCGCCGGGCTTGGTCAGAGTCCGCGATCAGCGTCTCGCCGTCCTCATCGAGGATCTCGCGTGCCGGGCGGCAGTTTCAGCACGATATCGGCGCCCTTGGCGCCGGTGCGGTTCTGGCCCTTGCCGTGGCCGCCCTTCTTCGCCTTGAAATGCTGCTGGTAGCGATAGTCGAGCAGCGTGTTCAGATTGGCCACGCATTCGACGATGACGTCGCCGCCTTTGCCGCCGTCGCCGCCGTCAGGCCCGCCGAACTCGATGAACTTCTCGCGCCGGAAGCTGACGCAGCCATTGCCGCCATCGCCCGAGCGCACATAGACTTTGGCCTGATCGAGGAATTGCATGGGGGTCTCAATAACATAGACTCGTCATGGCCGGGCTTAGCCTGCCCTCGGGCTCGACCCGAGGGTCCCGGCCATCCACGTCTTACAGGTCTTTCACTTTCAAATCATGGATGCCCGCGACAAGCGCGGGCATGACGAACGTTAATAGGCTCCGGATCACGCCCTCAAGGCGCCGGCCAAGGCCGTGGTGCGGTCCAGCCGATAAATCACGCAATACGCCTTGTCGCCGCGCGCCGCGCAGTCGCGTGCCTCTTTCCCTCGCGGGGTGAAGCCGAACTTGGCGATGATCCGCGCCGAGGCCGGGTTGTCGCTGAAATGCCCCGCCGTGAGATAGGCGAAGCCGCCGGTCTCGAACGCATGCAGGATCAGCACGCGCACCGCCTCGCTCGCATAGCCCATGCCCCAATAAGGCTTGCCGATCCAATAGCCGAGCTCGGCGTGGTCTTGCCCGAAGGCGCGATAGCCGGTGCAGCCGATCAGCGCGCCCGACCGCTCGATCGCGAACACCACGCCTTCCTCTCCGGCGATGGCACTCGCCAGCCACTCGGCGGCCATCTGCTCGCTGTAAGGGTGCGGGATCGTGCCGGTCATGCTCGCCACATCGTAATCGCCGGCAAGCAGGCTGATCCGCGCCGCATCGGTAAGGAGCGGCGCGCGCAAGACGAGTCTGGGCGTCCTGATGCTCACGGTAGGAAACTACACGCGCGAGCGCGCGCGGGCGAGCGGCGATAGACCTAGTTCGGCTTCACCGAGACGTAGACGCGGCCCTTCTGCCTGGTCGCGAATTCCACGTCGCCTTCGCGCAGCGCGAACAGGGTGTGGTCCTTGCCCATGCCGACGCCGTCGCCGGGGTGCCATTTGGTGCCCCGCTGGCGGACGATGATATTACCGGCGAGCACGCTCTGGCCGCCCGACTTTTTCACGCCGAGCCGGCGCCCGGCCGAGTCGCGGCCGTTGCGCGATGAGCCGCCTGCTTTCTTATGTGCCATGGTGGTCTTCCTTACTTCTTCGGCTTCGACGCGGGCTTCTTGTCAGCCTTGGCTGCCGGCTTCCGCGCCGCTGGTTTGGTTTCCTTCTTGGCGGGCTTCGCCTTGGCCTCGGGCTTGGCCTTAGCCTCCGGCTTTCGGCTCAGGCTTCTTCTCCGCCTTTTTCGGCTCAGGCTTGGCAGCCGCCTTCGACGGCTTCTTGCCGTCGGTCAGGATCTCGGTGATGCGCAGCGCGGTCAGCTCCTGACGATGACCCTTCTTGCGGCGATAGTTCTTGCGGCGCTTCTTCTTGAAGACGACGATCTTCTCGCCCCGCCTCTGCTCGATGACCTCGGCAGCGACCAGCGCGCCGGCGATCGTCGGGCTACCCGTCTTGGGGCTGTCGCCGCCAAGCAAGATCACCTCTGAAAGCTCGATGATATCGCCGGGCTTGCCGGCGATCTTCTCGATCTCGATGATGTCGTTTGGCGCCACGCGATATTGCTTGCCGCCTGTGCGAATGACCGCGAACATGTCCGTTATCCGTTCGAATTCTGGGCTTGAGAGACCGGCGCCTCAGGCGCGCGAACCGAGCCGCGAATAGCCTTGAAGCGGCGCAATATAGAAGGCAAGGCCGATAAGTCAATTGCCAGCTGGCCGGAAAATCCGCGTATTTCCGGCTCTTCAGGTTGCCGTTCGCCTGAGGGCAAGCTACATGGAGCGCCGACGGAGAGGTGCCAGAGAGGTCGAATGGGACGGTCTCGAAAACCGTTGTACGGGTAACCGTACCGTGGGTTCGAATCCCACCCTCTCCGCCACGACTTAACACGCTGTTATTACTAGTATTTCCCCCATTTCGACAGTGAAAATTCACGCGACTTTTCCGCAGCTTCGTCGTGTAGTGCAGCTGGCACTGGACCGCCAGAGACGAATCGGTCCGCGAATGTGGGCTCCGAAAGCGCACGAGTCTCGTTCTCGGATTTTGGTGGTGCGGCCGTCTCTGCGTGAGCGGCCGTATTTCTGGCGAGCAACCCAGAATGAAAAGAGAGAATGGACGAGATAGAGCCGCACAATTCGCTGCGAGAAGAGCGCTGATGCCTCAGGCGAAGCCGAGGGCTCGCCGCTGCTCGTTCCAATCAAGCGGCAACCGCGTGTCGTCCATGAGCTTTCGTGCTGTGAGCTCCGGCGGCTGGTTGCCGTTGAGGATCGCGCCGACAATATTGGGGGCCAATAACGTGAGACGGAATAGACGCGTCGCATAGGACGCGACCATTTTCTCCTCCTTGGCGATCTCTTCGAGAGTCAGGCTTCGGTCGGCAAGCAGCCGGTCGCGGATCGCATTGGCGCGAATGAGCAGGCGCAGGAGGCTCGGATCGGGAGCTGTGAACCCAGACGCATCTTCGAGGACAATCCGCATCTCCTTGCCGGCCCGCCTGAGGCGGGCTGGGACGGTGAGTGTCAGAAGGAGACCCGCGGATTCTGCCGAGGCCGTTGCCCCGGGCTTCGACTCATCGTGGTGTCCCAAGAGCCACAGCGCGACTTGGGCTCGGTTTACGATGACATCAATCCGATCGGCAAACACCTGGACGCGAGCGACGATCGCACCCAGCAGGGCTCGGCGATCATTGGGCTTGAGGTCTTGCCACATCGCAGCGCAATGCTTCGCGCGCTCGCCCCTGCGATCCCGGCGCTTCGTCGCGAAGACCTCAAGCACCTCGCCTTCGTGATCTATCGCACGCCAGAGATAATGCGTCTCTCCATTGATCCTGACGAACACCTCGTCCAGGTGCCAGCGCCATTGCGAAAATGACCGATGATGAAGGCGTCGCTTCCTGATCGCGGCCGCAAACATCGGACCGAACCGGTTCCACCAGTACCGGACCGTCTCATGGCAGATGTCGATGCCCCGCTCGAACAGAATATCCTCGACCTGACGCAGCGACAGCGGATAGCGGATATACATCATCACCACGAGGCGGATCACCTCGGGCGAGCTGTTGAAATAGCGGAAGGGATTGCGCATCGCCGGAGGCTAAGGATCCTCGCAAGGAGGCTCAAGCCAATTTACTCTGACAATGCCTCACGGAGCGATCCCCCCCCCCCGCCAAGATTGCCATCGCCCGGTCAGTGACTCGCTGCGGGCCTGTGGGGTCCGACGCCGGAAGACCGTCCGGGTCAACAAAACGTACCTTCGTGCAAACTAGCGCAACGTTCGAGACAGACCCAAATAGAATTTCGTTGCTTTGCGCAGCAGGCGACTTGGCACCTTGCCTCTCATAAAATGATTGAGGCGGGCGAACGGGCCGACCGGATAGCGAAACCGCGGGCGCGGTGCCTCAAGTGCGTTGGCAATGACGAGAGACACCTCGTTCGGGTCACGCGCCACACTCGCGGCATGGGCATCGCCGGCACGAAAGACCTGCTGGACCCATGCATGATATGGGCTGCCGGGCGGCTGAATACGCGGCGTGCTCTTCCAGATCTCAGTCCGGTAGGGTCCGGGCTCTATAAGAATGACCTCTATCTCAAAGGGTTCAAGCTCGTAGGCGATGGCCTCGGCCCACCCTTCGATCGCCCATTTCGATGCGCAATAGATCGAGTTTGTGGGCTGTCCCATGAAGGCGGCCTCGCTCGAGACGAGGACGATCCGGCCGTTTCCTTGCGCCCTGAAGGTCGGGAGCAGCGCGCGTGTCAGCCCGAGCACACCAAAAAAATTCGTCTCCATCACCCGCCGAAGCTCAGGCTCCGGCACATCTTCGAAGGCGCCAGCGGCCGCCACGCCGGCATTGTGCACGACGGCATCGAGCTTGTTGCCAGTCCGAGCCAGTATCGATTCAACAGCCGCTTGGATGGAGGCTTCACTCGTGACATCGAGCTGCTCGAGCTCGACGCTACTTTGCAGGCCCGTTTTCTTGAGCGCCTGCTCGAGCAAGCCTGTCTTTTGCAAATTCCGCATCGTCGCAAACACGCGCCAGCCCCGCGATGCAAGAACGACCGCTGTTGCTTGCCCGATGCCGGTAGAGGTGCCGGTGATCAGTACTGACTGCATTGTTCTCTACATTCCTCCGGTATGCTTGGCCTAGCGCTGCCGCTGTGTTGCGACCCAAAATCCGGAGTATCCTCCGGTTGGCAATATCGCGTAGCCCCGAAGCGCAGTTAGAGAGTTTCGCCTTTGCCGTCTAACAGGGAGTATGCTGGCGAAAGCTCCAACTACTCCACGCCGCGAACTTGATGGCGTTGCAGAGCGTGTCCCCATGAAAGGCGCTACCGAGAATCGCACTGCGGAGGCATCCGTCTCGATCGCCGGCACAACGTACGACTTGCCGATGCGCAAGGGCACGTTAGGCCCGGACGTGGTCGACATCAGTACCCTCTATCAGCACACAGGCCGCTTCACCTACGACCCCGGCTTCACCGCTACGGCAAGCTGCGAGTCGCAGATCACGTTCATCGACTTCGACAAGGGAATAGTACTCTATCGCGGTTACCCGATCGAACAACTCGCCAAGCAAAGCACCTTTCTTGAAACATGTTATCTCTTGCTCTACGGCGAACTCCCGACAGCCCAGCAGTACGCGGCGTTTGACAACCGCATCGTCAAGCACACCATGGTGCATGAGCAGTTGACCCGGTTCTACTCCGGGTTCCGCCGTGACGCGCACCCAATGGCGGTGATGGTCGGCGTGGTCGGGGCACTCTCCGCTTTCTATCACGAACTCGATCGACATCAAAGATCCCGTTCAGCGCGAGATAGCGAGCATCCGCATGATCGCGAAGATGCCGACCATCGCTGCCATGGCCTACAAATATTCAACCGGGCGGCCATTCATCTATCCGAGAAACGACCTGAAATACTCGGCGAATTTTCTGCATATGTGCTTTGCCGTGCCCGGCGAGGAATACAAAGTCGATCCCGCCCTTGCCAGCGCCATGAGGCGGATATTTATTCTTCATGCTGACCACGAGCAGAGTGCTTCCACCGCCACGGTGCGCCTTGCCGGTTCGTCGGGAGCAAACCCGTACGCCTGCATTTCGGCCGGCATTGCCTCTCTGTGGGGGCCTGTGCACGGCGGTGCAAATGAGGCAGTGCTTATGATGTTGAAGAAGATCGGCTCGGTCGACCGCATTCCAGAATACATCGAGCGCGCCAAGGACAAGAACGATCCGTTCCAACTCATAGGTTTCGGCTATCGCGTTTATAAGCACTACGACCCAAGAGCGCGCATTATGCAAACGGCCTGCCACGAGGTGCTTGAAACTATGGGTCGCTCCCAGCGCGACGACTCGATCCTGAAGGTGGCGCTTGAGTTAGAGCGCATCGCACTCTCCGATGACTACTTCATCGAGAATGGGCTTCATCCCAACATCGATTTCTATTCGGGGATCGCGCTGAAGGCGCTAGGCTTTCCCACCGACATGTTCACAGTGGTGTACGCCATTGCCCGCACTGCGGGGTGGATTGCGCAATGGAAGGAGATGATCGACGATCCCTCGCAGCGCATCGGCAGGCCGCGCCAGCTTTATACAGGGGTCACCGAGCGCACCTACGTGCCGATGGAACTCCGATCCTAGGGCCAACTCCTGTTCGAAAATACATTCGCTGCTGAGCGTGAAGTGATCCTGAGCCTGGCGACATTTATGAATTGGTGGGGGCAGGCGGGAGCGCACGCAGCACGAGTTCGAGGCTTTTGACGAGTTCAGCCATAAACGTAAAGTCAAGAGTATCGATCGTGTCGCTGGGAAGGTGGTAGTTCGGATTCCGGAAGAAGGCAGTGTCTGTGACCATCAGCGCTGGCAAACCTGCGTCCCAGAACGAGGCGTGGTCACTGAGGCGCGTGTCCGGCAAGATCCATCCATCGAAGGGAAGGAAAAGCAATTCCCCCTTAACTAGCCACGAAAGGGATGCTGCTCTTTGAGGCGAACGCATCTTGGGTTCTCGGCGTTCGCAGGTAACGCTTAAAAATGCGGATTAGCGAATTGCTGGGCACTATCTTGCAAGCCCTCAAAAAATCAAAGACTGCGGACAGCGCTTGCGCTTCGGCCTTTGCATCGATTGCGGCTTCCAGGTCCTCATTCTTGGCAAGTTCTGCGTGGCGCTCCTCTTCGACCGATTTGAGTTTCGCCTCCAAAATCCGCATGGCTTCGAGCTTATGCATGACAATCACCACGCACTGACCGCAGGCGTATAGCTTACTAACTCTTGCGCCATAGCGCGAGGAGCACACGCGCTCAAATTTGCCTGCCGCAGCCGCCTACATATCCATTTAGGGCGCTTACCGCTATGAGCTGACCAAGATACCAAAGTGGGAATTAGACATGGACCATCCAAACGTACGATCATGTTGGACTAAAGTGCGGCTTGATCTCAGCGCATTAGACACGGTCTTTATGATCGAGACCGATCTGGCACTATTACGGGACGATCCAGCCTACGATCATAAAGCTTTCTCTAGTTTCGTGCAGGCGATCAGAGCCTACCTCGCCGACCATCCCAATTATGACCGGGCCGAAGTGCTTCCCATTCGAGGTTGGGAGAACCTTGCCCATACGCTTTGACTGAGCGCGCTTGCTGCTTAAGCCGGAAATGGCCGGCGGAGCGTGACTAGCACGCAGCCGCGCTCGTAACGGCTGCGCCGACTGACCAAATCCCGATCGTGCGCGTGGAGGCGGAGATGAACCGCACAGTATTCGCCACACACTCCCAGCCCTAAGCACTGTGTCGGCTTGACCCGCTGCGTGCCATAATCGAGGAGTTCGGTTCTCGCGCAGCTTTCAACCCGACTGTGTTGTGCGGAGTGCAGTGGCCAGGTGCACTCGGTGAAGCCGTGGCGATTGGAGGACGGAAAGCCGCTGGGGCGTCGGGGCTGAAAGCGGATTGAGGATATGTCATATTCGTGGGCGAGAGGGCGGGATATGGTAACAGCATTCTGGGTGCGACATGCTCTGATCGCAACGCTCATCGCCTTGGGCTTCGCGCTTACGCCGGCGCTTGCCGCGTTCTCGCTGCAAGGCCAGTGGCGTGGCTCTGGCGTTGTCACCCATGGCCAGGCCAAGCACGCGGTGCGCTGCCGGGTCAGCTTCTATAAACTTTCCGCCACAGCTTTCTCGGTGTCGTCGCAATGCTCTGCCGAGACCAGCCGCTACGATGTGAAGGGGCGCGTCGTTGCGTCGGGGAGCAATCGCTACTCCGGTCCGGTGCAAGGCGCGGGGGTGACCGGCACTGCCGTGATCGTCCAGCACGGCAATCGCCTGTCCGTAACCGTCACTAGTCGGCGAGGCTCGGCCACGCTTAGTCTGTCCAGACTTTGACTATCGCCAGGCCTTTACGCTTAACGCATTAACCGCCCTCGGAGAGTTCAGTGCCTCCGTGTTAATTGGACAGGGACGCCGCTGGGAAGCCGCGGGTAGAGACGAATGGAGACCTGCCATGAATGACAGAACTGCCGTCTTCGTCCGCAGCTTTCCAGTAGGGAAGCACACCGTGACTATGACGCTGACCAGACGGCGCTTCCTCGCAGGCCGCATTACATGCCGCTGGTCGCCGCCTAAGCCGCCTAAGCTCACAAAGGAGGAAAAGCGCGAGTATCGCAGTGGCCGCGCCGCTGCTGTTTCCGACGCTTACGGTTCCAAGGGGGGCCGCGTCGGCCTCATCATCGAACTGTAGCCGACCGGCTGGCTTTGTCACGTTGTCGGCGTTCAGCCGCGGTGAATGTAGCGGGCAACAGGCGTCATGCGGATGCGGTAGCGGATGCCTCGGCCCAAGTGCGGAATGAAGCGGCGCGAAGCTCCTTGAAATGCGGTCGGCGCAGCAGATGACGTTGATGGGTGAATGCGTTGAATGTGGCGGCATGGATGGCGAGGAAACGTTGGGCTGAGCCGGGTGATTTGAACCGCTGCAGTTTTCGTTCTCGGCGTCATATCGGCTGATGCGAGTTCTCCGCCCTGTTGTTTGCTCGCAAGCCCCGATCGTGTTCAGCCGTGAGCCCGATCGCGCGGAACGCTGCCGGATAGGACCGCAGGCGGTCGGTCACAACCCGGCTCGGCACAAAGCTGTGCTTCTTAAGCAATTTCACCATGAGTTTCTTTGCAGCTTGGGCATCCCGTCTGCGCTGGACGAGGAAATCCAGCACCTCACCCTCGTTGTCGACCGCCCGCCACAGCCAGTATTTACCGCCGCGGATCGAAATCACCATTTCATCGAGGTGCCAGTGATCGCTCGGTCGCGACCGCGAACGGCGGATATTCGCCGCGATCGACGGCCCGAACTTCAGGAACCACCGCCGCCGGACTGTCTCGTAGGATGCGTCAATACCTCGCTCGGCCAGCAATTCCTCGACATCCCGAAAGGACAGGGTGAACCTGGCATAGAGCCAGATCGCGTGGCGGATGATTTCTGGCGGGAAGCGGTGGCGCTTAAACGATAGCGGTCTCATCCGATGATGCTAATCAGCGACGAACCGCAGAGCTATCCGAGTTATCGTGACATTGCCCCATGGCCTGATCCTTGTCTCGAAACGCACGAAAGCCGTGCCATCGCGTTAAAAATATCTTACTCGCATTTCAATTCACGGTCGACGCCATACGCGACACGGACGCCAACCCATAGGAACGAGAACATCAGCAAAGCTCCTGCGGTAAACAACGGGCCGAGGGGACAGTGATACTTATGTCTCGACCACGATTTCAGCCTCTAGATGAAGGGGGACTGAAAGCGATGCGGTCACGAGGCAGGCCGTTTTGCCCTTCTCGAGCATCCGTCTTGCGCGCTCAGGGTCTGCACCCTTTGGAAGTGTGAGCAGCGGCCTGAGAACGATCTCTGTGAAGCAGGTGGCCCCGTCCTTGCGGTCGACCGTTCCGCTGCCTGACAGCTCAAGCGACATGAAGTCGAACTTGGAAGCCTGCGCGACCGCGCGGAAGGTGAACATGAAGCAGGTTTCCACGGCGGCGAGCAGGAGATGCTCCGGGCTCCATGCATCGCCTGGGCCGTCAAAGTTCTTCGGGGGCGCCGAGCGTAACGCAGGGGCTCCGCCCGCCAAGAGCGTTGCATAGCCTTTTGGCCCACCGGAAAGGGCGACCTCGTACAGATGTGGCAACGGCTTCATCTTGTGTTTATGTCCCTCAAGCTTTGAGTGTGTTGAGCGTAATCTTCTCCCGCCTCCTCGTGGACGGCCTGGCCAAGGCTGAGGCGGCGCGCCACCATAGCGGTCTGGAGCTGAGCGCGTTCAGTCGGAGAATGGGCGGCGATGTAGCGGGCGACGGCGATCAGGATGTGACGTCCCGCCGCGCTCTCACCCCATTGCCGATACTGCTGCACGCCGGCCTCAAGCATCTGATAGGTATGGAACTCGGCGTCCTCGCGTAGCACCGCGCGGATAAGCGTCGCGATCAGCGGCTCTACGGGGTGACCGAGCATGAGATAACGGGCAACGAGGCGGCCCGCCATCTTAACGGCTCCCTGGCGATCGAGGGCTGTGAGAAATGCATCACGCAGTTCGCTGTTATTGCGTGGTAGATCGTCGAGCTGATCGTCCCCCAAGCCTGGAAGGCGTGCTGGAGGCACGTTGAGGAAACGGATCAGATAGACTTGCATTGCTCCATGGAACACGCCGCGTAGGAGTTCCGGTCGCTCCAATTCCATTGACCTTTCGGCGGTGATGCGCGTCAGTAGTTGGTGGGCAGCATTGCAGTAGGTGAAGCAGTGAAGAGCAGTGTCCCAGTCCGAATGCTCATTCGACGTGCCAAACGAGGCGACCCGTAGAGCTGCAGCGTAGGCAGTCGCGCGGCTGAGGTCTGTCGGGGTAGCACCGTCACGAATTGCTGACTTGAGGTCAGCCACGATTGCTGCAGGGTTATCGCCCAGCAGCCGCCGGGCCAATACGTTATGATCTCTCCATTGCCCATGCTTCGCTTTGCCTTCGGCTAGGAGTTCCGGCAATTCCGCGAACGCGGTTTCGCACAACGGCACCAAATCTATTGGTTGCCTCCAGGCATTCACCTCCTCGCTGCCCCGCGCGCTGACCAACTGGTCGACGACACTTGGCAGGATTGCCGGCGCATGTTCCCAACCGATGATATCGAGGCTCTCAAAAGCCTTGTTTGTGAAATCCAATGCGTGACCGCCATCTGCGAAGTAGCGGTCTGTGACGGCGGTGAGCATTAGCGCAGCAAGCTCAATCGATGACGCGCCGCCCGCGATCGCGGTCAGTAATGTGCGCTCCGCCGCATCGCGATGGCGGACACGCACCCAATGGCGGAACCAACGCTCCAGCACGGGTAGCGGCTGAAATTGGCGTGGTGCAAGCGGTTGGCGGTCGCGCCGCGGAGCCGCACCATCGCAGTCCCTCGCCACTCGGCTTATCCCCTTGTACAGCGCGAGATAGGTCTCTTCCTCGGGTAGGGAGGGAATGAGCTTGGCGAGTGCAGTGAGAATGGTGAGCCCGATGCCCCAGCCATCGCGATTACGAGCCCCAAACAGCACGGCGTCGCGCGCAAGGGGGCGATAGTCTACGCCCTCTCCGATAAGCCCCAGTACCGCCTTGGCGACAACGAGGCCGATGTTCTGCTCCAACCCCTCACGCAGTCGATTGCGCCAGTGGGCATCACCATCGGTGTAGCGCGTGTGCGGACAGACCCATACCACGCCATCCCGTATCTCGACCGCCGCCGTGGGAACGTCATCGGCCCAAAGGTCAAAGGTGCAGCCACTAGCGAGGTCAAAACGCGCGTGATGCCAATGGCAGGTCAGGATGCCGTCTTCGACCGAGCCTCGATGGAGCGGAAATCCAAGATGGGGGCAGCGGTTATCGAGGGCAAACACCTTCCCATCATCATAGACGACGAGTAGCGGACAACGAGCGCCGCGAACAACGATTATACCCGCGGCCTTCAGCTCCTCCAGCGTCGCCACGCGAATGAAGTCAGTGGAGTGGGTGGTGGAGCCTTCCTCGATTGCTAACCCAGACATGAGGGACATAATCATGGGTTTTATATAGTGACAGGATTGGATCGAAGGAACATGCCTCAGAACGAAGCAGGCAAATTGAGCTATCGCCCGCAGTACTGCGGTGCCTTCGCGCGAAGGAAAACCGAGGCCCACCCTGGTGGCAATGGCTGGCCATTGCTATCGGCAGATGAAGGACGTTGTCGTTAACGACAAGGTCCACCGGGGTCACTCCAGCGAGCTGAAGGACTCCTCTAGTTCGCTGATGCGCCCTTCTATTCGCTACGCCGATCTCGGCGATGTTCTCTCGCGTACTCAAGCAGCTCCGATACACCGAATAACAACAGCATGATGCCGCAGAAGACCTCCGAGGGACGACAGCACCCGGGCGAGATTGCTATGGCTCTATTCCGGTCAGAAGCCAGGTGTGAGGCCTTCAGCGCCTGATCTCTCAGAGCGAGCAAGGATTGAAACTAGCACAGGCCTCCCCCACATACGGATGGGAACAAGAGTGCCGGTTATCCGTCCCGACGCATCCCGCGTTCGGTGGCGTTGAAACGGCGAAGGGCCCCAATTCAGGGGCCCTTGTCTTGCCGTCCGCTGAGCTGATCAGTGCGGTGGCTAGGCAGCATCGGCCGCCTCTAAAAGGCTAAAGTCCACCCATTCAGCTAGTTTTCCTCTGCCTCCTCAGCCAATCGTTCCTCGCCCGCCTCAGTGAGTAGCTTTGCAACCTCCTCTAGTTTCCTGATGGCTGCCTTCAAAAGCTCCGCTCTCGTCATTCCTCCCGCCACTCCAACAGCGACGAGCGCAGCTGCGTACTCTAATTCGAGAGGCCCGGGAACTGCTCAAAGAGCATAGGTAAGCGGCTATCCGGGCTTTCTTCGCGCAGCCAAGGTTTGCCCTGCGCGTCTTCGCTTCGCTTTACTGGTGGGCGCTTCGCGAAGGCGGACACCTGGGCCCCCGCCTGGTCGGCCGTGTTGAACAAACGCCGTTAGGAGTTTGGCGTCAGCGGCCCCTCGTGCACATGCTTTGTAGTCGCAGCGCCGCATGCGAATGTGGGGCTGCTGAACTTGCCCCCGCCCAATAAGCTAAAGACGCCCTCGCCAGGATGGGGAGGGCGTTGTGAAGGTTCGCCCTCAAGCACGGCACCCGGCGGCAAGACGACTCAGTAGTAGGTCTCGGAGAGTCTCGGGATCGCTCACACCATTAAACCGAGCGGTCTCAATCAGCTCACGTTTGAGGATAGTCTCCAGACCCTCGTTGCTGTCAAAGTCGGCTGGGGGATCGTTTCTGTTATCTTTGACCGCTGCCCAGGTAGCATTCAACGCCCTCTCCAAAATCTCCAAGTCGAGCGGATCGAATTCGTGTCGAAACGATCTGAACAAGTCCCTTACCTCCACAATCGGCAGCTGCGCTTCAGCTAGGCTTCGATTTTTCGTGTAAAGCAATGCGGTGACAGTTTCGCGACTTGCATTTACGCCGATGCCCCTTGCCGAAGGATTACTAATCTTTAGCTACCGCTTGTCCTCGTTGCGCTGATCTCTGCTCCATCTCGTTCCCGCAGCGAACATGAGTGGCTACGCTGCTCTGGCGCCTACTGCGCGTGGAGGTGTCTCGCCGTCGTAGGCAGAGGTGCTGTCGTAGGCAGAGGTGCTTCAGGCTACTCAATATCCCAGGGATGGCGTGCGGCTGAGCCCTGTTCCCAAGCGATCGTGCCACTCCGAATATCAAGCCGTCGCGCCTCTCGCAGAGTTGTAAAATCCCTTCCCCCGAAGGCCTCTTAGGCAAGAGTTAACCGCCGATTAACCATAATTAGCCAAGCTCTGCGCCTAGGCAATTGCCCCCCAATCATCATCCCCGCGGCCCCCGGAACGCTGAAGCGCTGCGCTCGAAGTCGAAAAGCAAGGCCGTCTCGGCAAGCGACGCCGTGAGCCTTATTCGCTCGGGCGATACTGTTGCGACGGGAGGCTTCGTCGGGATCGGCTTCCCGGAGAACATTGCCGCCGTGCTCGAGGCGCGGTTCCTCGATAGCGCTAAGGCGAACCCCGACGGTGCCGGTGAGCCGCGCGACCTCACTCTCGTCTATGCCGCTGGTCAGGGCGATGGGAAAGAGCGTGGACTCAACCACCTAGGCCATCGGGGTCTCATCAGGCGCGTCATAGGCGGCCATTGGGGGCTCGTACCGAAGCTGCAGAAGCTCGCCGTCTCCGGCGAAATCGAGGCATACAACCTGCCGCAAGGCGTGCTCTCGCATCTCTACCGCGACATTGCGGCCGGCCGGCCGGGGCATCTGTCGCGGGTCGGGTTAGACACCTTCGCCGATCCCCGCCACGGGGGCGGCAAGATCAATGCGCAGACAACGGCCGACCTTGTCAGTCTCATGGTCATCGACGGCGAGGAGTATCTCTTCTACCGGACCTTCCCGATCAACGTGGCGATTGTGCGCGGTACCACCGCCGACACCGACGGCAACATTACAATGGAGCGGGAGGCGCTCACCCTGGAGGCGCTTTCGATTGCGATGGCCGCGCACAATTCCGGCGGCATCGTCATCGTGCAGGTGGAACGGCTCGCCGATCGCGGCAGCTTAAACCCGCGCCAGGTGAAGATTCCAGGCATTCTCGTCAATTGCGTCGTGGTTGCAGAACGGCCCGAGTATCACATGCAAACATTCGCCGAGCCGTACAGCGCTGCCTTCGCCGGCGAGACTCGCGTGCCAATGACAAGCTTTCAGCCCATGGAAATGTGTGAGCGCAAGATCATCGCGCGGCGCGCAGCACTTGAGCTCGAGGCAAACGCCGTCGTCAACCTCGGCATCGGTATGCCGGAGGGCGTTGCCAGAGTCGCGGCCGAGGAGGGAATCAGCGACCTCATCACCTTGACCGCCGAACCCGGCGTTGTCGGCGGCGTGCCCGCTTCGGGCCTCAACTTTGGGGCAGCGATCAATGCACAGGCAATCATCGACCAACCGTACCAGTTCGACTTCTACGATGGTGGCGGGCTAGACATCGCCTTTCTGGGCCTCGCCCAGGCTGACCGCCACGGCAACCTCAACGTCTCAAGATTTGGCCCGCGATTGGCCGGTGCAGGTGGCTTCATCAATATCAGCCAAAACGCCAAGGCGGTGGTTTTCGTCGGCACGTTCACCACAGACGGTCTCACGGTTCAGGTGAGGAACGGACGCCTCAGCATTACTCAAGAGGGAAAAGCACGAAAGTTCGTTGCAGCGGTCGAGCACCGCACCTTCTCGGGCAGCTATGCCATGAAGCGGGGCTGTCCCGTGCTCTACGTCACGGAACGCTGCGTCTTTCGCCTAACCGAGGAAGGGATGGAGCTGGTTGAAGTCGCACCTGGTATCGACATTGCTCGCGATATTCTCGCCCACATGGACTTCGTGCCAATCGTACACGATCCGGCGCTCATGGACGCGCGTATCTTTGGCCCCGAGGCGATGGGACTACGCGCATGCATGCTGCCAATGCCGTTCGAGAAGCGCATCAGCTACGACCCAAGTCTCAAGATGCTCTTCCTCGACTTTCGGGAACTCGCCATAAAAAGCGAGTGCGACGTACAACGTATTAAGGCTGAGGTCGACAGCCACGTGAAGCCTTTCGATCGTCCGGTCCACGCCATCGTCAATTACAGCGGCTGCACTATTAGCTCCGCTGCGCTGGAGAGTTACGGTCGGATGGTCAACTCCTTGCTCGCGAGCTGCGGTCTTGGTTTGATCCCGTATGGCATTCCGAACTTCAGTTAACGAGCTAAGTAGCTTAGCCGGCGTTTGGCGAAGGCCGACCCTCTTTGGGTGATGCCCGGCCTTCGGTGCCTCAATCGCGGCATCGGCGATAAAATCAACTTGTCCCGCCGCAGCCCAATGCTCGTGCGTGGGCCGTTTGCCTATCCTCACATCGCGATTCCAGGCTTCACTTTCGCGGATGGCGCGCACCAATTTTCCTGAGCCGTTTCGGGCCAAGCCAGAACCGGCGCCAATAGGGAATCGCGCTCGTCTTTCAGCATGCATTTTTCGTAACACGATTGGCCCATGTCTTGCGCCGTCGATGGCCATTCCTTCGCGGGCACGACTGTTGATCGTACGCGATACGACAAACTTAGAATTTTATTAACGTTACCCAACTATTAATCAACGAGGACGAGCATTCGCCGCCAGAAAGTGACGGGATCGCTCGAATGGCTGGAGCGGAGACGCGCTTTCCCCGCCAGCTAGGGATTGATGTTGGGGGACGGGGCACGTGCTTTACCAGTGGCATGAGCTGAGCCGAGCCGTAATGCGGCCAGCGAGAATTATGGCTGGCTCGGGCCGCCTTATCTTCAATAATCCGTTCAATCCTTTCGCCTATACCATGTCGGGGCGCCATGCAGCTGCCGCCTGCGAGGTCTTCGAACGCACCACGCGCCGTTACAAGAAGCCTATGTTCCAGCTGGTCACCACCCGCGTCGACAGCGTGACCGTGACGGTGAGCGAGGAGATTGTCTGGCAGCGACCCTTCTGCCGCCTCATTCACTTCCAGCGCGATATCGAGCGGAGCCGTGCGGCGCAGGATCCCCGGATCCTCCTCATCTCGCCGATGTCCGGGCACTTTGCCACCCTTCTTCGCGGCACGGTCGAGACGCTGCTCCCCGACCACGAGGTCTACATCATCGATTGGCAAGATGCGCGTAACGTTTCGCTGACCGAGGGGACCTTCGATCTCGATGACTACATCCTCTACCTGCGCGAAATGCTGCGTGTGCTCGGTGGAGACGTGCATGTGTTAGCCATCTGCCAGTCCGCTGTGCCCGCTCTCGCGGCGGTAGCGCTCATGGAGGAAGATGGTGATGCGAATCTGCCGGCAAGCCTCATCCTGGTCGGCGCACCCGTCGACACTCGTATTAGCCCCACCATGGTGAGCCGGCTGGCAGAGCGGCGGGGGACTGAATGGTTTCGCAAGAACGTCATCACCACAGTGCCTTGGCCCAACGCCGGAGCAGGGCGTGCGGTGTATCCTGGCTTCCTTCAGCTTTCTGGGTTCATGTCAATGAATCTCGACCGACATGTTCAGGCGCATCAGGAGTTCTTCGAGCATCTCCTAGAGGGTGACGGCGATTTGGCGGAAAAGCATCGCGCGTTTTACGATGAGTATCTTGCCGTCATGGACTTGACCGCTGAGTTTTATCTGCAGACGATCGACACCGTGTTCGTTCGTCACGCGCTTCCCGACGGGCAGATGACGCACCGGGGAAGACGCATCGATCTCGGCAAAATCCGCAGCGTCCCCCTGATGACGATCGAGGGTGAGAAAGACGACATCACGGGACTCGGCCAGTGCCGGGCGGCGCTCAACCTCTGCAGCAGCATACCCGAAGCCAACAAGCTGCATTACGAGTGTGCAGGAGTAGGCCACTACGGAATCTTCAACGGTTCGCGATTTCGTCTTGACATTGCCCCACGTATTACTCAGTTCGTTCGCAGGCACGACCCACGAACCGAGGCCACTACGGAATCTTCAACGGTTTGCGATTTTGTCGTGACATCGCCCCACGTATCGCTCAGTTCGTCCGCACGCACGACCAACGAACCGCATTCATTCAAAGCATACCGACGCGCGAAGGCACGGCAACCGCGCCGCTCAACCCGCGCCGCTTGATCCCATTCGTATACTATGCCGCAGCGGCAGGGGCGACGCTTCCTAAGCAGACCCTTGGGGCTACCGAGCTAGGCGGCCTCGCGCGACGCTCGCCGAGTTAATCAAAGTAAATGGCCAACGCCCCTGTTTCTACGTGCTGATTGGCCTTGTGGTACGGATGCCCTTACTACGCGCTTCATATCCGCTGCGTGGCCTCAGCTATGAGGCGACCAAGCTCTTGCGCTTGAACCGTAAAAAGTTGCATCTGGGTTTGCACATAGCGGTTCTGAATTGCTAACGCTTCCTGGAGGTCATTGGCCTTGGCAAGGTCATCTACGAACGAGAAATAGACATCGGCGTTTTGCTTAGCGAACTGAACTGTCCGCTGCTGGATCTCTTCAAACCCCGAGGCCGCTTCGCTCGTTGGCATGACCCCCGTCAACAGCGCATTCGCTCGGGCTATCATGTCGACAAATTGACCATACACCAAACGTGCCTGCTCAAGATTGCTTTCCCAAAGCCGACGCAACTGCTCCGGGATCGCGAATGGCCGGCCCTGTAGCATCGTTTTCTCCTAACCCGACTTTTAGCATTTATACCTCAGCCTAACTGGAATTTTAGCATTTATCCCCCAGCGACAGACATCTCTATGGCACTTGGCGACGCTATGGCACTTTCCGATTGGGCCACGAGCGGCGCGGTGTGTACCGGCCTTTCACGCCTCGCTTGATTCAGATGTGCCGTTCGACTTCGCAAAGGAATTGAAGAGGTCTAACGGAGCTTGACCCCCGTCCGCATCGACCGCCTTACCGTCGATCCTGTCGAAGTCGGTGCAGCGTCCTCACCTCGGTCGGATAACAGAGAATTTTCAACAGCACGTCACGCGATCTGCTTTTAGGCCCGCTCAAGCCGATCGAAGAGGCGCCTACGTGGAAAGCTGGGATTGGGCACTTCGCGTGATCCCGAATTCCGTGGACTGTTGCCAAATTGCTCTAGTCCCGACTGAGGGAATTCCAGAAACAAATCGGGATTGCGTTGCAGCGTGAGCGCAATACGCGCAGTTTTTGGTTTCCGGAGCAAGCTCCAGGGACCTCAATGCTTCTTCCTAAAGGGTGCCCCGGTGCAGGTGAATTGGGAATTGAAACAAGGACATGAGATGCTGGAGAGGACTGCGAGCCCTGGGCAAGGCGGGGCGGAGCTTGCTCCCACCGACCAATTCGAAGCCCTAGCCCGGAATATGGTGCGCCTCTTCGAGCAGGGGACGAAAGCGTTCTCCAAGCTCACAGAGCGCTTGGGCACAAATGACCAGGGTCCTTACAGCTTGTCCTCGGAGGTGAGCGAGGCAGCCAAGTCGCTGGGCGAGGTCGCGCGTCAGATGGCCGAGTCCAGCAAATTTGTTGCGGCGCAGGGTGAGCTGTTCAAGAGCTACGCCGATCTCTGGAGCAGCAGTATTCGCCGCTTTCTGGGTGAGGAGGTCGAAGCCCGTCGCCGAACCGGAGCCCGGCGACAATCGCTTCAAAGACTCCGACTGGTCCAACAGTCAGGTCTTCGACTTCTGGAAGCAGGCCTATCTCATCACTTCGCGCTGGGCAGAGGACGTCACCCGCAATACCCAGGGGGTCGACGACAAGACGCGCAAGAAGGCGCTGTTCTATCTGAACCAGATGCTCTCGGCGATGTCGCCCTCGAATTTCCCGCTCACCAACCCCGAAGTGATCCGCACCACGCTCGCCACCAACGCCGAGAACCTGGTGCAGGGCATGACGCATTTCGTCGAGGATCTCGGGCAATCGAAGGATTTGCTGCGCATCAGCCAGACCGATCTGTCGGCCTTTGAGATTGGACGGAACCTTGCCGTGACGCCGGGCAAGGTCGTGTTTCAGAACGATCTGATCCAGCTCATCCAATACGCGCCGACCACGGAAGAGGTCTATGAGCGGCCGCTCCTCGTCGTGCCGCCCTGGATCAACAAGTACTACATTCTCGATCTGGTGCCGGAGAAGTCATTCGTCAAATGGGCGGTCGAGCAGGGCTTCACCGTCTTCTTAGTCTCTTGGGTCAATCCCGACGCGCGGCTCGCGCAGAAGACCTTCGAAGATTACATGCGTGAGGGCATCATTGCCGCGGTCGATGCCATCAACCGGCAGACCGCGAGCCGCCAGATCAATGCGCTCGGCTATTGCGTGGGCGGCACCCTGCTCGCCTCCACCCTCGCCTACATGGCCGCCAAGGACGATGACCGCGTCGCTTCGGCGACTTTCCTCACGGCTCAGGTTGATTTCAGCGAGGCCGGTGACCTCCTCGTGTTCATCGACGACGCGCAGCTCAATTCGCTCGAAGAGATGATGGCCGAGCAGGGCTATCTCGACGGCTCGCGCATGGCGGCGGTGTTCAACATGCTGAGGCCCCGCGACCTGATCTGGCCTTACGTCGTGAACAACTATCTTTCGGGCAAGAAGCCGTTCCCCTTCGATCTCCTGTTCTGGAACGCCGATTCCACGCGGCTACCGGCCGCCAATCACGCCTTCTATCTCCGCGAGTTCTATCATCTGAACCGGTTGAGCAAGGGCGAGATGGTGCTCGGCGGCGTGCAGGCTCGATCTCGGCCGGGTCAGCATTCCGATCTATGAGCTCTTCACTAAGGAAGACCATATCGCGCCCGCTCTCTCGGTGTTCCGCGGCGCCAAATTGTTCGGCGGTCCGGTGCGCCTCGTCATGGCGGGCTCGGGCCATATTGCCGGCGTCGTCAACCCGCCCGCCAAGAAAAAGTACCAGTTCTGGTCGGGAGGAACGGGAAACACGCTTGCTGACTGGGCGGCGAGCGGCGAAAGAGACGGCTGGCTCTTGGTGGCCTGATTGGGCCGCATGGCTTGCGGCTTATTCGGGGGCCAAGATGCCGGCGCGCGATCCGTCCTTAGGTCCGCTCGAGCCGATCGAAGAGGCGCCAGGATCTTACGTGAAAAGCCGCGATGACTTACAAACCCGAGCCAACCAACGGGGGGAGCCCCCGGTTGCAATTGCCCATTCCGCTGCGCCTCAAGAACGTCCAGATGTCCACTCTCCAGCTTGGCTTGAGCAGAGCATGGCCAAACCGGCGGAGCAAAATCAAATGCGCGACCTTCTTGGCGACCTGCAAGAGCGGGCAAAAATTCTTGAGGAGCAAACCAAGGCTGCGCGGGATCAATTCGACGGGCTGATCGAGCAGCTCAAGCAGGAACACGACAGCAAAATTGAGGATCTCAAGGCCGAACTTGATGCCCTGAAGCTGCTCATGGACTTTGAGTATCGACGGCTGGGCAGTGTAACACCCTCGGTCCAACCGCAACCTCCGCAATCACAACCCCCATTGTCCTCATGACCGCAGCATCAGTAGGGCTGCGCCTCCATTTTCCCTAATTCGCGACCGAAGCCGAACATAGAGGTACACAATATGTATCCACTTACCCTGCAAACCGAGATTATGCGTCATATGCTGAATCTCGCCAAGCACATGGCGAGCGGTGACTTGTTCGAGTCCCACAAGAAACTCGAAGAGTACCCGTTGCGAGGTGACCCAAATGTATTTGACCACATCATGCGAGTTCGAGCCGTTCAGGACCGGATGTGGGGCCACGAGACGGATGACACCAAGAACGACCCGTGGCGCTGGAGCACCTACATCTCTCATTGTGCCGTCCGATGGATGCGTGACCCGCATAAATGGACACGAGAAGATACCGACGACTTCTACGACGCGATGATAGAGACGGCCGCGATATGTGCCGCTGCGGCTGAGAGCGTCTTAAGACAGAGAAACAAAAACGGAGGCACCTTCTACGAACCAG
>CAWFNK010000002.1:0-104960 GCA_963817175.1 uncultured Alphaproteobacteria bacterium
CGAATTTGGACCTGCCACTTCGCTCCTCGCTTGCGGATTGTAGCCATGGGAAACCTCCTGCTGTGACGTAGCTGTGACAGCCGAGATTTCGATCTTTGAGCGAGGAGGCTGACTCTGACGGATACGAGAGTCAGATCAGAGACTTAAAGTGGTGGGCGCGACTGGGATCGAACCAGTGACCCCTGCGATGTCAACGCAGTGCTCGTACCGCTGAGCTACGCGCCCGGCTCCGGTCAGGAACGGAGAGCCTCTATATCGGGTGGGGTGGCCTCAAGGCAACCCGCGCCAGCTTAAAGATCACGCCGCCAGCATCCGCTCCACCTGGTCGACCAGGTCGCGCAGATGGAAGGGCTTCGACAAGATCTTTGCATCCTTCGGCGCATGGCTGTCGGGATTGAGCGCCACCGCCGCGAAGCCGGTGATGAACATGATCTTGAGATCGGGATCGAGCTCGCTCGCCTTGCGCGCAAGTTCGATGCCGTCCATCTCGGGCATCACGATGTCGGTGAGCAGCAGCGTGAAGGGCTCTTCCTTCAGCCGCTCATAGGCCTCGAGTCCATTGCCGAACGATACGACGTCGTAGCCGGCCTTCTCGAGCGCCTTCACCAGGAAGCGGCGCATATCCTCATCGTCTTCGGCTAGCAGAATACGCTGAACGCTGCGCGCCCGCGGGTCATTCGCCTCCATCCCTCGTCCCCCTGACTCTCGCCTTTCGGCGTACACAAACTTGGTAAAAGACTTGGTAATTATAGCGTGCCCGGGCGTTAGGCCGCACTGGCCGGTACCCCCTGCAACCCCAAATCATTGCGTCTAATTGGTCTGCGCACAAGGAAGAACACGCCTAGACAGGTTCAACTCTCATTGGCAGAGTTTACAGGCGATTCCGCGTCTCGCGGGATAGGGCCCGGGTCAAGGCGGCTGCTTAAGGGATTTCCATGAGCCCAAGCGAGGCTGAAGCGATCGAAACCGAGCTTACGCCGCCCTTTGCGGTGGCCCGCCCCGAAGCTTTGAAGGTGCCGCTGGTTTTCAACTCGCCGCATAGCGGCCGCATCTACCCGAAGGCCTTCCTGGCCGCTTCCAGGCTCGATTCCCTTGCGCTCAGGCGTTCGGAGGACGCCTATGTCGAGGAGCTGTTCGGCTTCGTCACCGGGCTTGGCGCGCCGCTGCTTTATGCCCATTTCCCGCGCGCCTATCTCGACGTCAACCGCGAGCCCTACGAGCTTGATCCGGTTCTGTTCCGCGATGGGCTGCCGCATTACGCCAATACCCAGTCGGTAAGGGTGGTCGGCGGCCTCGGCACCATCGCCAGGATCGTGTCGGAGTCGGATGAGATCTATCGCGAGCCGCTTTCGGTGGGCGCGGCGCTCGAGCGGATCAATCGCCTCTACACCCCCTATCATGAGACGCTTGGGACCTTGCTTGCTGAAGCACAACGGGAATTCGGCCTGGCGGTGCTGATCGACTGTCATTCGATGCCGTCGAACCCGATCGCCGACCAGGGTGCCGCGCGTCCGGATTTTGTCCTCGGCGACCGTTTCGGCACCTCATGCAGCGGCGAGCTCACGCGGCTTGCCGCGAGCCAGCTCAAGGCGCAGGGCTATGCGGTGGCGCTCAACAAGCCCTATGCCGGCGGCTACATCACCGAGCATTACGGCCGCCCGCATAAGTCGCAGCACGTCTTGCAGATCGAGATCAACCGCGCGCTCTATATGGATGAGACGAGCTTCGACAAGTCGGCTGGGTTCGAACGGCTGCGCGGTGACCTCGAAGCCATGATCCAGGCACTTGTCCCCGGCATCTCAGGGCTTGCCATCCCCCGCGCGGCGGCCGAATAGCCAACCCCGCTAACCGGACAACGCATAAAAAAAGGGCCGCTCGAATGAACGAACGGCCCAAGTCTAGGGAGGAAACGCCCAAGGAGGGCAGCGGCATGGCCTGGAGAGCCATCCCGCGTTGCAACAATATGTCATTGCGCCGCACAAAAAGCAAGGTTGCAATAACGTTCGCGCGGCATTTCCGAAACACTGATGCATATCTGTCACGAGGGTTTTTGCTCATGCTTCCGGGGGCTTGGCTGCTCACCCTGGAAGCCTTGACTCACAAGGCGAAACCCCCTCTAGGCTGTCGCCGTGCCCCATCCCAAGCAGCTTGAATTCCAGTCCCTTCTCGCCACTGCACACGCTTTGGCTGACAAGGCCGGATCGGTCATTTTGCCGCATTTCCGGACAGCCTTCGCCGTTGACCATAAAGGAGGCGATCTTTTCGATCCCGTCACCAAGGCCGACCGGGACGCCGAAACCGCCATCCGCGAAAGGCTTGCCGAGGCTTATCCCTCGCACGGCATCCTGGGTGAGGAGTTCGGCGCGCACCACACCGATGCCGAATATTGCTGGATCATCGATCCGATCGACGGTACCCGCGCCTTCATCCTCGGCCTGCCGCTCTGGGGCACGCTGATCGGGCTCACTCGCTCAGGCGCGCCGCTGCTTGGCTTGATGGATCAGCCCTTCACCCGCGAGCGGTTCTGGAGCGGCGAGACCGAATCCTATTTCCGTCACGACGACGGCGCGGCCACAATCATGCGCACGCGACCCTGCGCCGAACTCGGCCAGGCGCTGCTTGCCACCACCAGCACGGATTTCTTCACCAGCGAGGATGAGCATATTCGCTTCGGCGCCTTGAGCCGCGCCGTGCGTCTCAGGCGCTTCGGCGGCGACTGCTACAATTATTGCCTGCTGGCGATGGGCCATATCGACCTCGTGGTCGAAGCCGGTCTGAAGCCCTTCGACATCCTGCCGTTGATCCCGATCATCGAGCGGGCCGGCGGCATCGTCACCTCTTGGGAAGGCGGCGACCCGCGCCAAGGCGGCCGTGTCATCGCCGCCGGTGACAAGCGTGTGCATGCAGCCGCGGTGAAACTGCTCTCCGGCTAGCTGGCTTTGCTGAGCGCGACGCCGGGAATGAAGGCGTCGAACGCCGCCCAGAACTGCTCGCGGATGGTGTCGCGCTCTTGCAGGATCTCGTGGCGCGAGCCCCTGAGCACGATCTGCGAGCCGGCGCGCAAGCGAATGGCGAGTTCCTCGACCGCCTTGCTCTGCACCACCTGGTCGTCGCTTGCCGCGAGCATCAGCACCGGCACACGGACGCGCGGCGCGAATTTCTCGCCCCCCACCCGCTCGATAGCGTTGAGTGCCGCCTTCAGCCAGCCGATGGTGGGCGCCTCGATGGCGAGCTCCGGCGCCGCCTGCAGCACCGACAAATTGCGCATATAGCGCTCGCGGTCGGAGGTGAGCGGATTGCCTTCGAACGGCTGGTCCTGATTGTATTTCTCCTTGTCGCCCGGCACCGGGCGTTTGCCGAAGCCGAACATGGTCAGCCCGTCGGCGAGTTGCCGGCACATACGGTGCGACAGCGGCAGCCCGGCGATCCGCACCATCGGCGCGGTCACCACCATGCGGGTGAACCAGCAGCCGCGCTTGATCGCCGCGCTGAACAGCACCATCGACGCCATCGAGTGGCCGAGCGCGAAATAGGGCGCGGGACAATCCGGCAGCACCACCGCCTTCATGAAATGGGCGACGTCTTCCTCATATTCGGCGAAATCGTTGATGTGGCCTTTGAGCGAGTTACGGGTCAGCCGGCTCGAGCCCCCCTGCCCGCGCCAATCGAGCACCGCCACGGCAAAGCCGCGCCGGCGAAGCTCGCCCACCACCTCGAAATATTTCTCGATGAACTCGGCACGCCCGGGAAAGATGCAGACCGTGCCGCGCCGCTCGCGCAACACCGGCTGCCAGCTGGCGAAACGCAGCCGCAAGCCCTTGCGCACTTCGATGAAGCCGGTCGAGGCGCCGAGCGGGATCGGATTCTTGGGTGTGCCGATGAGATCCATGAAAGCGAGCGGCCCCTCTAGCCTCTGCGCAGGTCTGCGGCGCTCGAGGACGCGCCTCTTATAGCAGCGCCGAACGGCATCGCCACGCCCACGCGCACGCAAGACACGCGTAGGCAAAGACTGCGCCCGCTCCGCGCGCGTTGCAATTCTTCCTTTGTATTCAGCACGCTAGACCTCTTGAAGACAAACTTTGCCGCACCCATATTTTTCCCCGACGCGGAGGCCGCAAGGCTTCGCGCCATCAGCCCGGCTCAATCGATGAGCGGGCAAACCACCATATCGCTTCTCAAGGAGGATGTGTCATGAGGCACTTTGATCTTACCCCACTTTATCGCTCCACCATCGGCTTCGACCGGCTCGGCACGTTGCTCGATACGCTGACCAGCTTCGAGGGCGAGACCCCGAGCTACCCGCCCTACAATATCGAGCGCGTCGGCGAGAACGAATATCGCATCTCCATGGCCGTCGCCGGCTTCGGCGAGGGCGACCTCTCCATCGACGTGAAGGAGAACACGCTCTCCATTCGCGGCGAGAAGCGCACCGAGCAGGAGGACACCACCTTCCTGCATCGCGGCATCGCTTCGCGGAGCTTCGAGCGGAGATTCCAGCTCGCCGATCATGTCCTGGTGAAGGGCGCGGTGCTCGAGAACGGCTTGCTACATGTCGATCTCGTGCGCGAGCTGCCCGAGGCCATGAAGCCCCGCACCATCCCGATCGCGACCAAGACCGATAAGGCCGAGAAGCCGAAGGTCATCGACAGCAAGGCCGCCTAATCGTCGTTAGGCGCAGATATCGCGACACAAACAAGAAGGGCGCTCGTTGAGGGCGCCCTTCTCAGTTTAGCAGGTGCTTGGGAGAGAACCTGCTGCCCCCTACACGCGAAACTTTCGTCGGGGGCAACGCTGGAATCCTAGCAGCCGCAACTTGCGCGAGACTTAACGGCCCCATGCGCCGGTAACGTCCCGTTAAGGGATTGGGTCCACGCCCACGCCGACAATCGCCCCGCTGGCGATCAGGCCGGCAAGATTGACTTCGAGATCGAAGCCCGGGGCCTCGGCCAGCGCGTGCGCCGCGGCCTCGGCGAGGCTTTTCTGCTCGCTTGAGCGCGAGGATGAAGCCTGCGCCCCCTTGCGGCAGACGCCTGATTTCCACCTCGAGCCTGGGCCGCGCGACAAGCGCATCCTCGCCGCCTTCGAGCCGCGTCGCGGGAACCTCTCCCGCTTGCGTATTGAGCTCGAAGATCGACACGATCGGGTAGGACGAGCGCACCACCCCTAGCGAAGGATGCAGCGTCAGCACCGCGTCCTCGGCGCGATCCATTGCGCGCGCCAGCTCCGCGAGCGGCAACGGCGCGGCGTCTGCGGCGTGATACGCCAGGTGCCACGCCCATTCGAGCGCGGCCGTGTCGGCGAGATAGGGCACGGAAGCTGCCGGCGGGAAGCTCGCAACGAACGCGGGGAAGCTCGCGCCGTAACGGATCAGCACGGCTGAACGCGGCGGCTCTTGCTCGATATAGGCGCGCGCCATGACGCGGAAGAACTCGTCGCCGACAAGCCGCGCGACCACCGGAAAGCGCCCCGCGAGCACATCGATCAGACTGGCATAGACATTGTTGCGATAGACGCCGAAGCGCCGCGCCGGCACGCCTCCAACTCTGCGCGACACCGCAGCCGGCACGGCCGCGCCGGGGTCGAGCACCGCGCCGGCGAACGCGCGCTGCAACTCCGCAAACCGGCTCATGCGCTCATCGCGATACGATTGCTGCGGCGCGCGGCGATCGCCGCGTCGGCCCGCTTGGCCTCGGCGAACAGGACATCCCACCCAGGCACGTCGTTATCCCACTCGATCAGCGTGGGCCTGGCGCCCGCGCGCGCCAGCGTCCGCGCATAAAGCGCCCAGACGGGATCGGCCACCGCGCGCCCGTGATCGTCGATCAGCAACGCCGAGCCGTCGTCGTCGCTATCGGCCGCATGGCCGCCGAGATGGATCTCGCCGACATGCTCGACCGGGAAGGCGTCGATGAACGCCGCCGCGTCGAAGCAATGATTGACCGACTGCACGAACACATTGTTGACGTCGAGCAGAAGCCCGCAACCCGTGCGCCGCACCAATTCGCGCAGAAACTCGACCTCGCTCATCGTCGCGTCGGCGAAGGCCACATAGGTGGAGGGGTTCTCCAGCAGCATGCGCCGGCCGAGCCTCTCCTGCACCTCGTCGATATGCTCGCAGACGCGGGAAAGCGTCTCCTCGGTATAAGGCAACGGCAGCAGGTCGTTGAGATAGATGCTGTCGTGGCTCGACCAGGCGAGATGTTCGGAGAAGCTCGCGGGCTGGTAGCGCTCGATCAGAGCCTTCAGCCGAGCGAGATGCTCCTGGTCGAGCGGGCCAGAGCCGCCGATGGAGAGCCCGACACCATGCAGCGACACGGGATACCGCTCGCGGATGGCGCCGAGATAATGATGCGGCGGCCCGCCCTCCCCCATGTAATTCTCGGCATGGATCTCGAACCAGCCGATATCGGGCGAGGTGTCGATGATCTCGCGATAATGCTCAGGCTTCAGCCCTACGCCTGCGCGCGGCGGGAGCGAAGCATAGGCGGCTTGGCCGAGGCCGGGCACCATGCGTTTAGGCGGGCGGCAGGTCGCGGTCGAGCGGCTCGAGGCTGCCCTTGCGGCCATCGGGAAGCTCCATGGTAAGGCAGGTGCCTTTCGGCACGAGCGACCAGGAATTGCCCTGATAGTCGATGGTCGAGGTGCCGGCGCAGCTCGTGCCGGCCCCGGCATGGCAGCCATTCTCACCCTTCTTGGCGACGCCATAGCACTTCTCTTGGTCGCCTTCCGCGGCGGCAGCCTTGTCGCTGGCGGCCACCAAGGAAAGCGCCGCGGAAAAGGCGCAAGCCACAGCGATTCCCGTCATTCTCTTGGCTCGATCGTTCATGCGACAAACCTCCTGACAGCGAAATTGATAGAGCTCCGGAACCCTTCACGGTGCGCTCGGTTTAGGCCGTGAGTAAGCCCGGGGCGATAGCTTCACGTCAAATCACAGTGACGCCAGCAAGTGGGACTTCGCAGGCTCAATTCCTCGCTTGTGCGCGTCCAGGAAATCTGTCATTTATAGGGCGAATAGGACAGGCTTGCTGACCTTTGTCCCGAGGGGTCAAAATCAAGGCGGCGGCCGCCTAAGGAGCTGGGTCTTCGCTGTCTGCCGCTCCGCACTCTTAGCTGGTGAAGGTCCGGCCGCTGGCCAAGGCTTTTCTGGCCCCCTCTCGCTCGGGGCGTGAGGCGTGGCCGAGGTTTCTGTGACGATGGCATCTGGTGGGTCGTTTCCGCGTTCCGCAAGCATGGCGTGGCCTTCGCCTCCGCCCGCGCAAGGACTCTATGATCCGAAGCGCGAGCATGACGCCTGCGGCGTCGGCTTCGTCGCCGACCTCAAGGGCCGCCCAAGCCATAAGATCGTCGAGCATGGTATCCAGATCCTGGAGAACCTCACCCATCGCGGCGCGACCGGCGCGGACCCGCTGGCCGGCGACGGCGCCGGCATCCTGGTGCAAATTCCGCACGAATTCCTGAAAGAGGTCACCGCACCGCTCAGGATCAAGCTGCCCGAGCCCGGCCAATATGCCGTCGGCCACATGTTCATGCCGCGCAATCGCGCGCAGCGCATCTATTGCGAGTCCGTGGTTGCGCGCGTGGTCGAGGGCGAAGGTCTGAAGCTGCTGGGCTGGCGCGACGTGCCGTCCGACAATTCCTGCCTTTCGGCGTCGGTGATCGAGACCGAGCCGACGCACCGGCAGGTGTTTATCGGGCGTGGGCCCGACGTCGACGACGAGAACGATTTCGAGCGCCGGCTCTATGTCCTGCGCAAGGTGATTTCCAACACCATCAACGGCGAGACCGGCGGCCGCGACATCGGCTTCTACACCGTGTCGCTCTCCTGCCGCACGCTGGTCTACAAGGGCATGTTCCTCGCCTACCAGCTCGGGGCCTATTACCCCGACCTGCATCATCCGCTGTTCGCCTCGGCGCTCGCGCTCGTGCATCAGCGCTTCTCGACCAACACCTTCCCCTCCTGGAAGCTCGCGCATCCCTATCGCATGGTCGCCCATAACGGCGAGATCAACACGCTGCGCGGCAATCTGAACTGGATGGCGGCGCGCCAGGCGAGCGTGTCCTCGCCGCTGTTCGGGCCCGACATCGCCAAGCTCTGGCCGATCTCCTATGAGGGCCAGTCAGACACGGCCTGCTTCGACAATGCACTCGAATTCCTGGTCCAGGGCGGCTACAGCCTCGCGCATGCGGCGATGATGCTGATCCCAGAGGCCTGGGCCGGCAATCCGCTGATGGATGCCAAGCGGCGCGCCTTCTACGAATATCACGCCTGCCTGATGGAGCCGTGGGACGGACCCGCGGCCATGGCCTTCACCGACGGGCGCCAGATCGGCGCCACGCTCGACCGCAACGGCTTGCGGCCGGCGCGCTACCTCGTCACCGACGACGGGCTGGTCATCATGGCGTCTGAGTCCGGCGTGCTGCCGATCGCCGAAGAGACCATCGTCGAGAAATGGCGGCTCCAGCCGGGCAAGATGCTGCTGATCGACCTCGAGAAGGGCTGCATCGTCTCCGACGAGGAGATCAAGGCCGAGCTCGCATCTGCGCATCCTTATCAGCAATGGCTGGATCGCACGCAGATCCGCGTGCACGAGCTGCCTGGTGGCGCCGCGCCCACGCCCCGCACCAATGTGAGCCTGCTCGACCGCCAGCAGGCCTTCGGCTACACGCAAGAGAGCATCAAGTTCCTGATGCTGCCGATGGCCGAGTCCGGCCAGGAGGCCGTCGGCTCGATGGGCACGGACACGCCGATCTCGGCGCTCTCCAACAAGCCCAAGCTGCTGCACACCTATTTCAAGCAGAACTTCGCCCAAGTGACGAACCCACCGATCGACCCGATCCGCGAGGAGCTCGTCATGTCGCTCGTGACCTTCATCGGGCCGCGGCCGAACCTGCTCGACCTCGAAGGCACCTCGAAGCAGAAGCGGCTCGAGGCGGCGCATCCGATCCTCACCAACGACAATCTCGAGCGCATCCGCGGCATCGGTGAGGTCGCCGACAACCAGTTCCGCACCGTCACGCTCGACATCACCTACGGTGCCGATCACGGCGCCGCCGGCATGGGCAAAGCGCTCGACAAGCTCTGCAAGCGCGCCGAGGAGGCAGTACGCGCGGGCGAGAACATCATCATCCTGTCAGACCGCGCCGCCGGGCGCGACCGCATCCCGATCCCCTCGCTGCTGGCGACATCCGCCGTGCATCATCATTTGATCCGCTGTGGCTTGCGGACCTCGGTCGGCCTCGTGGTCGAGACCGGCGAGGCGCACGAGGTGCATCAATTCGCGACGCTGGCCGGCTATGGCGCCGAAGCCATCAATCCCTATCTCGCCTTCGAGACCATCGAGGCGATGCTGCCCGAGTTCGACGAGGAGATCACCGCAGAGGAAGCGGTCAAGCGCTTCATCAAGGCGACCGACAAGGGCCTGCTCAAGGTCATGTCGAAGATGGGCATCTCGACTTATCAGTCCTATTGCGGCGCGCAGATCTTCGACGCGGTGGGCCTGCGCAGCGACTTCGTCGCCAAATATTTCACCGGCACCAACAGCCAGGTCGAGGGTGTGGGGCTCGAGGAGATCGCGCGCGAGACCGTCGAGCGGCATCAGCTCGCTTTCTCCGACGCGCCGGTCCTGCGCGAGGCTTTGGAGGTTGGCGGCGAGTACGCCTATCGCGTGCGCGGCGAGGCGCATATGTGGCGCCCGCAAGTGGTTGCCGATCTGCAGCATGCCGTGCGCGGCAACTTGCCCGAGAAATACCGCGCCTACGCCAAGCAGATCAACGAGCAGACCGAGCAGCTGCTGACGCTGCGCGGCATGTTCCGCATCAAGACCGCCGAGGAGATGGGCCGTGCCCCGGTTCCGCTCGATCAGGTCGAGCCCGCCAAGGAGATCGTCAAGCGCTTCTCCACCGGCGCCATGTCGTTCGGCTCGATCAGCCGCGAGGCGCATACCACGCTCGCCATCGCCATGAACCGCATCGGCGGCAAGTCCAACACCGGCGAAGGCGGCGAGGAGTCCGACCGCTACAAGCCGATGCCGAACGGCAATTCCATGCGCTCGAAGATCAAGCAGGTCGCCTCGGGCCGCTTCGGCGTGACGGCCGAATATCTGATGAATGCCGACATGATGCAGATCAAGATGGCGCAAGGGGCCAAGCCCGGCGAGGGCGGCCAGCTTCCCGGCCATAAGGTCGACGCCGTCATCGCCAAGGTGCGCCATTCGACGCCGGGCGTCGGGCTGATCTCGCCGCCGCCGCATCACGACATCTATTCGATCGAGGATCTGGCGCAGCTGATCTACGACCTGAAGAACGTCAACCCCGCCGCCGATGTCAGCGTCAAGCTGGTGAGCGAGGTCGGCGTGGGCACGGTCGCCGCCGGCGTCTCCAAGGCGCGCGCCGATCACGTCACCATCTCGGGCTTCGAGGGCGGCACCGGCGCCTCGCCGCTGACCTCGATCAAGCATGCCGGCTCGCCCTGGGAAATCGGCCTCGCCGAGACCCAGCAAACGCTCGTGCTCAACCGCCTGCGCGGTCGTATCGCCGTGCAGGTCGACGGCGGCGTCCGCACCGGCCGCGACGTGGTGGTGGGCGCCCTGCTCGGCGCCGACGAGTTCGGCTTTGCCACCGCGCCTTTGATCGCCGCCGGCTGCATCATGATGCGCAAATGCCATCTGAATACCTGCCCGGTCGGCGTCGCCACCCAGGACCCGGTGCTGCGCGCGCGGTTCCAGGGCAAGCCCGAGCACGTCATCAATTTCTTTTTCTTCGTCGCCGAGGAGGTGCGCGAATACATGGCCGCACTCGGCTTCCGCACCGTCTCCGAGATGATCGGCCAGACCGAGATCCTGGATAAGAGCCAGGCCATCGACCATTGGAAGGCCAAGGGTCTCGATTTCACGCGCCTCTTCCACAAGCCGGAGGTGCCGCCCGAGGTCGCCGTCTACAATGCCGAGCGGCAAGACCACGGCCTCGACAAGGTCCTCGACCGCCAGCTGATTGAGCTTGCCCGCGAGGCGCTTGACGAGAAGAAGCCCGTCAAGCTCGACCTGCCGATCAGGAATTTGAACCGCACCGCCGGCGCCATGCTGTCGGGCGAGATCGCCAAGCGCTACGGCCATACCGGACTACCCGAGGACACCATCTGGGTGAGCTTCAAGGGCTCTGCCGGGCAGAGCTTCGGCGCCTGGCTCGCGCATGGCGTGACCCTCGATCTCGTCGGCGAAGGCAACGATTATGTGGGCAAGGGTCTGTCGGGCGGGCGCATCATCGTCAGGCCGCCCGCGAACTCGGCCATCGTGCCGGAGAAGTCGATCATTGTCGGCAACACCGTGCTCTACGGCGCCATTTCCGGCGAATGCTATTTCCGCGGCATCGCCGGCGAGCGCTTCGCCGTGCGAAATTCCGGCGCCATCGCCGTGGTCGAGGGTACCGGCGACCATGGCTGCGAATATATGACCGGCGGCGTCGTGGTGGTGATCGGGCCGACGGGCCGCAATTTCGCCGCCGGCATGTCGGGCGGCATCGCCTACGTGCTCGACGAGGACGGCGATTTCGAGCGGCGCTGCAATCTTGCCATGGTCGATCTCGAGCCGATTCCGAGCGAGAACCAGGTCATGGAGCGGAGCCGCCATCAGACCGGCGACCTCGAGAGTCACGGCCTGGTCGATGTCACCGACATGACCCGCTTCGACGCGGAGAGGCTGTATCAGCTGATCGAGAACCACCTCCACTACACCGGCTCAACGCGCGCCAAGGCGATCCTCGATGATTGGGCGACCTACCTGCCGAAATTCGTCAAGGTGATGCCGGTCGAATATCGCCGGGCCTTGGAGGAGATGGCGCGCCGGCAGTCGGTCGACAAAGCGGGTCTCGGCGAGATCGAGATCGGCTTGCGCGGCAACGGCAAGTAATCCTCAACGCAAGGGAGGCAAGATGCCCTGGATAAAGCGCCAGGCGGCGACTTTGCCGCGTGAGATTGGGCGGCGCTTGACTGGCACTCCCCGGACGGTGACTACTGGTTGGTTGACTGAGATGGCCGCAGGCCAAAGAGCATGACGTTAATGGGCAAGATCACGGGCTTTCTCGAGATCGAACGCGAGGACCGGACCTACGAGCCGGCCTCCGACCGCATCCGCCATTACCGCGAGTTCGTCATTCCGCCGAGCGAGGCCGAGATCGGCCGCCAGGCCGCGCGCTGCATGGATTGCGGCATCCCCTATTGCCACACCGGCTGCCCGGTGAATAACCAGATTCCCGACTGGAACGACCTGGTGTTTCATTCCGACTGGGAAGTGGCGGCGCAGAACCTGCACTCGACCAACAACTTCCCCGAGGTGACCGGCCGGATCTGCCCGGCGCCGTGCGAGGCCGCCTGCACGCTGAATATCATCGACGTTCCCGTCACCATCAAATCCATCGAATGCGCCATCGCCGACAAGGCCTTCGACGAGGGCTGGATCACACCGTTGCCGCCCGAGGCCAAGACCGGCAAGCGCGTCGCCATCGTCGGCTCCGGGCCTGCCGGGCTCGCGGCGGCGCAACAGCTCGCCCGCGCCGGCCATGACGTGCATGTCTATGAGAAGAATGCCTATCCGGGCGGATTGCTGCGCTACGGCATCCCCGACTTCAAAATGGAAAAATATATCGTCGAGCGCCGGGTCGAGCAGATGCAAGCCGAGGGCGTCACCTTCCATTGCAACGTCACTGTCGGTCGCGACATCGCCGTCAAGAAGCTCGAGCGCGACTATGACGCCGTGCTGCTCGCAGGCGGTGCCGAGCACCCGCGCGACCTCGCCGTGCCGGGCCGCGAGCTCGCGGGCATCCATTTCGCCATGAACTTCCTGCCGCAGCAGAACCGCCGCGTCTCCGGCGAGCCGCAAGGCGACGTCGCGCCGATCCTGGCCGAGGGCAAGCAGGTGGTGGTGATCGGCGGCGGCGACACCGGCTCCGACTGCATCGGCACTTCGTTTCGCCAGGGCGCGGTCTCGGTGACGCAGCTCGAGATCCTGCCCCAGCCGCCCGAGAAGGAAAACAAGGAGCTGACCTGGCCCAACTGGCCGCTCAAGTTCCGCACCTCGTCGAGCCAGGCCGAAGGCGCCGCGCGCGATTTCGCCGTCGCCACCAGCCGTTTTATCGGCTCCAACGGCAAGGTCGAGCAGCTCGAATGCATCCGCCTCGACGGCCAGATGAAGCCGATGCCGGGCACCGAATTTCAGATCCCCGCCGACCTCGTGCTGCTGGCCATGGGCTTTTTGCATCCGGTGCAGGAGGGCATGGTCAAGGATCTCAGGGTCGATCTCGATCCGCGCGGCAACGTCAAGGCCAACGAGCTCGACTACCGCACCTCGCGCGCCAAGGTGTTCGCCGCCGGCGACATGCGGCGCGGGCAATCGCTGGTGGTGTGGGCGATCCGCGAGGGACGCCAAGCGGCGCACGCCATCGACAAATTCCTGATGGGTAAGACCGAGCTGCCCCGCTAGGGCTCAGCCCGGCGGCCAGGCGAAATCGTCGCCCCTGCCCGCCTTGGGCTTCAGCTGCTCGCCCTTGATCAGCACCTTGTAATACGGCCGTTGCGACAGCGGCAGGCGCGGCTTCGACGAAGCGAGCGACAGATCCGTCACCGAGGAGATGGTGGCGACCGCGGTCAACCCGGTGCTGAGCTCGCTCGTGACCATCTCAGCCTCCGGATTGGTGGAGGTTGGCGTCTGCGGCGCAAGCCCTTGCGCCGCCTGGAGCGATTGATCGATCGCCGGCCGCACCAGGCTGACATCGCCGACATTGCTCTGCTGGAGCTGCGGCGGCTGATCGCCCTGCGCTTGCTCCCCTTGCGCCTGCTGCTCGGGCGAGCCCGGCACGGGATTGGGATTGACCGCGGCATCTTGCTGATCGGGAGTGGGCGCGGGCTGCGCCGGATCCGACCGGCCGGGAATGACGTCGCGTCCCATCACCTTGGCCTGCTCTTCCTCGTTGCCGGCGAGCGGGATGTTGCGCTCGAGCTTGGCGAGGTTGAGGTCGCGGCGAAGTTCCTTCTCCACGAAATGCGCAAGCTTGAGATAGCCGCGCATGGTGAAATGCACGCCGTCATCGGCCCTGAGCCGCTTGACCTGACCGGTCATGTCGGGACCGTAGGCGCTGTAGCGGCCGCCCTCGTCGGTGAACCCGTTCCAGGTGTCGATGAACTTGGCGCCGTTGATGAACGCCTTCTCGCGATAGACTTCGTTCAGCGCTTCGGCGTCGCTGTTCTGGCCGGGACTGCGCATGATCGGGAGGCCGACCCAATAGACGGCGATGTTCGCCGCCCTGAGCTTCTTGATGAAGGCTTCGACCCGCTGGCCGTAGATCTCGCGCCAGCCCTCGCTGCCGACCTTCAGCCAATCCCTGCCGCTCTTGATCGGCTGCGCATCGTTGGCGCCAAACATGATGATGGCGATTTGGTAGGTCTCCTTCTTGAGGAGCTCAGCCACCTCGGCGCTCCAATCGTAGGAGTCGGGGCGCGCGAACCCGGTCGACGGTTTGGCGCGGTTTATGAACTCGAGCGTGGCGTCATCCTCGAAGGCGCGATACAGCCCTTGCCATAACCCGTCGCCGAGCGAGTCGCCGAGCGCCACGACGCGATAGCGGTCGCCGTTGGGGAACGGATTGATATAGCTGCGCTGCACCGGGGGCGTGCCCTGCTGCGCCAGCGCCGGCGTGAGCCACACAAATAGACCGGACAGCAGGATAGCAGCGCCAACCAACACGCACCGTGCGGGGCGACTTGAACCAAACCAGGACGCGCTACCAGACATCATCGTCCGGACCCTCTGCCGGGTCCGCCCTCAGTTCACCTTCTCAGGCACGCTCGAAGTTTCAGGCACGCTCGAAGCCTCGGGAGTCGTTGAAGCCTCAGGAGGAGGCGTGGCCGAAGTCGTTTCCGGCACATTGGCCGGCGGCGGCTCGCTCTGCAAGCGCTTGAGCAAAGTGAGGCTTGGAAATCCGTCCACCCCAAGTCCCTTGGAGCGCTGATAGGTCTTGACCGCTTCCAGCGTCGCCGGGCCGATCACCCCGTCGGGCTCTCCGGTCATAAGACCGTGCGCGATCAACAGCCGCTGAAACTCGGTGCGCTGCTCGAGCGAAAGATGCGTCTCGTCGGTCGGCCAGGGATGCACGAAGCGGCCGCCGCCCCTGATCCTGTCGGCGAGATGCCCGACGGCAAGCGCATAGGACTTCGCCACGTTGTAGCGGAGGATCGAGCGGAAATTATTGAGCAGCAGGAAGGACGGTCCGCGTGTCCCTTCCGGCGCGAACAGCGACGCCTTGTCGGTAGAGCGCGGATAGGCTTCGCCGTTCACCCGCACGATCCCCATCTTCTGCCACTCGCCGAGCGACCTCAGCGTATTCTCGTTAACCCGCTTCGGGTCGAAGCCCTTGGGCAGCGAAACCTCATAGCCCCAGGTCTCGCCTGCGCGCCAATTGGATACTTTCAGATAGCTCGCGGTCGAGGCCAGCGCGTCGGGGACGTTGGCCCAGATGTCGCGCTTGCCGTCGCCGTCGTGATCGACGGCGTAGGCGCTGTAGGTGGTCGGGATGAATTGGGTGTGGCCCATGGCCCCGGCCCATGAGCCGTTCATCGCCTCGTAATTGATATCGCCGCGTTGCAGGATCTTGAGCGCCGATACGATCTGCGGCCTGGCGAATTTGGCCTTGGTGCCGGTGCAGATCAGCGTCGCCAGCGAGCGGATCACGTTCTTGTCGCCGGGCTGCACGCCGTAATTCGATTCGATGCCCCAGATGGCGACGATGATATGGCGGTCGACGCCGTAGCGCGTCTCCAGCGAGCCGACCAGCGCCTGGTTCTCGGCGAGCTTCAGCTTGCCCGTCTCCACCCGCTTATCCGACACGGCGCGGTCGATATATTCGCCGATCGGCTTCACATATTCGGGCTGGAAATTGGCGGCCTCGACCACTTCGGGATCGGGCGTGAACCCCTGAAAGGCGCGGTCGAACGTCGCGCGCGTGACGCCGGCGCTCTTGGCGGCAGGCCACAGGCCTTCCACGCAGGCCTGGGAACTCGCCGCGGCGGCAGCGGCCGGAAACGCCAAGGCCAGCAGGACTGCCGATCCGGCGTTCAGGATCAATGACTTAGGATTTTGGGCGATTCGCATCCGGCGACCATAACAAGGGTGGCGGGCAAAACCTAGGCAGGCAATCGCGGAATTCCTCGCCTGAAGCCTATTGCGCCGCCGCGGCGCTTGCTTGCTTGAGCACCGCATCCACCACGATCTTGTTCGGATAGCAGCTGAGCGGCAGGCCGAGCTTCTGCTCCTCGATGCCGATGGTTCGGCGCGTCTTGAAGCCGGCCAACCCGTCGACCTTGCCGACATCGTGGCCCTTCGTCACCAGCACCTCCTGGAAGCGCTGGATGCGGTTGCGCGGAAGGCGCTCGACCGGCTGCCATTCGCCCTCGAACGCGATCGGCGCATTGGCGGCGATCATATCCGCGACGTGGCCGACGAAAATCGCGTAGACGTCGGAGTTGTTATAGAGCTTCAGCACCGAGAAATTATTGGTGGCGAGGAAGGCGGGGCCTTTCAGGCCGGCGGGCAGCACGAGAAACGCGGGGTCCTGAAGCTTGTCCTCGGGGAACGGCCGATCCTTCACCCTGACCACGCCAAGCTTCACCCAGTCGGCGATCGGGCGCGCTTTGTCCGGCCCCTGCTCGGTGCAGTCGAAGCCCTTGGGCAGCGTCACCTCATAGCCCCAACTCTGCTTGCCGTCCCAGCCCTGGCTGTGCAGCGAATTGCCGGTCGAGCCGAGCGCGTCGGGGACCGAGCTCCAAATGTCGCGCCTGCCGTCGCCGTCGAAATCGACGGCATATTTCTCGAAGTCCGACGGCAGGAACTGGGTGTAGCCCATCGCGCCGGCCCAGGAGCTTCGCATCTCCGCCCGCGTCGCGTGCCCCTCCTCCATGATCTTGAGCGCGGCGACGACCTCCTTGCGGAACACCTCGGGCCGCCGCCCCATATAGCCCTGCGTGGCGATGGCCGAGAGCGCGTCGAACGGCATCTCCGCTTTGCCGAAACCGGATTCCCGTCCCCAGATGGCGACGACGATGCTCGCCGGCACGCCATATTGGTTCTGCATGGCGGCGAGGTGCTGCGACCACTGGCCCATCTTGCCGCGCCCGGTGGTGGCGAGCACGTTGAGCGTGTTCTTGTTGAAATAATTCGCCGGGATGTCGAACTCGGGCTGATGAATGGGCTTGGGCGCAAGCGCCTTCGGCAGGGGCGGTCCGTCGGGCCCCGCCGGGTCAGGCAGAACCAGATGCGGCAGCGACCAGTTGAGCTTCAGTCCTTTGACATTGGCATCGAAGGTCTTGCGCGAGATGCCCGCGGCTTCCGCCTCAGGCCACAAGGCTTGCAGCCAGGCGGCGAAGCCCTTCTCCACCTCGCGCTTGTAGACGGCAACCTCGTCGTCAGCCGCTTGCGCAGCGACAGGCACCGGCGCCGCGAGCGCGAGCATCGCCAGCGCCCAGCCTAGACCGATTGTCCTGAGTTTGCTTCCCGGCATCCCGAGCGCCACCCCTTACGCCGCCTCGACAATTCGAGGCCGTTCACCCCGATTCTGACGGGCGCTTTACGGCGGCGCAAAGGCAAAATGGCAGGAGTTACGAGGCGGCGCGGTATTCCATCAGCCGCTTTTCCCAGGCAAGCGCATGGCCGACGATGGTGTCGAGGTCGTTGAGCTTCGGCTGCCAGCCCAGCACCTTGCTGATGCGGTCGGCCTTGGCGACGATCGCCGCGGGGTCGCCCTCCCGGCGCGGGCCCATGCGTACGGCGAAATCGCTCTGCGCAGCGCGCTTCACCGAGCCGATCACGTCACGCACCGAGAAGCCGCTGCCATAGCCGCAATTCAGCACTTCGCTTTTTCCCCCGGCGCGGAGATAGCGCAGCGCGTCGAGATGCGCGCGGACCAGGTCCGTTACATGGATGTAGTCGCGGATGCAGGTGCCGTCCTCAGTCGGATAGTCGGTGCCGAACACTTCTAAATACGGCCGCTCCCCGAGCGCCGTCTCGCACGCGACCTTGATCAGATGCGTGGCGCGCGCCGTGGATTGCCCGCTTCGCCCGAGCGGATCGGCGCCGGCGACATTGAAATAGCGCAAAGCCACATAGCGCAGCGCATGCGCTCTCGCCGTATCGCGCAGCATGATCTCGGTCATCAGCTTCGAGGTGCCGTAAGGCGAGATCGGCTCGAGCACGGCGTTCTCGCCGACCGGATTCTCCTTCGGCATGCCGTAGACCGCGGCGGTGGATGAGAAGATGAAATGCGGCACCTTGGCCTCGACGGCGGAGGCGATCAGCGAGCGCGATTTGCAGGTGTTGTTGAGATAGTAGCCGAGCGGATCGGCGACCGACTCCGGCACGACGATCGAGCCGGCGAAATGGATGATGGCGTCGATCGCATTGCCGGCGAGCAGCCGGCTCAGCAGCTCGGCATCGCCGACATCGCCCTCGACGAACTTGGCCGCGTCGGGCACCGCCCAGCGGAAGCCGGTCGACAGATTGTCGAGCACGACCACGTCCTCACCCGCATCGAGCAGCTCGAGGACCATATGGCTGCCGATGAAGCCAGCCCCGCCCGTGACCAGAACACCCATGTGACCAACCTTACCACGAGAGCCATTTGCAATTCCCTGCTAGCTATCGGATAGAGGTTGAGGACTTCTAACCCGGGCTAAAATCGCCCCCGCCTGACGCGCTTAACCCTAACGAGGACCGGAGATGGCTGCTCGCGTCCGCAAGGCCGTGTTCCCCGTGGCGGGGCTCGGCACCCGCTTCCTGCCCGCGACCAAGGCCATGCCCAAGGAGATGCTGACGGTGGTCGACCGGCCGCTGATCCAGCATGTGGTGGACGAGGCGCGCGAGGCCGGCATCGAGCATTTCATCTTCGTCACCGGCCGCAACAAGGGCGTCATCGAGGATCATTTCGACCGCCAATACGAACTCGAGCGGGTGCTCGACGAGCGCGGCAAGACGGCCGAGCTCGACGCGCTGATCGGCGATCTCCCGGGGCCGGGAGCCACGAGCTTCACGCGCCAGCAGGAGCCGTTGGGCTTGGGCCATGCGGTCTGGTGCGCGCGCGAACTGGTCGGCAACGAGCCCTTCGCGCTGCTGCTTCCCGACGTTCTGGTGCAGACCGAGGGCAAAGGCTGCCTCGCGCAGATGCTTGACGCCTATGCCGCGCATGGCGGCAACGTCCTCGCGGTGGAGCCCGTCCCGGATGATCAGGTGAAGAATTACGGCGTGGTCAGCCTCAGCGGCCCCGGCGACGGCAAGGTGCTTCCCATCGACGGCATGGTGGAGAAGCCGAAGCCTGGAACCGAGCCGACCAACCTCACCATTCTCGGCCGCTACATTCTCCAGCCCGAGATCTTCGACATTCTCTCCGCGCAGGAGAAGGGCGCTGGCGGCGAGATCCAGCTCACCGACGCGATGCTCGCGCTGCTCAAGCGCCAACCCTTCTTTGCAGTGAAATATGACGGCAGGACCTTCGACTGCGGCTCCAAGGTCGGCTTCCTCACCGCCAATGTCGCGTACGCGCTCGCCCGCCCCGACATCGCCGAGATGTTCCGCGCCGAGATCAAGAAGCTGCTCTAGCGGTCTTTAGCTCATGCGGAAGACGTTGCAGAAAAGCAAATTGTCGAAGACAAAACTTTCCATGAAGTCATTACACCCTGGCGCAGGGCCGATTTGGCATGGTTGATCCAGCTCAACCTGCTCAGCTAGGGTTTGCACAATCATCACCGCCAAATTGAATATGAATGTATCACGCTTCGATAGCTCGACCGTCGACGAGCCTTCTGCAATGGCTCGGCGACTGCGGAAACGAGCACTGGCCGGCGCATACGTGGTGTCAATGAGAAGGAGAATACCGACATGACGAGGTCAGGGCTTTGGCTCACGGCCGGCCTCGTCGCGATCCTGGCGGGGGCCGGCTACTATGGGTGGCTGTGGCTCAAGCCCGAGCCGCTGCCGGAAGGCTTTGCCAGTGGCAATGGCCGCATCGAGGCGACGGAGATCGATGTCGCAGCCAAAACACCGGGCCGCATCGTAGAAATTTCGGTCAATGAGGGCGATTTCGTCAAAGCCGGGCAGGTCGTGGCCAGGATGGACACTGCGGTGCTCGAGGCGCAGCGCCGGGAGGCAGAGGCGAAACTGAAAAAAGCGCTGATCGGTGTCGAGACCGCCAAAAGCCTAGTGACGCAGCGTGAGGCAGAGAAGACAGCCGCGCTTGCCGTGGTGGGGCAACGTGAGGCCGAGCTCGACGCCGCGCAACGGCGCCTCGCCCGTTCCGAGGAACTTGCACCGAAGGGCGCCGTCCCCGTTCAGCGTCTCGACGACGATCGCGCCGACTTCCAGAAGGCCACGGCCGCGGTTAGCGCCGCAAAAGCCCAAGTGGCTGCCGCAGACGCCGCCATCGGCGCGTCCAAGTCGTTGGTCATCGATGCCGAAGCGGAGGTCGAGGCCGCGCGTGCCACCATCGAACGGATCCAGGCCGACATCGACGACAGCGTCTTGCGATCACCGCGGGACGGCCGTGTGCAGTATCGCGTCGCGCAGCTGGGGGAAGTGCTGGCCGCCGGTGGGCGAGTGTTGAACCTCGTCGACCTCGGCGACGTATACATGACTTTCTTCTTGCCGACGGCGGCGGCCGGCCGCGTGGCGGTGGGGACCGACGTTCACCTGGTGCTCGATGCGGCCCCCCAATACATTATTCCGGCGAGAGCCTCCTTCGTCGCCGATGTCGCTCAATTCACGCCGAAGACGGTTGAGACCGAGGAGGAGCGGCAGAAGCTGATGTTCCGCATCAAGGCGCAGATCGATGCGGAGCTGCTGCGGAAACACATCACTCAGGTCAAGACCGGCCTGCCGGGAATGGCCTATATACGGCTAGACCCCAGCGTGGACTGGCCGCCCGAGCTGCAAGTTAAATTGCCGCCGTGATTGCTGTCCCGCCAATTGCCGGTCAGGCCGCACACGAGGCAAACACGGTCGCGCGATTGCGCGATGTCGGGCTGCGTTACGGCAGGACCATTGCCCTTGATTCGGTCAGCCTGGAAATCCCGACGGGCCGCATTGTCGGGCTGATCGGCCCGGACGGTGTCGGCAAGTCGACTTTGCTCTCGCTGATCGCCGGCGCTCGAAAGGTGCAGGCGGGACGCGTCGAGGTCCTCGGCGGAGACATGGCCGAGGCGGCTCACCGCCGGAAGGTCGGTCCACGCATCGCCTATATGCCGCAGGGGCTCGGAAAGAACCTCTACCAAACCCTCTCGGCGTTCGAGAATATCGAGTTCTTCGGGCGCTTGTTTGGACAAGACCGCGCCGAACGCGAGCGCCGTATCGCCGGACTGCTCGCCAGCACCGGCCTCGCGCCGTTCTCGGATCGGCCAGCGGGCAAGCTATCCGGCGGCATGAAGCAGAAGCTCGGCCTGTGCTGCGCGCTGATTCACGATCCGGACTTGATGATCCTTGACGAGCCGACGACTGGCGTTGACCCGCTCTCGCGTCGGCAGTTCTGGGAGCTGATTGGGCAAATCCGAGCCGGGCGACCAGACATGAGCCTGCTGGTGGCGACAGCATACATGGAAGAGGCGATGCGCTTTGACTGGCTGGTGGCAATGGACGCGGGCCGCGTTCTCGCCACGGGCACCGCGCAAGACCTGCTCGCGCGGACCGGCGCGCAATCGCTCGAGGCGGCCTTCATTGCGCTGCTGCCCGAGGAGAAGAGCGCCGGCTACCGTCCGGTGGAGATACGTCCCCGCGATGTCGAACATGAGGGCGAGGTCGCGATCGAGGCGCGCGACCTGACGATGCGTTTCGGCGACTTCGTTGCGGTCGATCACGTCAGCTTCCGCATCCGCCGCGGGGAGATCTTCGGGTTTCTGGGCTCCAACGGCTGCGGTAAGACGACGACGATGAAGATGCTGACCGGCCTCTTGCCGGCGAGCGATGGGCGAGCTTCCGGACAGCTTGCCTCTTGGCCAGGAAGAGGCCTTCGTCGGCAACGGCTATATCCAGACGATCGTCGGCAACGAGGTGCGGGCATTCGCCGAACACTACCAAAGCAACCCTGCGCCGCCCGTGGATCTCGCTTTGCGCGTGCGCTTTAATCCGGAACTGAACAAATCCTGGTTCGGTGCCATCGTGGAGGTGATCAACAATGTCACCATGCTGGCGATCGTGCTTACCGGCGCGGCGCTAATCCGCGAACGCGAACACGGCACCATCGAGCATCTGCTGGTGATGCCCGTCACCCCCTTCGAGATCATGACGAGTAAAGTTTGGGCCATGGGCCTGGTCGTGCTCGTCGCCTGCGCTTTGTCCCTGGCCTTTGTCGTGCAAGGGCTGCTCCAGGTGCCGATCGAAGGCTCGGTCGCGCTGTTCTTGGCAGGCGCCACGGTGCATCTCTTTGCGGCGACATCGATAGGCATCTTTCTCGGTACGCTCGCTCGCTCGATGCCGCAATTCGGTCTGCTGCTGATGCTGGTGCTTCTGCCGTTGGAGATGCTCTCCGGAGGTGTGACGCCGCGGGAGAGCATGCCCGAAGCTGTGCAGTTGGTGATGCTGGCGGCACCTACGACGCATTTCGTGATGCTGGCCCAAGCTATCCTCTTTCGCGGCGCGGGGTTCGACGTCGTATGGCCGCAGTTCATTGCGATTGCCGCTATCGGCGCCGTCCTGTTTGGCTACGCGCTGCTACGCTTCCGCCGCACGATCGGCTCCATGGCGTGAGACGACAGCGACAGACTGGAATGTCCGAACGACAGCTATGCCGGTTTGACCTCGGGGCTCGATAGCGGCGAGCGAGCGATGGTCAGCTAGCCGGCGTCGCCCCGCCCTGCTCAATTGCGGATGCGCACGCCAAGCCTCACCTCGTTCTCGGTGAAGTCGCTGCCCTCGTCGGTCGAGAACAGATTGGTGTGCTCGTAGCGGCCGTAGATCGAGAAATTCGGGTTGAAGTAATATTCCGCGGTGAGGCCCTCGATCAGCCGCTGGTCGACGAGCGGATCGTCGACATAATCGGCGATTTCGTAGGAGACATAGGTCCCCAGCACGAGAAAGCGCCAGAACGCGTGCTGCAACGATAATTCGTAGTAGCGGTCGACGGCGCCGAACGAATCCACGAGCGTGGTCTCGGCGATCTCCGAACGGGCGATGAACTCGACCTTGGTGGCCGGCGTCGGCTGCCAGATGATGTCGCCGTTCAGCAGGAAGCCATCGATCGGCGAGAAGCTTTCCTCGATCGATTGCTGCTGGCCCCAACCGACACTCATCTCTCCGGTGAGCTTTCCGGTCAGCTGGAACGTCATGCCCGACAGCAGCACATAGCCCGACGAGCCGCGGCGCAAGCCCGACGAGCTGATCGGCTGCTTGTACTCGCGCTCATTGATCGAGCCTTCCAGGAACATGCCGGTCTTCGAGGTGAGCTCATAGGTGCCTCTGAGCTTCAGCTCATCCTCGCGGTAGTCCCTGATATCGAGAAACGGCACCAGCTCCTCGCCGAACAGCCCGGGATCGGTTTCCGGCTCGTCGTCATAGTCGTACTCGGCGAGGGTCCCGGTGAGCTTCAGGGTCAGCCGGTTGAAGGTGTGATCGGCGGCAGCCGTTAGATGCTGCTCGTGCAGATCGATCTGATTGCCGGCGATGTCGGTCAGGCTGACCGAATTGCGTCCGGCCTGGGTCATCGATTTCTCGGCTTCGAGCTCGAGATGGGTGCGGCGGGTGACATCGAGGCGTCCTATCAGGATCGCCTGATAGATGCGGTCGTCCTCGACCTCGAAGTCGCGATACCAGCTCCGGTCGCCGACGAATTGCGCGCTGAAGAAATGCCGGGCCCAATTCGATTCCAGCCTGATCTCCGGGGCGACCTCGAAGGCCACGTCCGAATGGGTGTCGGTTTCCGTTGCCAGCACGTTGTCGGTGAGGATGGTGCCGATCTCGGTCTCGGCGAACAGCAGGAAGCTGCCAAGCCGCATGCCGATCGGGACGAAGGGATCGAGGTCGTGCCGGGGCGGCGGCAGGACCCGATGTCGGGAGGAGTCGAAATTCGTCCCCGGCACGCGCTGGCTGGTCTCGCCGGCCTCCGTGGTGATGCCGAGCCCGGGCACTTGAGGCACCGGCGCCTCCTCATCGCCAAGCCCGCCGAGCGGCGGTAGAGGCGGAATCGGCGCCAGCTCGTCGCCCATGCCGCCGAGCGGCGCAACAGAGGCGGCGATATCCTCCTGGCTCGATTGCAGACTGTCGATCGGCTGCTCCGCCGGAGACACCGTCGTCCAAGCGCCAATTGAGTCCGACCCATCGGACTGGTCGAGGCGCGAACCGCCATCCACCGCATCTTGTGCGAGGGTCTGCGCCTGCACGGCAAGCAGCAGAGCCGCAGCGAGAGCGCCCGCTGCGCTTAATATGTGGCGACGCGGCAAGGACGCACCTCGATCGACACCGGGAGGCGGCAAGCCGTTGGGCTTGGGGCCGCTTCCATCGGACCGTTGATCGCCAAAGCCTAGAGGCAATAGAGTTAACGCGGCGTTTAGCCCTGCCCCGAAATGGGTCAGTTCTTGGGCCTGACGTGGCTGCAATCCGTGCTAAAGTCGGGTGCGGCGCAACAAAACGGGGGGAGCACGATCATGTCGATCGGCCTTAAGCGGGATCGCCTGTTGCGCGACGACCGCGGCCAAGCGATTGCCTCGGCGACGCGCACCCTACAACTCGAGGCCGAGGGCTTAAGCGCGCTGAAGGCGGCGCTTGCCGGCGACCTCATCGACAACTTCGCCGAAGCGATCGGGATCCTGCGTAGCTGCCGTGGGCGCGTGATCGTCACCGGCATGGGCAAGAGCGGCCATGTCGGGCTGAAGGTCGCGGCCACCCTCTCCTCCACCGGCTCCCCCGCTTATTTCGTGCATCCGAGCGAGGCGAGCCACGGCGATCTCGGCATGATCACCCGCGACGACGTGATCCTCGCCTTCTCCTGGTCCGGCGAGACCGTCGAACTCGGCAATATCGTCTCCTATTCGCGCCGCTACGCCGTGCCGCTGATCGCGGTGACCTCCAATCCCGGCTCGACGCTCGCCGAGGCCGCCAATCTGGTGCTCGCTCTCCCGCAAGCGAAAGAGGCTTGCCCGCACGGACTCGCGCCCACCACCTCCACCGTGATGCAGCTTGCGCTCGGCGATTGCCTCGCCATGGCGCTGCTCGACAGCAAGGGCTTCACCGCGCGCGACTTCAAGACGCTGCATCCGGGCGGCCAGCTCGGGGCCAGGCTGAAATTCGTCAGCGACCTGATGCACAAGGACGACCGCCTGCCGCTCGCCGCCGCCGACCAGGTCATGTCGGAAGCCATCGTCGTCATGACCGAGAAGGCGCTCGGCTGCCTCGGCGTGGTCGACAAGAACGGCCATCTCAGGGGCATCATCACCGACGGCGACCTCCGCCGCCATATGGGCGACGGACTGCTTAGCCGTCGCGCCCACGAGATCATGACGCCGGCGCCCAAGACCGTCTCGCCCGATCTTCTCGCCAGCGCCGCCCTCGAACTGATCAACGCGACGCGCATCACCGCCCTGTTCGTGGTCGAGAACGGACGCCCGGTCGGCATCATCCACGTGCACGATCTGCTCCGCGCCGGCGTCGCTTAGGGTTGGCAACGCCAAGCACCGACGTCCTCGTTATCGGTGGCGGCATTCACGGCGCAGCCGTCGCGCGCGACGCGGCCGGCCGCGGGCTGAAAGTCATGCTCGCCGAGAAGGGCGATTATGCGTGCGCCACCTCCTCGTCCTCCTCGAAGCTGATCCATGGCGGCTTGCGCTATCTGGAGACCCTCGAGTTCACCTTGGTGCGGGAGTCCCTGGTCGAGCGGGCGCAATTGCTCAAGACCGCGCCGCATCTCATCACCCCGCTACGCTTTCTGCTGCCGATCTATGCGTGGCAGCGGCGCCAGGCCTTGGTGCTCCGGGCGGGCCTTGCGCTCTACGATGCGCTGTCCTTCGGCGACGGCCTGCCGGCGAGCGGCAGGCTCGATGACGACGATATCGCCCAGCTCCCGAGGCTCCGCCAGGAGGGACTGACCTCGGTTCTGCATTATTGCGACTGCATGACCGACGATGCGCGGCTCACGCTCGCCGTGCTGCTCGACGCACGCGCCCGCGGCGCCGATATCCTCAATCGCCGCGCCGTCACGGCAATCGCGCCGCTCGCCGATGGTTACGCGATCGAGCTCGATGAGCGCGGGCACAAGCGAAACATCGAGGCGCGCTTCATCGTCAACGCCGCAGGGCCATGGGTCGCGCACGTCGATAGCCTGACCAAGGCCGCTCCACCGCCGCGACCGTTGCGGCTGGTGCGCGGCAGCCACATCGTCTTGCCGATGCCGGCGCCCGCGCAAGGCGACGCCTATACGCTGCAAGACGAGGAGGAACGCGTCATCTTCGTCATCCCTTGGCTGGAAGGACGCTTTTTGATCGTCGGCACGACCGACGTGGCGCATGAGGGCGATCCGGGCGCGGCACGCTGCTCCGAGGCTGAGCAAGCCTATCTGCTCGCGGCCTATAACCGTTATTTCGCCGGTGCGCGCCCCGCGACCGCCGCCGATATCGTCTACACCTGGTCCGGCGTGCGCGCGCTGCATGACGATGCGGGCGCGCGGCCGAGCCGCATCAGCCGCAGCCCCGAGCTCTCCTCGGTTGCCAACGGGACAGGCGGCTTCGTCAGCCTTTACGGCGGCAAGCTCACCACCCACCGCGCCATGGCCGAGGAGGTGCTGGACAGCTTGCAGCGGCTGGGCGCCGGCATGGGCGGGGCCTGGACCAAGGACGTGCCACTCTATGGCGGCACGCTGGCGAAGCCCGAGCTGCTCGCCGTCGCCGAGCGCGGGCCCGCAGGCATCGCCGATGCCACGCGCCGCCGCTTGGCGCTGACCTATGGCGACAAGATCGCAACGCTGTTCAAGCGCGTCGCCGCCGATCCTGGTTCAGCCGAGGAGATCGCTCCCGGCGTCACCCGTGCCGAGCTTGATTATGCGCGAGAGACCGAAGATGCCATGACGGCTGAGGACTTCCTGCTCCGGCGCACCAAGCTGCAGCTCCTGCTGGACGAGCCGGCACGCGACGCCGTACAGCGTTGGTTCTCAAACGGTGCTTAGGCTGAGGAACCGATGCCCGTCTTCACGGTGCAACAAGGCAAACGATACAGAGCGAGGATCACCCTCGGCCTGGTGCAGAGCCTTGCCAGCAACGAGGCCGTCGCTGAAAAATTCCAAGAGGCCGGCTTCACCGAGGTCGAGGTCTCGGGCTCGGGCCGGAATCGCTGGGGGACTGGCCTCTGGCCGCATGCCGACGCAGCCGCCGAGGTCCCTTCCGAGATTACCTCGGTCAGCGAGCTCGAAGTCTAAACCGCGGCTGCCGTTCCTCCCGGCACCACTTTGAGCAGCGTGCCGTCGGCGCCGACCACCTTGATGCGCGCGCCTCTGGGAAGCTCCGGGCCTTCGACCCTCCAGATCGTGTCGCCGGTCTTGATGCTGCCTCTGCCGTTGACGATCGGGTCGATGAGCTCGAAGGACTGGCCGATCAGTTGCACCGCGCGCTCGTTCAACAGCGGCCGCTCGCTCTCGAGCGGATGCTTGCGCAGATATTTCGCGGCAAGCAGCACGGCGGCGAGCGACAGGGCGCAGAACCAGATCAGCTGCCACTGCCAGGAGATATCGTAGGTGAAGGCGATCAGCGCGGTGACGGCCGCGGCCATGCCGAACCACATCAAGAAGATGCCGGGAGACATGACCTCGAGCACGAACAGGATGGCGGCGAGGATCAGCCAGTTCCAGACACCGAGCTTGGCGAGCATTTCCATGGATGCCTCCCGCTAGACGGAGGGGACCGAGCCGCCGGCGCGCGGCCGCTGCTGCTTGCCCTGCCCGGGCTGCGCGGCGGAGTTGCCGCCGCCGTTGCCGAATGCCTCGCGGGCAATCTCGCCGACGCCGGCGATCGCGCCGATCACCGAGGAGGCTTCGAGCGGCAGGATCAGCACCTTCTGGTTCTTCGCCTCCGCCAGCGCCTTCAGCGCGCCGACATAGTTGTTGGCGACGAAATAGTTGATGGCCTGCACATTGCCTTTGCTGATGGCATCGCTCACCACCTGCGTGGCCTTGGCTTCCGCCTCGGCCTCGCGTTCACGCGCCTCGGCATCGCGATAAGCCGCTTCGCGGCGGCCTTCGGCGGCGAGGATCTGCGCCTGCTTGGCGCCTTCCGCTGTCAGGATCGCCGCCTGCCGCTCGCCTTCCGCCACGAGGATCGCCGCTCGCTTGTCGCGCTCGGCCTTCATCTGCCTTGCCATCGAGTCGACCAGATCGCGCGGCGGCTCGATATCCTTGATCTCGATGCGGGTGACCTTGACGCCCCAATTATGCGTCGCGTCGTCGACCACTTTGAGCAGGCGGTGATTGATCTCGTCGCGCTCGGAGAGCAGCTTGTCCAAATCCATCGAGCCCATCACCGTGCGGATATTGGTCATGGTGAGTTGGAGGATGGCGATGTTGAGATTGGTCACCTCATAGCTCGCCTGCGCCGCGTCGAGCACCTGGAAGAAGGCGACGCCATCGACCCTGACCATGGCATTGTCGCGGGTGATCACTTCCTGGCTCGGCACATCGACCACCTGCTCCATCATGTTGATCTTGCGGCCGATGCGGTCGATGAAGGGGATGATGAGGGTGAGCCCGGGCCGGAGCGTGCGGGTGTAGCGGCCGAAACGCTCGACCGTGTAGTTGTAGCCCTGCGGCACGATCTTCACGCCGGCGGCGATGACGGCGATGAACAGAATCAGCAGAGCGATGACGAAGATATTGAAGCCGAACATGGCGCCCTCCCGGAGGCGTTTGGCTAGAGGTTCTTGGTTAAGTCTCGTTGCTTGCTTTGGCTAGCCTTCCTCGCGGCAAATAAGTGGGTGCGAACTCGAGCAATTATAAGGGCTCCCTGTCGAGCCTACCGCGGGATGAGCTTCGCTATGTCATTCGCTGCCGCGGCGGCGGCGGCGTTGGCGGCGCCGCCCCATTTCTTGTCGAGCGAGCCTTTGCGCACGTCCTTGCTTTGCCGGGTGACGCCGAGCTGGGTGCCGTCGGGCCCGAGCACGACCCAGATTATGGTGACGGTCTCTTTGCCCTTGCCGCCGGGCGCAACCCGTACCGTTCCCTGCACCTCGTAGACATTGGCCTGAAACGCTGTCGCTTGCTTCAGCCCCCGCGCGGCAAGCTGCTTGCTGAGCGCGGCGGCGAGCGCCTCCTCCCCGTCACCCGGCGCGCCGGCCACCGTGACATAGGCGAACGGGCCTTCGACTTCAGCCGGCGCATTGGTCTCGGCCGCACCAAGCGAAGCCGGCAAGAGCCCGATGACCAAGCCGAGCATGACGACAAAGGCAGCACGCATCGCTCAACACTTCTTCTTGGCGCGCCTGAGTTCGACCAGCTTCCGGTCGATGGCCGCCGCCCACTCGCCCGTGGCGATGGCGACGTTCCGGCCATAGGTCCCGGCGACGATATTGATCGCGGCAAGCGCGGGCGCCACGGACTGGATGCCGGCGAGAAGCCGCTGGTCGTTCTCGGCCTTCTCCTTTTCCAGCGTCGCGATCTGCTTGTCGATCCTCGCGCAATTCGGCTTCACCGCGTTGATGTCACGCATGGTCATTGGCGCGGCACAGGAGACCAGCACAAAACTGACGCCGAGGAGCAGCACATTCCGCGCTGACATTGTCTCCCCCCAACCCCCTCGTCACCCGGACTCAAGCCTGAGCCACCCGACAAATCACCCCCAGCCCTGCAGCTCGCGCTCGATCAGATGCACGATCACGCCGATGCCCCCATCGCTGTCGTTGAGGCAGGGAATGTAGCTGAATTTCTCGCCGCCATTCTCGAGGAAGATCTCCTTGTTCTCCTCGCCGATCTCCTCGATCGTCTCCAGGCAATCGGCGGCGAAGCCCGGCGTGACGATGACGATCCGCTTCACCCCCTCGCGCGCAAGCGCCTCGACGGTCTTGTCGGTGTAAGGCTTGATCCACTCGGCGCGGCCGAAGCGCGACTGGAAGGTCAGCTTGAGCTTGGCGCCGAGCGGCCCTAGCGCCGCGCGCAAGGCCTCGGTGGTCTCGATGCATTGCTGCTGATAGGGGTCGCCTTTGTCGACATAGCTCTGCGGCACGCCGTGGAATGAGGCGAGGATTGCCTCAGGCTCGAAGTCGAGCTGGCTCAGATGCGCCCTGATCGAATCGGCGAGCGCGGCGATGTAGACAGGATCTTGCGGATAAGGCGGCACGGTGCGCAATGCCGGCTGCGCGCGCAGCGTCTTCAGCGCGTCGAATACTTTGTCATTGGCGGTCGCGGTGCTCGCCGCGGCGTATTGCGGATAGAGCGGAAAGGCGATCAGCCGGTCGCAGCCTTGCGCGACCAGCGCCTCCACGCGCGAGGCGATCGACGGCGAGCCGTAGCGCATGGCCCAATCGACGGTGATCCCTTTCGCGGCAAACGCCTTGCTCACCTTTTCCGCCTGGCTCCGCGTGATGGTGCGAAGCGGGGATTCGTCCAGCTCCTCGTTCCAGATCGAGCGGTATTTGGCGCCGCTGGCTGACGGGCGCCTCACCAGCACGATGAAGTTCAGAATCAGCCACCACAGCACCCGGTTGGTCTCGATCACGCGCCGGTCGGAGAGGAACTCCTTGAGATAGCGGCGCATCGGCCAATAGGAAGTGCCATCGGGCGTGCCGAGATTGATAAGCAGGACCCCGATCCGGCCGTGCGGCGACGGCGCCTTCGAGCGCTCGGATTTGGCGGCAAACCGGCCGGTCGGCGGCGCTTCATTCATGAAAACGGCTCATCGTTGGGCCTTTGAGACCCTTAGATAGAGCATCGACCGCGAGACGCCTAGCCATGCGGCTAGGCCGCGATAGGCGGGAAGCTTGGTCTTGCGCCGCTAGTGCGAGAGAAAGGTCCGCTGGGGAGCTTGGTTGCGGGCTTCGATCAGCGCCATGCTCAACAGATATGCCAGAAATTCGCGTCCTTCAGACTGCGCGATCTTCATCAGAATCTCGAGCATCTCCTCGACATCGTCGCTGTCCGATCGCAGGATGCGGTCTTCGCCAGCGACAAGTTTCTCATCGGACATAACGGGTAGCTCTCCGAACCGAAGTGGACTCCATCCTGTCACAGGTACGTCGTTCTCTCCTAGTCATGCAGTCAACGATGGGACTGATGCCGACCATCGATGGCTTTAATGATCGTTGGTTGTCACATTATTCACCGCACATTTTTTCGGCATCGGCGATGATCAACGCATGGTCGAAGGCGAGCTTTTTGGTCTTCCAGTCCTTAACCCATTCCGCCGCTTCCGCATCGGAGCCAGCTTTCGGTCTTGGTGCCTCAGCAAAACGGGTCGTGTAGGCGATGCTGACGGTGTGTCCGCGCGGATCGCGCTTGGGGTCCGAATAGACGCCGACGAGGGCGAGCCGATCCACGACGATGCCGGCCTCCTCGAGCACCTCGCGCCGGCACGCCGCCTCGGTCGTCTCGCCGATATCGATGAACCCGCCGGGAAGCGCATACGCGCCCTTGAACGGCTCGTTCTTGCGGCGAATGAGCAGCACGCGCGCGGCGCCGTCGAAGATCACGCAATCGGTGGTCAAGAGGGGGGTCTTGGGCAGTCCCATGATGTGAGGACCTTACCGCAAGCGCAGCGTCCCCGAAACGCGTGGCGGAAGTGGACAGACGCATTTGCCTCTCACTCGCCAGAGAGCCGCCGCGACTCCTTGAGCGCCATGGCCAGGAGATAAGCGAGAAAATCAAAGCCCTTGGCGCGTGCCCGCCGGATCAGCGGCGCGATCTGATCGGCAATGATTTTGGCGGCCTCACGCGCGCCATCCCCGGACGGGTCCGAGCCGCTTGGATCAGACATTCGCCCCTGCCCCGGCGTTTGTTTGTTTCTTGTTGGCCGACTGCAAGCGGCACCCGTCTTACCAACGGTAGGCCCGCATTTGGCCGATATCATCCGTGTACAGTGTTTCTAGCACGAGGGCGTTCGCGACCGCCAGCCAAATTTGGTCGCCGGCCTGCGGGGGGAACTAAAGGCTGATCTGGATCAGGAGATTGCCTGCGCCGCGGCGTCAGCGGCGCGGCTGCGGCACGATGCGGATATAGGGGCGCGGCGCCTTCCAGCCGTCAGGGTAGATCTTCTTCGCCTCCTCGTCGGAGACCGAGCCGGCGATGATCACGTCGTCCCCTTCCTTCCAGTTGGCGGGCGTCGCCACGCGATGCTTCGCCGTGAGCTGCATGGAGTCGATCACGCGCAGCACCTCGTCGAAGTTGCGCCCTGTCGTCATCGGATAGACGAGGATCAGCTTGATCTTCTTATCCGGGCCGATGACGAACACGTTGCGCACGGTCTGATTGTCGGCGGGCGTCCGCTCCAAGCCGCCCGACGCGCTTGCCGGCAACATGCCGTATAGCTTGGAGATCTTGAGGTCGGGATCGCCGATCATCGGAAAATTCGGCGCCACGCCCTGCGTCTCCTTGATGTCCTCCGCCCATTTCGAATGGCGGTCCACCGGATCGACGCTCAAGCCGATGATCTTCACCCCGCGCTTGTCGAACTCCGGCTTGATCCTCGCCATGTAGCCGAGCTCGGTGGTGCAGACCGGCGTGAAGTCCTTCGGATGGGAGAACAAGACGGCCCAGGAATTGCCGAGCCATTCGTGAAAGCGGATTTTACCTTGCGTGGTCTCCGCTTCGAAATCCGGTGCGGTTTCGCCGAGTGACAGTGCCATCGTCGTTCTCCATTCCCTGGCAGACGTGCCGAATTGAATTCCGCTCCCCGCGACCAGCAGGGATTTAGGATGCCCTCGCATCCGCAATCAACCCCGCTGAAAAGAAAAATCATTCTCAGATCGGCGAAACGCGCGCGCTGTGGTTTGCGCAACAAGCGGCTGGCCGAGAATGCCACGCGTAAAGTCATGGGCAGGCGCGCTAAGCCCTGCCCATGACCCTTAGACCCGAAGCTGAAACGTCCTAAGCGACGGCTCTGCGCTCATGCCGGCCCTCGCTCACCTCCTCGATGATCTTGGCTGAGAAGGCTTCGAGGTCGCCAGGATTGCGGCTAGTGATAAGACCTTGATCGACAACCACTTCCTTATCGACCCAGTCGGCACCGGCATTCTTCACGTCGGTCGCCATGGACTTGTAAGAGGTCATCTTGCGCCCCTTTACGATGCCCGCCTCGATCAGCACCCAAGGGGCGTGGCAGATCGCCGCAAGCGGCTTCTTGCTCGCGTAGAAATCGCGGACCAGTGCGACGGCGTCTTCGTCTTGGCGAAGCAGATCGGGATTGATCACCCCGCCCGGAATGACGAGCGCGTCATACTCATCGATGCTGACCGCATCGATGGTGCGATCGACTTCGATCGGGTCGCCCCAATCGTCGTGATCCCAGCCCCAGATCTCGCCCGTTTTGAGCGAAATGATATCGACCATGGCGCCGGCCTCTTCGAGCCGCTGCTTCGGCACCATCAATTCCGACTGTTCGAAGCCGTCGGTCGCGAGAATCGCAATTCGCTTGTCGCTGATATCGGCCATGAAACAACCTCCTTACCATTGGCTTTGCGAGTGAACGCCTGGAGGCAAGGGAATGTTTCGCCGTCAGAACGGCCGGGCCGGCCCCAAGGAGGCGAGAAACAGCAGCAGACCGAACAGAAAGATGACCACGGCGCCGCCGATGGTGCAGGCGGTCCACACCGCGTTGGTCCATGTGGCGTTCGTACCGCCGAGCTTGAGTGCAAGTTCGCGCGAACCGAGCGCAAGGCTCGCCAGCACGGCAACGGTGATGGCCGTGCCGAGCGCCATGGCGAATGTCGCCGCCACGCCCGCCCAGAACAATCCTTGCGTCAGGGCAAACACCAGTACGAGGATCGCGCCGGTGCACGGCCTGATGCCGACCGAGAACACCACCGCCATGACCTTGCGCCAGGAGAACGGCCCCGCGAGCTGCCGCGCATCGACAATATGATCGCAAGCCTCGCCGTGGGCGTGATGATGATCGTGGTGATGGTGGTCATGATCGTGCGCGTGGCCGTGGTGATGGCCATGGCCATGATCGCCATGAGCATGCGCCGCCTTGGTCGTGGCGGTTTGAGAGGACCAGCCGTCGCGATAGCTGCGCCACAAACGCAGGCTCTGCGTCGACAGTAGATAGAGACCGACCAGCGCGATCATCGCATAGCTCACGCTTTCGAGCTGGTTCGCCCAGGCATTGACCTGAAGCCCCGTGGCGTTGAGCCCGATCAGCAGAACACTGACAAGCAGGATCGCCGTCAGCGCCTGCAGCGCGGCGGCAATGAAGGAGATCATGATGCCCCGCGCGCACCGTCTCCTCGTTGGCGACGACGTAAGAGGAGATGATGGCCTTGCCATGCCCGGGCCCGACCGCATGCACCACGCCATAGAGGAAGCTGAGCCCTGCCAGCGCCAGCGCTGCGCCTACGGCGTTGCCGCTTTTCAGGCGCTTGACGCTCATCGCCAGCTCACGCTGCATGCTTTGCTGCGTATCGGCCACCCAGCTCAGCAATTTGCCGAACGGCCCCCGCGCCTGAAGCGGGGCCGCGGCTTGGGGCGCGAAGGCCGACGGCGCGGCACCTTGCACGGGGACGCCGAACGGCGTGGCAGGCCTCGTCTCGGCGCCCGACGGCACCAACGCAGCGATCAGCAGCAACAGGCCGAGCACCAGCAGAGCCAGCGAGCGAATGGCGGCGCGGCTCAATGCGTCGTGCATTTGACGATCGCCGTCTGCGCGAATTGCGAGCCGAAATTGGAGTTCGGCCCGAGCTGGCTGAAAAAGGCTTCGCTGAGCGCCTTGGCGTCGGCCTCGCTTTCAGGGTCGGGCTTTTCGATCTCGGCGGTGCAGCCTGGCGTCTCCGTGCCGGCGATCTTCACCGGCGCGTCGGTGGCGAAGCCGAAGGCCACGAAGAAGGAAGGATCGTAGACGTCGACGGCGATCGCATGGACTTTGGGGTCCAGCGGTTTCTCCAGCGGCAGGGTGAAATGCAGCGTGAGCAGGGTCTTGTCGTAATCGACCGAGTAATCGACCGGCTCCTTGAGCGGCAACGGCTTATCGTCGTCGCTCGGATGCACGAAGGTGAAATAATCGAACTCCTTCAGCGACTCGACATTGACCTGGGCGAGCGGCTGAAGCTCCTCCTTGGAGTAGACGCCATCGCCATTGGCATCGAGGCCTTGCACCGCCATCGCGGTGTAGAACTCGTCGAAGGTCCAATGATGCCGGATGCCGGTGATGCGATGATCTGGCCCGAACACGATCTCCGAGCGGACCGTCGCCCAGACATGCGGATGGGCCGCGGCAAGTTCGACCAAGCCGGCCGAGACCGCGGTTGCGAGAACAAGGCTGAGAAGATGCTGGCGCCCCAGTAGATCCCGTGGCGACAAGGCTTGAGCTCCCCTGGCGAGTGAGCTTGTCCTAGGCGCGAATTATGGAGGATTGGGGGCTGACGATAGGGGACAATTGAGCGCGCCGTCGGCCTCTCGGCTGCGATGCTGCCGAGCGCAAATCAGAAGCGGGTCCAGCTCCGCTTGCGCGGAGCTGACCCGCCTGACTTTGCGTTAGGACCTAGTTGCCGGCTCCGGTGAGCTTGGCGGAGATACGGCCGAACAGGCCGGACAGGTCGGTACCGACCGTGTTCACGGCGGTGATGATGGCGACGGCGATGCCGGCGGCGATCAGGCCATACTCGATGGCCGTGGCGCCCAACTCGTCCTTGACGAAACGTGCAAACGAAGTCCTCATTTTCGACACTCCCTTGATTGGTCAATTCAAGGCTCCCCCCCGCCGCTTTTTGCTGCCGGTCAGTGGAAGCTGAGCGGAAAATAACAGCGTCGGCTTAGATACACGTTAAATCAATCCAACACAGACCGGGTATTCTCGGTTAATAAACCCTAAACAACGCGCGGGTAGCCCAGGCCTAAATGAGGGAAAAATTTGGAAAAATTACCGGAAGTTTGTTTCTGGACTTTACCGAATCTTTACCATTTCACGCGATCCGGGGTCCAGATACCTCCACAATCGTAAACATCGGCCTTTCACGCCATCTCTAGGGCGACCTTAACTCGGGCCGCAACTCTCTCTAGAACAAAACAGGAACGAGAGTTGAGGTCAGTAGCGTGCGTAACGACGTTCCAGGCGGTGCAGAAGGTCTCCTCGTTCCGCCGGCTGGCGTTGCAAAAGCAGGCGGGGCAAGGGCGAGGGTCCTGATTGAGCTACGCGCGCAAATCCGCGCGCTCGAGCAGGTTCCCGTGTCTCTGGCCAATCCCCCCGCACCGGGCGCGGGCCCTCCCCGCCCCGCCTGCTCTCTTTCTTTCCCTCCTGCCGGTCTATTCACCTCTCCCCTTGCGGGGGAGGTGGACCGGCCGAAGACCATCCCCCTTCCCCGCCCCGCGCCCCTCGACAAGCTCAAGCGCGGGGGCCTGCACGAATTGAGGCCTGAAGCCTATCGCGATGGGCCTGCGGCGCTCGGTTTCGCCCTTGCCATGATCGCCGAGCAGGCGGCCGAGCGAAGGCGCTCCCGGGATCTCGTGCTGTGGTGCCTCACCAAGGGCGCCGCGCGCGAATGGGGACGGCCTTATGGGCCGGGCTTGCGCGCCTTCGGCCTCGACCCTGCGCTTTTTCTCATCGTCGAGGCGAGGACGGTGGAAGACGCCGCCTGGGCCCTGGAAGAAGGGCTGAAGAGCCGGGCGTTAAGCGCAGCCTTGGCGCAAGCCGAGATCAAGGCGCCGCTCGCCGCCCGCCGTCTCAGCCTTGCGGCGCAGGCCTCGCGCACGCCCTGCCTGCTTGATCTCAAGCCATCAGCACCCGGCCTGCCCGGGACGCTGACCCGCTGGCGCATCGCCGCAAGCAGCAGCGGTCCCACCCCCTTCGACCTGTCGGCGCCCGGCGCGCCGTCCTGGCACATCACCCTTGAGCGCTGCCGGGGCGAGGCTCCGGGGCGAAGCTTTATCGTGGAGTTCAGTCATGAGTCGTTTCGTCTCAATCTTTCTGCCGCATCTTCCGATCGAGCGCCTGAAGCGGGAGAGAGCGGCGAGCGGACACCACGCCGTTAGCAGATGACCGGCCTTTGGCTCTCGTCGGCAACGCGGAGCGCGGGCTCGTCCTCAGCGCGGTCAATGCCGCCAGCTTGCGCGAAGGCCTCTTCCCGGGCCTCGGCCTAGCCGATGCGCGTGCCATCTGCCCCGCCCTGCTCACCCTTCCCGCCGCGCCGAAGCAAGACCAAGACGCGCTGCTCGATCTCGCCCGCTGGGCCTCTTGCCGCTACAGCCCGAGCCTGAATGAAGACGGCGATGACGGGCTCTGGCTCGACATCACCGGGCGTGCCCCATCTCTTCGGCGGCGAGCAGGCGCTCCTTGCCGACTTGGCGGGAAGGCTCGCGCGCGCCGGTTTCACCGCGCGGCTTGCCCTGGCCGAGACCTTAGGGGCTGCGCACGCGCTCGCCCGCTACGGGCGTAGCTCTTCGATCATCGTCCCTCACGGCAAGATCGAGACCGCGCTCGCGCCTCTTCCCGTCGAGGCCTTGCGGCTCGAGCCCGAGATCGTGACGCTGTTGAAGCGGCTTGGGCTCAAGCGCATCGGCCAGCTCTATGCGTTGCCGCGCACCAGTCTCGAAAGGCGGTTCCACGCCAAGGAAACGGCGGAGGCCGTGCTGCTCGGCTCGATCAGGCGCTCGGCCGCCGCAACGAGCCGCGCGTCCCGCTCCTGACCTCGCCCGACTTCGTGGCGCGGCTGCCGTTCCCGGAACCGCTCATCACTCATGCCGGCGTCGCAGCCGGTCTCGACCATCTCACGAGCGCGCTTTGCGCCAAGCTTGCGCGCGCCGGCCGCGGCTGCCGCCGCCTCGCGCTTTGGGTCGCCCGCGCCGACGGCTCATCGACCGTGATCGAGGCGGGCTTGAGCGCCCCGTCGCGCGAGCCCGAGCATCTCTTGCGCCTGATCGAGGACAAGGTCGAGACGCTCGACATGGGCTTCGGCGTCGATCTCATGTCGCTTGCCGCGCTCGTCACCGAGACGCTTGCCCCCGCGCAAACCTCGCTCACGCAAGCGAACGGAAAGGCGGCGGCAGAGCCCCTGATCGACCGCCTCATCAACCGCTTGGGGGCGCGCTCGGTGCGCCGCCTCTTGCCGAAGGCAAGCCACATCCCGGAACTGGCGCAAACGCTGAGAAGCGCGCTTGCCGGCCCGTCTTTCTGGCCTGAGCCGGCTTTGCCAAAGCCGCCGCGCCCGCCGCTTCTCTTCACGCGGCCTGAGCCAGTGACCGTGCTTGCCGAGATTCCAGAAGGGCCGCCGGCGCGCTTCACCTGGCGGCATGTGACGCGCCGCGTGATCAAGGCCGAAGGGCCTGAACGCATCGCCCCGGAATGGTGGCGTGGGCTGGCCAGCCGCAACGGTGCAGCAAACTCCATCCCTCCCCTTAATGGGGAGGGTGGCTCGGCCGAAGGCCGAGCCGGGTGGGGTGAAGTTGAACGCCTCGATGGAAAGCCCCCCACCCGGCTTGCTACGCAAGCCGACCTCCCCACGAGGGGGAGGTATGGAGCAAGTGGCACGTCCTCACCGAGACCCCGCGACTATTACCGCATCGAGGATGAGGACGGCCACCGCTACTGGGTGTTCCGCGAAGGCCTCTATCAGGAGAGCGAGCTTGGGACTCCTGCTTGGTATCTGCACGGGGTGTTCGGGTGAGTGCCTTGGCGACCCGCTACGCCGAGCTGGAGGTCACCACCAATTTCACCTTTCTGCGCGGCGGCTCGCATCCCGAAGAGCTGGTGGCGACGGCCAAGGCGCTTGGGCTAGACGCCATCGCCGTCACCGACATCAACACGCTTGCCGGCGTGGTGCGCGGCCATCTCGCCGCCAAGGAGGTCGGCATCAAGTTCATCGTCGGCGCGCGCCTCGATCTAAAGGATGCGCCGAGCCTGCTGGCCTTTCCCCGCGACCGCGCCGCCTATGGCCGGCTCTGCCGGCTGCTGACGCTCGGCCAGCGTCGCGCCGAGAAAGGGCAATGCAAACTTTATCTCGACGACGTCGCCGCCCACGCCGAGGGCCTGATCTACATCGCCCTCCCGCCCGAGGATTTTCCCTCTCCCTGCCGGGGGAGGATAGCGATGGCCACGATTTCGCTGCTCCACTCGCGCGGGAGGGCGCGCTTCTGCGCGCGGCGGGGGGTGAGTCGCAATCTAGACGCCCCTCCCCCGACCCTCCCCCTTGCAGGGGGAGGGGAGCAAGGCAACATGCGCCCAGCACAGACTTTCGAAGCACAACTTGAGACGCATCAAGGACGCGCTCGGCGCAAAGACGCGGCTCTATCTCGCGGCGCGGCACGCTTATCGCGGCGACGATCGCGCCCGCATCGCGGCCCTGGCGCAACTGGCAACGCGCACCGGCATTCCCCTCGTCGCCACCGGGGGCGTGCTCTATCACGCACCCCACCGCCGTCCCTCTGCAGGACGTGCTCACCTGCATCCGCGAGAAATGCACGATTGCCGAGGCGGGCTTGCGCCTCGAAGCCAATGCCGAGCGGCACATCAAAGCCGCACAAGGAGATGGCGCGCCTGTTCAAAGGCCATGAGGACGCGCTTCGCCGCTCGATCGAGATCGCCGATGCCTGCAGCTTCTCCCTCGACGAGCTGAAATACGAATATCCCGACGAGCCGGTGCCTCCCGGCAAGACGCCGCAATCGCATCTCGAGGATCTCACCTGGGAGGGCGCGGCCTGGCGCTTCCCCGGCGGCATCCCCGAGAAGGTGCGCGACACGCTGCGCAAGGAGCTCGTGCTGATCGCCGAGCTGAATTACGCGCCCTATTTCCTCACCGTGCACGACATCGTGCATTACGCGCGCAGCCGACGCATCCTCTGCCAGGGCAGAGGCTCCGCCGCCAACTCCGCCGTCTGCTATTGCCTCGCCATTACCAATGTCGATCCGACCGAGATCGATCTCCTGTTCGAGCGCTTCGTCTCGCCGGAGCGGAAGGAGCCGCCCGACATCGACGTCGATTTCGAGCATGAGCGGCGCGAGGAGGTGATCCAATATATCTATGCGCGCTACGGCCGCGACCGCGCCGGGCTCGCCGCCACCCTCATCTGCTATCGCGGCCGGCTTGCCGTGCGCGAGGTCGGCAAGGCGCTCGGCCTCTCCGAGGATACTGTCGCGGCGCTCGCCACCACCATCTGGGGCCTGAGCAATTCAGGCCTGCCCGACGAATATGTCCGCCAGGCGGGACTCGATCCTTCCGACCCGCTGCTCGCCCGCGTGCTCGAGCTGACGCAGGAGCTGATCGGCTTTCCGCGCCATCTCTCCCAGCATGTCGGCGGCTTCGTGCTGACGCGCGGGCCACTGTCGGAGGTCGTCCCCATCGGCAATGCCGCCATGGAGGACCGCACCGTCATCGAATGGGACAAGGACGATCTCGACGCGCTCGGGCTGCTCAAGGTGGATGTGCTGGGCTTGGGCATGCTGACCTGCATCCGCAAGGCGTTTGCTCTGTTGCAGGCGCATTACGGCAAGGACGTCAGCCTCGGCACCGTGCCGCGCGACGACCCGGCCGTTTACGACATGCTATGCCGCGCCGATTCGATCGGCGTGTTCCAGGTCGAGAGCCGGGCGCAGATGAACATGCTGCCCAGGCTGAAGCCGCGCTGCTTCTACGATCTCGTCATCGAGGTCGCCATCGTGCGCCCCGGCCCCATCCAGGGCGACATGGTGCACCCTTATTTGCGCCGGCGCTGCGGCGAGGAGACGGTCGAGTTCCCCTCGCCGCACCCCGAGCATGGCCCCGCCGACGAGCTCCGCCAAGTGCTCGGCAAGACCATGGGCGTGCCGCTGTTCCAGGAACAGGCCATGCGGCTCGCCATGGTGGCGGCGAAATTCACCGGACCGGAAGCCAACGAGCTGCGCCGCGCCATGGCCACCTTCCGCCGCCGCGGCACCATCGACAAGCTGCATGCGAAGATGGTCGGCCGCATGACGGCGCGCGGCTATCCGGCCGAGTTCGCCGAGCGCTGCTTCAACCAGATCAAGGGCTTCGGCGAATATGGCTTTCCCGAGAGCCATGCCGCGAGCTTCGCGCATCTCGTCTATGTCTCGGCCTGGATCAAATGCCATTACCCGGACGCCTTCGCCGCGGCGCTGCTCAACTCGCAGCCGATGGGCTTCTACGCGCCAGCGCAGATCGTGCGCTGCGCGCGCGATCACGGCGTCGAGGCGCGCGAGGCCGACGTCAATCGGAGCCTCTGGGACTGCACTTTGGAACCCGTTGGCGGTGGCGGGGCAGCAAGCTCCATCGCTCCCCTGGATGGGGAGGGCGGCGCGCCTTTTGGCGCGCCGGGTGGGGTGAGTACCCCTGCGCCAGCATTTGGCCCCCCACCCCGACGCCGCAAAGCGGCGTCGGACCTCCCCACGAGGGGGAGGTATGGAGCAAGCTGCGCTGTCCCGGACAATTTCGCGCTGCGTCTCGGCATGCGCCAGATCGACGGCCTGCGCGAGGACGATGTGAAGCGCCTCGTCTCCGTGCGCGACGGCATCCCAGCCGAACTCAATCCTCACCTGTTCGCACCACAGCCGGCCCCACACTCCATCCCTCCCCTTGATGGGGAGGGCGGCTCGGCTGAAAGCCGAGCCGGGTGGGGTGATGAGCAACACCTCGACGGCATGCCCCCCACCCGGTTTGCTGCGCAAGCCGACCTCCCCACAAGGGGGAGGTATGGAGTAAGCGGCACCGCTGTTCATTCCTTCCACGACATGCGCGATCTGTGGCGGCGGAGCGGGCTGAAACGCGCAAGCCTGGAGAAGCTTGCCGCGGCCGATGCGTTCCGCTCGCTCGGGCTCGACCGCCGCCAGGCTCTCTGGGAGGTGCGCGGTCTGCCGAAGGAGCTTCCGCTGCCGCTGTTCGACCACGCCGACGCCGCCGATACCGGCGGCGAGCCTGAGGTCGCCCTTCCGGTGATGCCGCTCTCAGAGCATGTGGTGAACGACTACCGCACGCTCAGGCTTTCCCTCAAAGCCCATCCGATGAGTTTCCTGCGCGAGCGCATCAAGGCAGCCCGCTTCGCTGCTTGCGCCGATCTCAGATCGATGCGCGACGGCGCGCGGGTGAGCGTGGCGGGCGTCGTGCTGGTGCGCCAGCGCCCCGGCTCTGCGGCAGGCGTGGTGTTCATGACCATCGAGGACGAGACGGGCGTCGCCAATTCGGTGATCTGGCCCAAGGTGCTGGAGCGTGAGCGCAAAGTGGTGATGGGCGCGCGCCTCGTCGTGGTGCATGGACGCATCCAGCGCCATGAGGACATCATCCATGTGGTCGCAGCGCGGCTCGAGGATCGCAGCGATTGGCTCCGCCTCCTCACCGAAGATGGCGAAGCGTTGAGCATCGCGCTCGCCAATGCCGACGAGGTGAAGCGTCCCGATCCCGGCTCATGGCGCGGCACGCCCGACGAGGAGGCGCCGCTGCCGCTTGCGCCCGCCGATCACGTCAAGCGCCCACTCGCCTCCCGCGAGCGAAATCATCCACGCTGGCACCCGCGCCGCCATCCCAGGGCCGAGCGCATCATCCCGAAATCCCGCGATTTCCATTAGCTTGTGGTCAGCAGAGCCAAACTCGCTATGCTGGCCCGCATGACACGCCGGCATTTCATCTTGCTTGCAGTCCTGCTGCTTTCCTTAGGCTTTGCCGCGCCCCGCGCGCTCGCCTTCGAGCAACCGGAAAGCGAGAGCGGGCTTCAGCCGAAGCCTCTCGTCACGGCCAAGCGGCATATGGTCGTCGCCGCGCATCCCCTCGCGGCAGAAGCCGGGCTCGCGATTCTGCGCAAGGGCGGCAGCGCGGTCGATGCCGGCATCGCCACGCAGATGGTGCTCAATCTGGTCGAGCCGCAATCCTCGGGCATCGGCGGCGGCGGCTTCATCCTCCATTGGGACGCGGCCGCCAAGCAGCTCACCAGCATCGACGGCCGCGAGACTGCGCCCGCCGCCGCTACGCCAGAGCTGTTCCTCGATGCGAACGGCAAGCCGCTGCCGCGCGATGCGGCCATGGCGAGCGGGCTTTCGGTCGGCGTTCCCGGCGCGCTCGCGGCGCTGAAGCTCGCTCACGACAAATACGGCAAGCTCCCTTGGGCCGAGCTGTTCCAGCCGGCCATCGCGCTTGCCCGCGACGGCTTCGCCATCTCGCCCCGCCTCGCCAAGCTGATCGCCGAGGCCGATCCGCAGAGCTTCGCGCCGGACGCGCGCAGCTATTTCTTCGACGCGCAAGGCAGGCCGTACCCCGCCGGCTACAAGCTCGCCAATCCGGCGCTTGCCGACACATTCGAGGCGATTGCCCGCGACGGATCCGAGGCCTTCTACAAGGGCGACATCGCCAAAGACATCGCCGGCGCGGTGCAAAGCGATCCGCGCAAGCCGGGCAAACTTACAGCTCAGGACATCGCCGCCTATCGCGCCATCGAACGCGAGCCGGTCTGCGTGCTCTATCGCGCGCACAAGGTTTGCGGCATGGGGCCGTCGTCCTCCGGCGGCGTGGCCGTGGCGCAAGTGCTCGGCATCATCGAGCCGTTCCATCTCGGCCCCGCGCCACTCGGCGCGCGCGCCGCGCATCTGATCGCCGAGGCCGAGCGGCTCGCTCTGGCCGACCGCGCGCGCTATCTCGCCGACAGCGATTTCGTCGCCGTGCCGGTCGCCGGCCTGCTCGATCCAACCTATCTCGCCGAACGCCGCGCCCTGATCGATCCCGACCGGGCGCTGGCGAAAGTCGTCGCCGGCACGCCGCCCAATGTGAAGCAAGGCGCTTTCGGCAAAGACCGCACGCAAGAGCGGAGCGGCACCAGCCAGATCTCTATCGTCGACGATTCCGGCAACGCCTTCTCCTTCACCACCAGCATCGAATATGCCTTCGGCGCCCGGACCATGGTGCGCGGCTTCCTGCTCAACAATCAGCTTACCGATTTCTCCTTCGCGCCAGTCGACGAAGAGGGCCATGCGATCGCCAATCGCGTCGAGCCCGGCAAGCGGCCGCGCAGCGCCATGGACCCGACCATGGTGTTCGCCGATAGCGGCGGCTTGCGCTATGTGCTGGGCAGCCCCGGCGGGCCGCTGATCATCCCGTTCAACCTCAAGACGCTCATCGCGCTGATCGATTGGAATCTCGATCCCGCGCAAGCGAGCGCGCTGGTGAATTTCGCCGGCACCGAGAACGCTTTCCTGCTCGAGCCCGGCGCCGCATGGGATCCTCTCGCCGCATCGCTCGACGCCATGGGTCATGAGGTCCGCCGCGTGCCGATGACCAGCGGCGAGCACGTCATCGCCGTCACGCCTGACGGGCTCGAAGGCGGCGCCGACCCGCGCCGCGAAGGCGTGGCTCTGGGGGATTGATGGCGCGCCCCACCCTCTCGATCGCCGTGCGCGGTGCCGGCGTGGTCGGGCTGTGGCAGGCGCTGCTACTGGCACGGCGCGGTCACGCCGTCACGCTTTATGAGCGCTCGGCCCAACCCTTCGCGCAAGCCTGCAGCCCTTATGCCGGCGCCATGCTCGCGCCGCGCTGCGAGGAGGAAAGCGCCGAGCCGGCGATCGGCGAGCTTGGCAGACGCGGTGTCGCGCTATGGCGCGAAATCTATCCCGGCACGGTCGCCAACGGCACGCTCGTCGTGGCGCTGCATCGCGACCGCGCCGAGCTCGACCGCTTCGCCCGCATGACGGCAGGCCATCAGCGGCTGTCACCGACCGAGCTTGCCGCGACCGAGCCAAGCCTCACTGATCGTTTCGCGGGTGCATTGCTTTACAAGGACGAAGCCCATCTCGCGCCAGACGCCGCCCTGCGTTTCCTGCTCGACTCGGTCATCGCCGAGGGCGTGGCTCTGCGCCTCGGCGAAAGCGAGATGCCGCAAGGCGCCGATCTCGTCATCGATTGCCGCGGGCTCGCCGCCAAGGACGATCTTCCCACCTTGCGCGGCGTGCGCGGCGAGCGGATCGTCATCAGGAGCCGCGAAGTCAAGCTCGCGCGGCCCGTGCGGCTGCTGCATCCGCGCTTTCCGCTTTACGTCGTCCCCTGGGGCGACGGTCTTTATATGCTCGGCGCCACGGTGATCGAGAGCGAGGAGACCGGGGCCATCACGCTTCGCTCGGCGCTCGATCTGCTCTCGGCGGCCTACGCGCTCGACCCCGCCTTCGCCGAGGCCGAGATCGTCAAGCAGGGCGCCGGCGCGCGCCCCGCCTTCCCCGACAATCGGCCTAGGATTATCCCGCGGAAGGGCTATATCTTCGTCAACGGTCTTTACCGGCACGGCTTTCTGCTCGCGCCGGTTCTGGCCGAGCTGGTCGCGGCCTTTATCGAGACCGGCGCGACGCACCCGGAGGTGTTTCTTGCAGATCCTGCTCAACGGTGAGGCCTACGCCACCGACGCGAAGACGCTCGACGAGCTCTGCGCGCGGCTCGGCTTTGCCGAGGCTAAGATCGCCACCGCCGTGAACGGCAACTTCGTTGCCGCCGTCGCGCGTTCGGCCATCGAGTTGGCGCCATCCGATGAGATCGAGATCGTGGCGCCGAGGCAGGGCGGCTGATGCTGAACCTTTACGGCAAGAGCTTTACCTCACGGCTGCTGCTCGGCACGGCGCAATATCCCTCGCCGGAAAGCCTGAAGCAGGCGGTCAAGGCGTCAGGCGCCGAGATCGTCACCGTCTCGCTGCGGCGGGAATCGGCGCGGGCGCTGACCGGCCAAGGCTTCTGGGCGCTGATCGAGGAGCTCGGCTGCCGCGTGCTGCCGAACACCGCCGGCTGCCGCACGGCGAAGGAGGCGATCGCCACCGCGCAGATGGCGCGCGAATTGTTCGGTACCGATTGGATCAAGCTCGAAGTGATCGCCAATGACGACACCTTGCAGCCAGACCTGTTCGGCCTGGTCGAGGCGGCCGCCGCGCTCTCGAGCGAAGGCTTCGAGGTGCTCCCCTACACCACCGAGGATCTCAGCGCCGCCGAGCGGCTGGTCGCCGCGGGCTGCGCCGTGCTGATGCCTTGGGCCGCGCCGATCGGCTCGGCGCGCGGGCTGATCAACAAGGATGCGCTGAAGACGCTGCGCGCCTATTTCCCCGACATCCCGCTCGTCATCGATGCCGGCATCGGCACGCCCTCGCATGCGGCCGAGGCGATGGAGCTGGGCTACGACGCCGTTCTGCTCAACACGGCGGTGGCCAAGGCCGGCGATCCGGTGAAGATGGCGCAAGCCTTCGCCCGCGCCATCGAGGCGGGACGGCTTGCCTTCGAGGCCGGCCCGATCGAGCCGCGCGACATGGCGTCGCCCTCGACGCCCGTCGCCGGCACGCCCTTCTTCAAGATCGATCACGCGTCCTGATCGCTTCCGCTCCTGCCCCCGCCTTGATCAGCCTCGATCCCTTCTACCCCATCGTCCCCGACACCAACTGGCTCGCCCGGCTGCTCGCGCGCCGCATCAAGCTCGTGCAGCTGCGCATCAAGAACGAGCCGCGTGGCGTCGTGCAGGGCGAGATCAAGCGGGCGGTCAGGCTCTGCGCGGTGCATCGCTGCCAGCTCGTCGTCAACGATTACTGGCGCGAGGCGATCGATCTCGGCGCGAATTTCGTGCATCTCGGCCAGGAGGACCTCGCCGCCGCCAATCTCCGCGCCATCAGGGCCGCAAACGTCAAGATCGGCGTCAGCACGCATAACCTGCAAGAGTTGGAGGTCGCGCTCGAAGCCGAGGCCGATTATGTCGCGCTCGGCCCCATCTACGCGACCACGCTGAAACAGATGCCCTGGCCGCCGCAAGGCCTGCCCCGTATCGCCGAATGGCGCGAGCGAATCGGTTGCCCACTGGTGGCGATCGGCGGCATCACGCTTAGCCGCGCTCCCTTGGTGCTCGCCGCCGGCGCCGATTCGGTGGCTGTCATCAGCGACATTATGACAAGCCAAGATCCTGAAGCGCATGTGGAAAATTGGATCGAAGCCACCGCTCCCTGGCGGAGCTTGTCCACAGGCCGTCAACAAGGCTGAGCGAACGGTTTGGGGCTTGACCGGCAACCCTTCCCCCGGGGATCATCCCCCAACGGGGTGTTGCGCCTATTCAGGGGGCTTTATGAGTTACCGTCTCGACCCGGCGATGCCGATGAGCGAGGCAGTCCGGCGCGTGGCCTTCGGCGAACTCGAGATCGCTCATGGCGCGCTGGCGACCCCGCCCGAGCGGCATAGCGGCGTGCACAGCGCCCGCAAATGCCTGAAGCGCCTCCGCTCGCTGCTTCTGCTCGTGCGGCCCGGCATGCCCGAGCCCATGTTCGCCAATCTGACCGACAGACTCGCCGTCATCGCGCGGGGGCTTGCGCCCGCGCGCGATGCCCATGCCCTGATCGATGCCGTCGATAAGCTCGAGCGCGAGACCGGACCTGGACCGGGCCAAGGCCCCATCCAATCCTTGCGCGCATGGCTGCACAAGCGCCGGCACGCGGCCGAGCAGAATCTCGAGCGGAGCGCGGCATCGGATGCCATGCGCGCACTGCTCGAGGTGCGGCCGGCCTTTGCCGGACTTGCCGTCTATCCCGACGACTTCCGTTCTGTCGCCAAGGGGCTGCGCCGTTGCTACCGCGCGACCCGCCAATCGTTCCAGCATGCCTTTGCCGACGACCGCGACGAGGACCTCCACGAATGGCGCAAGGGCGTGCAGCATCATTGGCGGCAGATGCAGTTGCTGGCGCCGTGCTGGCCGTCAGAGCTTAACGCGCGGGCCGAAGCGGCACGCGGGCTCTCGCAGATCCTCGGCGACGACCACGACATCTCGCTGCTGACCCGGCTGGTGTCGACGCCGACCATGACATTCGGCACGTCCCGAGGAGACCGCGGCGTTTCTGAAACGCTGCCGCCGGCGCCACAAGGCGCTGCGCAAGGAGGCGAGCAGTGAAGGCGAGCGGCTGTTCGCCGAGCGCTCGCGGCCTTTCGCCGAGCGGATCGAGGCCTATTGGCAGATCGCCGCTGGCAGCGTGGCAGCGGCAGTCGTGGAGACGCGGCCCGATAACGTCGTGGCCTTCGGTGAGCTTCGCACGCCGCGCGCGAGCTAGCTAAATTCCCCTCGCCTCGCGCCAAGCCTGGAACATCAGCACGGTCCACAAGGACTGGTGCCAATCGCGGCGTCTGCCGAGATGCTCGTGCCACCGCGCCACGATGGGAGCCGGGTCGAGCAGCCCACCGGCGGCAAGGCGCTGCTCCGACAGCAGCTCTTCGGCCCATGGGCGCAACGGGCCTCTGAGCCATTGCCCGATCGGCAGCGCGAATCCCATCTTCGGCCGCTCGACCAGCCGCTTCGGCACGTGGCGGTACAGCACTTGGCGCAGCAGCCATTTGCTTGTTCCCCGCCGCAGGAACAGGCGCGACGGCAGCCGCCAGGTCAGCTCCACGACGCGATGGTCGAGCAGCGGCACCCGCACCTCGAGCGCCACCGCCATGCTCGCGCGATCGACCTTGGTAAGGATGTCGTCCGGAAGATAAGTCGCGGCATCGAGATATTGCATGCGGTCGAGCGCGTCGGGGAGCTTGCCGACGATGCTCTCGTCGAACACCGCGCCTTTCAGCTCGCTGCCGTGCTTCACCAAAGTCTCGGGCGCGTGCCAAGCGCTGACCAGAGCGCGATAGCCTCCCTGCTGGCCTTCGCGCAGCATAGCCGCAGCCTTGAAGATCTTCTCGCTCGGATGCGGCAAACGTTGCCGCTCCGGCAGCAGCCCGAACAGGCGCTCCCACAGCGTCGGCCCGATCATGCTGAGCCCGCAGGCCAGCGCCTTGCCCGCCGCTTGCGGTGTTCCCGTCAATAGCCGCGCGAAGCGATGCCGGTTATAGCCGGCGAACAGCTCGTCCCCGCCGTCTCCCGACAGCGCCACGGTGACATGCTGGCGAGTGAGCTTCGACAGAAGGAAAGTGGGGATTTGCGAGGAATCGGCGAAAGGCTCGTCATAGATCGTGGGCAGCTCGGGGATGACGTCCTCGACCTCGTGCGGCGAGACATAGAGTTCGGTGTGCTCGGTGCCGAGATGCTCGGCGACGGCTCTAGCGTGCGGCGCCTCGTCATAGCCCTTCTCGGCGAAGCCGATCGAATAGGTCCTGACCGGCGCATTGCTATGCGCCCGCATCAGCGCCGCGACAGTGGAAGAGTCGATGCCGCCGGAGAGAAACGCGCCGAGCGGCACATCCGACACCAGCCGCCGCTGCACCGCATCGCCAAGCAGCGCTTCCAGCGCATCGGTCGCCTCGGCGGCGCCGAGATCGAGAGGCGCCGCCCTGCCTCGCGTCGCCACATCCATGAGGCTCCAATAGGTCCAGAGATCGCATCTCCCATCGGCCTCGATGCTGACGCCCGTCCCCGGCGCCAGCTTGTCGATGCCGCGATAGATCGAATGCGGCGACGGCACATAGGCGAAGCGGAGATAGGAGGCGAGCGCGTCGAGATCGATCTCGGGCCGCCACTCGGGCAGCGCCTCGAACGCCTTCAGCTCCGAGGCGAACACGATCCGCCCGTTCTGCCGTCCCCAATAGAGCGGTTTGATGCCGAGCCGGTCGCGCACCAAGCTCAGCCGGCGCTCCTTGCGGTCGAACACGGCGAAGGCGAACATGCCGATCAGCCGCTCCACCGTCGCGCGCACGCCCCAGGCGGCTATGCCCTCGACGATGATTTCCGTATCCGAATGGCCCCTGAAGCGGTGGCCGAGCGCTTCCAGCTCGGGCCTGAGCTCAGGGCCGCTATAGATCTCGCCGTTATAGGTGATGACATAGCGGCCGCAGGCCGAGGCCATGGGCTGCGCGCCGGCGGGCGACAAATCGATGATGGAAAGCCGGGTATGGCTTAGGGCGACGCCGGCATCTTCATCGACGAAGGTGCCGCGCGCGTCGGGCCCGCGATGGGCAAGCTTCGCCGCCATGGCTTGGGCGACCGCTTCGAGCGCTTGCGTGCCAGAGCGGCGCTCTAGCTCGAGAAAGCCGGCGATGCCGCACATGCATTCAGACCCTTACCTCCATCCCATCATAAGACACCTCCCAACCGGCGCGCTCGATCGCCGCCCGCTCGGGCGAATCCTCCCGCAGCGCTGGATTGGAGTTGTTGATGTGGATGAAGATCTTGCGGCCGATGCCGAGCGGCGCGATCTGCTCGATCGAGCCCGCGCTTCCCGACATGTTCATATGCCCGATGCGCTCGCCCGTCTTGTTCATGAGTCCTTGGGCGATCATCTCGTCATTGGTGTAGAGCGTGCCGTCGAAGAACAGCAGCGGCGCCCCCTTGAGCCTTGCGCGCAAGGCGTCGTCGAGCTTGGCGCAGCCCGGAATAAAGAAGAAGTGGCGCCCGCTCGCGGTGTCGGTGACCTTCAGGCCGGTCGTGTCGCCTTCCTGCGTGCCGAAACCGGCGCCGGCCTTCTCGTTCTCGAGATAAAGCGGAACCTTGCCGGGCACCGGGAAGGGCTCGATGCTGATGCCGACCGGGCCTTGCGGCCCCTCGACCGTGAACGGCCGGCCATACTCGACCGCCACCCGCTTGACGAGACGCGCGTCGAGCACGTCGAACACGCTGTTCGAGGCGAGCACGCCGAGCACGCGCTGAGTGCCGTAGATGGTGAAAGGCTGGCCTTCGCGCAGACACAGCAGTCCCGCGATCGCGTCGACGTCGCCATTGGTCAGCACGACCGCCTTGATCGGGCTGTTGCGCGGGCCCGCGTTTGGATCGGGATGAAGCTCAGGCGTGTCGTTGATCTGCTGCCGCAAATCGGGAGCCGCATTGAGCAGGACCCATTGGCGGCCGTCGGCGCTGACCGCCACCGACGCCTGGCTGCGCGGGGTGAGACCCGCTTTGCCCTGACGCACGTCGGCCGAATTGCGCCCGTTGCAATTCCACTGCGGGAAACCGCCGCCTGCCGCTGAACCGAGGACCTTGATCACCATGGCTTTGAACCAATGGCGATTGAGGCGGTACCCCGTCAAGGCAAAAAGCAAGCGGCCTCCGCGTCAAGCGGAGGCCGCTTCGTCTGGGGAGACTGTCGTCCTTAGAACGCGAGCGACCCTTGGAATTTGAGCGCCGTGTCGGAGGTGACGTCGGTCAAGCCGAACTGCACGCCGACATTCAACGAGAACTCCATCTCCGGTGCCTCGGCGACCTCTTTCTCGTCATCGTCGCCGTTCTCGCCCTCGCCCTCGTCGTCATCGCCACCCGGATTGTAGAACAGCGTCGGGCCGAGGCTGTGCGCCTGGTCGTCGAACGACCCGGCATTGGAGAGATCCTCGATCTCGCCGAACATCTCGACACCGATGCCCCAATGCTTGGCGAAGTCGTATTCGGCGCGCCAGCCATATTCGAAACCGAGACCGTCGGTTTCCCGGTTGTCGCCGACCTGTGCGCTGAAGAATGGATTGATCGTGAGCAGAAGGTTGCCGCTGGCCAACTCGACGATCGGGCCGAATTCGATCTCGTCGGCCTCGCCGCCGCGCGTCGCGAAGCCATAGCCGCCGGTGAAGGCCAGCCCAAGCCCGTTACCCTCGCGTTGGATGATCTCGTATTGCAGCTCCACCTCGACCGAGCTCACGTCGTAATCGCCATCGAGTGGCTCGTCGGTGCCGAGCGTGGTCGAGAACAACCAGCGTTCGGTGATGCCGTAGGCAAACTCGAAGTCGTGGCTCTGCCGGAGGAACTCGCCTTCTTCCTCCTCCTCGGCGACCTCACCGGCTTCTTCCTCGCCCTCGCCTTCTTCGGCCTCCTCGGCCTCTTCTCGCTCGGCCTTGGGGAAGCCCCAATGGACGGCGCCGCGATATTCGAGCTCGACTTCACCCTTCTCGACCTGAGATTCTTGGATTTCGAACTCGGCCAGAGCCGGCTTGGTCAAGCCGATGGTAAGGCCTGCCGTGGCGAGCGCGGAAACCGCAGCCGACAACGCCAAGCGCCGCGCTAGGCGCAGCCCAATAAGATTGTACCGCAAGAGCAAGCCCCCCAAATTCAGCCTTGCTAAGTCCCCAATTCTTTTGTGCGCCGAGATTAGCAAATCTCCCGGAGCCATCCTTGGCAAAAAAAATGCCTGGATTGCCAAGCACTCCCAGAGTGTGGCCCCAGCGCCACATGGCCCATGACAGGAACCTGACTCGCAGATGAAAAATTCATGACGCGGGCAGCAAGCCACCGTCAAGTATCAGGGGAATTGCGCTATAGAGAATTTGGATATTGTTCGGCGGCGCGGAACGGCTCTTCCATCCCGTCTGAGGAATTGATGCCCCCTTCTAGCCTCGTCGAGGCAAAGGGGCTTTGAGAATTACGATGCGTTACCAGACAAAGCTCCTCATCACCGCGGGATTGCTTCTTGCCATGTCGCTCTCGGCGGCAGCTTTGGCCTATTGGGGTGTGGCTCAATCGCACAGCTACCTCACCCGCTCGCGCCTCGCCCACGAGCAGCTCGAGCGGCAGCTTCAGCTCTCGCGCCATAGCCAGCAGCTGTTCAAGTCCTGGACGGACACGTTGCTCACGGGGATCAGCGACCGCCCCCTTGGCGCGGCCTATCTCCACAAGGTGATCGATTCCGATCTCGCCACCCTCCAAGACCTCAGCAACAAGGAACTCGCTATGGTCGGGCCCGAGGAGCAGAAGGCGGAATCCGCCGAGCTCACGCGCCTCGAACAAATCCGAACAGAGTTCCAGCACACTTTGGACCAGCTCAACGAGGTCGAGCAGCTCAGGAGCCGCGGCCGTCCCGACATCGCCTGGCAGCGGCTGATCGATCTGCTGAAGGGCGGCATCGACCAGAAGCTGAACGAGCTGATCGAGGTCGGTGTCGCCGACGAGACCGCCGAAGTGATCCGGATCGATGCCGACGCGGCACGGCTCCTGACCCGGCTCGAACGCATCAGCCAAATCCATGCCGCGCTCGCCATCCTCGCGACGCTCGCGTCTGGTCGGTGCTCTTGTTGCAGGGCTTGCGCGCGCCGCTCGCCGAGCTGATGCGCGGCACCGGCAAGCTCGCCGAGGGCGATCTTTCGCATCGCATCGCCATCTCCGGCCGCGACGAGTTTGCCGGTCTCGGCCAAAGCTTCAATCGCATGGCGGGAGACCTGCAGGCGCACCAGAAGGCCTTGCAAGATGCGCACGCCAATCTCGAGATGCTGGTCGAGGAGCGCACCGAGGAGCTGCGCCGGGCGAACAAGTCCTTGCGGCAGATCGACGAGACCCGCCGCGGCTTCTTCGCCGATATCAGCCACGAGCTGCGCACCCCGCTGACCATCATTCGCGGCGAGGGCGAGATCGCTCTGCGCGGGGTCAACAAGCGGGTGGCCGAATACAAGCGCTCGATCGAGCGCATCGTCGAGCAGGCGAAGCATCTGTCGGTTCTGGTTAACGACCTTCTGTTCATCGCCCGCCAGGGCGCGGGCGCGGCCCGCCTCAATTTGCAGCCCATCGATCTCGGCGATTTGCTCAAGAAAGTCTGCGGCGATGCCAAGGTGATCGCCCACGGCAAGAACATCGACGTCGCCTTCGTTAACGGCACCGCCCACGACATGGTGCGCGGCGACCCGGCAAGGCTTCGGCAACTGTTCCTCGTGCTTCTTGATAATGCGGTGCGCTACTCCAAATCCAAGGGGGCCGTGAAGGTCGAGATCGGCAGCGCCGACGGCGAGGTCAGGGTGCGCGTCTCCGACCGCGGCATCGGCATACCGCCGGAGGAGCTTGAAGGAATTTTCGAGCGTTTCCGCCGGGGCGGCAGAGCGGCGGCAATGAACGAGGAAGGACTTGGCCTCGGCCTGCCGGTCGCCAAGGCCATCGTCGAGGCGCATAAGGGAAGGATCGAAATGGCCAGCAGGCCGGGCGAAGGAACGACGGTCACGGTCGCATTGCCGGCCGATACCGCGGAGGCAGCCAATTGAACGTTCTCCTCGTCGAAGACGAGCCGCGCGTCGCCGACTTCATCGACCGCGGGCTTAGGGCCGAGAATCACGGCGTCACCGTCGCCTCCTCGGGGAGCGAAGGTGTCGACCTCGCCAAGACCGGCGAGTTCGACGTGATCGTGCTCGATCTGATGCTGCCCGACATGCACGGCTATGACGTTTGCCAGCGCTTGCGGCTCGAGGGCGACCATACGCCGATCCTGATGCTGACGGCGATGGATGCGCTGGAGGACAAGATCAAGGGCCTCAAGACCGGCGCCGACGACTATCTCACCAAGCCGTTCGATTTCGACGAACTTTTGGCCCGCTTAGAGGCGTTGGTGCGCCGCTCGCACCATTTCGCCCCGAGCTCGAGCATTTTGCAGGTCGCCGATCTCGTGCTCGACCGCGAGCTGCTCGAGGTGCGGCGCGGCAGCGACACCATCAAGCTCACCGCCAAGGAGCTCGCCATTCTCGAGCTGTTGATGAGCGCGCCTGGCCGCGTCTTCTCGCGCACCCGCATTCTCAATCAGGTCTGGGGCTATAGCGAAGACCCGCTGACCAACGTGGTCGACGTCTATATCGCGCGGCTCCGACGCAAGATCGATACGCCGGACCGCGACGCCCTACTCGAGACCGTGCGCGGTCACGGTTACCGCCTGAGGGCGCCGTCGTGATGCGCGCGAGGAGCCCACAGAGATTGCAGCTCGGGAAGATTTGCCCATCGGGGAATGGAACCTTGCTAACCGCGCCGGGATCAGTAGAGTATGCGCCGCCACTCTCGACGACGACGCGCCATAGTCTTTCCGGGCCTCGCCAGAGGACCACGGTCGCGTTTGCCCCACAAATGGCGGCAGAGTCCCCGCGCCCTCGTCGCCTGGCTAGCCCCAACGCAATTCGATTGGAGCGATAACAACGTGGAGGAGCGCCCGTTGCGGTCAGGTCTGTTAGCATTCTTGTTCTGTGTCTTCGCCAGCCTTGCGCTTGCGCAGCCCGCGCATGCAGCGAACAAGGTCAAGGTTGGCGTACTCAAATTCGGTACGGTCAGTTGGCTGCTCGACACCATCCAAGCCAATGGCCTCGATAAGGCCGAAGGCATCGAACTCGATATCGTGCCGCTCGCGAGCACCCAGGCGACCACCGTGGGCCTCCAGGGCGCCTCGGTCGATATCATCGCCACGGATTGGTTGTGGGTTTCGCGCGAGCGGAGCAGCGGCGGCGATTTCACTTTCTCACCGTTCACCACTGCGCTCGGCGCCATCATGGTGCCGCCCAACTCGCCGATCAAGACGCTCGGCGATCTGAAGGGCAAGCGGCTCGGCGTGGCCGGCGGACCTCTCGACAAGAGCTGGCTCTTGCTCGTGGCCTATGCGCTCAGGACTGCCAATCTCGACCTGCGCGCCGACACCACGCAGGAATACGGCGCGCCGCCCCTCCTCGCCGAGCGAGCGAAACAGGGCCAGCTCGATGCCGTCCTCAATTTCTGGCCCTACGCGGCAAGGCTCGAGGCCGAAGGCTTCACCCAGCTGATCGGCGTCGAGGACGTGGTGCGCGAGCTTGGCGCCAAGGGCGAGGTGGCCATGGTCGGCTATGTCTTCAGCGAGAGCTGGGCGAAGCAAAATCTTGAAGGAATTCAAGCATTTCTGCGCGCGGCGGCGAAGGCTGACGAGTTGCTCGCCACCTCCGACAAAGAATGGGACCGGCTGAAGCCGATGATGGGCGAGAACGATCCTACCTTCAACGATAAGACCTTCGATGCACTGCGACGTCGCTATCGCGAGGGCATCCCCGAGCGCTCGGCCACCGAGAACGAGTCCGACGCCAAGGTGCTGTATCAGTTCCTGCGCGAGCTTGGCGGCGAGAAGCTGGTCGGCCCCGGCACCGAGCTCGCTCCCGGCACGTTCTGGCACGGAGGCAAGCCGTGAGCGTGACCTTTGCCCGCGCCGACGCCGTGCCGAGGTCGCGCATCTTCCGCGGACCCCTCGTCTCGGTCCTCTCGGTCGGGGGCTTCCTGCTCATCTGGTTCATTGCCGCGGAGATCGCGCAGAGCCGGCTGCTGCCCGGTCCCGTCGCCGTGCTCGAATATATTTACAAGGAGACCGTGCATGGCGATCTCCTGACCGAGCTCGGCATCACCTTGTGGCGTGTCGCGGCGGCCTTCGTGGTGGCAATGGCGATCGGCAGCGTGATCGGCCTCGCCATGGGGCAGATGCCGGCGCTCGACCGCGCGCTCGATCCTTGGCTGATCGTGCTGCTCAATCTTCCCGCGCTGGTCATCATCATCCTCGCCTATGTTTGGTTCGGCTTGAACGAGGCCGCGGCGATCGGCGCCGTCGCGCTGAACAAGATCCCCAATGTCATCGTCACCTTGCGCGAAGGCGCTCGCGCGCTCGATCCCGGTCTCGACGAGATGGCGCGCGCCTATCGGCTCACGCCGATGAGCAAGCTGCGCAACGTCACCCTGCCGCAGCTTCAGCCCTATTTCGCTGCGGCCTCGCGCACTGGCATCTCGCTGATCTGGAAGATCGTGCTCGTCGTCGAGTTGCTCGGGCGGCCGAACGGCGTCGGCTTCGAGCTGCATCTCAACTTCCAGCTTTTCAACGTGACGGCGATCCTCGGCTACACGCTCGCCTTCGTCGCCGTCATGCTGGCCATCGAATATCTATTGGTGCAACCCATTGAACGACATTCAACACGCTGGCGTAACAAGCCAGTTTGAAATCCGCATCGAGGAGAAGACGCACGTCAGTGCGGATGGCACGCAGCTCCTTGCCATCCGCGACTTCGCGCTCGACGTCGAGCCGGAGAGCATGACCGTCTTGATGGGCCCGTCGGGCTGCGGCAAGACCACGCTGTTGCGCATCGTCGCCGGCCTGGACGATCGCTTCACCGGCGATGTGGGTATTCCCCCTGATACCCGCATCGGGCTGATGTTCCAGGAGCCGCGGCTTTTGCCGTGGCGCACCGTCAGGCAGAATATCGAGCTGGTGGCGGCGCCGAGCTTCACCGAGGCGGATCTGGATAAGCTGGCTCATGCCGTTGGCATCGCCGACATGCTGCCGCGCTATCCGCAGGAGCTGTCGCTTGGGCTCGCGCGCCGCGTGGCGCTGGCCCGCGCCTTCGCCACCAAGCCGGACCTGCTGCTGCTCGATGAGCCTTTCGTGTCGCTCGACGAGCGCACCGCCGATCGGCTGAGAAAGCTCTTGCTCGAGGTCTGGCAGGAACGGCCAACCACCGCCATCCTGGTGACGCACAACGCGCGCGAGGCGATCATGCTCGCCGACCAATTGGTGCTGCTCGCGCCGCGCCCCACCCACGTGGTTACGGTCGAGACCATCAAGGTGCCGCAAGCCGAGCGCGACCACGACGTGGTCGAGGCGATTCACACCGATTTGCTGCGGCGCTTCCCGGGCAATTTCTCCAACAGCTAGCCCGCCGCCGCCGCCGGCCCGACCTTGCGCTGCTGGATGCCGAAGGACGGGTCATAGGCCCACACCGACAGCGCCAGGAACAACGCCGTGCACCCGCCGACGATGCCGAGCGCCGGCCAATTCACCTCCAGATAGAAGGCGAAGCGGATCAGCTCGACCGCCCAGGTGAACGGGTTGTAGAGGCAGATGTAATAGAGCCAGAGGCTGCCCTCGCGCATCTTCCACAACGGATAGAGCGCGGAGGATGCGAAGAACATCGGGAAGATCACGAAATTCATGATGCCGGCGAAATTCTCGAGCTGCTTGATGGTCGATGACAGCAGCATGCCGAGCGCGCCGAACATCAGTCCGGTCAAGATCAGCGCCGGCAGCGCCGTGAGATAGCCCCAAGGCGGCAGCTCGACGCCGCAGAAATAAGCGACGAGGAGGAACGCGTAGACCTGGAACAGCGACACGATCACGCCGCCGAACAGCCGCGCGACCAGCAGGAACCAGCGCGGCAAGGGCGTGGTCAGCAGCACGCGCATCGAGCCCATCTCGCGGTCATAGACCATCGACAGCGAGCTCTGCATGCCCTGGAACAGCTGGATCATCGCCAGCAGGCCGGGCGTGATGTAGACGTCGTAGGTGATGTAGGTCTGGTACGGCGGGATGATCGAGATGCCGAGTGCCGCGCGGAAGCCAGCGGCGAAAATAATCAGCCAGATCAATGGCCTGACCAGGGCCGCGAAGAACCGCTCGCGCTGCTGCAAGAAGCGCAGCAATTCGCGCCAGACGATGCCGTAGAACGCGCGGACATAGTGCATCATGCGGCGACATCCTCTTCCGTGTCGCCGCCGATCAGAAGCGTGAAGGCGCCGCCGAGATCCTTGGCGCCGGTTTCGGCCACCACGTCCTTGGCCACGCCGCGCGCCACGATCTTCCCGCGATTGATCACCAGCAGATCGTCCTCGGCTTGCACCTCGTCGAACAGATGGGTCGCCCACAGCACGCCGATATTGTCGGTACGCGCCAGCTCATGCACATGGCGCACGATGGCCCGCCGCGTCGGATCGTCGAGCCCGATGGTCGGCTCGTCGAGCAGCAGCAGCTTCGGGCTGTGCAGCAGGCTGCGGGCGATCTCGACCCGGCGCCGGTGGCCGCCGTTCAGCGACCGCACGCGCTCGCCGATGCGCTCCGCCATGTCGAGATTGGTCAGCGCGCGCAGCATGCGCTCGTCGGCCTCTTTCCGCTTCAGCCCGCGCAGCGCCGAGAAATAGCGCAAATTCTGCTTGACGGTGAGGTCGAGGTCGAGCGTCGGCTGCTGGAACACCACGCCGAGCGGCCCGAGCGCCTTGGCGCCCCATTCCGAGGCCGCGCGGCCGCAAATCTCGATGCGGCCGGTCGGCGCATCGAACAGCCGCGTGATCAGCGAGAACAGCGTCGTCTTGCCGGCGCCGTTCGGCCCGAGCAGCGCCGTCACGCGGCCCGGATAGACCTCGAAGCTCACATCGTCGAGCGCTTGCTTGGCGCCATACCAATAAGAGACGTTCTTGACGGTGAGCACGGGGGCGCGCGACGGTCCGTCCTTTCCGGCTTCTTTCTGCATGGGCGTTCCTGCGCAAGGGCTGCCTCGGCAACGCCTCGCATCGGCCTTGTTTGGAGCTCCAGTCTCGCCCCACAGATAGCGCCGCGGGCCGCCTTTCACAACCCTTTCGCCGGACATGCATCCGCGTGCCGCGACGCGGTCGCGTCCGGATTGAGACGTGAGCGCTGCGGCGTTTGCGCACATCCGGCTCCGCTCTATCCGCGGATGCGCCGGATCGATTCCGCCTCAGCCGAATCGCGCCGCTCTTGGCAGGGACTGCAGTTGGCCCGGGAGGTCCGATGCCGCCGGTGCTTCTTGCGGGAGACCCGCGGCGCCGCACCTCCCCGGCGCTCGCGACGCCTCGAGAAACACCGGGTCAGTGTACGCGGTCAGTGCATGAGAGCTCGCTTGCACGGTCAGGAACGGCGCTCTGCTCTCGATAGCGAGAGCCGGGACGATCGTCGCGCCGCGAGCGCGACTACGTCGAGGCTCGGCAGACAAAAAGAAGCCGCCCCGAAGGGCGGCTTCCATTTGCTGTGCGTTCCGGTGGTTGGCTTAGAAGAAGATCACGCCACCGACCTGGAACAGATCCCAGTCGTCGAAGCCCTGGCCGACCTTCTGCTCGCTGACGAAGACATCGCCGTCCGCTTCGATCGTTTGCGTGATCGCCGACGAGGTCAACAGCAGATCTCCTGGTGCTGCCACCTTGCGTACAGACGTGCATGGCGGCCGCGTCGATCTCCTGCACCACGCCAAGGCCCCAGCGCTCGACTTCCGAGCCGGTGACAAAGCACATCCACCGGAGCGACGTGGCAGCTGAAGTGGACGTGTTGCAGAAGTTTTCGATATTGGTCCCGAAGGAGTTCTCGAAGGCATCGCACAAACCGCCGCCGAAGGCATTGAACTGGTCATTATATTGACCCCACTCACCGAAGATCGTGGTGGCGCCGAGCGAGCCGAGCCCCACCCCGTTCATGGACCCAGACCTTCCGCCAGAAGGGCTTGACATACCAAGTGTCCGTATCAGGCGTGTTGATGTTGAAGAAGACCGGGTCAATGACCGACCGAGCGTTGCTGCCGTCGAAGCCGACGAAGTATGCTATTGCGTTCCGCCGGTCTCCTCTTGCGCGTACTGAGCCGAAGATCCCGAGACCTGACGGCTTGTGCATGATGCTGCCGCCGATCTGATGCAGGTCTGCCGTCAGTCCAGGCTGTCCTGATCCTGGAAGCACGTCGATTGACCAAACGCAGTTCGGCCTGGGCAAGTCGCAGTCCAGCCTGGAAGCTGCCGAACGAGCCGCGCTTTCCATCCAGGTATAGGTGTAGGCCGCCGACAGCTTGATGCTGTTCCAGTCAGCCGTATACATCACCGCCGCAGTCCCAGAAATTGGACTCGTGGCTCGGGATGTCGAACGAGCGCTCGGATGTCAGAGCCTCTTGCGTGCCATAAGAGTCTGGAACGAGAAGCCGCCCCAGGTCGGTGAGTTGTAGCGAACGGCTGGCTGCGCCGCGCCGAAGCAGTCCGTGCCCAGACCAGCGCCGAGGCCCTGGCAGAGCAGGAAGTTGCCCCAGGTCAGACCGTTGTCCAGGCCACCATAGCCTTTGATGTTCGCGCCCTTGGGACGCAGGATGAAGCTCGCGCCCTCGAAGAACACCGAGTTCGATTCGATCACGGTGCCGGAGATGTCGGCGAGAACCACCTTGTTGTCAGACGCCGGGCTCAGATGACCCCAGTTCAGGGTGCCCCACCTGTCGCTCTTGATGTAGATGTAGGAGTAGAGCGTGCTGATCGCGCCGTAGACGTAGCTGCCAAGCCCGTGGGCCGAAGCCGCCTTCGCCGAACTGATCGGAAACACCGGTCAGCGGAAAGCCGAGCGCGGTGCCGCCGGTGGCGAACTTGGTGCCCTGGGTGTTGACCGTGATGTTGTAGCCACCCGACCAGCCGGGTGCGATCGTCGCACTGCCGGTGATGGCGAAGCGGGAGCCAAGGTCGTAGCCCTTGTCACCGACATAGGTCGCGTCAAGGTCCCCGTCATCCCACCAGTTGAAGCTCTTCACGACCCAACCGGAGAGGGTCACCGAGACCTTCTTGTTGCCCTTGCGGACGGTCGTCGCCTCAAGCTCCGCCACCCGCTCCTCGAGATCCGCGCAGCAATCGCCGCCAAGATCCGCTGCCCTGGCCGGCGTCGCCTTGAATGCGAACCCGCCAACCACGAAGCCAAGTGCGGCTGCGATGGCGATGCGGCTGGATGTTTTTGTCAGTCCCCCAAACATATCCATCTCCACCTTCCCTGATAAATTGCCTAATCCAAACTCTCGCTTCGAATTCGCCTCTCGGCCACCCTTCGGACGAAACCCCGCGACGAAATGAGCAGAATCCCTCCGACTGAGAGTTCTGCATTCGGTTATACGCGTTCCAGCAAGAAGGTAAATTGCTCTCAAAGCAGGCGCTGGCGTTTTCGATCTGCTTGTGACATTTCCGCCACGAAATTGACTGCGTCCGGCGAGGCTCGATCGCGAGCCGGTTAGACTGGCAAAAATTATCGTCGGATCAATGAATTAGTCGAACCGCGCGCGCCCGGCAAAATCGACTCGTGACGATCGCTTGCAGCGACCGACTTCGCCTCGCAACGAAGCCGCGCATGCCTAATATCTGCGCAGCCGAAGCGCTGCGCGCGGGGCAGTTCCGATTCCGCTTCTCGGCCAGTCTGTTGCCGCGATTCCCTGGCCGCTTGCGCCGGCCGATGCGCCCCATCGGCACGCCGGCTTGACTTGGTGGGAGGGCCTATCCTCTGTTACAGGAGACGATTGCGGAGCGGCGCGAGACGCCAAGGGGAGGAACGATGGCCGACCAGTCCCCCGAGGAAATTCACCTGAAGCATATCAGAGCTCCGGACTATAAGGAGATTTCCGCCGACGGGACGCTGCACAAGATCGTCGACAACCACCTGGTCATCACCTTCTACATCGAGGATTCGCGGGTGACGGGCGAGGTGCTGCGGCGCGACGGGCAGGATCCGCCGACCTATCGAATCGCCGCCATAGAGGAAGAGAAGCAGCGCCTCGACGTGGTCGCCGTGCGCGTGCCGACCAAGGCTATCCTCGGCCTCGCCGCCGCGGTCGCCGAGCGGCTGACCCAGCTTCCGGCCGACAAGGCCACTAAATCCGTAAAGAAATAGAAGGCCCTGCCCGAGTCTGACGGCTTAACCGAGGACCTCTTGGGCTCGTGCCTGGGGCACGGCCTTGAGCGAGAGCTCGAGCTTGGGCAGACGGTAAGGCCTGAGCTCGCCGTCCGCCTTGCCGGCATGCGCGCCCGAGAGCATGAGGCTCGCGCCCGCGACCGTCAGCACGACGAGCGCCGCCGAGACGCCGCCCAGCAGAAACCCGCTACCCCTGGGAAGAAGGCGAAACCCCGCGCGGCATGAAGCTCGATTGGAAACCATGACTGCCCCCGCTTGTCCTGTCGTCGGATCGACTTGCCGCGATCCGTTAGGGGCCTGGTTAGCAGAGACTCCTTGTCGTTCGGTAAAGCGCTCTGATTTGAGGCAGATCAACACGCGCGCGTAAGCGCCGCGCTAAGGGAGGGGCGTCCGCGGGGAAGGTCCTGCCAAAGCTTGGGAACAAGTGCCAGACATGCGGCAAAAAGTGTCGCAACACCATGGGCTTGCCGCGCTTGTGACGCTATTGCGATTGATGCTAACAAGCCCCCTGAACGCGCCGGCGACACGGAGCGTTTCTAGGGAGAAATGCGGAATTAAGAGCTTGCGCTTGGCGTTCCGAGAACGATATCCGAATGTCCTCCGGCCTGGGCAGAGGCCGGCCAAGGTTGAGATGATCGAGGCATAGATGGATTACGAGTTCCGTTTCCGCCAACATTTGGATGCGCTGCATGAGGAAGGCCGCTATCGGGTCTTCGCCGATTTGAAGCGCCGCTGCGGGGCGTACCCGACCGCCGATCATTTCGCCGAAGGCGGCACCCGCGACGTCACGGTGTGGTGCTCCAACGACTATCTCGGCATGAGCCAGCACCCGGTCGTGCGCGCCGCCATGCATGAGGCGATCGAGGAAGTCGGCGCCGGCTCCGGCGGCACGCGCAATATCTCCGGAACGACTCACTATCATGTGGAGCTCGAGGCCGAGCTTGCCGACCTGCACGGCAAGGAATCGGCGCTCCTCTTCACGAGCGCCTATATCGCCAACGATTCGACCCTTTCCACGCTACAGCGGTTGATGCCGGGGCTGGTGATCTTCTCGGATGAGAAGAATCACGCCTCGATGATCGAAGGCATAAGGCGCGGCGGCGGCGCGAAGCACATCTTCCGCCATAACGATGTCGAGCATCTCGAAGAGCTGCTCAAGAAGGTGCCCGCCGCGACGCCCAAGATCATCGTGTTCGAGAGCGTCTATTCGATGGACGGGCATATCGCCCCGATCGCGGCGATCTGCGATCTCGCCGAGAAATACGGCGCTCTGACCTATCTCGATGAGGTCCACGCCGTCGGCCTGTACGGCCCACGCGGCGGCGGCATCGCCGAGCGCGACGGCGTCATGCAGCGCGTCGACATCGTCAACGGCACCCTCGCCAAGGGCTTCGGCGTGATGGGCGGCTACATCGCCGCGAGCAGCGCCTGCTGCGACGCGATCAGGTCCTATGCGCCTGGCTTCATCTTCACCACCTCGCTGGCCCCGGCCATCGCCGCCGGCGCGCTCGCCTCGATTCGCCATCTGAAGCGGAGCGAGATGGAGCGCGCGCGGTTGCGAGAGCGGGTGCGCACGGTGAAGGGTCTGATGGCCGAGGCCCGCCTGCCGGTGATGGAGAACAACAGCCACATCGTGCCGGTGATGGTCGGCGATCCGGTGCACTGCAAGGCGGTGACCGACACCCTCCTCACGCATTATCGCATCTACGTGCAGCCGATCAATTACCCGACGGTGAAGCGCGGCACCGAGCGCATGCGCTTCACCCCCTCGCCGGTCCATACCGACGCCGAGATCGCTTATCTGATCGGCGCGCTGGGCGAGCTGTGGGCGGCCTGCCCCGTCGGCAAGGGCGAGTATGTGAGGCTCGCCGCCGAGTAGCGGCGCCTCGCTCACGCCCCAAGAAAGATCGCGCGGACGAAATCGCGGTAGAGCATCACCTGCCGCGGCAGGGCATCCTTGTCCTTGACGATGCGCGACACGATGATGCCGCCGTCGGCCATCACCGACAGCATGTCGGCGACGTCGTCGAGATCGACCTTGATGCGCGGCGGATAGCGCGCGGCAATCAGATCGAGCCGCGCACGAAATCGCTTGCGCCAACCGAGCACCGCCGCCTCGTTCAGGTCGCACACCTCTTTGTCGAACAGACGATCCTGATAGCAGAACGAGGCGACCAGGCAGCCGGGATGACCGCCCGGAAGATCGGCCATCAGCTCGGACAGCATCTTGAGGCCGACGAGGAAACCGTGCAGCGGATCCTCGTTGAGCGCGTCGGCGCGGGCGAACAGCTCATCGAACAGAGTGTTCTCGCGCTCGATGTAGCGGAGCAGAAGCGCCTTGGCGAGCTCGCCCTTGTCCTTGAAATGATAGAAGAACCCGCTCTTGGTGATGCCGACCGCGGCGATCAGCTCCTCGATCGAGGTGGCGGCGAAGCCCTTCTCCAGCACGGCAGCCTCGGCCGCGTCGAGAATGCGCTCGCGCGTATCTCCACCCTTCCGCTGCTGTACGTCCTGCATGCTCGTCTCTCCGGCAGACGACTGTACCACGGGTACAGTTGACGTGACTGTGCGACGAGCGCCATCCATCCTCACCGATTATTGGCGGACAACTCGTGAATGTCCGGCACTGTCCGCCGGGCATGACGACTATGTCCTGGTGAAGCTCCCACCGGCAGATGGGTGCACCACGAGTTCACTAGCGCGCGCCGGCCGCCACACCCATCTTCCGGCCAACGCGAACCCCTTATCCCCCGGAGCTTTGATCATGACCAATGTTCAGCACGCCAAATATCGCCGCCTGCCCCAGCTCGACGGCGGGCTCTATCTCAGCGACGGCGGGCTCGAGACCACGCTGATCTATCACGAGGGCTTCGAGCTGCCGATGTTCGAGGCCTTCACCCTGATCGACAGCGAGCGCGGCCGCGCGGCGCTGCGCGCTTATTACGATCGCTATGTTGCGATGGCGGTGAGGCACGGCGCCGGATTCATTCTGGAGAGCCCGACCTGGCGCGCCAATCCCGACTGGGGCGCGAAGCTCGGCTACGATCGCGACAGGCTCGCCGCCGCCAACCGCGCCGCCATCGACATGCTGCACGCGATCCGCGCGGCGCAGGCGACGAACAGGACGCCGCTGGTGATCAGCGGCGCGATCGGGCCGCGCGGCGACGGCTACGATCCCGGCGCTGTCATGAGCGCATGGGAGGCGGAAGCCTATCATGCTTGGCAGATCGGCGTGCTGAAGGATGCAGGCGCCGATCTCGTCACCGCCTTCACCTTGACCAATGTCAACGAGGCAATTGGTGTCGCGCGCGCGGCCGAGGCCGCGTCAATCCCATGCGTGATCTCCTTCACGCTCGAAACCGACGGCAGGCTTCCGACCGGCGAAGCCCTCGGCGAGGCGATTCGAGGCGGTCGACCGCGAGACCGACGCTGCGCCGGCTTATTACATGATCAATTGCGCCCACCCCGATCATTTCAGCGCGGTGTTGGACGAGCATGCCGCCTGGATGCAGCGCCTGCGCGGGATCAGGGCCAACGCCTCGCGCAAGAGCCATGCCGAGCTCGACAATTCCACCGAGCTCGACGCGGGCCACCCGCAAGAGCTCGGCGAGCAATATGCCGAGCTGCTCCGCCGCTTCCCGTGGATCAACGTGCTGGGCGGCTGCTGCGGCACCGACCACCGCCATGTCGAGTGCATCTCGGCGTCCTGCCGCGGCCATTCGCATAAGCGCGCGATGCAAGCCGCGGAATAGCCGCTGGCCTCAGACTTCGTAGCGAAAGACGCGGTAGAAGCCGGTCGGATCGCAGAACATCTCGCGTGCATCGGCGAAGCCGGCCTCGCGGCCGAGCGCGACCCAAGTCGCGCTCGTCTCGGGGTAGTCGCAGGTCGTGACGTGATGGTCGATCTGGTCCCACTCGTCTTCGGTCATGAAGGTCCAGGCGGGACGATTGACGCGGCGGAAGCGCGCCAGATAGTCGTCGCGGCTCTCGCCTTCGAGCCGGGTCGGCTCGTAGATCATCAGGAAGGCTGAGGTCGAGCCGCGGATCGCCTTGAGCAGGTCGCGCTTACCCTCGGTCGAGAGGTGATGGATCGAGAGCCCGCACCAGGCGGCGTCGGCCGGCTCCGGCCGCTTGGTCAGCGCCGTGACGAAATCGCGATGGTCGAGCTCGATCTCGAACGGCACGCCGTCGAGATTCTTGGCGGCGAGTTCGAGCGCGGGCTCGGACAGATCGATGCCGTGATAATGCCGCGCCTTGGTGCCCAACAGCGCCGCCTTCATCTGGCCGGCATCGCCGCAAGCGATGTCGACAAAGGCGAACGGCTTGGGAAGCGCTGCAAGCGCAGCCGTGCAGGATCGCTCCCACTTCTCTATGCGCGAGCGCGTCCTCATCCACCAATTTCTGATAGGTCGCCCATTGCTTCTGGAACTGCTCGAGCGCGGCCTGGTCGGCGACGGCGCCCTTGGAATGGAAATGGTGAATATGGATGTTCATTCCCGTGTCGCCTCATTGGTCAGGCCCAAGCAGCGTTCTACTGTAGGCTTGGTTGTACAAAGGTTAGCGCTGCGCTCTCGGCGACAAACCGGCAACCATCCGGGCATTTGGAAAGCACGTTTGACGGTAACCCTCGCGGATGACCTTGCTTTAGGCCATGATGTTTTGCAGGCGGGCGCGATCGCTCGCTCCCGCGAGGAACGGGCGCATGCTATTCATGCTGTTCAAGAACTTTATGTGGGCTGCCTGGTGGCCCTATTACACGATGTTATTGGCCATGGAGAAGGCCGCTAACCAAGCGGCGCCGAACCGGCCGAAATCGCCACCGCAGCCGCCGCAAGCCCCGCCTCAGCCGCCGTCGCGGCAAGCGCCGCAGCCGGAGCCGCAGGCACCTGACACAAGGGTGGTACGCCACGAGCAGAGTAGGGAGAGTAGCATGTCTGCCAACGACGCATTCATGAAGCCTGAGCAAGTGATGCGCGAGCTGATGAAGCTGAGCATCGAGCAGGCCAAGCGCGCGTTCGAGACCTTCGTCACGACCAGCGAGAAGACCTGGAAGTCGCTCGAAAACGCCTCGCCGTCCGGCCGCGCCAGCCTCTACGCGCTCAACGCCAAGATCGCCGAGATCACCCGGCTGAATGCGGAAGCGAATTTCGCCCTGGCGATGCGGCTCGCCGAAACCAAGGACATCGCTCAAGCCATCGAGCTGCAAAGCCAGCACGTCAAGAAGCAGATGGACACCTTCGTGCACCAATTGGAGGCGATGCGCGACCTCGCCGCGCAGATCATCCAGGAAGCCAACCAGACACGGACCGATGACGGCAGCGCCAGAAGCCCGGCCGCCGGAGCGAGCGATCTGCGCAGCGCCTCGTCTGGGCCGAGCAGCGGCTTTTCGTCGTCGTCCTATGCGCCGTCGTCGAGCTTCACGCCGGGCGGAGAGACCGGCCGGACCTATTAGCGCACGAGGCTAGAACGTCCAGCCCGGATCGTGGCTGATATCGTGGAACGCCTTGTGGATGGCGCCGCCCCAGCCTTCGCGGATCGCCTGGAGATAGGGATGCTCGTCCTCGAGCCGCGTCGTGAAGTCCTTCTTCAGCGAGTTGCGGCGATAGATCAGGAGATCGATCGGCGGCCCGACCGAGACATTCGAGCGCATCGTCGAGTCGAAGGAGATCAGCGCGCATTTGGCGGCGTCGCTCAAGCTCGTATCGCGCTGGATGATGCGGTCGAGAATCGGCTTGCCGTATTTGACCTCGCCGATCTGGAAATAGGTGGTGTCGCCCATCGCCTCGATGAAATTGCCGGCGTCGTACACCAGGAACAATCGGAGCTGTCCGCCCTTGAGCTGCCCGGCAAGGATGAAGGAGCCGGTGAAGTCCACGTCGCGCTGCTGGAGATAGCCGCCGTCGATCTTGTGGATCTCGCGCAATGCCGTGCCGACCACCCGCGCCGCGCCGAACATCGAGGTAACCGCGTAGAGATCGCGCTCGGGGTCCTCGGTATTGAGCCATTCGCTCAACAGGCTGATCACCCCTTGCGTGAGCGAGAGATTGCCCGCGGTGAGCAGCGCGAAGAAACGCTCGCCCGGCTTCTCGAAGGTGAACATCTTGCGGAAGGTCGAGACCCGGTCGATGCCCGCATTGGTGCGAGAGTCCGAAGCGAGCACCACGCCCTCATCGAGCAGGATGCCGACGCAATAAGTCACGTGTCCTCCCTTGGTTATTGGCTTTGCTGCTGTTGTTGGCTTGGGAAACTGACTTTCACCGTCATGGTCTCGACCCCGCCGCCGCTGCGCACCCCCCGGATCGGACTGGCTTCAGCATAGTCGAGACCGGTGGCGGTGCGAATATACGCATCTGTGGCACAGGCGCGATTGGTCGGATCGAAGCCGACCCAGCCGAGATAGTCAACATTGGCCTCGGCCCAGGCATGGCTCGAGGCATGCGCCTCGTGGGTCAGATAGCCGCTGACATAGCGCGCCGGCACGCCGAGCACGCGCGCCGTGGCGCAGAAGATATGCGCATAGTCCTGGCACACGCCGCTCTTCTGCTCCAGCGCCTCGGCGCCGGTTGTATGCACGTGCGTCTCGCCCTTGCGGTATTCCACCTCGTCGGCGATCGCCAGCATGATCTCGTGCAGCGTCTCGATCGCGTCGCGTTTGAGCTTGGCCTCGAAGCGCTGCGCGAACGCGCGGATCGAGGGCGTGGCTATCGTGTAAGGCGTCTCCCGGAGATAGATCGCCGGCGGCAATTCGCCGGTCGCGCGCCCGACCACGCCGTTGGTATCGCGCGTGCGCACCAACCCCGCGACCATGATCTCGAGCTCGTTGACCGGCTGCGCCACGGTGAGCGTATGGCAGAGATTGCCGTATTGGTCCTGCCACGGCGTGGTGGTGGCGCCGGGGCAGCTGAGCTTCCAGCTCTCCACCGCTTGCGTGCGGCCGGAGAGCGGCGTCATGCGCAGATATTGCGTGCTCGACACCAGCGGCTCGGAATAGGCGTAGCAGGTGGCATGCTCGACGCGGATCAGCATGGTTCTACGCCGCTCCCGCGATGATGGTCGGCGTCATCAGGAAATCGTCCTGCAGCTGCACGCCGAGCGCGCTGTTGGAAGCGATGAAATCGATCAGGAATTCGTGCAGGCCCGACTGGAAGATCTTGTCGATCCGGCCATAGCGGAGCCGCGCATAGATCTGCCCGGCGAGCCGGCGGCATTCGAGCTGCTTCTTGCCGGCGAGCTCGTCGAGCGTGCCGATCACCACCTCGTAGCAATGATGCAGCGAGCGCGGCATGTCGGCGCGCAAGATCAGCAATTCGGCGATGCGCCACGGGTAGACCGTGTCGTGATAGACGCGGCGATAGGCGCGGAACGCGCCGACCGAGCGCAGCAGCGCGCCCCATTGGTAATAGTCGACATAGCCGCCGACCTGCTCGGCCTCCGGCAACAGCACGTGATATTTGACGTCGAGGATGCGCGCGGTGTTGTCGGCGCGCTCGATGAAGGTGCCGAGCCTGATGAAGCGGAAGGCGTCGTCATGCAGCATGGTGCCGAACACCACGCCACGGAACAGATGCGAGCGCTCCTTCACCCAGTCGAAGAAGTCGCGATAACCCCAGCGCGTGAGCCCGGCGAAATCGAGATTCTGCACTTGCAGCCAAGTCGAGTTGAGGCTCTCCCACGCCTCGCTGGAAATGGCCGAGCGCTGGGCGCGGGCATTCTCGCGCGCGAGCTTGATCAGCGACCAGATCGAGGCGGGATTGGCGGGCTCCAGCGCCACGTAGCGCACGATGGTCTCATGCGTCAGTTCGCCGTAGAGCTCGCCGAAACGCCCGTCGCCCGGCGCGATGGCGAGGATCGGCTCGAAATGCAGCGCCTGCTTGTTGATGGTCGACGGCAGCAGCGCCATGCGGAAGCTGACATCGAGCATGCGCGCGGTGTTCTCCGCCCGCTCCATGTCGCGGGCCATCCAGAACAGGTTTTCCGCGGTGCGGCTCAGCATGACTTCCTACTCCGCATGATCCTGTCGGAAAACCGGTTGCCACTTTTCCGGATCATGCTCAACGCTCCAGCACCCAAGTGTCCTTGGTGCCGCCTCCCTGGCTCGAATTCACCACGAGCGAGCCCTTGCGCAGCGCGACACGCGTCAGCCCGCCGGGGATCACGCTGGTCTCCTTGCCGGACAGCACGAACGGCCTGAGATCCACATGGCGCGGCACGATCTCGCCGTCGATCAGCGTCGGCGCGGTGGACAGCGCCAGCGTCGGCTGGGCGATATAATTGTCGGGGTTCGCCATGACGCGGCGCTTATAGGCGTCGCGCTCCTCGGCGGTGGAGGCCGGCCCGATCAGCATGCCGTAGCCGCCGGAACCCTGCACTTCTTTCACCACGAGATTATGCAGGTTCTCGAACACGTGCTGCCGCTGCTTGGGGTCGCGCAACATGTAAGTGTGCACGTTGTTGAGGATCGCGTGCTCGCCGAGATAGAACTCGATCATGCGCGGCACGTAGCAATACATCGCCTTGTCGTCGGCGACCCCGGTACCGAGCGCGTTGGCGAGCGCGACGCGGCCCGTGCGGATCACGCTGAGCAAGCCCGGAACGCCGAGCGCGGAATCGGCGCGGAAGGCGAGCGGGTCCATGAAATCGTCGTCGACGCGGCGATAGATGACGTCGACCTTGACCGGGCCCTCGGTGGTGCGCATCCAGACGAAGCCGTCGCGCACGAACAGATCGCCGCCCTCGACCAGCTCGATGCCCATCTGCTCGGCGAGGAACACGTGCTCGAAATAGGCGCTGTTGTAGCGGCCCGGTGTCAGCAGCACGACGACAGGGTCCTCGGCGCCGGACGGCGCCACCGCGCGCAGATTCTCCAACAGCTGCTCGGGATAGTTGCCGACCGGCGAGATGCTCTGCCCGGCGAACGCATCGGGAAACAGCCGCATCATGATCTCGCGGTTCTCGAGCACGTAGGAAATGCCCGACGGCGTGCGCACATTGTCCTCGAGCACGAAGAAATCGCGCTCGCCGGTGCGGATCAGATCGATGCCGGCGATATGCGCATAAACATTTTTCGGCGGCTCGACGCCCAGCATCTCCGGGCGGAAGGCGGAGTTGAGCAGGACGAATTCCTGCGGCACCAACCCGGCCTTGATGATCTCCTGGTCGTGATAGATGTCGTAGAGGAAGACGTTGATCGCCTTGACCCGCTGGAGGCAGCCCCGCTCGACGAGGTCCCACTCGGAGCGGTCGAGGATGCGCGGGATCAGGTCGAAGGGAATGAGCCGCTCGGTCGAGCCCCCTTCGGCATAGACGGCGAAGGTGATGCCGAGCCGGCGGAACAGCTCCTCGGCCGCGTTCTGCTTGGTGACGAGGGAATCGATCGAGAGATTGTCGAGCAGGCCGGCAAGCGCGGCATAGGCGTGCCTGACGGTGCCGTCGGGCGCGCGCATCTCATCGAAGAATTTGCGGGAAAGCAGGGAAGGCTCATCAGCCTTCACTTCGACACTCACCCTCTCAGCAATTTGCGGCAATCGCGCCCGTCCCAGCTCTCCAAAAAACCAGCCGCTCCAAAGCCCGGCGCGTTTCCTCTGTTCTATTTTCAGGCATCTTAATCCGATGCTTGCGTTTTGAGCAACGGCCTTGGTCAGGCGCCGCGTCGTGCTTAACGGCGAAAGGTGCTAGAAGGGCCCGCCCTCGAACCCTTAGCCCGCCATGCTCGAAACCGCGCTGACCGCGTTCACCACCTTCTTTGCCGTGATCGGCCCGATCGACACGGCCGTGCTGCTCGCCTCGCTGACGCCCAATATGACGCGCGAGGAGCGCCGCGGGATTGCGGTCAAGGCGGTATTCATCGCCACGGTGATCATCCTGCTGTTCGCCCTGTTCGGCGGACCCGTGCTGCGCCAGCTCGGCGTCTCGCTCGCGGCGTTGCAAACCGCGGGCGGCATCATCCTCTTCATGATTGCGCTCGAGATGACGCTTGCCAAGAAGCCCGCGCCCACGACCCTCACGGTGAAGGAGAGCGAGGAGGCCGAGAGCAAGGCGGAAGCCCATGCCGAGATCGCCGTGTTCCCGCTGGCGACCCCCCTCCTCGCCGGACCCGGCGCCATGACATCCGCCATCGTGCTCACCGCCGCCACCAAGGGCGACCTCACGCTGCTCGGCGCGGTCGTCGCCGCCATCATCGCCGTGATGACGGTCACGCTCGTGCTGCTGCTCACCGCCCAGGAGATCCATCAATGGATCGGCGTGACGGCGCGCAAAGTGATCGTGCGGGTGTTCGGCGTGCTGCTTGCCGCACTCGCGGTGCAATCGATTTTCAACGGGCTCAGCGAGGCCCATATCTTCGGCTGAGCAAGTCCCCCTGCCCCCTAAGGAGTTCCCCATGCGCGTCATCGAGATCGCCAAGCCGAACGCCCCCTTCGAGCTCGTCGAACGGCCGATACCTGAGCCCGGTCCCCGCCAGGTACGCATCAAGGTCGAGGCCTGCGGCATCTGCCATAGCGACGCCTTCGTCGCCACCGGCACCTTTCCCGGCGTGCACTACCCCGCGGTGCCGGGACACGAGATCGCCGGGCGGATCGACGCCATCGGCCCCGACGTCACCACCTGGAAGGCCGGCCAGAGGGTCGGCGTCGGCTGGTTCGGCGGGGCTTGCTTCGTCTGCGACCGCTGCCGCCGCGGCGACTTCATCACCTGCCGCAATCTCAAAGTGCCCGGCATCCATTATGACGGCGGCTATGCCGATTACATGATCGCGCCGATCGACGCCTTGGCGTCGATTCCCGACGAGCTTGACGCCGCCGCCGCGGCGCCGCTGCTCTGCGCCGGCATCACCACTTTCAATGCGCTGCGCAATGCCGGCGCGAAGCCTGGCGATGTCGTCGCCATTCACGGCATCGGCGGGCTCGGGCATCTTGCCGTGCAGTTCGCCGCAAAGATGGGCTTCCACACGATCGCCATCGCTCGCGGCAAGGACAAGGCGAAGCTCGCGCTCGAGCTCGGCGCGCATCGCTACATCGACAGCGAGACCGAGGATGCCGCCGCGGCGCTGATGGCGCTCGGCGGCGCCAAGGTGATCCTCGCCACGGTGACGAGCGGCAAGGCCATGACGCCTTTGATCGACGGGCTCGGCATCGACGGCACGCTGCTGGTGGTCGGCGCCTCGCCCGAGCCGATCGAGGTCAATCCGTTCCATGTCATTGGCGCGCGGCGCGGCGTCAGGGGCTGGCCGTCGGGAACCTCGGTCGATTCGGAGGACACGATGCGCTTCAGCGCGCTGACCGGCGTGGCGCCGATGATCGAGACCTATCCGCTGGCGAAAGCGGCGGAGGCTTACGAGCGCATGCTGAGCGGCAAGGCGCGATTCCGCGTCGTGCTGTGCCCTAGTCAAGGGCTCGGCGTCATACCGGCGGACTTGGTCTCACTCCGCCGGGGCGATGCTTTCGCTGCCATGCGCATGCGGCTTCGCCGCGAAGCGCCGCACCACCACGTAGAACACCGGCGTGAAGATCAGGCCGAACACGGTGACGCCGATCATGCCGAAGAACACCGCGGTGCCGAGCGACTGGCGCATCTCCGCGCCGGCGCCGGTGGCGATCACCAGCGGCAGCACGCCGAGGATGAAGGCGAAGGACGTCATCAGGATCGGCCGCAAGCGCACGCGCGCGGCTTCGGTCGCCGCCTGGAAGCGGTCCTCGCCATGCTCCTCGTTCTGTCGCGCGAACTCGACGATCAGAATGGCGTTCTTGGCCGCGAGGCCGATCAGCACGACGAAGCCGATCTGCGCGAGGATGTTGACGTCCATGCCGCGCATCAAGAGCCCGCTCACCGCCGCGAGCAGACACATCGGCACGATCAGGATGACCGAGAGCGGCAGCGCCCAGCTCTCATATTGCGCCGCCAGCAGCAGGAACACGAATACGACGGACGCGCCGAACACGAAGATGGCGGTGTTGCCGGCCGCCTTCTCCTGATAGGCGAGCTCGGTCCATTGATACGAGTAGCCCTCGGGCAGGAGCTTCTGCGCGATCTGCTCCATGGCCTGGAGCCCGTAGCCGGTCGAATAGCCGGGCTGCGTGCCGCCCTGCACCGCGGCCGACGGGAACAGGTTGAAATGCTCGACGCGATACGGCCCGGTGATGTCGCGGAACGAGGCGACCGAGCTGAGCGGCACCATCTGCCCCTGGGCGTTGCGCGTCTTCAGCTGGCCGATGGCGTGCAGGTCCTGGCGGAAATCGCCGTCGGCCTGCGCGGTGACCCGGTAGGTTCGGCCTAGGAAGTTGAAATCGTTGACATATTGCGAGCCGAGATAGACCTCCAGCGTCTGGAACACGTCGTCGGTGTTGACGCCCAGCATCTCGGCGCGGACGCGGTCGATATCGGCATAGACCTTCGGCGTGCGCGTGTTGAAGGTGGTGAACACGCTGGTCAGGCCCGGCGTCTGGTTGGCTTGGCCGACGATCGACTGGGCGACGGCTTCGAGCTGCGCCAGATCGCCGCCATGGGTGTCCTGCACCTCCATCTTGAAGCCGCCGGTCGTGCCGATGCCGCGCACCGGCGGCGGCGACACGCTGATCACGACCGCTTCCTGGATCGAGGCGAATTTCTGGTTCAGCGTGGCAATCAGCTCATTCGCGCTCTCGCCGCCCTTCTCGGCCCGCTCCTTGAAGTCGTCGAGCGGCGTGAAGACGACGGCGGCATTGGGCGCGCTGGTGAAGGTCGCGCCGTCGAGACCGACGATCGGCACGGCGTGCGCGATGCCCGGCGTGTCGAGCACGATCTTGGTGACCTTCCGCGCCACCTCGTCGGTGCGCGCCAGCGACGCGCCGGGCGGCAGCTGGATGATGTTGATCAGATAGCCGAGATCCTGCTGCGGGATGAAGCCGGTCGGCGCCGAGCGGAACTGGAACACGGTGAAGGCGATCAGGCCGGCATAGACCAGCAGCATGATGGTCGAGACGCGCACCAGCCGCGCGGTCATCGCGCCGTAGCGCGACGACACCCACTCGAAGGCGCGGTTGAAGCCGGTGAAGAAGCCGTTCAGCGCGCGCGAGAAGAAATTGCTCGGCCGATGCTCGGGATCGTGCGGCTTGAACAAGAGCGCGCAGAGCGCCGGACTCAAGGTGAGCGACACGATCAGCGAGATGATCGTGGCGGTGGCGATGGTGACGGCGAACTGGCGGAAGAACTGGCCGAGAATTCCGCTCAAGAACACCGACGGGATGAACACGGCGGAGAGCACCAGCGCGATGGCGATCAGCGCCCCGCCAACCTCCTCCATGGTGCGGTAGGCGGCGTCGCGCGGGCTCAAGCCTTCGCGGATATTGCGCTCGACATTCTCCACCACGACGATGGCGTCGTCGACCACGATGCCGATGGCGAGCACGAGCCCGAACAGCGACAGATTGTTGAGCGAGTAGCCGAGCGCGGCCAGCACGGCGAAGGTGCCGATCAGCGACACGGGAATCGCGACGATGGGCACCACCGAGGCGCGCCAGGTCTGCAAGAAGAGAATGATCACCACCACCACGAGGATCACCGCCTCGAAAATGGTCTCGATCACCGCGTCGACCGATTGCGAGATAAACACGGTCGGGTTGTAGACGATGTCGTATTGGATGCCCGCGGGAAAGGACTTCGACAGCTCCGCCATGGCCGCCTGCACCGCCGCCGCGGTTTGCAGGGCGTTCGACCCCGGGCGCTGGAAGATGCCCATGGGGATGGCCACCCGCTCGTCGAGATAGCCGTTGCGGTTATAGTCGGCGGCGCCGAGCTCGACGCGGCCGATGTCGCGGATGCGCACCACGCGCCCGTCGGCCTCCGACTTGACGATGATATTGCCGAAAGCCGCCGGGTCGGCGAGGCGCCCTTGCGTCTCGACATTGAGCTGGAAGGCGCCGGGCTGCGGCACGGGAGGCTGATTGATGACGCCGGCCGCCACCTGCACGTTCTGCCCGCGCAGCGCGCTGACCACGTCGCCGGCGGTCAGATTGCGCGCGGCGAGCTTCTCCGGATTGAGCCAGACGCGCATCGAGTAGTCGCGGGCGCCGAAGATGGTGACATTGCCGACGCCGTCGATGCGGGCGAGCACGTCCTTCACATGCAGCGTCGCGTAGTTGGAAATGTAGAGCAGGTCGCGCGAAGCGTCGGGCGATGACAGATGGATCACCATCATCAGGTCTGGCGATTGCTTCACCACGGTGACGCCGATCGAGCGCACCTCCTCGGGCAGGCGCGGCTGCGCGATGGCGACCCGGTTCTGCACCAGCACCTGCGCCGTATCGAGATTGGTGCCGAGCTTGAAGGTGACCGCCAGCGACATGGCGCCGTCGCTGGTCGATTGCGAGGTCATGTACAGCATGTCGTCGACGCCGTTGACCTCCTGCTCGATCGGCGTGGCGACGGTCTTGGCGACGATGTCGGCCGAGGCGCCGGGATAGGACGCGGTGACCGAGATGGAGGGCGGCGCGATGTCGGGATATTGCGCCACGGGGAGGCTGAAATAGGCGACGCCACCGATCAGCGTGATCAGGATGGAGATCACGGCCGCGAAGATCGGCCGGTCGATGAAGAAATGCGAAATATTCATCAGTGACCCGCTGGCGCCGCCGGTGCCGCGCCCGGTGCCGCCGGTGGCGCACCGATCGTGCCCTGCTCCGGCGTGACCTTCTGGCCCGGCCGCGCTCGCAACAGCCCGTTGATGATCACCGAATCGTCGGCGGTGATGCCGGTCCGGATCACGCGGAGATTGTCGTCGGTGACCGGGCCGAGCTCGACCGGCTTCGGCACCACCGTGCCGTCGGGCGCGACCGTGAACAGCATCTTCACCGACTGATCGGTCACCACCGCGGCGTCCGGCACCAGCAGGGTCGGCCGCAGTTGCGACATCGGCACGCGCACGCGCCCGAATTGGTTCGGCGTGATGAAGAGATCGGGATTGGGGAAGGCGGCGCGCACGCGGATCGTGCCCGAGGAGCGGTCATATTGATTGTCGACGAAGTCGATGGTGCCCTTCAGTGTCCACTCCTTCTCGTCCATCAGCTGGCCCTGCACCTCGACCGCGTTGTCGCGCGGCGACTTGATCTCGCCCCTCTGCACGAGGCGCTTATAGGTCATGCCGTCGCCCTCGCTGACATTGAAGCTGAGCCAGATCGGATCGAGCGAGACGATGGTGGTGAGCAGCGTGGTCGAGCCGCCGGTGCCGCCGACGATCAGATTGCCGGTGCTCACCTCGTGCCGGCCCATGCGGCCAGAGACCGGCGCGGTCACCCGCGTGTAGTCGAGATTGAGCTGCGCCTGGTTGACGGCGGCGACCGCCGCGTCGCGCGAGGCGGTGGCGATGTTCACCTGCGCGACCCGCTCGTCATAGGTCTCTTGCGTGGCGTAATCGTTCTTGCGCAGTTGCGCGGTCCGATCGAGCTGGGCCTTGGCCAGCTGGAGCTGCGCTTCGTTCTGGGCCAGTTGCGCCTTGGCGGTCTCAACCGCGAGCTCGAACGGGCGCGGCTCGATGACGAAGAGCAGGTCGCCCCGCTTCACCAGCTGGCCGTCGGTGAAATTGATGGATTCGAGATAGCCGCTCACCCGCGGCCGCACCTCGACCGATTCTCGCGCCTCGAACTGGCCGGTGAAGTCGCTCCACTCCTCCATCTCCTTGACCAAAGGCTTGGCCACGGTGACGGCAGGAGGCGGCGGCGCGGTCGCCTCGGTAGGTCCGCTTTGCCAAAAGCCCCAATAGCGATAGCCGAGCCCGGCGAGCGCCATGATCAGCAGCAACAGGACGAGCCGCGTGCCGGCGCCCATGCCCTGCTTGGCTTGCACGGAAGGTTTCCGCGCGGGCGCCTCTTGCACGTTGCGCGCCTCGGCCTCGCTGTCGCCAGACCCCGTGTCCTCGTCGGGCTCGTCGTCGCGGTCTCTGCCGCCGTTACGGTTTCGCTTCTCGATCATGGCCGCATCTCTTGCGGGGCTCTTAAGGCCCAACTGTGCCGTGAGCCCTCGCTTTGCAAGGGCGGTTCTCGCCCGACGCTACCCCAAAGCTGGCCGGGAACGCGAGCGGCAATGAGTTTAGGACCAAGGATTCGCCAACAAATGCGCGGTAAAGTCGCGTCAATTTGGCCGATCTCACGGAAATTTGCAGGGACTGCCGCCGCTTTGGCCAAGCCGTTTCGTGCGCGGCTGATTCGGGGATGGGCCTAAACCCTACCAGCTCACGCGCGCGCCCGCTTTGGCACCGACGCCGTCGGTCTCATCGCCGAAGGTGACATCGAGCTTGGCGAACAGGCTGGTCTGGGTGCCAGGGCTGAAAAAGTTCACGGCGCACGTCTGCCACCGCTGCAAAACACGCAAAAACAATCCTGGCGACTTTCGTCGGCCCGCTGGCTATCGTTGCGCCCCGGCCGGGACGATCATGTCTCGGCGAACCTAAGCGAAGGGCCCCGAACCACGCCATGTACCGTCAATCTGGACCGTTGAGTTTGAAGCATCGTTTTGCCTGGGCTCTGGCGGCGGCCGTTTTGCTCGTGCTCGGCATTGCTTCGGTCCATGCGCAGGAGAGCGCTGTTGCCAAGGCCGCCGCCTGGAAGATCGGCGACCAGCTCAGTCTCGCCGGCCTGCTCTACGCGCAAGGCGGTGAGGACACGAACGTCAAGGAGCTGATCGACAGCATCAAGCCGTTCACCGACGCGATGAAGATCGAGATCAAACCCTTCCCGCCGCGCGCCGCGACGCCGGTGGAGACTTACGCCGCGGTGATCGAGTATCTCATCAAGGGTGCCGGCGCCGATATCGGCCGGAAGATCGCCGAGCAGTTCGGCAAGAATGCCGGCCTGCTGTTCGAGATCTCGGTCAAATCCAATCTGCTGATCCTGCTTTATGAGCCCGGCGACGACCAGGGCATCGGCGGCGTGATTCAATCGCGCGCCAACGAGGTCGGCCTGCCGAACAATCTATGGCTCGATGTCGTCAACGCGGTGAACAGCAAGGCCCCCAAGGAAGAGGTGAAGAACGCCGTGTTCAAGATGCATGACGACGTCGCGGCCTACCTCAACCAGCAGGTTCAGTAGGCACCACCATAGCGATGGTGAACTCTAACTATTGCCGGGCCGAAATGAATCAAAGACCAGTCACCGTTATCTTGTTAGCTGCGCTGCTGGGGCTTTGCGGTCCGCTGAGCGGCCTCGCGCCCGCCGAAGCAACTGACCAGCGGATTCAAATTGCAGCGACCTATCGCGTCGACCTCGCTGCATTCAATTTGGGCGACTTCCATCTTACGGCCAAGCTTAAAGGCCCGGCCTATGAGCTGAAGGCACAGGGTCGGTTTTCGCTCATCAGCGGCATGATCTATCGGGCGTCGGGCAAAACCGAAAGCACTGGAAAATTGTCAAAGCTGGGCGCCGAGCCTTCGCGGTTCAAGGTCACTTACAAGGGTGGCAGCAAGCGGGAAGAGCGCGGCTTAAGTTTCAGCGATGGCGCCGTGGACCAAGTTTCCATCGTGCCGCGTAAGAAGCCGAACCCGCGCAGTGTCCCCATAACGGCGGCTCAGCTCGAACACGTGCTTGATCCCCTGACCGCGACCTTCTTATCCGTGCGCTCGCAGGGATCGGGTAGCTATCTCAATATTTGTCAGCAAACGGTGCCAGTATTCGACGGCAAACAACGCTTTGACATCATTCTCACGCCGAAGCGATCCGAGCGTGCGGAGGAAAATGCTCCTCCTCGCCTCTCCGGTCCCTTGGCGGTTTGCCGCGTGAAATTCGTGCCGCTCGGCGGCTATCGGCCTGACCACCCCGGCATCAAGTACATGAGCCAGACCGACGACATCGAGGTCTGGCTTGTTTCCCTGCCTCGAACGGATTTCTACATCCCCTATCGAATTGTCGTACCGACGACATGGGGCAGCGGATTGATTACGCTCAGCGAGATCAAGCTTGACGGTTAGCAGCTTGGCTCTGGCGCTAAGCGTAAGCGAAATTACCAAAACAACCCCATGCAAAGTAAGAGGCCGCCGCTCGCTGAAGCTCGTCCGCTTTGGGTTGAAGGTCTCGCTAAGTGCCAGGAGCGGACATCCACAAGAAGTTTATCGGACGGCTTGTTTTGGTTGGGCATCGTCCGCTCCAGGCGCACTGATCTGCTCCAACTTCGCGATGTTGCCATCGAACACGGCCAGGTCGTTAGACAACTGGTGGTTACCCGGCGATTGCTCCACAAGGCGCGCAATGATGACCCGCGCCTGTTGCAACAAGTCGAGCGCGCCTGAGGCGTCGCCTTGTTGTGCGAGCACGGCGGCGATGGCGCCTTGACCGATCGCGAGATCGCGCTGGAGGTCAGTATTGCTGGAATCGGCCTTGGCAAGCCGCTCGCGAATGGCAAGGCTGTTTTGAAAAATTCTCAGCGCTTCGGTGAGGTTGCCTCCTGCCGCGAGCGCATCACCGAACTTATTGTATGCAACGGAGAGATTGCGCTGCCGGTCTGCATCACCGGGGTCGGACTTGGCCAAGCGGTCGGCAACAGCCAGTCCTTTCCGGTACAGGTTCAAGAGCCTCGGCGAAATTGCCTTGCGCCATGAGAACGTCGCCGACCTTGATGGAAATCAGCGCAATCTTGTTCTGCCACTCAGGATTTTCCGGTTCGGCTTTGGCCAAGCGGTCGGCAACAGCGAGACCGTCCCGGTACGCCCCTAGCGCCTCGGCGAAATTGCCTTGCGCCATAAGGGTGTTGCCGACTCTGACGTGAGCGGCGGCCAGAGCGGACGTGTCGGGTGTGTCCACATAGAGGGCCGGAGGCTGCTCGTTCGGTCCGAAGGTCTCTGCCGGCTGCTGGGCGCCACCAGACGATTGCAGGCCTACGGACACGTTGGCCGCTGACGCAAGTTGAGCGTTGGCTTGCTCGACTTCCGCGTTGAGACTAGCGAATAAGCTGGCGAACTCCGTCGCCTTAATGCTTGCCTGCTCTGCCTCCTGCTTGGCGGTCTCAAGCTCGCTTTGCATTGCATCCAGAGAAGATCTGCTTATCCTCGAGCTGAGACTGGGCCAATTCGGCCTCCGACGTGGCCCGAGCCAATTTGGTCTGAAGCTCGTTGCGTTGAGCGTTCGTCTTTTCGAGCTCCGAGTTGAGACCGGCGAACAACCCCGCGACCTCTGCAGCCTGCGCTTTGGCCTGCTCTGCGTCCTGCTTGGCGGTCTCAAGCTCGCTTTGCATTGCATCTAGAGAAGACTGCTTATCCTCGAGCTGAGACTGGGCTAATTCGGCCTCCGACGTGACCCGAGCCAATTTGGTCTGAAGCTCGTTGCGTTGAGCGTTCGTCTTTTCGAGCTCCGAGTTGAGACCGGCGAACAACCCCGCGACCTCGGCAGCCTGCGCTTTGGCCTGCTCTGCGTCCTGCTTGGCGGTCTCAAGCTCGCTTTGCATTGCGTCTAGATCAGACTGCTTGCCCTTGAGCTGAGCTTGGGCCGCCTCCGCCTCCGACGTAGTCCGCTCCAATTTTGTCTGGAGCTCGTCAAGTTGGGCGTTTGCATTTTCGAGCTGCGAGCTCAGGCTCACGACCCGCCTAGCGAGCCCCCTCGCTTGCGCTTTCGCCTGATCGGCGGCTCGCTGTGCGATCTCAAGTTCGCGTGCTGGGTTGCCGACAGGAGCGGGTTGCGCCGCTAGAGCACTCCAAGTGCCTGAGTCCGCCTCTCCGGTCGACTCCAGGCCGCTCTGGGCTTGGAAGTCCTTCACCGCCTTCTCGGTTTGCCGCCCAAAGATGCCGTCTACCGTCAAGTGCTCCCCATGGTTGTTGAGGGCCTTCTGGAGAATGGGGACATCGCCGCCCGAATCGCCTCGCTTGAGGTGTGCTCGGTCCGGGTGCGGCGCAGGAGCGACGATAGGATCACCGGCAGAAATGTCAGTAATGTCCTTGGCGTCGCCCGGCGATGCCAAAATCAGTGCCATAGCGAGAGATGTTAATGTCAGTGCTTTCATGACTGGTGGCGCAGCCCGGCAAGACGCCTCAGAAATCTCGTCGAGAACCTTCGCGCGCTTTGCTTGGCTTGAGCCAGCCGCAGAAAGAACTTCCAGGTCCATGCGCTCGCGCCTCCCCAGAGCTACGACAAATCAAGCGGCTTTGGGGTCAATCCGTGTAGAAGGAGTGTTCGGGACACAAGTCAGGCGGAGCATTCTGCGCTTGGGTGTAGCAAAAGGAGAAGTCGCTTTGGGGTTAAGCCCGATGCGCCCGAGCGCAGCAAAGCGAGTGCGCCGCTGAAGCCGCATTCCGCTTTGGGTCAGGAGCTGACGCGGACGTGTCGCGTGCGATTGTCCGGTCCGTGCCGGAAGCGGCTTAAAAGCTGCTAATGCGAATTGCGGGTGGCTCAGTAACTTTCCGGAGGCGGAGCGTCGGCATAGTCGCCTTCGCCGCCGTACTCGCCCTCTGGAGGAGGAGCGTCGCCATAGTCACCCTCCGGAGGAGGACCGTCGACGTAACCGCCTTCCGGAGGCAGAGCATAGCCCATTGCAGGGGGGTAGAGGTACGCTGACGGGGGCACGTAGTAGCCGTACGCTGGAGGATAGTACGCATAGGGCACCGGATACCCATATCGCCGGTAATAACGCCGCCGGTAGCCAATGTTCTTGACCGCGGCGGCCTGAATGTTTGTGTTGCCAATTCCTAATATTGACGGGGGGGCTGCATCGGCGGGCGTTATGCCCATCCAGACAAAACCCGCAATCACTGCGGTGCTGAACACGATGGTTCGCATCGACTTAGCCTCACTCACGCGTAAGCCCGAGCGCAGTATACGCCGAGTTGATGGAAAAAGCGCGATGGCTTGTCTTTAACTCTACGTCGGCTTTGCCAGAAGCGGACCCGCCGAAGCGAGCGCCCGCCCAGCCAGGTTCACGCCTCCGGGCTTAAAGGATCACGCGCCTTGCCAACCGCCCCGGCGCGCCGACCTATAGCGAACTGCCGTTACCTGACCATTTGTGGGGGATAGTCGTCAGCACCATCCGGTAAAGTGTATCGAACTCGACTTGGCCCGAGCGCGCGAAATTGAGAACGCGCCTTCTTAGAACCGCGCGGCGCTCGTCGTCCTTCGCCCTGTCCCGCTGAGGATCTCGAGCCTCGACCTGCGCCCAAGCCGCGTCGCAAACGCGATCGATGACCGCGAGCTCGCTATCCTCAAATGAAGGGTTCATGGGTACCCCCGTCTTCGTCCTCTCTCCATAGTGCTCGCGTTCGATGACATGCGTCGCACGGCGCGAAGTCGCGCGTCAGTTCAGCGCGGCGGGCATCAAGAGCCCCGGACTTTAGGGTCCGGGGCTCGGCAATGCAGGGAACTATGCAACCTGGGACAGCTTGCACAACCATAGGACTAGACCAATGCGGGCTTTGCGGCAAGCGTCTGGCATTGGCGCGCCGCACGGGGACGGAAATCCGTCATCGCCGCCTTCCATATTGGCTCAAACGAAGTACTCCCGTAGCCTGTTGCCGCCCCCGAGAGTTAAGAATGCGTCCGCCGTCAGCCCAAGGGGGTGTGCATGACACGCGCCGAATTCCTTGAAGCAGCATCCGAGCGTTTGAGTGAAGCGATCATCTTGCTGACCGCTGCTGGCGAAGATTGTCTCGCGTTCGAGGTGGAGGCGATAGCCGACCGCGTGGACTTCAGCGCCGTGCCCGTCGCGGTCAAGAAGCGCGCCGTCGGTGATCGCCTCAGTTAGGTTGCAGTCGATGGTCAAGCCAGCCGATTGTGCCGCCTCGCGGATGAAAGCCCGTGCTCCTTGTTGCCGGACTCAACGAGATTTTCCGCGATGTCGAGGCAATCCACTTGATGCGAGATCAAATGCTTCCGTTGTTCAGCGAGTAGAGGACGTGAAGCGATCCACCCGCTTACGCCAACAGCGATGCGCGAAAAAGCGCGCTTTAGTGGCACGGTGAACCTCCTTGAGTTCCGCTAAGGGTCAAAAGCTGACGTGACGGCGGAGCGCTGTTGCCACCATCCGCGGTAAAGCTTCCACCAGACACGGCCAATGCTTCTCGACTAAGCGCGCATCTCGTCGTCGATGACTGTCCCCAAGCGCCACCGACCTATGCCGGTCAGGCAGTCATCGGGAAAAATACTCAGGTCTTGCTGCATACGCCGTGGCGAAGCCCGGCACTAACAAGAGTTTTGCTTTTTGAGTGGGTTTTAGTTGCGTCAACCATGTCAGCCATGGGGTAGCGGACACCACGAGAGAGGGCGCCGGCCGATGCGGCCGACGCCTTTTCTTCGTTTCGACGTTTCTGGACTAGTTGCCTCCGCCGTAAGCTTGCCGGAGACCCTGCCGAACAAGCCAGAGAGATCGGTGCCGATCGTGTTTACGGCGGTAATAATGGCAACTGCAATACCGGCAGCAATCAGACCATATTCAATGGCCTTCGCCCAACTCGTTGTCGATGAAGCGTCTGATCAAATTCATTTACGAGTTCTCCCTGTACCCCGCTCGACACACGGCTGAGCGGATGAGATCCGTTCCTACAGTTTTCGGATTTGTTGGGGTTTAGAACCGCAGTGGCTGACCCCGCGGCGGGCCATCTACTTGTCCGCTTAGTGCCATTAGCGGGCCCATCACGCCGGTCGGGGGTAACAGTGACCCGCTTCCAAAAGCAGCCATTGTATCCATCACAGCTAAGTGACTAGGGTCACATACTGTGGTCGCCCCCAAGTGCTAATATCAAAAAAGTGGGGCAAGACCCCCAAAGCCCCCACCCAAGGAGATTAGACAATGACTAGAGGTTACATCACGTCTGCCTTTGCAGGCGCTCTGTTGCTTGGTCTAAGCACAGCAGCTCTGGCTGTTACCGGCGAGTTCGACAACATGTGTACGCAGGGCCTTGCAAGCGGCAAGGACGTCAAGACGGACTGTTCGGTCAACACAACCCTTGACGGCAAGACCTACTGCTTCGGCAACGAGGCGGCCAAGACCGAGTTCATGAAGGACCCTAAGGGCAATCTCGCGAAGGCGCAGTCCTATTATTCCAGCAAGCATCCTGGCTAGGCTGCGACTTTGAGTTAAACCATCGGAGGTCCTCCGCCCATCGACGGAGGGCCTTCGTGTATTTCAACGGCTGGTGAGGTTGCACGGTTTGAGCGCTGGTTGCCGATGCAGCGTCCGCTTTGGGGTCAGAGGCCGACCTGAATAACGCCCATCGATTGGTCGGACTGGTGCCAATAGCGGACATCGTTTCGCGAGCGCTACTGTGCGACCTAACCAGAATGTTGATGAGTTCGACGAAGCCTCCACGATTTAGTCATCCCTGGTAAACCACTGCGTTATAGCGCCAACCCACCCCGCGCTGTCAGCACTCTCCCTGCAAATCGGCGGCGCCTGCGGTCGCGGCGGCGGGTGATCTTCCTTGTATTGAACGAGGGCCGGCTCGAGAGTTTCCCTCGGCCAAAAGTTCGGAGAGTGGATTTCTCTCAAGCAGGAGGTGTTCCAATATAGTCCCGCGCGCGATGGCGACCGGCCCGCCTTCACCGCTCGCGCAACGGCGACGATATCGGTCAATTCGGGATAGATGTAGAGCGTCGTCGGCTTATCCTTCACGATAGGAATGATTTGTTCGGCATCTGACGGCGACCAAGTGGTGCAGCCGTTGCTACGACCGCCGGTGTAATTCACCAGCTGTCCAAACGGAACATAACCGTCGTCGTTCGCGTAGGGATCATCCGGAGCTTTTAGGAGGCAGCGTCCTTTCACCAGCACGGCCGGATGGCCCCCTATGGCGCGCCGCCTGGCGTTCGCCGCGTCGCCTTCGCCATCGAATTGGACGAATGATCGCATTAGGGCCACGCTATTTCCGCCCGGGTCGCGATAGTAACCTTTGAACGAGGTTCTGATTTCGGCCGTCACATACGGGCCGCCGGTCGTCAGCTGTGAATCCATCGCATTGCTGAAGTTCTTTGCGCAGCGGATGTCGTTTGCAAAATCCGCGATGCCTTCAAGGTTGCGCCCGTCGCCATGTCCGGATGGAACCGCACGAAACGTTCGGTCGGCTTCGCAAATGATGTAAAATCGGCGTCCCAAGCCGCCGGGGCGCGTGGCGTCCATGGCGAAGTAGCAGGGATTGTTGACTGCGCCTTCGCTCACCTTCTTCAGATAAAGCGCGCGCGCCCTCTGCAAGACCACTGGGGCGATCTGTCCCTCGCCTTCGCCCACATGGGCCTGCAGCCAATCCGGATCGAGCCACGGCAGCTCCGCAGCAAATGATCGGGGCCAGCCCGACAAGGCACCGCCGATCATAATGAGGCTGGCGATGGCGACGATAGCTAGAAGGAGCGATCTCAACCGCATCCGATCAATTCTCCTATCGGACTCAGTCAATGCGAACGGTCGCATCCACTTCAGATTAGGCAGGCCATCTTGCCTTTATCTTAAAATGTGCCCCTCAGCGTACTCACCTTAGTGGCGTTTCTCCGGCGCGAGAGGATCAGCAATATGGCAAGATTACCGCCACGTCTGCGTGCGGCACAGTCGGAGAGCGCAACGGGGGAAGCCTTGGCACAAACACGCTAGGCGAATTGCAGTGCGGCCTCAACGACGCCCGCGTTTGTGGCGTCGATGTCGCGGAGCGGCTGCGTGTCCTCACGGCATCTCATTCTCGAACGACGGTCACACGCAGGAAGTTCGCCGGAATGCGGGTGACGGCCAGGCTCGCGCTCGTGTTCTGGCTGTCGAACAGCGCCTCCAGCTCGGCCTGGAGCTTGTCTGCGCGGCCGCTTCCCTCCGCCGCTGCGAAGGCGTTCATGGTTGGCCCGTAATAGGAGCGGAACTCGCCAAGGAAGCCCGACGGTGGGCCGGGATAGTTGAAGATGAAAGTATCCCGTGCGAAGGCGATGTTGTCGTTCGGAACCCCCGCCGCCGTAAACCGCTCTGTTACGTCATCTTCGACACCCCAAGTCATAGGACTGACGAAGCCTTCCGGCGGCGGTGGTGTGTAGGCCGCGCTGATCTTCAATATTTGTGCAACTAGGGTCGGATCATTCGGAATCCAATTCCCCATGATGATCCGACCGCCGGGCCGCGTTACCCGCACCATCTCCTTGGCCACCTCGAAAGGCTTTGGCGCGAACATCGCGCCGAAGATGCTGACGACGAGGTCAAAGCTCTTATCCTCCAGCTGCTGTAGGTTCGTGGCATCGCCTTCCTGGAACGTGCAGTTGGAAAGCCCGTGCTCCCGCGCGCGCTTGTTGCCGGCCTCAACGAGATTTTCCGCGATGTCGACGCCAAGCACGTCCGCGCCAAGCGCCGCGGCCGGCAGCGCGGTTGTTCCGTCGCCGCATCCAAGATCAAGGACTTTAAGGCCCTTTTTGATGCCCAAACTTTTGACGAGCGCTTCTCCGCTTTCCCGCATAGTTGCCGCGATGCGCGTGAAGTCGCCTTTTTCCCAAAGGGCCTTGTTGGGATTCATAGACGTGGACTCCTATCGCGCGGGGTGGGCACCCGAAATGATGCTCGCAGGCCGCCCGCCCTGCAAGACCGTCTCTGGCGACGCTAGCGCCGCGCACCCACTGGGGTCCGCTTTGGGTCAGACTCGGGCCATCGCTGGTGTCCACCCTACGGCAGCTTTACGCGCCATAACGGTCATCACCTTGAGTTTACGTATCTTTGATGCCTCCAGGTTAGCTTGCGGAACGCAAGATCACTCAGAGTGTCATCGTGAAGACTTTTGGACCCAATGCACTGGTGCGGGGGATCGTCAAGAATCCCTGGTCGAGCGGGCAGGACGGCCTGCTCCTCGCCAGCGTCATGCTCGTCGCGGCGCTGCTTGCCTTGGAGTATAATTTATTTTGGTTTATCTCCGTGCTCTCCGAGCCTCAGCGCAAGATATCGCTAGCTGAGGCGATATTTCTGACCATCCTCCTTGCACTCTGCATTTTCGCCTTCGTTATTCGCCGATTCCGTGAGGAAAGGCGCAACGTCGTGCGCCATATGGCTACAAAAAATCAGGTGCGAGAGCTCCGGGCGTTGGCGTTACAGGACTCATTGACAGGGCTAGCCAACCGTCGTGCGCTGCTCAGGGCGTTGACGGATGCGACTGCTTCCCCTCCTCCCAATGGCCTCAAGAATGCATTCTTTTTGATAGACCTCAATAACTTCAAGCGCGTCAACGATCTCCACGGTCACTCACTGGGGGATCGGGTTCTGCAGGTGATTGCCGAGCGCTTTCGGACAGTCGCCCGTCCAAGTGATCTCCTGGCACGGCTCGGGGGGGATGAGTTTGCTGTGCTTTCCTACAATGTCGACCGAGAGACTGCTTACGCGATTGGGCTGCGCTTTATCGCGACCCTGGAGAGCGAGATCCAGTTCGGCGGACATTCACAGGAGATCGGCGCCTCCATCGGTGCTGCTCTGATCCCTGACGACGGCACAACGGCGGAAGGAATCATTCACAACGCTGATCTCGCCATGTACCGAGCTAAGGGGCTAAACCGCCCCTCGCTTGTCTTCTCAGAACCTACGGCTGACCCGCGGCAAATCGCTTAGACATAGTAAGGCCAAACACTGTGGCGGCAATGTCCGCTATGGGTCAAAGCGGACTTTATGGCGTCGAACGCGAATGTCTGCTTCGTGCCAATAGCGGAAGTGGCACTGCACCAGTTCTTGTCGCCGAAGGTGCCAACACCTGACCGCCGCGCTAGGAGGCAGCCGAAAGTTCTTGTTAGTTTTGGAGAAGTCTGACTATGCTGCCCACGATGTCATCGCTTGCAGCCTCGTCCCACGGAGCTCGACCGTCGCTTGGCACCGGATTTTCTCGTGCCTTCTTGGATGTTTTCGGATACGCAAAACCCACGTTGTCGCCAAATAGGGCAGTCGCCATCCGTGCGTCATGACCGTATATGTCGGCAAAATTCGAGATAGACCCGTCATCATTCACCCAGAGCGTGAAATAGGTGATGTGCACCGGAATCTTCTGCGTAAGCTTGACGTGCTGGTCGTAGCCGTTCTCGATCGCTGATGTCACGCGCGCCGCGCTCCAACCCTGGTCATAGCTGAGCACAACCGCAGCAAGTTCCTCGGGGTTCTGTACGCGCACGCAGCCATGGCTCTCCGCCCGAACTGGTTGGGCGAACAATTGTTTCTGCGTCGTGTCGTGCATGTACACATCGTGCTTGTTGGGAAACACGAACTTAATCTTGCCCAACACGTTGTCTGGGCCCGGAGGTTGGAAGATCTCAAGACTGCGGATGTCAACTCGGTTCCAGTCTACTGAGCCCGGATCGACCTCCCGCCCGCCATGTCTGACGCGCAGCCCGTGGCGCTGGAAAACCGAGGTGTTCCATCCTCCGCCGCCTAAGAACCAAGACGTCTCTTCGCTGAGATAGGGCCGGATCTCCTCGACCTTGATCGACGTCGGCACGTTCCAATACGGCCCGAATACAATCTCCTGCATTTCATCCGAGAAAATCGGTGTCTGTTTGTCCGGCGTGCCCACCACTACGCGGGTTGAATGAATGACCTCCCCATTCCTGACAACGCGCGCCATGAACTCTGGCACGTTCACGTTCACGTAAAACGCGCCAAGGTCGCGCGGTAGCCAGCGCCATCGCTCCATGTTGAGAAGGATCAGTGCGTTCTTTGACAGTGTTTGCCTCAGCACCGACCTCCTGATTGAGGATGCGGCGGGTACTGGTGCCGACCACCCCATCAGGAGTCACGCCGTGCTTGGCCTGAAACTCCCTCAGCGCCTGATCGAGCGAATCATCAAAAACAACTTCGCTCACTCCGTCCGAGCGCATCTCAAGCCTCTGCCGAAGCAGGGCAACGTGGTCATGTTCGACGCCCTTTCTCAGGACTGGCCCCTCAGGAAGGACAATGCTGGGTTTGGAAGTGCTTGATTGGGCCCTCATCTCCAGCAGCTTCTGGCGCAAGTGCTCAAATTGTGGATGTCTCGGTTGTAAGGCTCGCAAATACGCGGCTGGATCCAATTCAAGAGCAATTGACTTCAAGACCTCCGGGGGATCGGGCAGAAGCCCTGGGCTGAGATTTTTGCTCAAGCGTGCAGGATTGATTCTGCCGCCCGCCGCGTCGCGCGCGTAACGAAGAACCGCTAAATCGATTTTGATTTCAGCCTCGACGAGCCACTCAACAGCGTTGCTGGCGCCTCGATCAAAGCCGTCGGGTTCTGGCACTTCGTAATCAGTTGCGCGAAGGCCGTACTCATCCGCTTTGGCGATTTCTTTTATGACAAACCTTGCTCGATCCGTGACGCCATTCTCGTCGACCCAAAGCAGTGGCGTCATCGGAACCGAATAGTGCTCGACGAGGGCTTCCCGCTCGCGTTTGTGCGGTTCTCTGACCGCAGCCAGCTTTGAAAGCTGATCAATGATCGCGATACGAATGCTTTCCGTGGCGTCGATCATCGGCCGCGCGGGCTCCGCCTTTGCCGTGGGTTGCCCGGAGTCCTCCGTGAAATCTAGTACAGACGGTTCGCCCCGAGAGCTCTCGGCACCTTCGTTCGAAAGCAAAGCGAAAAGCACAGCTATGGACAAGGCGAGCACGGAGAGAGCACCGCCAAAAACCAAGAACCTGCTCCGCCCAGCAAGCGCGGGCTTCAGTCTCAAGCCACCTGGTTGCCTTGCGGCGCTCCGCCATCCCGCCCAGACAAAGACGACCCAAGCCTCAGCGCGCTCGTGGCAAATTTTTGCCAGTCGAACGAGCTGCCTCGTGACCCCGCGCGGCGACGCAGTCTCTGTGATGGAGGTGCAGGGTGAGGCTAGGGATGACTGGCTACTATTCAAGTCGTCCAGGAATCGCTTGCCACTGTCAGTGATCACGATTTCATGCTCGGCGACCCGGATTAAGGCCAGCGCTTCGAGCCTGAGCAGGGCCTGCAAAATAATATGGCCCGTCGCTGACTCAACCCTCCTGCAGTTACCCGATATGGAGGCGACAAGCGATGCCTTGCTGCAAGGCGCAAGCTTCTCGATCACCCGAAGGACCGAGGAAGCGAGGTCATCGGATCTGAGGTCGTTCGAAACGAAATATCGGGGCCCCGTAGTCGACTGACGCATCTGATCCCCGGCGTGGTGAACCACTACATTTAATCCCTCAGCAACACACCTATCCGGTTGCCAGCCCCCCGCGTAAAAAGCTTGGCCAGACCGAGTTCTGGCTTTGGTTGCGTATCTCCCGAGTCTGGGTTTGGTTGCGTGTCTTCGGATTGTTCTGCAGGGGCTGACGGCTTCGTGGTACGCGGCAGGTTTTCATTGCCCGTGTAGATCCACCCGTTCGCTGAAGTCGCGGGATCCGTCACCTGAACCCACCTACCCTTACGCGCTACGACACGCAATTTTGTACCTTTGGCGACCACGCGAATGACCTTTGCTGAGGGCGATGGCGCTTGCCGTAGGTTGACGAACAGCGCGGTCTTGACCTCATTCGTCCCGACAATAGCAACCGTTCGTTTAACCGGCGCGCGAGCCTGCGCTTGCACAGGCTGTTCTTCTTGCTTCGTTGCAGCTGCCGATGGCTTCGCCTCTCGCAGCTCTAGGTCAGGCTGCCCTTGCGGGTCCTCATGCGTAAGTTGCGCATCTGTAGTCTCAGGACTCGCGGCCGGAACAGTCATCCCGGACAAAGCCGGGTCCGGCTGCTGCCGCCAATGTGGCAGTATCAGTGGCTTCTGCATTTCGCGGCAAAGAATCTTGTGGGGCAGTCACGACCTGCAGGAGGATCTCGGCATCGGCTACGACTGTAGCATCGGGGGCAACGAGCTCGATTGTCGAGCTTGGTCTGACCGCCCGCGCTACCGGACAGGACGAGCTGCAGATCGCCAATTTCGTCCCGTTCCAGCTTCCATCCTGTATCGCCAAAGGGTCGACCCTTAGACAACGTGGCCCCCTGTGGCAGCCCTGTTACAGTAATGGTGCTATCGGCGGGCACTCCATCCGTACCGTCTAGCGCGATCGGCAAGAAAATACTCTCACCGGCAGTCGCTTCGAGGAAGGCAGGCGCCGTCAGCACTGGGGACGGTATCAACTGGCTCTTTTGTGACACATCCGCCAATGGCACTGGATTACGCTCAGCCAAACAGCCACCCCGACCAAACTCGGCAGCACTACCGCAAAGCTTATAAGCGCAACAATGCGTGATTTCCTGAAACGTTGTGCATCGACAGACGGCGTTCGCCGGGAAATCGCGGAAAGCTGCCGGTCGCTAATCTCGGCTCCAGATGAAGCTTGAGGAGCGGATCTTTGCGCGGCGGCTCGCAATGCCGTTTCAACTAGCCTAATTTGCTCGCTTGCCTTCGGCTGCGCATTGGAGAAATCCAGAGCTCTTTTGAACTTCATGGCGCAAGGCGCTTCAGTCTCCGCGAAACGGGCAAGTCTTACTGACGCGCGATTGCCGATAGGGCTAGGTTTGACCGGACTGATGGTCGTTGAAGCATTCGAGTTGCTGAGCTGGTGTTGCATGGCGACCCCCCACGTAGCGTCCCACTTGAGGTCGTGGGACGCCTCTTTTTGGGCGCCCAGGTCGCGTGGCGCTATTTAGCGGATCCATCAGAAAGACGCCTGCGCCCCTGGGATCGAAAGCGCAGCGCTACAGCGGCGCTGTGCTCGCCTGGGCATTTAGAACTACTTTCTGCAATCCCTCGCAGCTCGAACTCTGGCGAGCCTCAATCGGTTCCACTCTGAGCCAACAATGCAGGATCTGCGACGAAAATGTCACGCGAGGCCAAACTCCCACCCCTCGCGGAAGGGCAAGGTCACGCCGCTATTCGTCGGGGCCATGTAGAAGTTCCAATCAGCGCCGAGCTTTCGTTTTCGGGTTGCGAATGTCCGCTTTGGGTCAAAAGCGGACGTGTGACCGGGCCTCGCGAAAGTCCGTTATGGCAAGTTAAGCGGACATACCGAGCCCTGCCGCCTTCTCAATTCATCGACGCCTGTCGCAAAGGAACTCTCGTCGCGGGTGACGACATAATCTTCACGCTCCTCGGCACCAGCTTACAAGCGACCTATCCAGCCAGATCAAGCTTGACGGTTAGCCTCTCACTGGTCGCGGTGATCGAGTATCTCATCAAGGGTGACGGCGCCGATCTCGGCCGGAAGATCGCCGAGCAGTTCGGCAAGAATGCCGACCTGCTGTTCGAGATCTCGGTCAAATCCAATCTGCTGATCCTGCTTTATGAGCCCGGCGACGATCACTGTTCAGTCAAATGGTCGAACTCTGATCTGTGCCGTCGCTTGGCGCAGGAAGCTATCCGCCTCTTGGGTTGATATCCGCCTAAGGATGGTTTCCTATCCTGGGCATGCCCGACGGGAGCAATGTACAGGGATTGATTGCGAGTACCCGCCGTTGGCTGTCTACCGCTCTGATGCGCTCGCGCGATGCAGGGTCACGCGGCACCCTCGTCGGCATGTGCATCACACAATATTGGGACACGGAATTGATTCCACTTGAGGTCATGTCGGCTGTGCAAACGTTTCGAGACCGCAACCCGGATTTTCGACATCTACTGTTCAATGAAAAAACCGCAACGAGCTTTATCAACGAGCACTTCACAGCCCGCGAAGTGGCCGCATTCCGAGCTTGTGCCGTTCCCGCCATGCAGTCAGACTACTTTCGGCTTTGCGCCGTACTCGTTCTGGGTGGCATCTATGCCGATGTCGACACGATCTGCCGGGCCAACCTTGCGCCCCTCGTTGCGCCTGTTAAAGAAGCCCAATTCTATACGGGCCAGTCGGCTACTATACACCAAACGGGTTCTTCATCGTTCGCTTCCCCGGTCACCCGCTGCTCAAATTTTTGCTTGAAGTGGCGACGATAAATATCGAGCAGCGCAGCTTCAACAATGCTTACTTCGCCACGGGGCCAAGTATTCTTTCAACGCTCTATGGTATCCACATGTGCGGCTCTCCGGAGGCCTATAGGCAGGCAATGGCCGAGCACCGAACGTACCCACAATATTCCCAGCTTCTCGATATCGTCCTTGAGGTCGGTGGCACCGCAGCGCTGTTAGCGGGGGTACAGTTTTCGCCTCTCGACAGCCGGCGCTCATTCCTCATTGGGAAGAGCATGTCGTATCAGCAAGGCAAACGGCATTGGAAGAATTGGGAAGGAAATGTTTACCGGTGACTCTACGCCGGCCCGCCTGGCAACACGACCGTGGCGCTTAAGGCTGCCAACCACGCGCAGGCGCGAGCGCTTGCGGCTCAACGATCAGAACCATGAAAGCCTTCCGCGAGCATTGTCCGAAGGTGTCGCGGCCCGCGAGGACACCACTGCATTATTTGGCTTCGTTTTGGAATTTCGGGGTTCGGCGAGCCGGATCGCGTCGGCTGACCCCTCCGCGTTTGCACCAGCCGCACACCCGGGCCCTTAGTTGCATCCGCAGGGATGAACTCCACCCCTGCCCCTCGAGAGCCGACTGGATCTTCCAAAGAACCTCAACTGACCCACGCATTCCCGTCTCGGCCGTCCTGGCTGTCCGCTCAGCGCGTGGTTGCCGGATCACTCACTTCGTGCGCCTCCGCATGAAGTTGGCTCCTGTCATGTCGACCACACTACCGGCTGTTTGCAACGTGGCCGTCGATGCGTTGGGTCGTGACCGTCCGGACGATGATGCTTGCTTCGGAGTTGGCATTTACTTCCAAGAGCGTTGCTGAGTTCGTAAGGACTCTGCCGTCCGGGGCAATCAGCTCTATCGTCACGGCGTCACTCGTCGGGGCCTCGGGAAGCGTGAGATGCAACTCGCCGATTTCGTCCGTTCTCAACGTCCATTCGGTCTGCCCATAAGGGCGCCCCGACGAGAACCTGCTGCCAACTGGCAGTCCGCGGATGGCGATCAAACTTCGAGCTGGCACTCCATCTGTCCCGTCAAGTGCAATTGGAAAGGGCACGGTATCTCCGGCCGCTGCCTCGAGCCTGCGCGGCGTTGAGAGGACCGGCGACGAACTTACCAATTGCACGGTCGCTGGGCTTTGACGAGCGTTGGCCTTCAGGGGACCTGGTGAGGGCACGGCAGTCATGCCCAACCAGATTATCGCGACAAGCGCCAAGCTGGGTAAGACAGCCATCAAGAAAAGGGTAACGAACGGGCCGATGCTCCAGCTAGCACCACGTCGCCTTGGCATGTGGATAGCCGAAAGCCGATGCAAAAAGGCGGCGATGGTTGTGCGGAAAAAACCTTCTGCCGGATTCGACACCTCGATGCTGCTCGAGGAGAGGTTGGCGTACGCTTTGATGAGTTCGAGACGCTGCGGCGTTAGCGGCACCGAGGGCTCTGTCTTGCTTGTTAGGGAGTTGGCTCGAACTTTGACGTTGTGAGCAGTGCTCAGAGCACTGAACTTGCGGTGACCCATGGCACTCTCCCCCCAACGCAATGGGTCCCACCCTCAGGCGGGCCCTCGCGAACTCACGTGAAGCGACGTAGGGAGGCTCTGAAGCCAATATCAGCGGTCGAGCCCGGGCTTCTTCCCCTTACTCGATACTCACACTGACGCTGTACTTGAACGCTAGTGGCCTACTGACCGGGGGGCAAAACGCCTTCAGAGGCATCGTCATTAGTATTATTGCTCGGCGGAGGGCACCGGAGCAAGGGCACTCGCTTAGACGCCGTACCGTGGCGCCCCGTAGCGCAAGCGGAGAACGACCCACGCCTTTGAGGTGCCGCGACCGATGACGATGCCAGCGATATTTGGCTTCGTTTTGCAATTTCGCGGTTTGGCTAGCCGGCTCACTTGGAACGGCCTGGGGTCTTGGTGCGGCTGGCCCGTCCGCTTTGCGCGAGCCGTACGCCCGGGCCCTTAGTCGCATCCCCAGGGATGAACTCGACGCCCCGCCTTGTTCAAGGGCCGACCATCGAGCGGGATTTTCCGCGACTGTGTAGCAGATTCATCTCTTAGTTGTGCGCGAAGCGGACCGAGCAGAATCAAGGGCTTAAGACTGTATGAACAGTCTGAAACCCGAAGAAATGTTCTTGTTATGTTCCCATCACAAAACAGGTCATACAACTCTAAGCTGTATGGCGACCAATTTCAGATGCGTGTCCTTCTTGGGGGGCCGGGTTCACCCAAGCTGCACGGGTGAAGCCCCGCCCTAGCGAGAGCATTCGGGACACGGCAGAGCCATGATTAGCTTCGTTTCGCAGGAGAAAGCCGGCTCTGCGGGCTCAGGGGTCTGGCGTATCGCAACCCCCTCCGGAAAGTAGACTCATGCTCGGCAGTCTCCCCCGATATGAGACAGCGCTACTGAATGCTTGATCGCACACTGCAGCCCTACAGGAACGGCGGCGGACCGCGGAGCGAGCCACGCCTTAAAGTCATGCGTCGCAAAATCATGCCGGATTTGCTTCATTCCCCTGCTCCCCCTCTCTGGCCGTTGCTGTGCACGGCACGCCATGCCGTGCCCAGCGGTTGCCTTTGGCGGCAATCATGAGATCGGGTTTCCCGCTTCGAGCATACGCTCAGTCTCAACGCCCTCGCCAGGAGGGGGAGGGCTCGCCCTCAAGCACGGCACCCGGCGGCACGACGACTCAGTAGTAGGTCTCGGAGAAGTCTCGGGATCGCTCACGCCATTAAACCGAGCGGTCTCAATCAGCTCACGTTTGAGGATAGTCTCCAGACCCTCGTTGCTGTCAAAGTCGGCTGGGGGATCGTTACTGTTATATTTGACCGCTGCCCAGGTAGCATCCAACGCCCTCTCCAAAATCTCCAAGTCGAGCGGATCGAATTCGTGTCGAAGCGATCTGAACAAGTCCCTTACCTCCACAGTCGGCAGCTGCGCTTCAGCTAGGCTTCGATTTTTCGTGTAAAGCAGTGCGGTGACAGTTTCGCGACTTGCGTTTACACCGATGCCCCTTGCCGAAGGATTACTAATCTTCAGCTATCGCTTGTCCTCGTTGCGATGATCTCTGCTCCACCTCGTTCGCGCAGCGAACATGTTCTCAGTGGCTATGCTGCTCTGGCGCCTACTGCGCGTGGAGGTGTCTCGCCGTCGTAGGTCGGCCGGCGAGACTGAACATTCCCAGGGATGGCGTGCGGCTGAGCCCTGTTCCCAAGCGATCCGTGCCGCTCCGAACATCAAGCCGTCGCGCCTCTCGCAGAGCTGTAAAATCCCGTCCCCGAAGGCCTCTTTGGCATAGAGTTAACCGCCGATTAACCATAATCAGCCAAGCTCTGCGACTAGGCAATTACCCCCCGATCATCATCCCCGCGGCCCCCGGAACGCTGAAGCGCTGCGCTCGAAGTCGAAAAGCAAGGCCGTCTCGGCAAGCGACGCCGTGAGCCTTATTCGCTCGGGCGACACTGTTGCGACGGGAGGCTTCGTCGGGATCGGCTTCCCGGAGAACATTGCCGCCGCGCTCGAGGCGCGGTTCCTCGATAGCGCGAAGGCGAACCCCGACGGTGCCGGTGAGCCGCGCGACCTCACTCTCGTCTATGCCGCTGGTCAGGGCGATGGGAAGGAGCGTGGACTCAACCACCTCGGCCATCGGGGTCTCATCAGGCGCGTCATTGGCGGCCATTGGGGGCTCGTACCGAAGCTGCAGAAGCTCGCCGTCTCCGGCGAAATCGAGGCATACAACCTGCCGCAAGGCGTGCTCTCGCATCTCTACCGCGACATTGCCGCCGGCCGGCCGGGGCATCTGTCGCGGGTCGGGTTAGACACCTTCGCCGATCCCCGCCACGGGGGCGGCAAGATCAATGCGCAGACAACTGCCGACCTTGTCAGTCTCATGGTCATCGACGGCGAGGAGTATCTCTTCTACCGGACCTTCCCGATCAACGTGGCGATTGTGCGCGGTACCACCGCCGACACCGACGGCAACATTACAATGGAGCGGGAGGCGCTCACCCTCGAGGCGCTTTCGATTGCGATGGCCGCGCGCAATTCCGGCGGCATCGTCATCGTGCAGGTCGAACGGCTCGCCGATCGCGGCAGCTTAAACCCGCGCCAGGTGAAGATTCCAGGCATTCTCGTCGATTGCGTCGTGGTTGCAGAACGGCCCGAGTATCACATGCAAACATTCGCCGAGCCGTACAGCGCTGCCTTCGCCGGCGAGACTCGCGTGCCAATGACAAGCTTTCAGCCCATGGAAATGTGTGAGCGCAAGATCATCGCGCGGCGCGCAGCACTTGAGCTCGAGGCAAACGCCGTCGTCAACCTCGGCATCGGTATGCCGGAGGGCGTTGCCAGAGTCGCGGCCGAGGAGGGAATCAGCGACCTCATCACCTTGACCGCCGAACCCGGCGTTGTCGGCGGCGTGCCCGCTTCGGGCCTCAACTTTGGGGCAGCGATCAATGCACAGGCAATCATCGACCAACCGTACCAGTTCGACTTCTACGATGGTGGCGGGCTCGACATCGCCTTTCTGGGCCTCGCCCAGGCTGACCGCCACGGCAACCTCAACGTCTCAAGATTTGGCCCGCGATTGGCCGGTGCAGGTGGCTTCATCAATATCAGCCAAAACGCCAAGGCGGTGGTTTTCGTCGGCACGTTCACCACAGACGGTCTCACGGTTCAGGTGAGGAACGGACGCCTCAGCATTACTCAAGAGGGAAAAGCACGGAAGTTCGTTGTCGCGGTCGAGCACCGTACCTTCTCGGGCAGCTATGCCATGAAGCGGGGCTGTCCCGTGCTCTACGTCACGGAACGCTGCGTCTTTCGCCTAACCGAGGAGGGGATGGAGCTGGTTGAAGTCGCACCTGGTATCGACATTGCTCGCGATATTCTCGCCCACATGGACTTCGTGCCAATCGTACACGATCCGGCGCTCATGGACGCGCGTATCTTTGACCCCGAGGCGATGGGACTACGCGCACGCATGCTGCCAATGCCGTTCGAGAAGCGCATCAGCTACGACCCGAGGCTCAAGATGCTCTTCCTCGACTTTCGGGAACTCGCCATAAAAAGCGAGTGCGACGTACAACGTATTAAGGCTGAGGTCGACAGCCACGTGAAGCCTTTCGATCGTCCGGTCCACGCCATCGTCAATTACAGCGGCTGCACTATTGGCTCCGCTGCGCTGGAGAGTTACGGTCGGATGGTCGACTCCTTGGTCGCGAGCTGCGATCTTGGTTTGATCCCGTATGGCATTCCGAACTTCAGTTAACGAGCTAAGTAGCTTAGCCGGCGCTTGGCGAAGACCGACCCTCTTTGGGTGATGCCCGGCCTTCGGTGCCTCAATCGCGGCATGGCAATGAAATCAAATTGTCCCGCCACAGCCATTGCTCGCCCTGGGCGGTTTGCCCTCTCCTCAAATCGCGAACAGTTCTGGGCTTCGAATTCGCGGATGGCGCGCACCAACTTTTCCTGAGCCGTTTCGGGCCAAGCGAGAACCGGCGCCAATAGGGAATCGTGCTCGTCTTTCAGCATGCATTTTTCGTAACACGATTGGCCCACGTCTTGCGCCGTCGAGGGCCATTCATTCGCGGGCACGACTGTTGATCGTACGCGATACGACAAACTTAGAATTTTATTAACGTTACCCACCTATTAATCAACGAGGACGAGCGTTCGCCGCCAGAAAGTGACGGGATCGCTCGAATGGCTGGAGCGGAGACGCGCTTTCCCCGCCAGCTAGGGATTGATGTTGGGGGACGGGGCACGTGCTTTACCAGTGGTATGAGCTGAGCCGAGCCGTAATGCGGCCAGCGAGAATTATGGCTGGCTCGGGCCGCCTTATCTTCAATAATCCGTTCAATCCTTTGGCCTATACCGTGTCGGGGCGCCATGCAGCTGCCGCCTGCGAGGTCTTCGAACGCACCACGCGCCGTTACAAGAAGCCTATGTTCCGGCTGGTCACCACCCGCGTCGACGGCGTGACCGTGACGGTGAGCGAGGAGATTGTCTGGCAGCGACCCTTCTGCCGCCTCATTCACTTCCAGCGCGATATCGAGCGGAGCCGTGCGGCGCAGGATCCCCGGATCCTCCTCATCTCGCCCATGTCCGGGCACTTTGCCACCCTTCTTCGCGGCACGGTCGAGACGCTGCTCCCCGACCACGAGGTCTACATCATCGATTGGCAAGATGCGCGTAACGTTTCGCTGACCGAGGGGACCTTCGATCTCGATGACTACATCCTCTACCTGCGCGAAATGCTGCGTGTGCTCGGTGGAGACGTGCATGTGTTAGCCATCTGCCAGTCCGCTGTGCCCGCTCTCGCGACGGTAGCGCTCATGGAGGAAGATGGTGATGCAAATCTGCCGGCAAGTCTCATCCTGGTCGGCGCACCCGTCGACACTCGTATTAGCCCCACCATGGTGAGCCGGCTGGCAGAGCGGCGGGGGACTGAATGGTTTCGCAAGAACGTCATCACCACAGTGCCTTGGCCCAACGCCGGAGCAGGGCGTGCGGTGTATCCTGGCTTCCTTCAGCTTTCTGGGTTCATGTCAATGAATCTCGACCGACATGTTCAGGCGCATCAGGAGTTCTTTGAGCATCTCCTAGAGGGTGACGGCGATTCGGCGGAAAAGCATCGCGCGTTTTACGATGAGTATCTTGCCGTCATGGACTTGACCGCTGAGTTTTATCTGCAGACGATCGACACCGTGTTCGTTCGTCACGCGCTTCCCGACGGGCAGATGACGCACCGGGGAAGACGCATCGATCTCGGCAAAATCCGCAGCGTCCCCCTGATGACGATCGAGGGTGAGAAAGACGACATCACGGGACTCGGCCAGTGCCGGGCGGCGCTCAACCTCTGCAGCAGCATACCCGAAGCCAACAAGCTGCATTACGAGTGTGCAGGAGTAGGCCACTACGGAATCTTCAACGGTTCGCGATTTCGTCTTGACATCGCCCCACGTATTACTCAGTTCGTGCGCACGCACGACCCACGAACCGAGGCCACTACGGAATCTTCAACGGTTTGCGATTTCGTCTTGACATCGCCCCACGTATCACTCAGTTCGTCCGCACGCACGACCCACGAACCGCATTCATTCAAAGCATACCGACGCGCGAAGGCACGGCAACCGCGCCGCTCAACCCGCGCCGCTTGATCCATTCGTACACTGGCGCAGGCAGGGGGCGACGCTTCCTGAGCAGACCCTTGGGGCTACCGAGCTAGGCGGCCTCGCGCGACGCTCGCCGAGTCATCCAAAGTAAATGGCAACGCCCCTCTTTCTACGTGCTGATTGGCCTTGTGGTACGGATGCCCTTACTACGCGCTTCATATCCGCTGCGTGGCCTCAGCTATGAGGCGACCAAGCTCTTGCGCTTGAACCGTAAAAAGTTGCATCTGGGTTTGCACATAGCGGTTCTGAATTGCTAACGCTTCCTGGAGGTCATTGGCCTTGGCAAGGTCATCTACGAACGAGAAATAGACATCGGCGTTTTGCTTAGCGAACTGAACTGTCCGCTGCTGGATCTCTTCAAACCCCGAGGCCGCTTCGCTCGTTGGCATGACCCCCGTCAATAGCGCATTCGCTCGGGCTATCATGTCGACAAATTGACCATACACCAAACGTGCCTGCTCAAGATTGCTTTCCCAAAGCCGACGCAACTGATCCGGGATCGCGAATGGCCGGCCCTCTAACATCGTTTCCTCCTAACCGGGTTTTAGCATTTATACCTCAGCCTAACTGGAATTTTAGCATTTATCCCCCAGCGACAGACACCTCTATGGCACTTGGCGACGCTTGGGTCTTTCCGATTGGGCCACGAGCGGAGCGGTGTGGTACCGGCCTTTCACGCCTCGCTTGATTCAGATGTGCCGTTCGACTTCGCAAAGGAATCGAAGAGGTCTAACGGAGCTTGACCCCCGTCCGCATCGACCGCCTTACCGTCGATCCTGTCGAAGTCGGTGCAGCGTCCTCACCTCGGTCGGATAACAGAGAATTTTCAACAGCACGTCACGCGATCTGCTTTTAGGTCCGCTCAAGCCGATCGAAGAGGCGCCTACGTGGAAAGCTGGGATTGGGCACTTCGCGTGATCCCGAATTCGGTGGACTGTTGCCAAATTGCTCTAGTCCCGACTGAGGGAATCCCAGAAACAAATCGGGATTGCGTCGCAACGTGAGCGCAACACGCGCAGTTTTTGGTTTCCGGAGCAAGCTCCAGGGACCTCAATGCTTCTTCCTAAAGGGTGCCCCGGAGCAGGTGAATTGGGAATTAAAACAAGGACATGAGATGCAGGAGAGGACTGCGAGCCCTGGGCAAGGCGGGGCGGAGCTTGCTCCCACCGACCAATTCGAAGCCCTAGCCCGGAATATGGTGCGCCTCTTCGAGCAGGGGACGAAAGCGTTCTCCAAGCTCACAGAGCGCTTGGGCACAAATGACCAGGGTCCTTACAGCTTGTCCTCGGAGGTGAGCGAGGCAGCCAAGTCGCTCGGCGAGGTCGCGCGTCAGATGGCCGAGTCCAGCAAATTTGTTGCGGCGCAGGGTGAGCTGTTCAAGAGCTACGCCGATCTCTGGAGCCGCAGTATCCGCCGCTTTCTGGGTGAGGAGGTCAAGCCCGTCGCCGAACCGGAGCCCGGCGACAATCGCTTCAAAGACTCCGACTGGTCCAACAGTCAGTTCTTCGACTTCTGGAAGCAGGCCTATCTCATCACTTCGCGCTGGGCAGAGGACGTCACGCGCAACACCGACGGCATTGACGAGAGGACGCGCAAGAAGGCGCTGTTCTACCTGAACCAGATGCTGTCGGCGTTGTCGCCCTCGAATTTCCCGCTCACCAATCCCGAGGTGATCCGCACCACGCTTGCGACCAACGCCGAGAACTTGGCGCAGGGCATGACGCATTTCGTCGAGGATCTCGGGCAGTCGAAGGATTTGCTGCGCATCAGCCAGACCGATTTGTCGGCCTTCGAGATTGGACGCAACCTTGCCGTGACGCCGGGCAAGGTCGTGTTCCAGAACGAGCTCATCCAGCTCATCCAGTACGCGCCGACGACGCCAGAGGTCTATGAGCGGCCGCTCCTGATCGTGCCGCCCTGGATCAACAAGTACTATATTCTCGACCTCACCCCGGAGAAGTCATTCGTCAAATGGGCGGTCGAGCAGGGCTTCACCGTCTTCTTGGTCTCTTGGGTCAATCCCGACGCGCGGCTCGCGCAGAAGACCTTCGAAGATTACATGCGTGAGGGCATCATTGCCGCGGTCGATGCCATCAACCGGCAGACCGCGAGCCGCCAGATCAATGCGCTCGGCTATTGCGTGGGCGGCACCCTGCTCGCCTCCACCCTCGCCTACATGGCCGCCAAGGACGATGACCGCGTCGCTTCGGCGACTTTCCTCACGGCTCAGGTTGATTTCAGCGAGGCCGGTGACCTCCTCGTGTTCATCGACGACACGCAACTCAAGGCACTCGAGGAGATGATGTCCGAGCAGGGCTATCTCGACGGCTCGCGCATGGCGGCGGTGTTCAACATGCTGAGGCCCCGCGACCTGATCTGGCCTTACGTCGTGAACAACTATCTTTTGGGCAAGAAGCCGTTCCCCTTCGATCTCCTGTTCTGGAACGCCGATTCCACGCGGCTACCGGCCGCCAATCACGCCTTCTATCTCCGCGAGTTCTATCATCTGAACCGGTTGAGCAAGGGCGAGATGGTGCTCGGCGGCGTCAGGCTCGATCTCGGCCGGGTCAGCATTCCGATCTATGAGCTCTTCACTAAGGAAGACCATATCGCGCCCGCTCTCTCGGTGTTCCGCGGCGCCAAATTGTTCGGCGGTCCGGTGCGCCTCGTCATGGCTGGCTCTGGCCATATCGCCGGCGTCGTCAACCCGCCCGCCAAGAAAAAGTACCAGTTCTGGTCGGGAGGAACGGGAAACACGCTTGCTGACTGGGCGGCGAGCGCTAAAGAAACGGCTGGCTCTTGGTGGCCTGATTGGGCCGCATGGCTTGCGGCTTATTCGGGGGCCAAGATGCCGGCGCGCGATCCGTCCTTAGGTCCGCTCAAGCCGATCGAAGAGGCGCCAGGGTCTTACGTGAAAAGCCGCGATGACTTACAAACCCGAGCCAACCAACTGGGGGAGCCCCCGGTTGCAATTGCCCATTCCGCTGCGCCTCAAGAACGTCCAGATGTCCGCTCTCCAGCTTGGCTTGAGCAGAGCATGGCCAAACCGGCGGAGCAAAATCAAATGCGCGACCTTCGTGGCGACCTGCAAGAGCGGGCAAAAATTCTTGAGGAGCAAACCAAGGCTGCGCGGGATCAATTCGACGGGCTGATCGAGCAGCTCAAGCAGGAACACGACAGCAAAATTGAGGATCTGAAGGCCGAACTTGATGCCGTGAAGCTGCTCATGGACTTTGAGTATCGACGGCTGGGCAGTGTAACACCCTCGGCCCAACCGCAACCTCCGCAATCACAACCCCCATTGTCCTCATGACCGCAGCATCAGTAGGGCTGCGCCTCCATTTTCCCTAATTCGCGACCGAAGCCGAACATAGAGGTACACAATATGTATCCACTTACCCTGCAAACCGAGATTATGCGTCATATGCTGAATCTCGCCAAGCACATGGCGAGCGGTGACTTGTTCGAGTCCCACAAGAAACTCGAAGAGTACCCGTTGCGAGGTGACCCAAATGTATTTGACCACATCATGCGAGTTCGAGCCGTTCAGGACCGGATGTGGGGCCACGAGACGGATGACACCAAGAACGACCCGTGGCGCTGGAGCACCTACATCTCTCATTGTGCCGTCCGATGGATGCGTGACCCGCATAAATGGACACGAGAAGATACCGACGACTTCTACGACGCGATGATAGAGACGGCCGCGATATGTGCCGCTGCGGCTGAGAGCGTACTAAGACAGAGAAACAAAAACGGACGCACCTTCTACGAACCAGCATCGGGGACCGGTAAATAGATGCCGGTGGACGGGATTCGCCCCAGACCGCTGCCCATCGCCG
>CAWFNK010000003.1:0-195980 GCA_963817175.1 uncultured Alphaproteobacteria bacterium
ATAATGTAGAGAAATGAGCCCGAAACGGCCGGAACCCTAGCGGAACCGGAAAGGATCGGGCCCCGTTGATCTGGCCCGGGCTTCAACCGAACGCCCCGGCCAGCCGCGTTTTTTTCGAGGAGTAAGCTTCATGGCACCGCGCGCCTTCTGGACCGGCCATTTGCGGCTTTCGCTGGTCAATATCCCGGTCAAGCTCTACCCGGCCACCAGCTCGGAGCGGCGGATCGAACTGCACCAGATCCACGAGCCGTCCGGCAAGCGCATCCGCTACCAGAAGGTCGCTCCCGGCGTCGGACCGGTCGAGAACGAGGAGATCACCAAGGGCTACGAATATGAGAAGGGCAAATATGTCCTGATCGACCCCAAGGAGATCGACGAACTCAAGCTGGAGAGCAAGCAGACCATCGAGCTCGCCCGGTTCGTCGACGAGGACGCGATCGACCCGCGCTATTACGAGACGCCCTATTACCTGCTCCCCGACGGCGATCTGGCCGACGAGGGCTACACCATCCTGCAGAAGGCGCTGAAGGATACCGGCAAGATCGGCGTCGGCCAGTTCATCCTGCGCGGCCACGGCAATATCGTCGCCATCAGGCCGTTCGGCAAAGGACTGATGCTCGAAGTGCTGCGTCACGCCAACGAGGTGCGCGCGGCCGAGCCGATCTTCAAGGAAATCGCCGAGGTGAAGGTCGACAAGGAAGCGCTCGATCTCGCCAAGGAGCTGATCAAGCGCAAGACCGGCAAGTTCGATCCCGAGCAGTTCAAGGACGAATATAACGAGGCGGTGTGGGAGCTGATCAACGCCAAGATCGAGCATCGCGCGCCTGAGATCGTCGAGGCGGCGCCAGGTGGTGCCAAGGTGATCAACATCATGGACGCTCTGAAGAAGAGCGTGCAGCAGGGGAAGGGCGGCGCCCCCGCCAAGACCGCAGCCAAACGCGGCGCGGCGTCAGCCAAGTCGAGCAATGCCAAGAAGCCGGCGAAGGGCGCAGCCAGACGGAAGTCGGCCTAGACAATGGCGCGGGCCGGAAGCCGGGACCTGCTTGCCGAGTACAAGGCGAAGCGCGACTTCGGCAAGACGCCTGAGCCCGGGCCGAAGCGCGGCAAGGCCAAGGGCAACAGCTTCGTCATCCAGAAGCATGCCGCGCGCCGCACCCATTTCGATTTCCGCCTCGAGCATGACGGCGTGCTGAAGAGCTGGGCCGTCACGCGCGGGCCTAGCCTCGACCCCGCGCAAAAGCGCCTGGCGGTGATGACCGAGGACCATCCGCTCGAATATGGCGGCTTCGAAGGCGTGATTCCCAAGGGCGAATATGGCGGCGGCCCGGTGATGATCTGGGACGAGGGCACTTGGGAGCCGATCGGCGACCCCGACGAGGGCCTGGCCAAGGGCGACCTCAAATTCCGCCTGCATGGCCACCGGCTGAACGGCGATTACGTGCTGGTGCGCATGAAGCCGCGGAAAGAGGATCGCGGCCGGCAGAATTGGCTGATGATCAAGAAGCGCGACGACTATGCCGGCGAGGGCAACGAGCCGACGGAAGAGTTCGACACCAGCGTGAAGAGCGGCCGGACCATGGACCAGATCCTGAACGGCGACTCGGCCGTCTGGACCTCGAACAAGGCTCAAAAAAAAACTCCGGCAGCGCGGCCCAAGCGCGCCGCGGCAACGGCAAAGCCAAAGCCCCGGCGAAAAAGCTCGCCCGCGCGCTAGTCCCGCAATTCGTCGCACCCGAGCTCGCCACGCTCGACACCGAAGTGCCGGTGGGGCGGAGCTGGCTGCATGAGGTGAAATATGACGGCTACCGCATCGAAGCGCGGAAGGCCGGCGACGACATCACGCTGTTCAGCCGCAGCGGTCTTGATTGGACGGTGCGCTTTCCGGCGATCGCCCAGGCGCTGCTCAGCCTGCCCACCGAGAACGCACTGATCGACGGCGAAGTCGCCTTCGTGCTGCCCTCGGGCATTACCGATTTCAAATCGCTGCAAGAGCATATCGACACGCCGAACCCGGCGATCCGCTATTTCGTGTTCGATCTGCTCTCGCTCGACGGCAAGGACTGGCGCAAGAAACCGTTGAAGGAGCGCCGCGAGCGGCTTGCCAAACTGATGGCCGCAAAGGGCGTGTCGGATTTCCTCATCTATGCCGATTACGTGGAGGGCTCAGGTGCAGAGTTCTTCGCGCAAGCCTGCGCGGCAGGCCTCGAAGGCATCGTGTCGAAACGGGCCGACCGGCCCTACATCTCGGGACGCGGCAAGGACTGGCTCAAGATCAAGTGCACCCGCGGCGAGGAATTCGTGATCGGCGGCTATAGCCGCTCCGAGGTGAAAGGCAAACCCTTCTCATCGCTGCTGCTCGGCACCTTCGAGGACGGCGAGCTGATCTATTCCGGCAAAGTGGGAACGGGCTTTGACGCGGCGGATTTCGACACGCTCGCGCGCAAATTCGAGCCGCTCGAACGCGCGAACGCGCCGTTCGAGGAGGTACCGCGCGCGGAGCGCAAAGGCGCGGTGTGGCTCGAGCCGAGGCTCGTCGCGCAGATCGCCTTTACCGACCGCACGCGCGACGGGCGACTGCGGCATCCGAGCTTCAAGGGTTTGCGCGAGGACAAGCCGGCGCGCGAGGTGCATCGCGAGCAGAGAGAGGACGAGGAGTCCAGCATGGCCAAGACAAGCGTTGCCGGCGAAGACGGGCGGCGAGGCCACCTTCGCCGGGATCACGCTGAGCAATCCCGACAAGGTCTACTATCCGGATATCGGCGTCACCAAGCGCGATGTCGCCCGCTATTACCAGACGGTGGCTCCGTTCATGCTGCCTTATGTCGCGCGCAGGCCCATCAGCCTCGTGCGCTGCCCTGACGGGATCGACGGAGAGCATTTCTTCCAGCGCCACGCCATGAAGGGCATGAGCAAGGCGATCAAGGAAGTTCCGATCCCGGGCGGCGAGAGCAAGAAAAAATATCTGTATATCGACGATGCGGCGGGACTGTTCGGGCTGGTGCAGATCGGCACGCTCGAGATCCACGATTGGGGCGTGTCGCTGCCCAAGGTCAGCGAGCCCGACCACATCGTCTTCGATCTCGATCCGGACGAGGATCTCGATTTCGCGATCCTCAAAGCTGCCGCGGTCGAGGTACGGGATTTCCTCGGCGAGCTCGGCTTCAAGACCTTTCTCAAGGTCACGGGCGGCAAGGGACTGCATGTCGTGGCGCCGCTCACGCCGAAGCTCGGCTGGGACGAGGTGAAGGGGTTCGCCAAGGCGGTCGCCGACGCTCTGGTTACGGCGCGGCCCGATCGCTATACCGCGAACATGGCCAAGAAGGTCCGCACCGGGAAGATCTTCGTCGATTATTTGCGCAACCAGCGCGGCGGCACCGCCATCTGCAATTATTCGACCCGCGCCCGCAAGGGCGCGACCGTCGCCGTCCCGCTCCGTTGGGACGAACTCAAAGGCCTCAAAACGGCCGCGCCCTATAGCGTCAAGACGCTGCCGGCGCGGCTCAAGTCGCTGAAGCGCGACCCTTGGGAGGGATATTTTTCCACGCGTCAATCGATCACGGCAAAAGCGCGCAAAGCCCTCGGGCTAAGCTAGACTGGCTGTTCTAGCCAGATCAGCAGAGGGAGGTTGCAGCGAGATGTCCGTTCGATCCGTGGGAGTAAGACTGAAGGTGTTCACTTTGCCTGCGCTCGCCACCCTTCTCGTCACCTTCGGCTCGCCGATAGAGGTGCAAGCCCAGGCGGTGCCCGCCGACGCGGTGGCGACGCCGCTGGTGGCGACGCCTCTCACCTCGCCGAACCCCGTGCTCGGATCTGACGACAAGACGCATCTCGCCTATGAGCTCGTGCTCATGAGCATGGCAGCGAGCCCGGTCGGCATCGACAAGATCGAGACGCTCGACGCCGAGAGCGGCGCGGTGCTCGGCACGCTCGAAGGCGACGGCCTCGCGCGGATGCTGCGGCTGAACGGCGGCGCCAAGGGCACTGAGCTGCCGGCCGCCGGTGGAGGCTTCGTGTTCATGGATGTGACGCTGCCAAAGGGGGCGGCCATACCCAAATCGCTGAAGCACCGCTTCAAGATCAGCGTGGCAAATGCGCCGGGCGCAGGCGCGGCCGGAGACCACGATCCGGCGCCGCCGCCGCCGCAGGAGCTGAGTTTCGTGGGCGATCCGCTGCCGGTGGGGCCGCCCGCCGTCGTCGTCGCGCCGCCGCTCAAAGGCAAGCACTGGGTGATGGGCGGCGGATGCTGCACGCCTTACAGCTATCACCGCGGCGCCACGCTTCCGCTCAACGGCGCGGTCCACGTGGCTGAGCGTTTCGCCATCGACTTCGTGCAGCTGAACGACAAGAACATGCTGATCGACGGGCCGATGGAGAAGCTGTCGAGCTATGCCTATTTCGGCGATGAGATTTATTCCGTCGCCGACGGCACCGTGGTGGGGACGGAGGATGGCTTGCCCGAGCAGGTGCCCGGCAAGCTGCCCGACGACGCGACGATCCAAATGGCGGCGGGCAATCATGTCGTCGTCGATATCGGGCAGGGCCGCTTCGCCTTCTATGCGCATATGCAGCCGGGCAGCGTGAAGGTGAAGGTCGGGGACAAGGTCACGACGGGTCAGGTGCTCGGGGTGCTCGGCAATTCCGGCAACACGGATACGCCGCATCTCCACTTCCATGTCATGGACGGGCCCTCGCCGCTCGTGGCCAATGGCCTGCCTTACGCATTCACGTCCTTCACCGGCGAAGGCCGGCTGACGGATGAGCAACCGCTGTTCACCGGCGGCGCCGTCACGATCGATAAAGACGCGCTTTCCGGCCCGCACGCGAACGAGATGCCCCTTTACGATCAGGTCGTGAGTTTTCCTTAGTGCGGGAGCGACTTGCCCCCGACACAGCGGGAGGCGAAACTGGCTTTCCTCCTAACGAGGAGCACGCAAATGACACGATGGACGCCAGACCCGACCTTCTACCCCTCGCCGCGGCTCGCGGCCAAGGCGCCGGCCGAGACGCTCGCTTATGTGGCCGCGTTCGCACCGAAGCGCGACGTACCCGACTCCATCGCCGTGGTCGATGTCGACCCCGCCTCGCCGACTTATTCGAAGATCGTCGGCGGCATCGACATGCCCCAATTGGGCGATGAGCTACACCATTACGGCTGGAACGCATGCAGCTCCTGTCTCTGTCCCAACGCGCCGCATCCGCATACCGAGCGTCGCTATCTCGTGGTGCCGGGACTGCGCTCCTCGCGCATCTACATCATCGACACCAAGCCCGATCCGAAAAATCCCATGATCGTGCGGGTGATCGAGCCGGAGGAGGTGATCGAGGCGACCGGCTATAGCCGGCCGCATACCGTGCATTGCGGGCCCGACGGCATCTATGTCTCGGCGCTCGGCGACGCGAAGGGCGACACGCCCGGCGGCATCTTCCTGATGGATCCGGAGACATTCGACGTGCTCGGCCGCTGGGAGGTCGAGCGCGGTCCGCAGCGTCTCGCCTACGATTTCTGGTGGCACCTTGGTTACGACACCGTGGTGACGAGCGAGTGGGGCGCGCCCAACACGATCGAGAACGGGCTGGTGCCGGAAATTCTGCTCGGTGCGCAATATGGGCGGCGGCTGCATTTCTGGGATTTGCAGAAGCGCAAGCATCTCCAGGAGATCGATTTCGGCCCCGACTATCAGCTCGTGTTCGAGCTCAGGCCGGCGCACGATCCGACCAAGGCTTACGGCTTCGTGAACTGCGTGATCAGCCTGAAGGATCTCTCGGCTTCGATCTGGACCTGGTATCGCGACGGCGACGCATGGGCGGTGAAGAAGGTGATCGAGATTCCGGCCGAGCCTGCCGATCCCGATCTGCTGCCGCCGGTGCTCAAAGGCTTCAAGGCGGTGCCGCCGCTGGTCACCGATATCGATCTGTCGATGGACGACCGCTTCCTCTATGTCGCCTGCTGGGGAACGGGCGATCTCCGCCAATATGACGTGAGCGACCCGTTCAATCCGAAGCTCACCGGCAAGGTCAGGATCGGCGGCATCGTCTCGCGCGCGGGCCATCCCGCGGCCAAGGGCCCCTTAAGCGGCGGCCCGCAAATGGTCGAGATCAGCCGCGACGGCAAACGCGTGTACTTCACCAACTCGCTCTACGGCGCGGTCGATCCGCAATTCTATCCCGCCGGGGTCGACGGCTGGATGGTGAAGCTCGATGCGGGCGCCGACGGCGGCATCGATTTCGATCCGCGCTTCTTCGTGAGCTGGCCGAAGAGCCATCGCCCGCATCAAGTGCGCCTGCAAGGCGGCGATTGCTCGTCAGACTCGTATTGCTATCCGTAGACTTGAGCCCGGTTCATTCCCGCGAACGCGGGGATCCAGTAACCACTGACTTCATAGAAGAACGACTGCCGTGATTACTGGATTGCCCGGTCGAGCCGGGCAATGACAAGACTGCACAATGTCAGACCTCTCCCCATGGCTGGTGCTGATCGCGCTCGGCGCGTTTCACGGGCTCAACCCCGCCATGGGCTGGCTGTTCGCCGTGGCGCTCGGCCTCTATCGGCAAAGCCGGAAGGTCGTGCTGATCTCGCTGATCCCGATCGCGCTAGGCCATGCGGCGGCAATCGCGGTCGTGGTCTATGCGGTGATCGGACTCGGCATGGCGATCGATGCCGACGCCTTTCGCATCGTCTCGGGCGTGCTGCTGATCGCCTGGGGCGTCTACCACCTCGCTTACGGCCACCGGCATCGCTTGCGCATCGGGCTCCGCACCGGGCTGCTCGGCCTGTTCGCCTGGTCGTTCGTCATGGCGAGCGCGCATGGCGCCGGCATGATGCTGATCCCGGTGCTGATGCCGCTCGCTGAGGCGGGTGAGCATGCGCAGCATATGCCGGCGACGAATTCGCTCGGGATCGCCTCGCTTGCGGTGCTGGTGCACAGCCTCGCCATGCTGGTCACGACGGGGATCGTGGCGCTGATCGTCTATGAATGGGCGGGGCTCGATTTCTTGCGGCGAGGCTGGATCAATCTCGATCTGATCTGGACCGCGGCGCTGATCGGCATGGGCTTGTGGCTTCTGCTGACGTGACCGGCGGCGTATTGCCGAGGTAAAAGCGATTGCGTAGGCTTCGGCCCAGGCATGAGGGAGGATCTCCGCGTGGCGCTCGTTTCGCGTGGCAGCCGGCTTGGCCTAATTGGCGCCTTGGCCTCGGTGCTCCTCATTGCAGCGTTTCCTGCCCAAGCCGAGAAGCGGGTCGCGCTCGTCATCGGCAACAATGCCTATGAGAACGTGCCGCAGCTGCAAAAGGCGCTGAACGACGCCGACGCCATCTCCAAAGAGCTGGCCAAGCTCGGCTTCGAGGTGGTCACGGCCCAAGATGTCGGGCGCCGCGCCATGAGCCGCGCGCTGGTCGAGCTCGAAGGCAAAGTCGGCGCGGGCGACACCGCGCTGGTCTATTTCGCGGGTCACGGCTTCGCCGTCGACGGCACCAATTATCTGCTGCCGGTCGATGTGCCGGCCGCGGCGCCGGGCGAAGAGGGCATCGTCAAGGATGCCTCGTTCGCGGCGAGCGGGCTGTCGGACCGCTTGCAGGAGAAGGGCGCCGGCACGGTGATCTTGATCCTCGACGCCTGCCGCGACAATCCGTTCGCGCTGAAGGGCAAGCGCGCCATCGGGCAGACGCGCGGGCTCACCCGCATGGACCCAACCGAAGGCATGTTCGTGCTGTTCTCGGCGGGACAAGGCCAGTCGGCGCTGGATCGGTTGAGCGACACCGATGCCAATCCGAACTCGGTGTTCACGCGCACGCTGCTGGCCGAGATGGAGGTGCCGGGTCAGTCGATGGTGCAGATCGCCAAGAAGACGCAAGCCAAGGTGCGCGCGCTTGCCGCCAAGGTCGATCATGTGCAGGTGCCCGCCTATTACGACCAGATCGTCGGCGATCTTTACCTTGCGCCGGGCGGCGCGAGCGAAGCGGGCAATGTCAGCACCCTGCAAGAAGGGGGCGGTGAGAGCGTGCTGCCGAAGCAACAGCAGAAGCTCGCGGCGCTGACGCCGGCAACCGCGGCGCCGCTCGCGAGCTTCACCCGCTCGAATAGCGGCTGGATGGTGAACGTCTCGCTCCCGGAGGCCGCCACGCAGTTCGGCTATCGCGTCGGCGAGCAGGGCGAGTTCACCGATCCCGGCTTCATCGACGCGCTCGATCAGCGCACGGGCGCGCGCATGCCGAAGACCTATTTCGAGATGCCGCCGGACCAGGGCAAGACCACGATCTATGTGACCTGGCGCGACAAGCGCGGCGAGCAGGCCGAAGTGTTCCCCATCAATTTCGATCCGACTGGCGCGCTCGCGGGCGAGCAAAAGGCGACGCTCGAGCAGTTCTGGACGAGCTGGATCGCGTTTCGCGAGTTCCAGGGGATGAAGGTCTATTTCACCCATCTCATCACCTATCGCTGCGCGATTGCGGAGGTGCGCTACGGCTATAACGGCTCCCCGGCGGACAAGCTGTTCAAGCTGCCCGCTTGCGATCCCGCCGACCCGCATAGCGTGCCGTACGAGGCGAAGGTGTTCATGAATGTCCCGCCGAAGACCGCCTCGATGTCGGTGCAGCTGACTTACGTGGACGGGACCAAGTCGCCGCTGCGCAGCTTCAACGCGCCGAAATAGCTGATGCGGCTAGCGCGCGGCCGCGCCGCTTGCCACCGAGGCCTTGGGTGTATGCTCGCTTCGCAGCCGGTTATGGATGTCGGTCGCGGCTATCGCGCCTTCCCCTTGCGCCACGCTGATCTGGTTCAGCCCCCGCACCAAGTCGCCCGCGGCATAGAGGCGATCGACGCTCGTCTCCTGGTGATCGTTGACGCGGAGGCAGCCGCCTTCGTCGGCGATCGCGCCCAAGCCGCGGGCAAGCTCGCTCTGCGATGCCGTTCCCAACGCCGAGTAGATCACCTCGAAGCGATGCTCGGTGCCGGCGATGTCGAAGGCCTCGATCGCGTCGTGCGCGAGCGTCACCCGACCGATTGAGCTCTCGATCAATTCGATCCCGTGCTCCCGCAGATTGCGCCGATCTTCCACCGCGAGCGCTCCCTCATCGCGAATGTGGATCAAGGTCACGTCATCGGAATAGGTGCGCAAGAACAGCGCCTCGCGAGCAGCATGGCTGCCGCCCCCAATGACGCCGATCTTCTTGCCGATCGCCTCGTAGCCGTCGCAGATCGGGCAAATGCGCAGCAGCCCCCGCTCGATTGCACGCTCAACGCCGGGGAGCTCAGGGTCGATATCGACGACGCCGGTCGCGAGCACCACGAATTTCGCGAGGATCGTCTCGTTGCCGGTCGTGAGCGCGAAAACACCGTCCGCCTCGCGGACAAGCGCTGACACCTCGGCGTCCATGAACGCGGCACCGTACTCGGCCGCCTGTGCCTTGATACGATTGATCAGCTCGGAGCCGGGAATTCCGCCGGGAAAACCGGGGTGGTTGTGGCTCACCGGAATGCGCCAGGCTCGGCTTTGGCCGCTGTCGATCACGAGCACGCGGCGCCGGAAGCGGCCAAGATAGATGGCAGCCGTCAGACCGGCGGGACCACCGCCGATGACAACGGCATCCCAGACGCCTCTCGTTTCAGCCATGAGCGGGCGACCTTTCATTCCATGACGTTGCATCCTATATGGGGCGTTCCACGCAACAACTGAAAGGAGGTGATCCAGTGTCTCAAGGTCATAAACCGCGGTCGCGGCTAGCCGGAGTTCTGGATGCTCACCTCTGGTGAGGCCTAGGCGACGCCGCTAGCGACGCAAAATGTCTTTGCGGTCCTTGGCGGGACCGCGGTCAGACTGGGAAGGGCTGCCCCGAGGGGCGGCCCTTCTTTTTTGGCTGAGAGGGTCCCACCCCCGAAGCGTTAATCCGCATTGAAAGATTGTTCAGACCCTTGGCCGCATTTTAGCGGCCATGGGGGTGAGGGTTGCGTATCTCGTAGCCGGCATCGCGGTCGCAGCATGCCTTGGCGCGTTGGTGGGGTGTGGGGGCGGAGGGTCCTTCAACTCCGGCCAGCGCGCGCCTTGGCGCGCCCAGGCCGAGCATGCCTGCCTCGCCGGGGGCGCGGTGCAGGCTTCGGCCTATGTCCGGCCCATGGAGGAGATCGACGGGCCTGGGGTGTGCGGGCTCGAACGGCCGCTCAAGGTCTCGGGCCTGCGCGGCGGCAATGTCGGGGTTTCGCCTGCCGCAACGATCGGCTGCCCGCTGACCGCGGCGCTCGATCGCTGGATCGCCGCTTCGGTGCAGCCGGCGGCGCGCCACTATTTCGGCAGCCGCGTGGTGGGAATCACGCAGATCGCCTCTTATGGCTGCCGTGGCCGGAACGGCAACAGCTTCGGGGATATCTCCGAGCACGCCTTCGGTAATGCGCTGGATATGGCCGCCTTCCGCCTCGCCAACGGCCAAGACATCGTGGTGGCCAGGGCCTGGTGGCGGGGCACGCAGCGCGAGCGGGCGTTTCTGCAACAGATCTTCGCCGGCGCCTGCTCCGAGTTCTATACCGTGCTCGGACCGGGTAGCGACCGCTACCACTACAACCATATCCATGTCGATCTCCTGGTCTCAAATGCCAGGAACGGCCGACATTACTGCAAGCCGTCGCCCGGGCGGGTGCCCGTGGCCGAGGCGCCGGCCGATCCGAAGGCCACGGCCTCGATCAAGCCGATCCCCTTCACCGGCCCGGCCAGCGATTGACCAAAAAGCTACGCACTGTGGCCGGATCGCCACGTTCAAGCCGCGCAAGACCAAGTATGATTGGCTGAGTTGGGGGGGACCGCACCAGGAGAGCCGTAATCAGGCGTGACCGCAGCCATGGGGGGCGAGATGGCAGCCGAATCATTGGTGCAGATGCTTGAAGAGATCGCCGTCGGCCTCAAAGCCGGCGATGAGGAGATCTATGGCTGGCTGCGCCAGCAACTCAAAGAGTGCGGCGCCAGCGAGATTTCCGTCGAGCTTGCCATGGGCGTGATCGCACGGCTGTTGCCGGAAGAAGCGCAAGGCAATCTCGAGGCGGCGCAACAGCACGCGCGGCGCTGGGCGCATTGACGCGGGCTAAGTCGTCGATCTCTCGAAAGATGCGAGCGCGCGCTCGAGCCGTTGCCATTCCGCCTCGCCGCCGGGAAGCCCGAAGCGCAGCCATGCGGGATGCTCGGCGAAGCGCCGCACCATGATGCCGGCCTCGCCCAGCGATTGAAACAGGCGGCCTGCGTCCTTGCTGCGCACCAGGCGGAATAGCGACGTGCCGCCGATCACCTCGAGCCCCGCCTTGACGAGACAGGCATCGAGCCTCAGCGCTGCCTCGGCGAGCTTGGAGCGCGTACGCCCCCTCCACTCAGCGTCGGCAAGCGCCGCAGCACCGATGGTAAGCGCCGCGCTCGACACCGGCCAGGGCCCCAGCGCCGTGCCGATCCGCGTGGCGATCTCCGGTGCGGCAAGGGCAAAGCTCAGCCGCAAGCCCGCCAGCCCATAGAATTTGCCGAACGAGCGCAGCACGACGATGTTGCCCTCCTCGACGTGGTCGGCAAGGCTCGTGCCTTCGGCTGCGACCTCCATGAAAGCCTCGTCGACCAGCAGCAATCCACCGCGCCGGCGCAAGCGATCGGCGAGCGCGAGCAGCGCATCCTTGGCGATGAGCCGTCCGTCGGGATTGTTCGGATTGACGACGATGGCGATGCGGGCATCGGCGAGCTGACCGATCTCGGCAACCTCGACCACGTTGTGACCCGCAAGCTCAGCCACGCGGCCATGCTCGGCATAGGTCGGCGCCAGCACCGAGGCGCGGCCGCGCGCCAATAGGAACGCCGTCTGCGCCGCCAGGATCTGCGAGCCGGGGGCGGCCACGACATGGGCCGGAGACGGCGCGCCATAGGCTTCCGCCGCAACGGCCGTGAGCTTTGCCAGGGCCTCGGGCTGCGGCAGCCTGGCGAACATCCCCGGCGAAAGCTGCGCGAACGGATAGGGATGGGGATTGATCCCGGCCGACAGATCGAGGAAAGGTTCCGGTGCGCCGGGAAACAGCTTTCGCGCGGCGCCGAGATCGCCGCCATGGGCGACTCGGTGAGCATCGAGAGGGGGGGTCGTGGCCGCACCGCTTGCGCTGCTGGCTTTGTTGATCGAGCTCACGGTCGGCTACCCGGACCGGCTGATGCGGGGAATCGGCCATCCCGTCACCTGGATGGGCCGGCTGATCGCCTGGCTCGACCGGCAGCTGAACCGCGACACGGCCGAGGCGGAAACGCGGCGCAGGGCAGGGGCGATCGCGCTGCTGGCGCTATTTGGCGTCGTCGGCGTCATCGCCTTCGTCATCGAGCAGGTCCTGCTGTTGCTACCGTTCGGCCTGATCGCCGTCGCCATCCTGGCCAGCACGATGCTGGCGCAACGCAGTCTGTTCGTGCATGTCGCCAACGTGGCCGACGCGCTCGAGGAGGGCGGCGTCGACGCCGGCCGCATGGCCGTGGCGCAGATCGTCGGACGCGATACGGCGGAGCTCGACGCTGCCGGCGTCGCGCGCGCGGCTATCGAAAGCTTGGCCGAGAATTTCTCTGACGGCGTGGTGGCGCCGACAATCTTCATGGTCATCGCGGGTCTCCCCGGTGCCGCACTCTACAAGGCGATCAACACGGCCGACAGCATGATCGGCCATCGCAGCGAACGCCACCAGGATTTCGGCAAGACTGCCGCACAACTCGACGATATCGTCAATCTCCCGGCGTCGCGGCTCTCGGCGCTGCTGATCGTCGCCGCGGCCGCCATGACCAAGGACGCATCGGCTTCCTCGGCCTGGATCGCGACATGGCGCGACGGCCCGAAGCATGTTTCGCCCAATGCCGGCTATCCTGAAGCGGCCATGGCCGGGGCGCTCGGGCTCGCGCTTGGCGGGCCCCGCACCTATGAGGGGACGGAAGTGGACGGCGCATCGATGGGCGACGGGCGGCGCGAGGCGGGTGTGGCCGATATCCGCGCCGCGCTCGATCTCTACAGTCGGGCGGATGGGCTGCTGATCGCCATCGTCGCCGTGCTTGCCGCGCTCATCGCGCTAAGCTGAGCAGCTTGTCGATGTCGATATGGGCTTCGAGATGCGCGGCGAGCGCATCGAGCGTGTCGTCGACCAGCGCATCGTAGGCGATCGTCGTGCCCCCAGCATCGAAGCGCTTGAGCCAAGCCGAGCGCTGGCGGTCGTCGGCGAACAGCCCGTGGATATACGTGCCGATCACGCGGCCTGACGCGGACACCGCGCCGTCCAGAGTGCCGTCGGCGAGACGCGCGAAAGGACGCGCGCAATCCGGGCCCTCGGTCAGCCCCATATGCATCTCGTAGCCGGTGAAGGGCGCGCCGTCGGAGGTCTGGCCTTCGGCCGTCACCAGCCGCTTCTCGTTCGCCAGCCTGGTCTCGACATCGAGCAGGCCGAGCCCTGCGGCAGTTCCGGGAGCGCCCTCGATGCCCTCCGGATCATGCACTAGACGACCGAGCATTTGATAGCCGCCGCACAGCCCGAGCACCGTGCCGCCGCGGCGAAGATGCGCGGCGATGTCGATATCGAAGCCTGCCTCGCGCAGTGCGGCGAGATCGGCGATGGTGGCCTTGGAACCCGGCAGGATGACGAGATCGGCATCGCCGGGAAGGGCTTGGCCCGGCCGTACGCGCGCCAGCTCCACCGACGGCTCCGCGTCGAGCGGGTCGAGATCGTCGAAATTGGCGATATGCGGCAGCAGCGGGAACGGCGATCTTGATCCGCGCCTCCAGTTTGACAGGCCGCGCTGCATCCAGCGCAAGCGCATCTTCGGCGGGAAGTAGCCGCGCCTCGGGGAAAAACGGGATGAGGCCGAGCGGCTCCCAGCCCGTCGCCGCCGCGATCAGCGCCATGCCATTGGCGAAGAGCTGCGGATCGCCGCGGAACTTGTTGACGAGGAAGCCCTTGATCAGCGCCGCGTCGTCGGCCTCGATCACCGCCTTGGTGCCGACCAGGCTGGCGATCACGCCGCCCCGGTCGATATCGCCGATCAGCACCACCGGCACATCGGCGGCGCGGGCGAAGCCCATATTGGCGATGTCGTTGGCGCGGAGATTGATCTCCGACGCGCTGCCCGCGCCTTCGACCAGCACGATGTCCGCCTCGGCCTTCAGCCGGGCGAAGCTGTCCAGCACGAACGGCAGCAGCTCCGGCTTGACCTGCTGATACTCCGCGGCGCTCGCGCGCCCATAGACTTTGCCTTGCACCACGAGCTGCGCGCCGACCTCGCTTTGCGGCTTGAGCAGCACCGGGTTCATATGCACGGAAGGGGCGACGCGGGCGGCGCGCGCTTGCAGGGCCTGGGCGCGGCCGATCTCGCCGCCGTCCGCCGTAACGCCAGCGTTGTTCGACATGTTCTGCGGCTTGAACGGCAGGACTTTGAGCGCCGCGGGCTTGAAGCGCACGCGCCAGGCCGGCGACGATCAGCGATTTGCCGACATCGGAGCCCGTGCCTTGGAACATGAGCGCGCGGGCGGCCATGGACGTTAGAACTCGATGCCTTCCTGCGCCTTCACGCCGGCGGCGAAATGGTGCTTCACCAGCGTCATCTCGGTGACGAGGTCGGCCGCTTCGATCAGCTCCGGCTTGGCGTTACGCCCGGTGACGATCACATGCAGGCCCGGCCGGCGCGCTTTGAGCGCCGCGATCACGCGATCGAGCGGCAGATAGTCGTAACGCAGCGCGATATTCAGCTCATCGAGAATGACGAGGGCGAAGCTCGGATCGGCCATCAGCTCTTCAGCCTTGGCCCAGGCGCGCTCGGCCGCGGCGATGTCGCGGGACAGATCCTGCGTCTCCCAGGTGAAGCCCTCGCCCATGGTGTGCCAGGAGACCTGATCGCCGAATGTGGCGAGCGCATCGCGCTCGGCGGTGTGCCAGGCGCCCTTGATGAATTGCACCACGCCGACCCGCTTGCCGCGGCCGAGCATGCGCAGCGCGAGCCCGAACGCCGCCGTGGATTTCCCCTTGCCGGTGCCGGTATGCACGATGAGCAGGCCCTTCTCGGCGGTCTTGCCGGCGACCTCCTCGTCCTGGCGCGCCTTGCGGTTCGCCATCTTGGCGCGATGGCGCTCGGCTTGTTTCTCGTCGATTGGCTTGGTCATGGGCTTTTCACCGGGACCGGCAGACCGGCGACCATCATGACCACACGGGTGGCCTGCGCCGCCAGCCTTTGGTTGAGGATGCCTTGCGCGTCGCGGAAGCGGCGCGCCAGCGCGTTGTCGGGCACGATGCCGAGCCCGACCTCGTTGGAGACCAGCACGGTCGGGCCGGTTCTGCTCGCCAAAGCCGCTTGCAGTCTCGCCGTCTGCGCTTCGATGTCGAACCGCCGCTTCCATCAAGTTCGAAAGCCAAAGCGTCAAGCAATCGACCAGCACGGGCGCTGCCTTCGCGGCGCGGCTTCGAGCGCGTCGGCAAGATCGTGCGGCGCCTCGACGGTCTGCCATCCGGCATCGCGCCTTGCCTTGTGCGCCGCGATGCGCTCGGCCATCTCCTCGTCCCTTGCCTCGGCCGTCGCCACATAGATCCAAGGCGGCGGATAGGTGGCGATCAGCCACTCGGCATAGCGGCTCTTGCCTGAGCGCGCGCCGCCGAGCACGAGGGTCAACAAGCCCCTGCCCGGCGGCGTCACGATTTGCCATGGCTTTAGCTGGCGTGGACGAAACGTCCCCGGAACAGCCCGGCCAAGCCGCCGAGCAGCACCCAGAACAGCAGCGTGGTCAGCACCACGGCGACGACGAAGCTGTGATGCAGGCCTTCGGGGATGGGTGACTCGTAGCTTGCCGGCTGCGGCGCGCCGATCAGATGCGGCGCCACCAGCAGCGCGATCGCGGCAAGGACGGCGACGAGCGAGCGCTGATAGAACAAGAGCCCGAGAGCGATCGCCGTGCAAAGCACGGTCGCCACCCACCAGAGCTGACGCGGGCCGAGCTCCGCCGCCGGCATGGCCGGAAGCTCGGGCGGAAGGCCGAGGCCGGGAGCCAGGGTGAACACGGCAAAGCCGGCCAGACCCCAGAACACGCCTTGCCGCCAATCCTTGATGCCGCCGAACAATTCGCTGGCGGCGACCAGCAGCAGCGCAAAGCCGATGCCGGTGACGATATTGGCGAGGACGGAGAAGGCGGTGCGCTCGAAGCCGTCGGCCGGAGACCAGCCTTCTGTCATCATGCTCATGCGCCGGGCGCGGCGGCGTCGCCGTGCTCGTGCGCGGGCGTGTCGGCTGCTTGCTCGTAGACCTCAGCCTTGAGGATGAGCGGAACGGTGGAAAGCTGCTGCGCTATCGTCATGCCCAGACCGGCAATGGCGCCGGCCAGCGCGGCAACAACAACGATGTTGCGGAAATAATCCATGTCGTGCCCTCCCTAGTGGCAAGGAAAGGCCATCGAATGGCGATAGTCGTGAGCGGCGTTATGCACCGCCTCGATGTGGGAGAAACCCACGCCGCCGACGATGAAAATGCCGAGCAGCGCCGCGGCGAAGATCGGGATGGCGCGGGACAGGCTAAGGGCGCGCAACGGAACCGTCACCGGCAGGTCTTGTCGATACAGTCTGTCATTCTGAGCCCCCTTGCGCCCTCCACCCGAGGGCGCGGCTAAGGTTGTGCCGGCGGCAGGTCTCCTGGCTCGCGGGTCAGTGCCTCCCTTCGGCCTTCCCGGAGCGAAGCGCTCCAGTGGCAGGTGGAAGGGGGCTCGCCGCTTACAGTTGCGGGGGCAGCCGCGGAATTGGGTGAAACCCTCACCGCGTTCCCTTTTGCGTCCCGCCTCATGCGGGAACCGTCGACGGCAGGACTATAGCCGTCTCGCCCGCGCTTCGCAAGGCACGTTGCAGCCAGCTTCGGATTGACAAAGACGGCGCCGCCCGCCTTAAGTGCCCGCATATCGACGGTCTCTCGAATGAGAGGAACAGGGAACGCGGTACGGGCGCACGGCCCGAAATCCGCGGCTGCCCCCGCAACTGTAAGCGGCGAGCCCGAGCCAAACAGCCACTGGGAAGACCCCGGGAAGGCGGCGAAGGCTGAGACCCGCGAGCCAGGAGACCTACCGTCGATGCTGGTCGCTCGCCGGGCGGGGTGCCTCGGAGCGGTTGGTTCGCTGGCGGATTGGTTCGGGGCACCGGGCGTCCGCCGTCATGCACCCTTGAAGTCGCGACGAAAGCGTCAGGAGCGACGTCAGGGTGACTCTCACCGACACTGAAGAGGACCAGGATCGGGACGTCGAGGCCGCGACCTCGATGACGATCTATGTCTGCATCACCTGTAAGCGCGCCGGCGACCCCGAGGAGGGGTTGCGTCCTGGGCTGCTGCTCGCGCGCGAGACGGCGCGCGCGGCGCAAGGCAGCGGCGTCACCGTGCGGCAGGTCAAGTGCCTTGCCAATTGCAATCGCAGCCTGAGCGCGGCGATCCGGCGCGACGGCGCCTGGACCTATGTGTTCGGCGGGCTCGCCGAGGCGCGCGACGCCGAAGCGCTGATCGAAGGCGCCAAGCTATTTGCGCAAGCGAGTGACGGCCTCATGCCGTGGCGCGGGCGCCCGGAAATTCTGAAGCGCGGGCTGATCGCGCGCGTGCCGCCCATCGATTTCATCGAGGAGGAGAGTGAATGAGTGCCGAGCTCAAGCGCGTCCCTTGCACCATCGTCACCGGCTTTCTCGGCTCGGGCAAGACGACGCTGATCCGCCATGTGCTGGCCAACGCCAATGGGCGGAGGCTGGCGGTGATCGTCAACGAGTTCGGCGATGTCGGCATCGACGGCGAGATCCTCAAAGGCTGCGGCGACGCCGCCTGCCCCGAGGAGAATATCGTCGAGCTCGCCAATGGCTGCCTCTGCTGCACGGTCGCCGACGAGTTCGTGCCGGCGCTCGACCAGATCCTCGCGCGCCAGCCCGCCGTCGAGCATATCGTCATCGAGACGTCAGGGCTCGCTCTGCCGAAGCCTCTGGTGCAGGCGTTCCATTGGCCGGCGATCAAGAGCCGCGTCACGGTGGACGGCGTGGTGGCGGTGGTCGACGGCGCCGCGCTCGCCGATGGCCAGGTGAGTGCCGACCTCGAGGCGCTGTCTCGCCAGCGTCTTGCCGACACGGCGCTCGACCATGACGATCCGATCGAGGAGGTGTTCGAGGACCAGATCGCCTGCGCCGATCTGGTGGTGCTCAACAAGCGCGACCTGCTCGATACGACCGGCCTCGACAAGGCGCTTGCCGCGATCCGGGGCGCGCTGCCGCGCGCGGTGCGCATCGTCACCGTGGCGGACGGCAAGGTCGATCCGGGCGCGCTGCTCGGGCTCGGCGTCGGCACCGAGGACGACATCGAGAACCGCAAGACGCATCACGACGACGAGCTCGACCACGACCACGACGATTTCGACAGCTTCGTCGTGGCACTGCCCGAAATCGGCGATCCGGCTCTGATGGCCGGACGCATCGCCGGCATCGCCGAGGCGCATAACGTATTGCGGATGAAGGGTTTTCTGGCGGTTTCCGGCAAACCCATGCGGCTTCTGGTGCAGGCGGTCGGTCCGCGCGTCAGCCATTATTACGACCGGCCCTGGGGCCGATCGGAGGCCCGTGCCGGCAACCTCGTGGTGATCGGATTGAAGGGCCTCGACCGCGACGCGGTGATGAAGGCGCTGCTGGGCTAGGCCATGCATCTGCTGCAGACCACAGCTTCGAGCCTCGACGATCTGGTCGAACCGCTCGATCTCGGCCAGACGCCGGGCGAGGTTGTGGTTCTGTCGTTTGCCGATAGCGACCTTGCCGCGCTGGCTTCGGCTTACGCGGCGGAGAAGGATGCGTTGCCCACGTTACGGCTCGCGCATCTACGCGATCTGCGCCATCCGATGTCGATCGATCTCTGGATCGACAAGGTGGCACGCCACGCCAAGGTGATCGTGGTCAGGCTGCTCGGCGGCCTCGATTGGTGGCGCTACGGCGTCGAAGCGCTGGCCGCCCTGGCGCGCGAGCACAACATCGCTCTGGCCGTTTTGCCCGGAGAGGACCGCGACGACCCGCGCCTCGATCAGGCTTCGACCCTGCCGCCGGAGGAGCTCGCGGCATTACTCGCGTTCTTCCGCGAAGGCGGGCGCGAGAATTTGCAAGGATTCCTTCGCCGGCTCGCCGGTCATGCGGGGTTTGCCCTCGACACTCCGAAGCCGCGAACCGTGCCGCGCATGGCGGGCTATCTGCCGGGCAAAGGCGCGATAAGCCTCGATGCGCTTACGGTGGCGCTCGCGCCGGGACAACCCGTCGTGCCGATCATCTTCTACCGCTCGGCGCTGCTCGCCGCCGACACGGCGCCCATCGATGCGCTGTGCGAGGCGCTTGCCGCGCGCGGGCTCGCGCCGGCGCCGCTGGTGGTCCCGAGCCTGAAAGATGCGGAAGCGAGCGAATTCGTGCGCGGCGCGCTCCGGCGGCTCGCGCCTTCCGTCATCGTCACCACCACCGCGTTCGCCGCCGGCGGGGACGGCGAGTCTTCGGCGCTCGACGTCGTGGATGCGCCGGTGCTGCAAGTGGTGATCGCCACGACGCGGCGCGCCGCCTGGCAGGAGAGCCCACGCGGGCTTGGCCCCGCCGATCTCGCCATGCACGTCGTGCTGCCCGAGCTCGACGGGCGCATCCTCGCCGGCGCCATCGCCTTCAAGGATGCCCTGCCGAACGACGACGCGCTCGGCTTCACCGCCTTCGCCAGCCGGCCCGAGCCGGACCGCATCGCTTCGGTGGCTGATCGCATCGCCGCATTGGCGCGGCTGCGGCAGAGCGCAGCGCTCGGAACGCAGGATTGCCGTGCTGCTGCCCGATTATCCCGGCGCTGCCGGCCGCACCGGCTACGCCGTCGGCCTCGACGTGCCGGCAAGCATCGTCGCCCTGCTCGCCGACCTCGCCGAAGCCGGATACCGAGTCGAGGCTGCTCCGCAAAGCCCACCGGAACTGTTGGCGGCTGTAGAAGCAGGCGGCGTCGCGGCGACATTTTCGCTGCAAGACTATCGCCGGCTGCTGAACGAGCTTCCCGCAGAGGTCGCGACCCGCATCGAAGCCGCATGGGGCGCGCCCGAAGCCGATCCCGATTGTCGCGACGGCGCGTTTCGTTTTCGGGTGGCCCAGTTCGGCAATGTGCTGGTGGCGCTGCCGCCGGACCGTGGGCGCGTGTCGGACCGGCGTGCCGCCTATCACGATGCAATGCTGCCGCCGCGCCACGCGCTGCTCGCCTTCGGGCTATGGCTGCGCCACGCGGCACAAGCAGATGCCATCGTGCATATGGGCGCGCATGGCACGCTCGAATGGCTGCCGGGCAAAGCCGTGGCGCTGACCGGCGCATGCTTCCCGGAGGCGATCGTCGGGCCGCTACCCGTGTTCTATCCGTTTCTCGTCAGCAACCCGGGGGAGGCGGCGCAGGCCAAGCGCCGCATCGCCGCAATGACCATCGGCCATCTGCCGCCGCCGCTGGTGAACAGCGAGCTTGGCGGCGCGGCGCAGGAGCTCGAGCGGCTGGTCGACGAATATGCCATCGCCGACGGGCTCGACCGCCGCCGCCGGATGCGGCTGGCGCGGCTGATCATCGAGACCGCGCAACGCACGGGCCTGGCAGGCGAGGCGGGGGTCGCCGGCGACCTCAATCCCGACGAGGCGCTGCGCAAGATCGATGCCTGGCTCTGCGATCTGAAGGACATCGCCATCAAGGACGGACTGCATGTCTTCGGGCGCATGCCGGAAGGAGAGTTCGCCGATCCGCTTTGGCAGAGCGAGCGCCGATGCGGAGCGCGCCGCTTTGCTCACGGCGCTCGACGGCAAGCGCGTGCCCGCAGGACCTGCCGGCGCGCCGCAACGCGGCCGACGCGACGTGCTGCCGACGGGACGCAATCTGTTCACCGCCGACCCGCGCATGCTGCCGACGCAGACCGCTTTTGAGCTTGGGCGGCTGGCGGCCGACGATGTGATCCGGCTCTATCTCCAGACGCATGGCGAGATGCCGCGCTCGCTGGTGATCGATCTCTGGGGCAGCTCGACGCTCAGGACCGGCGGCGAGGAGATCGCCCAAGGGCTCGCGCTGATGGGCTGCCGCCCGGTCTGGGACAAAGCAAGCGGGCGGGTCACCGGCATCGAGGTATTGCCGCCTGCCGCCATGGGACGCCCGCGCGTCGACGTGACCTGGCGCATTTCAGGCCTGTTCCGCGACCTGTTCCCGGCGCAGATCGCGCTGATCGACGCGGCCGTGCGGCTGGTCGCGCTGCGCGATGAGGACGACGAGGAGAATCCGCTCGCCGCTTCGGCCCGCGCCGCACGCGGCAACGGTGCCGGGCTCGCCCGCATCTTCGGCACCGCGCCCGGCGCCTATGGCGCGGGCGTCGAGGAGCTGCTCGGACAAGACAGCGACCGCACCGCGATCGGCGCCGCCTATCTCGCCGCGACCTCGCACGGTTATGGCGGCGCGGAAGGCGAGGGCACGGCGTTGCCTGGTCGCTTCGCCGCGCGTGTCGCCACCGCCGATCTGCTGCTGCATGGCAGCGACGATCCGGCCCGCGATCTGCTCGAAGGCGCCGAGGACGTGGCGCATATCGGCGGCTTCGCCGCGGCTGCCGCCTCGCTCGGACGCGACGCCGATCTGATCATGCTCGATACCACCGATCCCAACCGGCCGCGGGCGCGCACCCTCGATGCGGCACTGGCGCGGATCGTGCGCGGCCGCGCGGTCAATCCCCGCTTCATCGCAGGGCAGATGCGGCACGGGGCGCGCGGCGCCGCCGAGCTGGCCGAGACCGTAGACCGGCTGGTCGATTTCGCCGAGACCACCGGCGCCGTCTCCAGCGCGCTGTTCGATCTGGTGCATGAAGCCTATCTGGCCGACCCGAATGTGCGCGAGTTTCTGCTGCGCGAGAATCCGCAAGCCGCCCGCGTCATCGCCGAGCGCCTGGAAACCGCGCGCCGCAAGGGGCTCTGGCATCCGCGCCGCAACGATCTCGGCGAGGGCTTGGGCGCGTTACAGGCGGGGGCGGCGCTATGAGCAAGGCCTTCGCGCGCGGCGCCTGTCCTGGAGTATCGGCACCGATGCAGACGGGCGATGGGCTGCTCGCGCGGCTCGTACCGGCAGGTCCGATCCCGCTCGATGCGTTGATCGGTCTTTGCGAAGCGGCGCGCGCGCACGGCAACGGCATCATGGAGATCAGCGCACGCGGCAGCATCCAGGTGCGTGGGCTTAGCTCGGTCTCGGCGCCGCTGTTCGCCGACGCCGTCGCCGCGCTCGGCATCGAACTCTGCGAGACCGTGCCGGTACTCGTCGATCCGCTGCCCGGCGATCCCGCCGCCTTGCTCGACACGCAGCCGATCGCCGCTTCTCTGCGTCGGGCCATCGCCGAGGCAGTGCTTGCGCTTGCGCCGAAGGTTTCCATCGTCATCGACGGCAGGGGGCGGATCGATCTCGATGCGGTCGCGGCCGATATTCGCTTGCGCGCAATCGCAACCAGCGAAGGCCCGAGATTTCAGGTGGCGCTGGCCGGCGACGCAGCGACGGCGATGCCGGTCGGCGTGATCGCGCCGCAAGACGCGGAGGACGCCGTGCTGGCTCTGCTCGGGGCAATCGCCGAGTGTGGGCCAGAGGCGCGCGCCGCCGATCTGCTGGCGCCGCGTGAAGCGGCCGCGCCACCCGTGCTGTCGCAGCCTCGCGCCGAGGCGATCGGGCTGCATCCGCTGAAAGGCGGGGCATGCGCGCTGGGTGTGGCGCTTGCCTTCGGGCACACCCACGCCGACGCCCTGAAGGAGCTTGCCGAGATTGCCATAGCGCATGACGCGCGCTGGGCGCGGCCGGCGCCGGGCCGGTCCTTGTTGCTCGGACCATTTGGCGAGACGCAGGCAGCGCCGATCGTAGCCCACGCGCAACGGCTCGGCTTCATCGTTGACGCGCAGGATCCGCGCCGCCGCGTCGTCGCCTGTCCCGGCGCGCCTGCTTGCGCCTCCGGATTGATCGCGGCGCGCGCGCTTGCGGCGGAGATCGCCCGCGATGTGCCGCTTGCGGGCGAAGGCCTCGCCGTGCACGTTTCCGGCTGCGCCAAAGGCTGCGCGCATCCCGCGGCTGCGCCGCTCACCATCGTCGGCACCGAGCAAGGCTGCGGCATCATCGCGGGCGACACGGCGCGGGCAACGCCGTCCGCTTATCTCGATTTGAGCGGGCTCGTCGCCGCGCTGGGCGGAAGCGGCCGCAAGATGCGTGAGGCCGTCAATGCTTAAGACCCCGGATTACATCCGCGACGGCGCCGCCATCTATGAGCGCTCCTTCGCCATCATCCGCGCCGAGGCCGATCTGTCGCGCTTCTCGGCCGAGGAGGCCGAGATCGCCGTGCGCATGATCCATGCCTGTGGCCAGGTCTCCGCGGCCGAGTTCATCGAGTTCGCGCCGGGGCTGGTTCCCGCCGCGCGCGGCGCGCTCATCCGCGGCGCGCCAATCCTGTGCGATGCCGAGATGGTGGCACATGGGGTTACGCGTGCGCGGCTGCCGGCCAAGAACGCGGTGATCTGCACGCTGCGCGATCCCGCCGTGCCCGAGCTTGCCACAAAGCTCGGCACCACGCGCTCAGCCGCCGCGCTCGAGCTGTGGCGCGACCGGCTGGATGGGGCGGTCGTCGCCATCGGCAACGCGCCGACGGCGTTGTTCCGCCTGCTGGAGATGCTGGCCGAGGGCGCGCCGCGACCTGCCGCTATTCTCGGCGTGCCCGTCGGCTTCGTCGGCGCCGCCGAATCCAAGGAGGCGCTCGCCGCCAATCCCTTCGGCGTGCCGTATCTCATCGTGCGCGGACGGATGGGCGGCAGCGCCATGACCGCAGCGGCCGTCAATGCATTGGCGAGGGAGGGAATATGAGCGCGCGTCTGCTCGGCATCGGTGTCGGCCCCGGCGATCCGGGCCTCGTCACGCTGAACGCGATCGCCGCGCTGCAAGCGGCCGATGTCGTCGCCCATTTCGCCAAGGCCGGCAACGCGAGCAATGCGCGGACCATCGCCGCCAGCCATTTCAAGGACGGCGTCGAGGAACTGCCGTTGCTCTATCCGGTGACGACGGAGATCCCCAAGCAGGATGCCGCCTATCGCGAGGCGCTGCGCGAGTTCTACGACCAAGCGGCGGAGACGATCGCGGCGCGGCTCGACCAAGGCAGGGTCGTCGGCGTGATCGCCGAAGGCGATCCTCTGTTCTACGGCTCCTACATGCATCTGCATGTGCGGCTCAGCGCCCGCTATCCGACCGAGATCGTCGCCGGCGTCACCGGCATGTCGGGCTGCTGGTCTGCGGTCGGCACGCCGATCGCGCAAGGCGACGACGTGTTCACCGTGCTGCCCGGCACGCTCCCCGAATATGAGCTGGAGCGGCGGCTTGCCGACACCGACGCCGCGGTGGTGATGAAGATCGGCCGACATCTCGCCAAGGTGCGGCGCGCGCTCGACCGTGCTGGGCGGCTCGACCGCGCCATCTATGTCGAGCGCGGCACGATGGCCAATGCCTCGATCATGCCGCTTGTCGACAAGCTCGATAGTTTCGCGCCGTATTTCGCCATGGTGCTGGTGCCGGGCTGGGAGGGACGGCCGTGAGCGGGCGGCTTGCCGTGATCGGGCTTGGACCCGGCGATCAGCGCTATCTCACGCAAGAGGCGCGCGAGGCGCTCGAGACGGCGCACGCGCTGTACGGCTACGGGCCCTATCTCGACCGTGTGCCCATGCGGCCGGGGCAGGCCCGGCATGCTTCCGACAATCGCGAGGAAGGCGCTCGCGCCGAGGCCGCGCTTCGCCACGCCGCCAACGGCGCTAACGTCGCCGTCGTCTCGGGAGGCGATCCCGGCGTGTTCGCCATGGCGGCCTCGGTGCTGGAGGCGATCGAAACCGGGCCTGACGCTTGGCGCGCGCTCGACATCGCCATTGTCCCAGGCATCACCGCCATGCTCGCGGTCGCGGCCCGCGCCGGCGCACCGCTCGGTCACGATTTCTGCGCGCTCTCGCTCTCCGACAATCTCAAGCCATGGGAGCTGATCGAGCGCCGCCTCGATGCCGCGGCGTCTGCCGGCTTCGTCATCGCGCTTTACAATCCGGTGTCCCGGGCGCGACCGTGGCAGCTCGCCAAGGCCTTCGCGCTGCTCTCCCGGCACCTGCCTGGTGCAACGCCGGTGATCTTCGGCCGCGCCGTCGGGCGCGCCGACGAGGGCATGACCGTCACCACGCTCGGCGCCGCCTCCAACATTGAAGCCGACATGGCGACGCTGATCATCGTCGGATCGCGCGAGACGAGGCTGATCGCGCGCGAGGGGCAACAGCCTCTGGTCTATACGCCGCGCGCGGTCGAAGGGGCGATGGCATGATCCAGCCAGGCAACAACCTCATCGACCGTCGCGACCGACGCGACATCCGGCAGAGCCGGGCGCTTCAGCATGATCACCGGAATCCGCAGCTCACGCGCTGCCGCGATCTTGCCGTAGGTGGCGTCGCCGCCGCTGTTCTTGGCGACGACGATCTCGATTGCATGACTCTCCAGCAGCGCGCGATCCGCTTGCTCGGTGAAGGGTCCGCGCGCGGTGACATAGCTCGCCTGCGGCACGGCGAGCGGCGGATCGACGGGATCGACGCTGCGCACGAGATAGAAATGCTGCGGCGCGGCGGCGAAGGGCACGAGCTCCTTGCGGCCGAGCGCGAGAAATACGCGCCTGGGCGCTTCGCCGAGCGCCTTCACCGCGGCCTCGAGCGTATCGACTTCGCGCCAATCGTCGCCGACTTGCCGCTGCCACGCCGCGCGCCGCAATGCGAGCAATGGCACGCCGGCCATCTTGGCGGCGCTCGCGGCGTTGGCGGACATGACGGCCGCATAAGGATGCGTCGCGTCAATCAGCACGCCGATGCGTTGCTCGCGAAGATAGCGCGCGAGCCCTTCCGCGCCACCGAAGCCGCCGCTCCTGACCGGCGCTCCTTGCGGCAAAGGCTCAGCCGTGCGGCCTGCCAGCGACAGCGTCACGGCGAGATCGGGTCGATCCGCCAATGTCTCGCTAAGCCGCCTGGCCTCCGCCGTGCCGCCGAGGATGAGGATACGCCTGATGCGCGCTGAGCCGGTCATGCCCGAACCTGCCTCATTGACCCGCTGGCTGTCCATTGTCGGCATCGGCGAGGATGGCGTGGACGGCTTGAGCGCTTGCGCGCGCGGGCTGGTGTCGAGCGCCGATATCGTATTTGGCGGCGCGCGGCACCTCGCGCTGGCAGCGCCGCTGATCCGCGGCGAGGCGAGGCCCTGGCCGAGCCCGTTCGCGCGCGGCGTCGAGCAGGTGCTTGCCGCGCGCGGGCGCAAGGTCTGCGTGCTCGCCTCTGGCGATCCATTCTTCTACGGCGTGGGCTCGGTGCTGGCGAACCATGTGGCGCCCGACGAGACGCTGGTGGTGCCGGCGCCGTCGTCTTTCAGTCTCGCTGCGGCGCGGCTCGGCTGGGCCCTGCCCGACATCGCGCTGGTCTCGCTGCATGGCCGCGCGCTCGACCGTATCCGCCCGCATCTGCATCCGGCTGCGCGCGTGCTGGCGCTCACCTCGGATAGCGAGGGCCCCGAGGCGCTGGCGCGGCTGCTGGCCGAGACCGGCTTCGGCCAGTCGAGGCTCACGGTGCTGGAGGCGCTTGGCGGCGCCAAGGAGCGCATCCGCACCGACGCACTGCCGCCGGATTCGACCTCACCGACATCGCCGAGCTGAATGTCGTCGCGGTCGAGGTCGCGGCAGCGCCCGGTGCGCGGGTGATCGCATATGCGCCCGGCCTTGCCGACGATCTGTTCGAGCATGACGGCCAGATCACCAAGCGGGAGATCCGCAGTGTGACGCTCTCCTCGCTGGCGCCGCTCAGGGGCCAATTGCTGTGGGACATCGGCGCAGGCTCGGGTTCGGTCGCCATCGAATGGATGCTCGCGCATCCCTCGCTGCGCGCGGTCGCGATCGAGGCGCGCGCGGACCGCGCCGATCGCATCAGACGCAACGCCGCCGCCTTTGGCGTCCCCGAACTCGACGTGATCGAGGGACATGCGCCGGAGGCGCTTGCTGGCCTTGCCGCGCCCGATGCCGTGTTTATCGGCGGCGGCGCGAGCGAGCAGGGCGTGCTCGACGGAACAATCGCGGCGCTCAAGCAAGGCGGCCGGCTGGTCGCCAATGCCGTGACGCTTGAGACCGAGGCCTGCTGATCGCGCGCCATGCCGCGCAGGGCGGCACGCTCACGCGCATCGCCGTCTCGCGCGCCGACAGCGTGGGCGGCAAGACAGGATGGCGCTCAGCCATGCCGGTGACGCAATGGGTCTGGGTGAAGCCATGATCGTTGCCGGGATCGGCTGCCGCAAAGGCGCAACGCCCGAGGAGATCGGCGCGGCACTCGACACGGCGCTGGAACGTGCCGGCCGGCCTCTGGCGAAGATCGAGCTATTGGCGACCGCGATCCGCAAGCGCGACGAACCGGGAATTGCCGAGACGGCAGCTGCCCGCGGGCTCCGGCTGGTGTTCGTCGAGCCGGCCGATCTCGAGGTCGCCTCGGCGCGCGGCGCCACCTGGTCGAGGCGGGTGCTGGCGCTCGCCGGCGTGCCTTCGGTCGCCGAGGCCGCGGCGCTGGCCGCCTGTGGGCCGAAGGCTAAGCTCATCCTGCCGCGCATCGTCGTGGGACCGGTCACCTGCGCGCTCGCCAGCGCCGAGGAAACTCAATGACCGTGCATTTCATCGGCGCGGGACCGGGCGCCGCCGACCTCATCACGCTGCGCGGCCGCGACCTCATCGCGCGCTGCCCGGTCTGTCTCTATGCGGGCTCGATCGTACCGGCAGCGCTGCTGGCCTATTGCCCGGAAGGCGCGCGCATCGTCGATACCGCGCCGCTGTCGCTCGACGAGATCGAGGCTGAATTCGTGGCGGCGCATGCGGCCGGCAAAGACGTGGCGCGCCTGCAATCCGGCGATCTCTCGGTCTATAGCGCGCTCGCCGAGCAGCTGCGCCGGCTCGAGCGGCGCGGCATCCCCTATACGTTGACCCCGGGCGTTCCGGCCTTCGCCGCCGCCGCAGCAGCCCTTGGTTGCGAGCTGACCGTGCCGGAGGTGGCGCAGAGCGTGGTGCTCACGCGGGTGTCGGGGCGCGCCTCGCGCATGCCCGAAGGCGAGACGCTCGCGGCGTTCGCAGCCACGGGAGCCACGCTCGCGATCCATCTCGCCATCCACGCCCTCGACAGAGTGGTGGACGAACTCACGCCGATCTATGGCGGAGACTGTCCGGTGGCGATCGTGGCCGATGCCAGCCGCCCCAGCGAGCGGATCGTGCGCGGCACGCTGACCGATATCAAAGCGAAGCTCGACGCCGGGCCGATCGAGCGCACGGCGTTGATCCTGGTTGGCCGCGCGCTGGCAGCGGAGGATTTCCGCGACAGCGCGCTGTACGACGCCGACTATCGCCGCCGCTTCAGGGGAGGCGCCGCGTGAGCCGGCGCGAACGGCGCATGGCCGACGAGCCTGCCGTCGCGGTCGAACACGGCAATCTCGATCTCGACCGGCTTGCCGGCAACCACGGCGGCTGCCGTGTCCCAGCCCGCACGCGCAACCGCATCGCCAAGCGCCACACCCTCCGTTTCCGCATGAGCAAAGGCTTCCGCCGCGGTGTTGGCGGCGAGGATGCGCGCGCCAAGCTCGGGCGAGCCGCCCGCCTGCTCGGCAAGCTTGGCGAGCACGCCGAGATCGACAGAGCCGCGCCGCGAATGCAGATCGAGCAGGCCTTGGGCGAGTTTGGTCATCTTGCCGACACCGCCGGCGACGGTGACGCGCGCGACCGGGTGCGTGCGTACATATTTCAGCATGCCGCCGACGAAATCGCCCATGTCGATCAGCGCCGTCTCCGGGAGATCGTGCAGCTGCTTCACCGCTGCCTCCGAGGCCGAGCCGGTCGCGCCGGCGATCTGGGTGAGGCCGGAGGCGCGGGCGACATCGATGCCGCGATGGATGGAATGAATCCAGGCCGAGCAGGAATAGGGCACGACGATGCCGGTGGTGCCGAGGATCGACAAGCCGCCGACAATGCCGAGCCGGCCATTGAGGGTCTTGGCCGCGAGCGCTTCGCCGCCGGGGATGGCGATCTCGACCTCCACATCGCCGGCCTCGCCATGCGCGGCCGCGACCTCCGCGATCGCTTCACGCAGCATCTGCCGCGGCACGGGATTGATGGCCGGCTCGCCGGGAGGAATGGCCAGCCCCGGTCGCGTGACCATGCCGACGCCTTCGCCGGCGCGGAAACTGACGCCGCTGCCCGGCGCGGCGCGGCGGATCGTGGCAAGGATCAGCGCGCCGTGGGTAACGTCGGGGTCGTCGCCGGCGTCCTTCACCACGCCGGCCGTGGCGGAACCGTCGGCCATCGCCGTGGTCGCCAGCGCAAAGGCGGGATGCTCGCCGCGCGGCAGGGTCACCTCGACGGGATCGGGAAACTCCCCGGTCAAAAGCGCCGTATAAGCCGCCTTGGCGGCCGCGGTGGCGCAGGCGCCGGTGGTCCAGCCATAGCGGAGCGGGCGGTCCTCGGAGGTCATGCCCCCCGCTATAGTGCGGACGGGGAGCCGCGTCACGGCCGGAGGCTCACCCCATGACAGCCCCCGGCCTTATCATCGCCGCGCCGAAGTCAGGCGCCGGCAAGACCACGGTGACGCTGGCGCTGCTGGCGGCGCTCAGGCGGCGCGGCTTGGTGGTGCAGGCGGCCAAGGTCGGGCCCGATTATATCGACCCAAGCTTCCATGCGGCGGCAACCGGGCGGCAAAGCTTCAATCTCGACAGCTGGGCGATGCCGCCCTCGCTGATCGATGCGCTGATCGCCGAAAACGCGGCCTATGCCGACCTGCTGGTGATCGAAGGCGCCATGGGCCTGTTCGACGGGGTTCCCGCCGCACCGCGCCGGAGCGGGGCGTCGGCCGACCTCGCCGCGCGCTTGGCCTGCCGGTGCTGCTGGTGATCGATGTCGCGGGGCAATCGCAATCGGCGGCGGCTCTGCTGCGCGGCTTCGCCTCGCACGATCCGGAGGTGCGGATCGGGGGGGTGGTGCTGAACCGCGTCGGCAGCGAGCGGCATGTGCGGCTGGTGGCCGACGCCATCGCCGCGCTCGACATTCCCGTTCTCGGCGCGATCCCGCGCGATGCTTCGCTCGCTCTGCCGGAGCGCCATCTCGGCCTGGTGCAGGCCGCCGAGCATGACGATCTCGCCCTGCGGCTCGAGCAACTGGCCGACCTGGCTGAGCGCCATCTCGATCTCGACGCGATCCAGAAGATGGGCGTGCCGCCCCGCCTTTCGGCCGCGCAGCTTCAGCCGCCGGTGCCGCCGCCAGGCATGCGTGTCGCGCTCGCGCAAGATGCTGCCTTCAGCTTCGTCTACCCGCATGTCCTCGACGGCTGGAAGCGGGCGGGCGCCGAGATCGTGCCGTTCTCGCCGCTCGGCGACGAGACGCCGCGGGAGGATTGCGACAGCTGCTGGCTGCCCGGCGGCTATCCGGAGCTGCATGCCGGCAGGCTCGCCGCCGCCGAGGGTTTCCGCTCAGGCCTCGCGCAATTCGCCGCGACACGGCCGGTGCATGGCGAGTGCGGCGGGTACATGGTGCTCGGCGAGACTCTCGAAGACGCGAACGGTGTCAGGCACCGCATGGCTGGGCTGCTGGGGCACAGCACGAGCTTCGCCAAGCGCAAGCTGCATCTCGGCTATCGCCAGGCGCGGCTCCTGGCTGACAGTCCGCTCGGCAAGGCCGGCGCGCTGCTGCGCGGGCATGAGTTCCATTACGCGGCGTTGATCGCTTCCGGCAGCGACGCGCCTCTGGCCGAGCTTGCCGACAGCCAGGGCGAGACAGCTTGGGCCGTCCGGCGGTCGGCGCGGTAACGTCAGCGGCACGTTCTTCCACGCCATCGCCGAAACTTAAGCGTCTTTCCCCGACACATGCGCTTCGGCAAAGGTCGCCATGCCGGTGTGGCAGGCGAGTGCCGCGCGCAGGATCAGCACGGCGACCGCCGCGCCGGAACCTTCGCCGAGCCGCATGCCGAGATCGAGCAGCGGATGTAAACCGAGCTCCTGAAGCAGAAGCCGATGCCCCGACTCAGCCGACATGTGGCCGGCGAGCGTGTGATCCAGGGCGTCCGCGCGAAGCCTCGCCAATGGCGCCACGGCGGCGGTGCAGACAAAGCCGTCGAGCAGCGCGGGAATGCGCAAATGCCGCGCGGCAAGCGTAGCGCCAAGGATGGCGGCGAGCTCGCGTCCGCCGAGCGCAGCCGCGATGCGCAGAGGATCGCCGAGAATCGCCTGGTGTCGGGCGAGCGCCGCATCGATCGCCTCGCGCTTGCGCTTCAGGCCCTGCTCGTCGACGCCGGTGCCGTGGCCGGCGAATCTTGCACCGCCGCCGCCGAACAGCGCCGCGGCGACGGCGGAGGCGGCAGTGGTGTTGCCGATGCCCATCTCGCCCAGCACGACGAGATCGGCCTCCGGCGACAGCGCCTCGTAGCCCGCCGATACGGCTTCCAGAAACGCCGCGTCTCCCATCGCCGGCTCGACGGTGAAATCCGCCGTCGGGTGGTCGAGATCGAGCGCGATGACGCGGAGCTCGGCGCCGGAAATCTGCGCGAGCTGGTTGATGGCCGCGCCGCCATGGGCGAAATTCGCCACCATCTGCGCGGTGACCTCGGCCGGATAGGCCGAGACGCCTTGCGCGGTGACGCCGTGATTGCCGGCAAACACCAGGATCTCGACATTGCTGAGACCGCGGCGGGCTCTTGCCCTGCCAAAGCGCCAGCCATTCAACAGCCTGTTCGAGGCGGCCGAGGCTCTTCGGCGGCTTGGTCAGGGTCGCTTCGCGCGCCGCCACCTTGGCGGCCGCCTCCGCATGCCCGCCGGGAAGATCGAGGCAGGCCGAACGCAATGCGTCCAAGGAAGCGAAGCGCGTCATTTCGGGGTAGACTCTATCGGGATGGGCTTCAGAGGAGCGATTGCAATGGCGGGGGGCACCTCGGGCAACGGCCTTATCACGGACTTCACCACCAGCCTAGCCTTCTGCACGCGGCTGCCTGGCGTGCATTCAGCCTTCGCGGAAGGGGCCGATATCGCGCGGGCGAGCTGGGCGTTTCCGCTGGTCGGCGCGGGCATCGGCGCCTTGGGCGCGCTCGTCTATTGGCTCGCCGACGGGCTCGACCTCGATCCCATCCTCAGCGGCATTCTCGCCGTGGCCGCCACCGTCGTTATCACCGGCGCGCTACATGAGGATGGCCTCGCCGACACGGCCGACGGCTTCGGCGCAAGCGCGAGCCGCGAGCGCAAGCTCGACATCATGCGCGACAGCGAGATCGGCACCTACGGCGCGTCGGCGCTGATCCTCTCCTTCATGCTGCGCACGGGCGCCGTGGTGAGTCTCGCCGAGCCGGGGCTTGCAGCACTGGCGCTGATCGCCGCGCATGCCGGCGCGCGCGCCACGCTGCCGGTCTTCATGCGGCGCGTGCCGAATGCGCGCCAAGACGGACTCGCGGCGAACGCAGGCGAGCCGCCGCAGCAAAGCGCGCTCATCGCCGTCCTGCTCGGCTTGCTCGTGCTCCTCTTGTGCCTCGGCTTGGGCGCGACGCTCGTCGCCGCGTTGCTGCTCGCATGCGCGATCGGGCTGATGGCCTGGCTCTGCGTCACGCAGATCGGCGGACAGACCGGCGACGTGCTCGGCGCGCTCGAGCAGGTGAGCGAGATCCTGATCCTGCTGGTCGCGGCCGCGTGGCTCTAAGAGGGCTATTTCTGCACGGTCGAGGTGATGGAGGCGATCACCTCGGAAGCCATCTTGAATTCCTTGTCGCGGTTGGTGATGCCGTGGCGGCGGGCGATCCAGGCGAAATCCGTATAGGCGACCCACACGTCACCCTTGGCGTCCTGGTAGACAAGCAGCCGCACAGGCCAGTCGAGCCCTGAGTCGGGGTCAGAGGTGAGGAACAAAGTCCCGAGCGGCGGGTTGCCGAACACGAGCAGCGTCGAGGGCAAGAGCGTTACGCCGGCGTCGGCGGCGAGCTTCGCCTGGTCGATCTCGGCGAAGAACATGATGCCCTTGTCGGCCACGTCCTGCTTCAGGCGCTTGATGGTCTCGGGCATGGAATAGGCGCTCTTGAACTTGACGATGCCGTCATCCTCGGTGGCTTGCGCGGCGCCAAGGGGCGACAGGGCAAGCGCCCCCGCTAGGACGAGGGCAGAGCAAAGCAGACGTAGGACCATGGATATTCTCCTTTGACGGCCGGACGCGGCTGATCTTGATGAGGAGAAGCATGGCGAAACCGGCGGCAGAGCTGAAATGCCGCTTCGCTTTGAATTCGATGCCGCAGGGCTATGGTTGGGGAAAAGGACCCGCCGCTAACCCGGCGGAAAGGACGGGCGTGCTATAGAATTAGGCTAGGTTTGAGCGGGTGAATGGGCGAAAGGAGTATTTCCATGCTGCGATTTTTGGTTGCCCTTGCACTCGTTGCCGGCGCCTTTGTGCTCGCGCCAAGACCAGCCTCGGCGCTGCCTCTCGCCCTCGGCGATCATGCGGCCATGAGCCAGGAGGCCGGCGGCGCGGTGGTGGAGCAGGTCGCGCGCCGCTCGGTGAATGCGCGCCGCCATGGTCGCTACGCCTATGGCCCGCGCCGCTATAACTGGTCCTACTACCCCTATTGGCGGCCTTATCAGTACCGCTACTGGCAGTTCATGTACCCGTATGGCGGGCCGATGTTCTAGGCGGCGCCGAACCGCGTACGTCTCCCGCGGCCTGATCTATCTCGGCGCGCCTCAAATTCTTGTGATCGCGCCAATGTTGCTGCCCATCCAAGCCGGGGCTACGGTCAATGCGCCGGGGGCGGTTGGCGTCAAGGAGACAAGAAATGCGTCACCTCCTCATTGCCTTTGCGGCCGCGGCCTTCGTCGCCGGCCTCGCCTTCGGATCAGGCCCGGCTTCCGCCGCGCCCCTCCCCAAAATCGACGGCATCGCCAGTCAGCAGACCAGCACGGTCGAGGACGTCGGCTATCGCTACCGCGGGTGGCGTGGCTACCGTCCCTACCGTTACGGCTGGGGATATCGCCGTCCCTATTACGGCTACGGCTACGGATATTATCGGCCCTATTACCGGCCGTATTACCGGCCTTACTATCGTTACTGGTGGTAGGCGGCAGATCGTTCAATCCGGGGATCGGCGGGGTCGCCGCCGGTCCTCAATTCCCTTCGCAAAACCGGCACAGAACAGTAACAGCGCCCCTGCCCGATATGGCAGAGTGCGCGCGTGGCAGCACCCCTCGATTCCAATTCGGCTCGGGCTCTCGAGCTCGCGCGTGACGGCCTTTCCCGCCCCGGCGCGCCGGCCGCATTGCCGGAGCGACTGCTCGTGGTCGATGCCGAGCGCCAGATCGCCACGTGGTTCGAAGCGGGCGAAGCGGTCGCGGCCTGGCCGGTCTCGACCGCGCGCGCAGGCATCGGCGGCGAGCAAGGCTCCTACCGCACGCCGCCAGGCTGGCACCGCATCCACAAGCGGATCGGCGCCGATGCCGCGCATGGCACGGTGTTCGTCTCGCGCGAGCCGACCGGCGAGATGTGGCAAGGCGAAGCGCGCGACGACGATCTGATCCTCACCCGCATCCTGACCCTCGATGGACTCGAGGACGGCGTGAATCGCGGCGAGGGCCGCAACTCGCTGATGCGCTACATCTATCTGCACGGCACCAATCACGAAGGGCTGCTCGGCCGCGCCGTGTCGCATGGCTGCGTGCGGCTATCGAACGCGGATGTCTGCCAGCTCTTCGCGCAAATCCGCGAGGGCGACCTGGTGTTCGTCGCCGCGACGGAAGCGCGGCCGATCCCCGATCCGAAGAGCGGCGGCCGCTTTCATTATGCCGGGCTCGGCGGGGCCGGCATGAGCGCGCTCGCCCAATTCCAGGTGATGACAGGCGGCGTCGCCAGCGGCAGCGACCGCGCGTTCGACCGCGGCGAGCGCGGCGAGATGCGGGCTCAGCTCGAGCGGCTCGGCATCAACGTCATGCCGCAAGACGGCAGCGGGGTGTCCAAGGATTGCGTGGCGCTGGTCGTGTCGACGGCGGTCGAGGAGCAGGTTCCGGACGTTGCCGCCGCGCGCGCTCAAAGCATCCCCATCATCCATCGCTCAGAGCTGCTCGCGCATTTCGTGGGAGAGCACCGCTCCATCGCCGTGACCGGCACCAGCGGCAAGTCCACCGTCGCCGCGATGATCTTCGCCATTTTGAGCGGGGCCGGGCGCGACCCGTCGGTCATCACCGGCGCCGACCTGCCCGAGCTTCAGGAGCAGGGCCTTCCCGGCAACGCCTTTGCCGGGCGCTCGGATCTGCTGGTGGTCGAGGCCGACGAGAGCGACGGCTCGCTCGTGCGTTACGCGCCTTCGATCGGCGTGATCCTCAACCTCCAGCGCGACCACAAGGAGATGACCGAGGTCGCCGCCATGTTCGCCACGCTGCGCGCCCGCGCGCGCGAAGGCTTGGTCGTGGGCGACGCGGAGAATCTCGATGCGTTTGCCGGCGGCGCGCTCAGATTCGGCTTCAGCGACCGCGCGGATATTCGCGGCGAGGATGTCGAGCTTGGACCTTCATCCAGCCGGTTCCGCGTGGGCAATGTCGTCTTCACGCTGCCGGTGCCGGGAGCGCACAACGTCGCCAATGCGCTGGCGGCGATCGCCGCCGCGAGCATCGTCGGCGTCGCGCTCGAAGCGATGGTGAGCCCGCTTGCAGGCTTCAGGGGCATCGGCCGCCGCTTCCAGACGGTCGGCAGGGCGCATGGCGTCGAGGTGATCGACGATTTCGCGCATAATGCCGAGAAGATCGCCGCGGCGATCAGGACGGCGAAGCTCCGCGCGAGCCGCGTGCTGGCCATCTATCAGCCGCACGGCTACGGACCGACGCGTTTCCTGCGCAAGGATTTCGTCACGACCTTCGCCCGCGAGCTTGGCGGCGAGGACCTGCTGTGGATGCTCGAAGTGTTCTATGCCGGCGGCACCGCCACGCGCGACTTCTCCTCGGCCGACATCGTCGCCGAGATCGGCGCGCGCGGTGTCAGGTGCGAGTTCGCGCCGTCGCGAGAGTGGCTGGCGGCCCGCGTCGCTGAAACGGCAAGGCCGGGCGATCTGGTGCTGATGATGGGCGCGCGCGATCCGTCGCTGAGCGCACTGGCGCGGTCGATCCTCGCGGCCATCGACAAGACCACGGCGCCGGCGCCGGCGAAATGATTTGCCTCTAAGCTAATTGCCGAACATGCCGGAGAGCGGGAAGCCCCCGCCGTTCCATGCGCTCCGCTTGTCTTGCTTCCCGCCGGCACTTGCCGAAAGCGCGTCGGCTTTACCGAACAGAGCGGTGGCCATCTTCTTGTCCAGCCCATAGACGTCGGCGTAGGTCTGCAGTTTGCCCTGCACATCGATTGCCGCGGTGAAGTAGGTGAGATGCACCGGCACGGGCTTGCTCAACGACACGCCGCTGTTCTTGCCCTTGGCGAGCATGTCCTTCACCTGCTGCGCCGACCAGCCCTTGTCCTCGGCGAGCAGCAGCGCGGCCAGCCGGTCTGGCTGGCGCACCCTGATGCAGCCATGGCTCAGCGTGCGCTCGGTCTCGCGGAACAGCTCGGGTTGGATGGTGTCGTGCATGTAGATGGCGTGCCGGTTGGGAAAATTGAACTTGAGCACGCCGAGCACGTTGTCCGGCCCAGGCTCCTGAGTGAACCTGTATTGGCTGAACTTCGCGCGAGTCCAATCCACCGTCGTGGCATCGACAGGCTTGCCCTGATAGCTCACCGAGAGCTTGTTGTTGGTCAGGATGGAGACGTCGCGCGTGCCGTCGGCGCTGCCTTGGCGCAGGCGGGGAGCGAGGTCCTCGAACTTGATGGTGTCCGGCACGGTCCAATCCGGATTGAACTCAATGGAGCGCATGCTCGCCGAGAAGATCGGCGTGGCGTATTTGACCTGCCCGACGATCACCTTCTCAACATAGATGGACTTGCCGTTCTTCATCACCCGCGTGACGAAGGACGGGACGTTGTTCCAGACATAGTAGCTGCCGAGATCGGCCGGCATCCAACGCCACCGCTCCATGTTGACGATCAGCCGCTGGATGGTGGGGTCGCCCATCGGCTTGCGTCCGCGCGCCTTGGCATTGGCGACGTACTTGATCAGCAGCTTGCGCAAGCCCTCGAACTGCGTTTGTTTCGGATGCAGCGAGGTCAAATAGGCGGCAGGCGCCGCCGAGTCCGCGAGCTCAGCCAGAACGGTTTTCGGCGCGCGCAAATCGGGCTTCTGGTCGAACAGGGTGCTGATGCGCCCCGGCGAGACGCGCCCGCCTCTGGCGTAGCGGGCATATTTCAGCACGGCGAGCGCGAGCTTGATCTCATCGACCGCTTGCGCGTCCGTCGTCGCCGGCAGATCGGAGGCTGAGGGAAGGTCGAAGGCATCGGCCGGCAGCCCCCAATTGCCGGCGTTCTGGATCTCGGCGATCAGGGCTTGCGCCCGCGCGGTGAAGCCCATCGGCGTGATCCAGATCGGCGCGCCGTTGCGTTCGCCATAGAAGCTCTCCAGCGCGGCGAGATCGTCGGCGGCCGCGCCTTTGCGCAGCGCCGGGTCCTTCAGCTTCAAGATGATCTCGGCGACGATGGGATCTGGCGGCGACGCCGGCTGTTGCGCCACGGCCGGGGCGGGCGCGTTTCCAGCGGGCTCGGCCGCCGCAGGCGCCGCGGCATTTTCAGGCTGGCTCGGCTTGCTCTCCGCTGGCGCCGGTGTGGCAGTCTCAGGCTTGGCGTCCCCATTGGGCGCGGCCGCGCTATTGGCGGGCGCCGCCTCGCTCGGTGAGGGCGCCGCCGTTTCGCTGCCATCGGCCGGGTTCAGTGTGTCTTCGTTCGCCGGCGCCGCGGCAGGGCTTGCCGCCGGCTCATCCTCGGAGGATGAGGCCGGAGACGGGAGTGAACTATCCTCGCCGGCAGGAGTAGGAGCCGGGCCGGCCTCGCTTGGCGGAGCCGCCGGCTCGGTTGCGGCAGGCGCTACGCCGACGACGACCTCTGACGGGGGCACCTCGGCCAGCGCGTAGCCGGCCAGGCCAAAGCCGGCGAGCGCGATCGCCGCCAGGAAAACCCTAGGCGCCGCGCCAAAGCCCGCGACTAAGGCTCTTTCGCCCATATCGAAAATCCCTCGTAGCCTCCTAAAGTTAGCCCTACCGCGCGGCCGCGGCCACCCTCAAATCCGCGCGGCGCGTCATTCTGTTGCGAAGCGTTGCCGAGAAGCCTCCCTCTGACGCCTTGCGTAGCAGCCTGCCCGGATAGACTTCCCCCCTGGCTTGGCTATGATCGCGGCCCCGAGGGTCCCGGAAAAGGCTGAAGCGCGCATGTTCCCGGTCGGCGACGACAATACGCAGCGGCGCATCACCCCGGTGGTCACCTTCGCGCTGATCGGCCTCAATATCCTGGTTTTCTTCCTGGAGCTTGCCGGCGGCGATCCCTTCATCACCGAATGGGCGTTCATCCCGGAGCGATTCTCCGAGCATCCGGCCGCCAATGTCGCAACCGTGTTCTCGGCGATGTTCATGCATGGCGGCTGGCTGCATCTGTTCGGCAATATGTTGTTTCTCTGGATCTTCGGCGACAATGTCGAGGACCGCCTGGGTCATCTCAAATTCCTGATCTTCTATCTGCTCGCCGGCATCGCCGCGACGCTCTCGCAATACGCGGTCGCGCCCGAATTGGGCGTGCCCAATGTCGGCGCGTCCGGCGCGATCGCCGGCGTGCTCGGCGCCTATATCCTCATGTTCCCGCAAGCGCGGGTGAACGTGCTGCTCGGCCGGCAGATCGTCGCCATGCCGGCCTTCCTCGTGCTCGGCATGTGGATCGTGCTGCAGCTGGTGAGCGGCGTCGGCACCATCGCCTATACCGACGAGAGCGCTGATGTGGGCGGCATCGCTTACATGGCGCATATCGGCGGCTTCGGCGCGGGGCTGTTGATGGCGTTCCTGCTGCGCGACTCGGGGAGTTCCGGCACCACCGCCTGAAGCCTCCAAATCACATGCCGAGAAAATCGCGCTTGCCGACCGGGACACCGAAGCTTCTGACGATGTCGTAGGCGGTGGCGGCGTGGAAGTAGAAATTCGGCAGCACGAAATGCACGAGATAGGCCTCGCCCTTGAAGCGAATCTCCTGGCCGCCGACGGTCAACGTGACGTCGCGGGTCTCGGAGCCGTCGATGTCGTTGGGTCCGAAGCCTTGGACGAATGCAAGCGTCTTGGCGATGCGGGCCTTGAGCTCGGCGAAAGTGCTCTCCTCGTCGGCATATTTCGGCACCTCCTTGCCGGCAAGCCGGGCGGCGGCGCCCTTGGCGAAATCGGAGGTGAGCTGAATCTGCCGCGTCAGCGGATACATGTCGGGAGCGATCCGCCAATTGAGCAGGACCTCGGGCGCGATCTTGCGCTCGGCGGCGTAGGCTTCCGCCTTGTCGAGAATGGCGGTCAGAACGTTCAGCATTTTGACGAAGGCCGGAATCGAGGCCTGATACATTCCAAGCGCCATGATGGGAGCACCTTCATTCCACGGTAAGAGAAGGGCGCGACCATAGCAGCGGGCGCCCGCGAAACCTCATCACGTTCCGGCGACCTAGCGACGCGGGCGACGCATCGATTGGAGGCAGCTTATGCATGACGCTTTGAAAGATTCTGTCAGCGTTGACCGCCGCCATCTGGTTGCCGGCGCGCTTGGCACATTCGCGCTGCCGCTTGCAACCAGCGCTTTCGCGAGGGGCATCGAGACGCCGGCCACCGACACCGATATGCGTTTCATGCGCATGGCGCTGGAAGAGGCCGCGCTTGGCGACTATCCGTTCGGCACGGTGATCGTGCGCGACGGCGAGGTGCTCGCGCGCGGCCGCAATCTCGGTAAGCAGCGGCAAGATCCGACGGCGCATGGCGAGATGGTCGCCATTTGGAACTTTCTCGCCGCGCATGGCCCGGAGAAGCTGAAGGGAACCACGCTGTACACGTCGGGCGAATCCTGCCCGATGTGCATGGGAGCGATCCTCTGGTGCGGCATCTCCCGCGTGGTCTATGGCGCCTCGATCGCGCAGCTTGCCACCAAGATCGGCCAGATCATGCTCACCGATGCGGAGATCGCGGCCAAGACGCCGTTCGCCGACATCGAATTGACCGGCGGAGTGCTGGCCGAAGAATCGCTGAAGCTGTTCAAATAGAGTGCGCCAGAGACTTCGAGGATTCGCCAATGGATGAGAAAACGATCGACCGCGACGCCATGGGGCGCTTGGCGAAAGCTTTGACTTTCGTCTGCGGCGCAGATCACCCGACGACGATCGCCTTAAAGGCTGCCGCCGAGAGCGGTTCCGAGCGCGACATCAAGAACGCTCGCGCGCTGTTTCTGAAATTGAAGCAAGGTGAACGCCGGGCGGCATTGGCCATGCTCGGCGATTGATGGCCGCTGCCTTCGAGAAGAATGGTGCCGCAAGAGGGATTCGAACCCCCGACCCCATCATTACGAATGATGTGCTCTACCGACTGAGCTATTGCGGCTTCGCGCCGATCTCTAGGCGGCGCGGGGCAAAGGAGGCCTTCGCCCCCTCGACTTAAGGCCAATGCGAAGGCGATGCAAGATTGGCCCGGCGCGCCCGCTCAATCAGCGGATTTGCGCCGCGCGCAGGCGCTCCAGAGAGGTCGGGCTCTCGTCCGTCTCGGTCTGCGCCACGCCGGGATCGTCCGGGGGGCGTTCCGGCACGAAGATGGCGGGCTTCAGCCTTTGCTCGGCGGTCGAGCGCGGCGCCTCCTGTATGGCGCGTTTCACCGGAGGCGCCTCGGCGGCCTCCTTCTTGGGGCTCACATCGACGATCTCGCCGTATACCGGTTTCTCGACGCGCGCCGTCTCGGCGCGGGGCGGCGCAAACGGCGCCAGCACTTGCGCGGATGCGGTGACCGGCTCCGGCCGCTCTTCGATGACCAGGGTGTCGTCGCCGCGCCCGATCGCATCCATCGGCGCCTTCCATTCGAAGGCATCGACCGCGCCGGTCACGGGCGAGACCGGCAGCCAGCGATCCGAGACATAGCCGTCGGCGATCCAGGCGCGGTCGCGCGGCGCACGCAAGGCGCGGGCGAGCCATTCGCGCTCGCGGCCCTTGTCGCCAAGCTCGCCGGCCTCGATGCGCGCCATCAACATGCAGATGCGCGCCGACGGGCGGTCCTCCAGATAGGGCGCCAGCGCGTTGCGCGCCTCCTGCCATTCATGCGCCTCGATCGCCGCGCTGGCGACGGCGATCTGGCCTTCGACGTCGCCCGGCGTGAGGCTCGCCAGATGCTTGACCCGCTTCACCCGCTCGCGCGGCGGCTCGCCGGGCTTGGCATAGGCATAGACGAGAGCGAGGTCCGGATGCGGCGACAGCTTCCAGGTCCGCGCGATGAGGCGGGAGGCCTGCCGGCTGTCGCCCTTCGAGGCGAGGATGCGCCCGGCGATCTCGCCGGCCGGCACCAGCGAGGGCGCAAGCCGCAACGCCTCGCTCGCTAGATTGAGCGCCTTGTCTGGATTGCTTGATTCCAATTCGCGCGCCTCGGCCGTGAGCAGCGCGGCGCGGCGGCGGAGCGACACGTTCTGATCGACATGACCGTTCTGCCGGGCGATGGCGAGGGTGTTCAGCGCGCCGTCATAGTCGCCGGCGCGGGCCTGCATGTCGAACAGGGCGTTGACGCCCCAGGCCAGCTTCGGATCGCGCTTGACCGCCTGCTCGGCGAGCGCGCGCGCCGCCTCGGTGTCGTTGCTGCGTGCCGCTTCGAGGAAGAGACCGCGGACCCCGAGCAGCTGCGTCTCGGGATTGTCGAGCATGGATTCGAAGGCGCGCCGCGCCGCGTCGCGGTCGCCTCTGAGCTGAGCCGCCTGCGCCCTGAGCAGCGCCGTCAACGGCTCGCGCGGCAGGTTGCGCCCGGCAATGCCGGCATAGCGCTGCGCCTGCGTGCGGTCGCCGACACCGATGGCGAGCAGCCCGCGCGACAGCGCGTCATAGCCCTGCTGCCGCCGCCGCTCGCGCACATAGGCCGCGACCGCGGCGGGGCGCGTGAACAAATAGCGCAGCACTGTCCAAGCGAGGATCAGCAGCACAACGATCGCGGCGATGGCGAGCGCGCCGACCAAGGCGGATGTCTCGATCTGATAGCCGAGCCACTCGACGGTCACGTTGCCCGGCCGGTCGGCGAACCAGGCCAGCCCGGCCGCCGCGGCAATGACACAGAAGGTGAAAATGAGGATGCGGGTCATCGAGATTATTGTCGCGGGGCGGAAGTGGTGCCGCCCATGGCGAGCAGCAGGGCGCTTTCGAGCTGAATGAGCGTCTCATCGGCGCTGAGCCGCGCGTGGGCCTGGCCGAGCCAGGCGGAGAAGGCTTCGCGCGGCTTGCCGTCCAAAGTCTCGACCTCCTTCACGGAAGCGGCGAGGTCGCCCTTGTCGAGCGCGGCCTTGGCGCGCGCCAACGCAGCGCCCGGACCTTCGCCGGTCAAGGGCTCATCGACGCGCTTGATCTTGATGAGGGACTGCGCGCTCGCCATCAGGGTGTCGACAATCGAGCCGCCCGGCTGCGGGGCGGTTGCGACCAGCGCGCCGTCCTTGGCGATCGTGAAGGAGCGCGCAAGCTCGGGCACGGTCGGGATGCCCTTCTCGGCATAGGCCGGCAGCACGCCGAGATCGCCGACCGAGGGAGCGAGTGTGGTGATGGTGTCGAGCTCGGCGGCGTAAGGCCGCCCGTCGCTGACCGCGGCGCGGAGATTGGCGAAGGCGATGGCCGCCGCCGCGGATTTCGCGCCTGCATTCTCCTTGCCGATGGCGGCGGCAAGCTCGGGAAGCGCAGACTCGAGCTTGGCAAGACGCTCGGTCAGCGCGGCAAGATCGGCGCCGGCCACGGAGCCCTCGCCAGTGCCAAGCTCGGCCTCGGCAAGCGCGCCGATCTTGGCCTTGAGCTCGGCGATCTCGCTCTGCATCTGTTGCAGCGCGGAGGCATTGCCGGTCTCGACCTTGGCCAAAGCCTCGGCGATCTTGGTGTCGAGCCGCTGCTCGGCCTCGGCGATCTGTTGGGCGATGGCCGCGGCCGATGCGACCGAGCCGCCTTCGCTCGCCGACTGGGAAATGGCCTTCAGCGCCGCTTCGAGTTGGCCGACGCGATCGGCAAGATCGGCAAGCTTCGGTGACGTCTCCTTGGCGCTCGTCTCCAGCGCGTCGACCTGTGCGGTGAGCTTTGCCAGCGCTTCCGCATCGCCGGACGACGGCTTGACGGATTCGAGCTTGGCGATGCGCGCTTCGAGCGCGGCGATGTCCGGCTGCGTGCCGTTGCCAACGCCGCCGCCAAGACCGCCCCAGGCAAAGGCGAGGCCGATGACACCGATCAGACCGCCGAGCACGCCCGCGGCAAGATGGGTGACGAAGCTCTTCATCTCGAAGATGCTGGCTTGAGCGGGGGGGAGCGCCTTGACCTCGGTCTCGTCGGCACCGTCGCCGGCAAGGTGATCTTCGCTCGCCTTAGCCTCGGGCTCGTCGGCACGCGCCTCGCCCGCGGGGTCCTCAGTGATCTCGGTCGCGGTGCCTTCGATGGTCTGGGCCGGGCGCTTGCTTGCGCCGCCTGGGCCCTGATCCTGATCGCCGAAAGGGTCTGCCATCACGCCTTAACCTTGTACGCCCTTAAGCAGATTCGCATCTCACGAGGATGCCGCCTCGGAGTCCACGAGCGCAAGGACCTCTTCCTCGCGCGGGTGCGCGGCCACGCGGACCGCAAATCCAAGCGGGATCAACGCTTCTGCTACCGCTTCGGAGAGGCAATAGCAAACGAGTCCCCTTGCTTGCGTTACCGCATCGTGGCGGGCGAGCAGCTCGGCGAAGATCCTCGCGGTTCGTGGCGACATCAGGATGGCGCCGTCGAGCGTTCCGGCCTTGAGCCGGCTCAAAGCTTCGGCCGGGAACACGACCTGCCGGAACCGCCCGGTAGAGCACGGGTTGGCGCACAACGAAGCCCTCGCTCGCGAGGGCCGTTCGGAGGTCGAAGGCGAGTGTCTCCCCGGCAAGATGCACGAGCGGGCCCTGTTCCGGCTTGAGTTCCTGCGAGACCAACTTGGCAAGCGCCGCACCCGTTCCGGGCCCTGCCGTGACATCGGCAAAGCCCAGCGCCAGCGCCTCCCGCGCGGTGGTTTCGCCAACCGCAAACAGCGGAAGGGTGAGCGCCACGCCAAGCCCGCGATGCGCGGCGAGCGCGCGGAGCGCATTGCGGCTGGTGACCAGCAGAGCTTGCGCGCCGTCGAGCTGCAACGGCACGTCGGTGTTCGTCTCGATGGTGAGCAACGGGGCGAGCACCGGGTCGTGGCCGCGCGCGGCAAGCTTGCCGGCCTCCTGCGCCGCGTCGGGTTCGGGGCGCGTGACGAGAATCCGCATCAGGCGAGGCTTGCCAGAAATGCCGGGCCGGCGCGCACCAGCAGCTCCTCGCCGGCGTCGGTGCCGATGCGGCTGGCATTCGCAGCCGCGCCGTCGAGGCCGATCTCGTGCCACTCGCTGCCGTCAGGGGCGAGGATCATGCCGCGAAATCGCACCATCCCGTCTTCGATCTCGGCGAGACCGGCGATCGGCGTCTTGCAGGACCCATCGAGGCGGGCAAGGAAGGCGCGCTCGCACGCCACGGCGGTCGCCGATGTCGTTGTCGTTGAGGGCGGCAAGCAACGCAATCGTCTTGGCGTCGTCGCCGCGGCAGGTCACGCCGATCGCGCCTTGCGCCACCGCCGGCAACATCTCGTCGGTCGAGAGGATCGAGGTCGCGTGCGCGGCGAGGCCGAGCCGCTCCAGACCGGCGAGGGCGAGCAGGGTGGCGTCGGCCTGTCCCTCGGCGAGCTTCTTCAGGCGCGTTTCGACATTGCCGCGAAAATCGACGACGCGCAGGTCTGGACGCAGCCGCTTCAGCTGCGCGCCACGCCGCAAGGAGGAGGTGCCGACGATCGCGCCGGGAGGCAGCTCGGCGAGGGAAGGGGCCTTGGCGCTGATGAAGGCATCGCGCACATCGGCGCGCGGCAGGATCGCGGCGATGCAAATCCCCGCCGGGAGATCGGTCTCCAAATCCTTCATCGAGTGCACGGCCATGTCCACGTCGCCGCGCAGCAGCGCCTCGTCGATCTCCTTGGTGAACAGTCCCTTGCCGCCGAAGTCGCGCAACGGCGCGTCCTTGATGCGGTCGCCGGAGGTGGTGATGACGCTCAGGCCCACAGCGCCTTCGCCCAGGCCATGCGCCTCGAGCAGCAGCGCCCAGACGTGCCGCGCCTGCCACAGCGCCAGCGGGCTGCCTCTGGTGCCGATCAGGAGGGGGCGGGAGGGCAAGCTGAACTCCTTGAATTACCTATGCTAACGGCGTCAGTTTCGGTCGCATTAATGGCCGGTTTCGGCTCCCCCTTCAATCGCCCCGCAAACACTCTATAGAAAGCCACATGGTTGGCGACGGCAAAGACACTCCCCTGGTGGTGCTCGGCATCGAGACGAGCTGCGACGAGACCGCGGCTTCGCTGGTGCGGCGGAACGAAGACGGCAGCGGCGAGATCCTCTCCAGCGTGGTGCGCTCGCAGCTCGACCTGCATGCCGCCTATGGCGGGGTGGTGCCGGAGATCGCCGCGCGCGCGCATGTCGAGCTGCTCGATCCGGCAATCGGCCAGGCGATGGCCGAGGCCAAGCTCGGTTTCGAGGCGATCGACGCGGTCGCCGCCACGTCGGGCCCTGGCCTGGTCGGCGGGCTGATCGTCGGCGTCACCATGGGCAAGGCGATCGCGCTTGGGCTCGGCGTTCCCTTCATCGCCGTCAATCACCTCGAGGCGCATGCGCTGACCGCGGGTCTGACGCATCGGCTCGCCTTCCCCTATCTCCTGCTGCTCGTCTCCGGCGGGCATACTCAGCTGCTCGTGGTCAAGGACGTTGGGACCTACGAGCGGCTCGGCACGACGCTCGACGATGCGCTGGGCGAGGCCTTCGACAAGGCGGCGAAGCTGCTGGGCTTGAGCTATCCCGGCGGGCCCGAGGTCGAGCGCATGGCCGCGCGCGGCAAGCCGACCGTCAAGCTGCCCCGGCCGATGCTTGGCCGGAGCGAGCCGCATTTCTCGCTCGCCGGACTGAAGACCGCGCTCAGGCACGAGGCGATGGCGCGCGCCCCGTTGAGCGAGCAGGACGTGGCAGACCTCTGCGCGAGCTTCCAGGAGGCGGTCGCCGACATCGTCGCCGACAAAGTCGCGCGCGGCTTCGCGCTGTACGAGGACCACGCCGGAAAAGGGGCGCAACGCGTGCTGGTGGTCGCGGGCGGCGTCGCCGCCAATCAAAGGCTGAAAACGGCGCTCGAGACCGTCGCCCGCAAGCACATCTTCCGGCTGGTCGTGCCGCCGCCTGAGCTCTGCACCGATAATGCGGCGATGATCGCCTGGGCCGGCGCGATGCGGCTATCGCGCGGTCTCACCGACGATCTTGCCGCCCCGGTCCACGCGCGCTGGCCGCTCGATCCCGACGCGCCGCCCGCGCTCGGCGCCGGGGTGAAGGCCTAACTTGCTCTTGGGATACCGTTCCAAAGCGACGTCATCCCGGCGAAAGCCGGGATCCAGAGCCCAAACCCTTGCACTCGTTGCCCTGGATTCCGGCTTTCGCCGGAATGACGATGCCTGGCGACTTCCTGTATGACTATCGCGGCGATTAGGCAGGAACTGGCATGGCGCTTCAATCGGTCGGCATCGTAGGCGCGGGCGCATGGGGGACGGCGCTCGCCGTCACCTCGCGGCGCGCGGGTCGCGACGTGCTGATCTGGGCCTATGAACTTGAAACCCTGATCGATATCAACGAGGCGCATCGCAACGGCATCTATCTCCCGGGCGTCAGCCTTGACCGGGCGATCGAGGCGACCGCGAAGTTCAACGAGGTTGCCAATTGCGACATCCTGCTCATGGCGGCGCCCGCCCAGCAGCTTCGCGCGGTCGCCGAGGAAATCGCCCCTTATGTAAAGGCCGGCCAGCCCGTGGTGATCTGCTCGAAGGGCATCGAGCAGACGACTGGCAGCCTCATGTCGCAGGTCGTGGCAGAGGCCCTGCCCGCGGCCGAGATCGCGGTGCTGTCGGGGCCGAGCTTCGCCGCCGAGGTGGCGCGCGGGCTCCCTGCCGCGGTGACGCTCGCGACCGCACAGGAAGCGCTCGGCCGCGAGCTCTCCTACGCGCTCAGCCATCCGCCGTTCCGCTGCTATTGGAGCGACGACGTGATCGGCGCCGAGATCGGCGGCGCGGTGAAGAACGTCTATGCCATCGCCGCCGGCATCGTCGCCGGCAAGAAATTCGGCGCCAGCGCGCATGCCGCCTTGGTCACGCGCAGCTTTGCCGAGATGGTGCGGTTCGGTACGGCGCTCGACGCGCGGCGCGAGACACTGATGGGACTGTCGGGGCTCGGCGATCTGGTGCTCACCTGCGGCAGCCCGCAATCGCGCAACATGTCGCTCGGCATCGAGCTCGGCAAGGGCAAGAGCCTGGAAGAGGTGCTGGGCAAGCGCCTCGCCGTCACCGAGGGCGTCTATACCGCGAGCGCGCTGGTCGAGATGGCGGCGGCACGCGGCATCGACATGCCGATCGCGCAGGCCGTGCATGCGGTGATCTCCGGCCTGTCGACGGTCGATGAGGCGATCGAGGCGCTGCTCGCCCGCCCGCTCAGGCCCGAGGCTTGAAACTCCTCCCCCTAAAAGGGGGAGGTCGGCGCGCTTGCGCGCCGGGAGGGGTCCGACCCCCACCCCGACCCTCCCCCTTTCAGGGGGAGGGAGTCGTCAGGCACTTGCTGGACACTCGATCAGCCCCGCAATAGCCTCACGCCATGCTCTACGCGCTGATCTGCACCGACAAGCCCGGCAGCCTGCCCTTGCGCAAGGCGAACCGGCCCGACCATCTCGCTTATCTGGAGAGCCTCGGCGAGACGCTGGTCTTTGCCGGCCCCTTCACCGAGGCTGACGGGCAGACCATGAACGGCAGCCTGATCGTGGTCGAGGCCGCTTCGCTCGACGCCGCGCGCAAGATCGGCGCGGGAGACCCGTTCGCCAAGGCGGGCGTGTTCGCGAGCGTCGAAATCAGGCCGTGGCTCTGGACCATCAACAATCCCGACGAGGAGGAGTGAGCCGCCAAGCTCGCTCGTTTCCCCCATGGCCTATTGGCTGCTCAAATCTGAGCCTGACGACTGGTCCTGGGACCAGCAGAAGAAAGAAGGCAAGAAAGGCGCCGAGTGGGGCGGCGTGCGCAACTTCCAGGCGCGCAACAACATGCGGGCGATGCGAAAAGGCGATCTCGGCTTCTTCTATCTTACCGGCGATCAGAAGAGCATCGTCGGCATCGTCGAGGTGGTGAAGGAAGCGCATCAAGATTCGACCGACGCAACCGGCCAATGGGAATGCGTCGACGTGGCCGCCGTCACCGACCTGCCCAAGCCCGTCACGCTCGCCGCGATCAAGACCAATCCCAAGCTCAAGGACATGGTGCTGGCGCGCGTCTCGCGACTGTCAGTTCAGCCCGTTTCGCCGCAAGAATGGAGTATCATCTGCAAGCTCGGCGGGCTCGCCAAGCCGCCGCAGGCCTGAGGGCCAAAGGGGGGAACGATGCAGATCAATTATCTCGCCGTGGTGGTGGCCGCCGTCGCCGGCTTCATGCTGGGCGCGGGCTGGTACACCGTCTTGGGCAACGTATGGATGGCGGGCCTCGGTAAGACCAAGGAAGACTGCGACAAAAGGCCGTCGCCGATCCCCTTCATCATCGCCGCGGTCTCCTGCCTCATCATGGCCTACATGCTCGCGGGGCTGATGGGCCATCTCGCCAATGTCACGGTCAGAGGCGGACTGATCGCCGCGTTCTTCGTCTGGGTGGGCTTCGTCCTGACCACGGTCGCCACCAACCATGCCTTCGAGGGCATGAAGCCCGTGGTGACGGCGATCGACGCGGGGCATTGGCTCGCCGTGCTCCTGCTCATGGGAGCGATCATCGGCGCCTTCGGCATCTAGAATGACAGTGCCCGAGGAGGGCCGCCCATCGTAATATCCAACTCAACAAGGTTGCGCCGAACAACGGCGCGCGCGTAAGGGAGGAGCGGACAGATGTCCGAGCACAAGCAGTACAAAGTCGAGGCCGTGAAGGTCCCGAAAAAGTGGAAAGAGCGCGCCTATATCGACAAGGACGAGTACCAGAGGCTCTACCAAAAGAGCGTCGAGAACCCTGACAAGTTCTGGGGCAAGGAGGGCAAGCGGCTCGACTGGATCAAGCCCTATACGCGCGTCAAGAACACATCGTTCGCCTATCCCGACGTCTCGATCAAATGGTTCGAGGACGGCACGCTCAACGTCTCGGCGAACTGTATCGACCGGCATCTGAAGAAGCGCGGCAAGCAGACGGCCATCATCTTCGAGCCCGACGACCCTGCGCAAGACGCGAAGCACATCACCTATCGCGAGCTGCACAAAGCGGTCTGCCGCCTTGCCAATGTGCTGAAGGCCAACGGCGTCAAGCGCGGCGACCGGGTCACGATCTATTTGCCGATGATCCCTGAAGCGGCTTACGCCATGCTCGCCTGCGCGCGGATCGGCGCCATCCATTCGGTGGTGTTCGGCGGCTTCTCGCCGGACTCGCTTGCCGGGCGCATCGAGGATTGCAAGTCGCGCTTCCTGATCACCGCCGACGAGGGCTTGCGCGGCGGGCGCAAGGTTCCGCTCAAGGCCAATGCCGACGTGGCGCTGAAGAAGGTCGGCGGCGTCGACAAGGTGCTCGTCGTCAAGCATACCGGCGGGCAAGTGCCATGGACACCCGGCCGCGACCTCTGGCTCGATCAGGAGCTCGCCAAGGTCGATGACGATTGTCCGCCGGAGGAGATGAACGCGGAGGACCCGCTGTTCATCCTTTACACCTCAGGCTCGACCGGCAAGCCGAAGGGCGTGCTGCATACCTCGGGCGGCTATCTCGTGTTCGCGGCGATGACGCATCAATATGTGTTCGATTATCACGACGGCGACATCTATTGGTGCACGGCCGATGTCGGCTGGGTGACCGGCCATTCCTACATCGTCTACGGGCCGCTCGCCAACGGCGCGACGACGCTGATCTTCGAGGGCGTCCCCAACTATCCCGACGCGTCACGCTTCTGGCAGGTGGTCGACAAGCATAAGGTCGACATCTTCTACACCGCGCCGACGGCGATCAGGGCGCTGATGGGGCTCGGCGACGACTACGTCACCCGCAGCAAGCGGACATCGCTCAAGCTGCTCGGCACGGTCGGCGAGCCGATCAATCCCGAAGCGTGGGAATGGTACTACCATGTCGTCGGCGAGGAGCGCTGCCCGATCGTCGACACGTGGTGGCAGACCGAAACGGGGGGCATCCTCATCACGCCGCTTCCCGGCGCCACCAAGCTCAAGCCGGGCTCGGCGACGCTGCCGTTTTTCGGCGTGCAGCCTGGCGTGGTCGACAACGAGGGCAATTTGCTGGAAGGCGAGGCGACCGGCAATCTGGTCATTCTCGATGCCTGGCCGGGCATGATGCGGACCGTCTATGGCGACCATAAGCGCTTCGTCGAGACCTATTTCTCCACCTACAAGGGCAAGTACTTCACCGGCGACGGCTGCCGGCGCGACGAAGACGGCTATTACTGGATCACCGGGCGCGTCGACGACGTGATCAACGTTGCCGGCCACCGCATGGGCACCGCCGAGGTCGAATCGGCGCTGGTCGCCCATCCCAAGGTCTCGGAGGCGGCCGTGGTCGGCTATCCGCACGACGTCAAAGGCCAGGGCATCTATTGCTACGTGACGCTGATGGCGGACCAGACTTGGTCGGACGAGCTGAGGACCGAGCTGCGCGACTGGGTGCGCAAGGAGATCGGGCCGATCGCCTCGCCCGATCTCATTCAGTTCGCGCCAGGATTGCCCAAGACGCGCTCGGGCAAGATCATGCGCCGCATCCTGCGCAAGATCGCCGAGGACGATTTCGGCAATCTCGGCGACACATCGACGCTTGCCGATCCTTCGGTGGTGACCGATCTGATCGAGCACCGGCAGAACCGCAAGTCGGCTTGAGGGAACAGCAATGCTCAAGAAAGCTCTGATCGGTTTCGGCATCGTCCTGGCGATTCTGCTCGCCATCGTCGTCGCGCTCGGATTTTTGACGCCCGACGACACGTCGGTCGGCGAGACCGTGTCGATGACGGTCGGCAGCCGCACCGTCACGGTCGGCGGCCACTACAAGGACATGACGCAGGAATCGCTGGCCGACGGCATCAAGATCACCGTCGACGGTCACGAGATCACGGTCGGCACCGATCAGCTCGAGGTCGACGGCAAGACGCAAGTGCTGGAGCCGAACCAGGACGTTGCGATCATGGTCGACGAGAAAGGCGCCGTCTCGGTGAAGGTCGTGCCCTCAGGCGGCGGTGCCGCCAACGCTCCGCAATAGCGCCGCGTCGCCGCCGCTCAGCGTGCGGGTGATCTGGGTGAGCAGGGCCGACCAGGCGTCTTTGGTCTCGCGCGTGAAACGCTTCTCGAGCGACTGCTCCAGCGTCCAGAGCAGCGCCTTGGACATCATCCGGTAATGGCGGATCTTGATGCCGAGCTGGCGATGGCGGATGCCGAGCAGCTTGAGCGTCGGCGCGAGCCCGTCCTCGTAGTTGATCGAGATGATGGTGAGCTTGAGCGCCGCCATGAATTTGCGCCCTTGCGTCTCGGAGGTTCCGGAGAAGCGGTCGCGGAAGGCCGGGTCGAGCCGGTAGAGCTTGAGGAAGAACAGCTGGCCGACCAGGTCGAGGGCCGGGTTCAGCTTCCGGAAGCTTTCGCGAACGAGGCGCTTCTGCTTTGCCGTGAGCGCGATCGCGGGAGCGGACGCACGGCGATTGGAGGACTTGAGGACGCGGGCTTCAAACGCGGTCGGCATGGCGCAGCTACTCCCTGCAGGAACTCGGCCCAGCATGCGGGGGAGCCGTTGAGGAAGCGTTAAGGTAACCGAAGCGGAAACGACGTCGCTCCGGGAGGAGTGGAATACGGCCGACTCCCCGGCCGTTCCGGGCCTATCTTGTCGCGCCCGTCAGGCCCTCCATATTACGCGTGAGGAAGCCGGCTCCAAGGCTGAGCCAAGCTTTCCCTGGAGGTTCGATGAGCTATTTGCGTACTGCCATTCTCCTTGCGGCGCTGACGGCGCTGTTCATGGGGATCGGGTTCCTGCTCGGCGGCCAGACCGGCATGGTCATCGCCCTGCTGGTCGCGGCGGCGATGAACCTGTTCGCCTATTGGAACTCCGACAAGATGGTGCTGTCGATGTACGGCGCGCGCGAGGTCGACGCGCGCTCGGCGCCGGAGCTGTACGGGCTGGTCGGCCGGCTCGCCGCCGCGGCCGGGCTGCCGATGCCGCGCGTCTATGTCATGGAAAATCCGCAGCCGAACGCGTTTGCCACCGGGCGCAACCCGCAGAACGCCGCCGTTGCCGTGACCACCGGCCTGCTCAACACCGTGAGCCAGGAGGAGCTCGCCGGCGTGATCGCGCATGAGCTCGGCCACATCAAGAATCGCGACACGCTGCTGATGACCATCACCGCGACCATCGCCGGCGCGATCTCCATGCTCGCCAATTTCAGCTTCATGTTCGGCGGCCGGAGCAACGACAACAACAATATCGGCTTCATCGGCACCCTCGCTCTGCTCATTCTCGGGCCGCTCGCCGCGGGGCTGGTGCAGATGGCGATCAGCCGGACGCGCGAATACGAGGCCGACCGCGAGGGCGCCGAGATCAGCGGCAAGCCGCTGTCGCTCGCCTCCGCCTTGCAGAAGATCGCCGGCGCCGCGCATCGCATTCCCAACATGCCGGCCGAGCGCAATCCGGCCTCGGCGCATCTCTTCATCGTCAACCCGCTGTCGGGCGCGCGCATGGACAATCTGTTCTCGACCCACCCCAATGTCGAGAACCGGGTGGCGCGGCTGCAAGAGATCGCCCGCGACATGGGCGAGAGCGGGCCGTCGGTGAGCGCTTCGCCCGATTCCGCAGGGCCGTGGTCGGCGCCGCAACGGCGTGTTGCGGGACGCGGGCCTTGGGGCTAGGCCTTAAGGCCTCTCTGGCCCAATACCCAACACCATGATCGCCTCTGACAAGGAAACCCGCGCGCGGGAGCGCGAACGCGACGCGCAAGTCGGCCTCCCCGCCCGGCGGGCGGCGGCCGAGCTGCTGAGCGCGGTTCTGCAAAAGAGGCAGGCGCTCGACGACCTGCTGGGCCGCTCGCTCGAGAAGGGTGCGATGTTCAACCTGACGGGTCGCGACCGCGCGCTGACCCGCGCCATCGTCGCCACCAGCTTGCGGCGCAAGGGCCAGCTCGACCATGTGCTCGGCGCGTTTCTCGAGCGTGGGCTGCCGGAGCGGTCCGGCACGCTCTATCCGATCCTGCTGTCGGCCGCGGCGCAGCTCGTGTTCCTCAAGACGCCGCCGCACGCGGCGATCGGTCTTGCCGTCACGCTCGCCCAATACGACCCGAAGGCAAAGCGCTACGACAAGCTGGTCAACGCCGTGCTGCGCAAGGTCGCAAACGAGGGCGAGGCGATCGCCGCCAGCCTCGATGCCGCGCGGGTCAATACGCCCGACTGGCTGTGGACGCGGTGGGTCAGCTATTGGGGCGAGGCGCGCACACGCGCCATTGCCGAAGCGCAGCTCATCGAGCCGCCGCTCGATCTCAGCGTGAAGCGCGATCCTGAACTGTGGGCCGAGCGGCTCGCGGGCCGCGTGCTGCCGACGGGTAGCGTGCGTCTGCTTCCCAAAGGGCGCATCGAGCAGCTTCCGGGCTTCGACGAGGGCGCATGGTGGGTGCAGGATGTCGCCGCGTCGCTGCCGGCGCGCCTGCTTGGCGACGTCGCCGGCCAGCGCGTCGCCGATCTGTGCGCCGCGCCCGGCGGCAAGACCGCGCAACTCGCGCTGGCCGGGGCTTCGGTGGTCGCGGTCGACAGCTCGAAGACGCGGCTCGGCATGCTGGCCGAGAATCTCGGGCGCCTCGGCCTGGAGGCCGAGCGCGTGCTGGCCGACGCCGCCGCCTGGCAGCCCGGCGAATTGTTCGACGCCGTGCTGCTCGATGCGCCCTGCTCATCGACCGGCACCATCCGCCGGCACCCCGACATCCCCTATACCAAGTCGCCAAAGGACATCGTGGCGCTGGCCTCGCTCCAGGCGAAGCTGCTCGACAACGCCGCCAGGCTGGTCAAGCCGGGCGGCAGGCTGGTCTATTCGACCTGCTCGCTCGAGCCGGAGGAGGGCGAGGCGCAAATCGCCTCGCTTCTGGTGCGAAACGAGGCTCTCAGCCTCGATCCGATCGGGCCAGACGAGCTTTTCGGCCAGGAAGCCTGGGTCGAGCCGTCCGGGTGCTTTGCGGACGTTTCCCTACGAGCTCAGGCTCGATTCCCCCGATTGGAGCGGGATGGACGGCTTTTTTGCCACACGTCTCCACCGTAACGGTTAGGCGTACCGCGTATCGGGCTTGATCGGAAACGTCAGCCGCCCGACAATGCCCCCCTCAGGATGCACGGGGAGGCCTTGCGTCTAGCCAGACGCCGGGCGGCAGCTTGGAGACAAAACAGAATGGCGGCTGACTCTCAGCCCTTCGAACGCGGCGTGCGCGGACCGCAAGCGCGCCTCAGCGGCCCGGGAGCGTTTCGCCGCTTCATGCTCGCGAGCATGGCGAGCATCTCCTATCCGGGAACCCGCGCCGAGCAACTTTTGCTGGCGCCGCAGGAGCTCAGGACCGCCGATCCGAGCTTTGCCACCGAGCTTTACAACGGACATTTCGGCCTTGCGGGGCGCCTCGCCGAAGTCGAGGCCGAGTCGCCGTTCGAGATCACGCCGCCGTCGGAAGGATGGGCGCGCGAGCTTTACGGATTTGGCTGGCTCAGGCATCTCCGCGCCGCCGGCAGCGAGCTGTCGCGCGAGCAGGCCAAGGCGCTGGTGCAGGATTTCATCGCGCTCAAGCGCTCGCTGCACGGACTTGCCTGGCAGCCCGAGATCGTCGGCCGCCGCGTCATCTCCTGGCTTTCCAATTCGGTGCTCATTCTCGACTCGGGCGAGCCGGAAGCCTACGCGAATTTCTTGCGCGCGCTCACCTCGCAGCTCCGCTACCTCTCGGCGAGCTATCGCGACGCGCCGGACGGCGAGCCGCGCCTCGTCGCGCTGATGGCGCTGATCTATGCGGGGCTCTGCATCGCCGAGCAGCAGGCGGTGGTCGATCGCTACTCGCGGCCCTTCGGCAAGGAGCTCGACCGGCAGATCCTCTCCGATGGCGGGCATATCTCGCGCAACCCCGAAGCCCTGGTCGAGCTGCTGCTCGATCTGTTGCCGCTCCGGCAATGCTTCGTCGCGCGCGACCGCGCCCCGCCGAAGGAGCTGACCGACGCGATCGACCGCATCATGCCGATGCTGCGCTTCTTCCGCACCGGCGACGGCACGCTCGCCCGCTTCAACGGCGCCGGCCCCACGCCGACCGACGCGCTCGCCACCGTGCTCGCCTATGACGACGTCGAGGGCGCCCCGGTCCGCGCGGCGACGAACTCGGGCTATGTGCGGCTCGAATGCGGGCCGACGCTGCTGATCTGCGACATCGGCGCGGCGCCGGCGCTCTCGGTCAGCACGCGCGCGCATGCGGGCTTCCTCGCTTTCGAGATGAGCTCGGGCAATTGTCCGATCATCGTCAATTGCGGCACGCCCTCGATCGACCATGCCGACTGGATCCCGTTCGCCCGCTCGACGCCGGCGCATTCGACGCTGAGCTTCGAGGGAACGTCTTCCGCCGAGTTCACCGCCACGGGGGCGAATGGCAGCCAGATCGCGGCGGACTCGCCCTTAAGCGGTCCGCTCAATGCGCAGGCCGCGCTCGCCGATCAGGGCGACAATCTCAGGATCAAAGGCGCGCATGACGGCTACAAGACCGATTTCGGCGTGAGCCACGCGCGGCAATTCCTCATCGCGCCCAACGGGCTGCTCATCTCCAGCGAGGACAAGCTGTCGGCGCCCGGCGGGCTGCAGAGCCCGGAAGGGCTGATCGCCGGCGAATATGCGATCCGCTTCCATCTGCACCCGACCGTGCGCGCCGAGCTCGGCGCCGACGGGCAAAGCGTCCTGCTCAAGCTGAAGAACGGCGAGACCTGGAAGATCAGCTCGAACGCGCCCGAGACCAAGATCGAGGAAAGCTTCTTCCTCGCCGATGCGCGCGGGCCGCAAGCCACCTCGCAGGTCGTGCTCGGCGGCATGATGGGCGAGGCGAGCGAGGTCAGGATCGTCTGGAACATCGAACGCGTGACCGAAGGCGGCGGCGGCGGACATCATCTGGTCGATCCCAACGACGCCGCGCCTGCCGCAGCTTAAGCCTCATGACGACACGCAAGATTGCCCGCGCGCTGCTTTCCGTCAGCGACAAGACCGGCCTTGCCGATTTTGCCCGGAGCTTGCGCCGGCACGGCGTCGACATCGTCTCGACCGGCGGCACCGCCAAGCTGCTGCGCGAGGCCGGGATCGAGGTGATCGACGTCGCCGAGATCACCGGCCTGCCGGAGATGATGGACGGGCGGGTCAAGACGCTGCATCCGAAGATCCATGGCGGGCTGCTCGCCGTGCGCGAGAACGAGGCGCATCTGAAGGCGCTCGCCGATCATTCGATCCATCCCATCGACCTGCTCGCCGCCAATCTCTATCCGTTCGAGCAGACCGTCGCCGGCGGCGCCGATTTCGAAACCTGCATCGAGACCATCGACATCGGCGGCCCGGCCATGATCCGCGCCGGGGCGAAGAACCACGACGGCGTCACGGTGGTGGTCGATCCCGCCGATTACGCGCGCGTGCTCGCCGAAATGGACGCGAACGGCGGCGCCACGACGCTTCCTTTGCGGAAGGCGCTCGCCGCACGCGCGTTCGCGCGGACCGCCGCCTATGACGCGGCGATCTCAGCCTGGCTTGCGGGCGCGCTCGGCGAGATGACCCCGAAGACGCGGGCGATCGCCGGCACGCTCGCCGAGACGCTCCGCTACGGCGAGAACCCGCATCAATGGGCGGCCTTCTACCGCACCAGCGAGCGGCGCTGCGGCGTCGCCAGCGCGGTGCAGGTGCAGGGCAAGCAGCTCTCCTACAACAATCTCAACGACACCGACGCGGCCTACGAGCTGGTCGCCGAGTTCGATCCGAAGGCATCCGCCGCCGTCGCCATCATCAAGCATGCCAATCCTTGCGGCGTGGCCATCGGCGCCACGCTCGCCGAGGCTTATGCGAAAGCTCTGGCCTGCGATCCGGTAAGCGCCTTCGGCGGCATCGTCGCGCTCAATCGCACGCTCGACGCGGATGCCGCGCGCGAGATCGTCAAGATCTTCACCGAGGTGATCATCGCGCCCGACGCGAGTCCCGAGGCGAAAGCGATTCTCGCCGAGAAGAAGACTCTGCGCCTGCTGCTTGCCGGCGGACTGCCGGACGCGAAGGGCGACGGTCTCACCTTCCGCTCGCTGGCCGGCGGCTTTCTCGTGCAGTCGCGCGACGGCGGCGTGGCGCAGGAGCTCAAGGTCGTGACCAAGCGCAAGCCTTCCGACACGGAGCTCGCCGATCTGATGTTCGCCTTCACGGTGGCGAAGCACGTCAAGTCCAACGCCATCGTCTACGCGAAAGACGGCGCCACGGTCGGCATCGGCGCCGGGCAGATGTCACGCGTCGATGCCGCGCGCATGGCGGCGTGGAAGGCGGCGGACGCGGCACGCACGCAAGGGCTGAAGCAGAGCCTGACGATCGGCTCGGTCGCGGCGTCAGATGCGTTCTTCCCCTTCGCGGATGGATTGCAAGTGATCGCTGAGGCCGGCGCCACCGCCGTGATTCAGCCTGGAGGCTCGCTGCGCGACGACGAGGTGATCGCCGCCGCGGACAAGGCGGGCCTGGCGATGGTGTTCGCGGGTATGCGCCACTTCCGGCATTAGCCTGCCGGCCTCCGCGTTTGACCCGAAGCGGACACCGTCTTTCACTCCGAATTGTCGGGATTTCTGGCTCCCGCTCTGGTTGTCGGGGAATATGTGGATGCGTTACATTTGCCGCTCGGCGAAATGTTTCAGTAGCGTGGGAGGACATCATGAACCTCAAGCACGTATTCGCTGCCTCAACCGCAGCGTTCCTCATGCTTGGCAGTGGCGCGGCAGAGGCCGGGCAGACCATCAGCGACGTGGGGGCCATGGCATGCGTCAATGACAAGTGGGACGAGAAGGAGCCTGAGAAGGGCCACAAGCTGGTCGACTTCGCTGGCCGATGCATAAACGTCCCTGACGATCCCGCCGCACCGAAAAACGCAGGGGAGTGCGTGGGAAACTACGAGTACATGCCTGATGAGAGCTGGAAGGGCAGCGGGACCTGCACTTACACCTTCAAAGGTGGGGACACACTGAGCGACAGTTGGGAGGAGGGTTCGCACCTCAAGGAATACACGTACAAATTTACCGGCGGCACCGGCAAATACCAAGGTGCCAGCGGCGGCGGCACGTATATGTATGAGAACATTACCGACACGCTGGCAGGCGGCACATACAAGGGCACGCTGCAGCTGCCCTGAGTGTCCGAGGGTGCAGCGTGATCCTGCTTACTTGCAGAATTGCGGGTTCTTGATCGCGGGTGCCTGCTCACTCACGCCGGCGGAAAGCGATGATTTCGCGCTCAGCCTCACCGCTTCGTCCCAACATCCGTAGCGATTGCAACGATTGTAGGTGAAGCAGATCCGACAGCTCGTGTCGTTCTTCAGCGTGAAGTCGTATTTTTCTTTCACGCGCTGCGCTGCGGCTCGTTTCAATCCTTTGGCGAGCGCTGCACAATTGGCGTTCGCCTTTCCAGCTTTGCGGCCGGGCGTCGCTTGGCGGCTGCATGCGTATTGCTGAAGGGAAGGCGCAGGCGTTTCCGACTGAGGCAACGGAACAGGTTCTGAAATCACATTGATCTTAGGCGTCCCGCCTTGGAGACAGGGCGCCGGTTCCACCGCAGCCGGCTTATAGGCTTTGCCCTCGACCAGGTCCCTGAATTGCGCCTGAAGGCCAACGATGATCGTATAGTTTCGCTCGTCGCTGTAGGGCCTGCCATTCTGCGCACGCGGTCCGTAGGCCACCGATAGTCCCCTCAAGATGAGGCGACCTTCGTCGTCCGCAACCGGGCGGCCATCCATCAGAGCGAAAACCCCGCCGCCCGAGCCTCCCACGTCGAAGTCGAGGTCGGCGTAGTAGAACGGTCCGCCCCCGAGGACTCCGTCGAGGACCCTTCTTATCTTCCCCTTGGCGATCACCGGCTCTCGGCCCGAAATTTTATTCAAGGTCTGACGCTGACGGCCGGTAACTGAAAGGACCTCTTCCCCCTCACGCAGGGATGAATCGGAATCGTTCATCGCAAACGAGCTGCAGCCCTCTAATTCGCGCTTGAGGCGAAGGACGATAAAATCCTCATTGTTGAAAACGTATCCCTTCCTTTGGTCTTTCTCGACAAGGACGGGAATGGCGGCCTTTCTGTGCAAATAGCTGCGGAAGCTACAGTTCGCAAAGGGCACCACTGCCTTTTTGCGTTTGAAGAATACGTGCTTCGCCGTCACCAGCAAATCCGGTCTGAGCACGCTCACCGCGCTCGCGGTCACTTTGACTCCAACTCTGTCCTCGTCCTCGTTGTGGATGTCGGGCGTCGTACACACGATCTCCCCCGTGCACGCCATCAGTTGTTTCGTCTCCTCGGCTGAAAGCGTTATGCCGAGCTTCGACTCGCTCTGGCCGAGATTCCAACGCCCGTCGACGAGCTTGCGACTTCCTTCCTTGGCGTAGATGAGTGCCCGATGGAGCAGTGAGATTCGAGAGGAAAGAGATTCGGGCGGGGAGCTGCCCGGCATCAGCGGCGACGCTCCCACCGCAAATGAAACGACCGCCACCATGATGGCTGCCAATGCGCCAGCGCCGAGGACCAGTCTCAAGGTTCCGCATCCTTGCTTGTGAAATTCCACTAGACCCACTTTTGAACTCGGGCTCAACGCTGGTTCGCCACGGCGCAAACAGCAGGCCCATAGCCGCTAAAATTACGAGAGTTAGCCGGCTTATCCCCGCCTCGCAAACCTCGCTTACACTGCACCCACCTCGTCCACTGAGGGGCGCATCATGAGGCGTTGCGATAGCGGGACGAGGTGCGGCGCCTGCGGGTCTCGTCGCAACGAGACACTCGGGCGGCATCGGAGCTCCCCCCGGGACCACTACGAGTCCCTGCCAGGAGCTGGCTGATGTATCGAGGCGGAGATCGTTTCCGACCCTCGAGCTAAAGCGGGGCCCGTTGCCGGAAAACGTCCGCAAATAGCATGCGCTGCCGCTGCTGCATGAGCGCATGTGGCGCGCCGCGAGGCGCCCGCGTGCCGCAAGGCACGAGCCATAAGGACTTTGCGCTTTTCGGCGCGCCATCCCCTCACACTCCGGACGCGCAAAGCGTCGCGGCAAGGAGAACGCATGTCTGCTGCAACTGAGCCACACACTCCATACCTCCCCCTCGTGGGGAGGTCCGGCGTCGCTCTTGCGACGCTGGGGTGGGGGGCTTTCGCGCTTGAGTAGCGAAGTGGTAGCGCATTGGAGATGCCTCACCCCACCCGGCGCGCTCTCTCTAGGTTTTCGCTACCGCGCTTCGCGCTACTTCAGCGAAGAGAGCGCGCCGCCCTCCCCATCAAGGGGAGGGATGGAGTCCGTCGCGCCGCTCGGGCTTGACGCGCAGCAACAGCAGCAGGCCCGCGACCAGGAACACGAGGCTGGTGGCGATGCCGATGCGCTGGCTGTCGGTCGCATGCGTGACGACGCCGATCACGAGCGGCGCGGCGAAGGCGGTGATCTTGCCGGAGAAGGAGAAGAAGCCGAAGAACTCGGTGACCTTGGCGGGCGGGCACATGCGCGCGAGCAGCGTGCGGCTCGAGGCCTGGATCGGGCCCGAAGCGAGGCCGATCAATATGGCGAAGGCGAGATAGACTTGTTCGCCCAGGCTCGAGAACGGCGCACTGCCGGCAAGCTTCGGCTCGACCGGCAGCACGAACAGCACATGGTCGCGGTCGACGGAGAGCACGCCGATCGAGGCGGCGATGAACAGCAGCAGGGTGACGACGATGACGCGCTTGGAGCCGGCGCGATCGTCGAGCAGGCCGCCGAACACGGCGCCGAACGTGCCGGCGATTGTCAGCGCGATGCCGAACAGCCCAAGCTCGGCCGCGCCCCAGCCGAACACGGTGGCGGCATAGATGCCGCCGAAGGCGAACACGGCGCCGAGGCCGTCGGCGTAGAGCATGCGCGCGAGCAGGAACAGAGCGATCTGGCGGTGGTTGCGCACGAGATCCTTGACCGAGTGCACCAGCTGGGCGAGCCCGGCCTTCACCGCGCGCGCTTCGACCGGCTTGGCGGCGCGGTCGGGCGTGAACAGAAACAGCGGCAGGACGAAGACGAGATACCAGACGGCCGAGAACGGGCCGACCAGGCGGTCGCCTTCGCGCGTCGCCGGATCGAGCGGCACGATGGGCTGCGTCCCAAGCAGGGTCTTGCCGGTGTTCGGGTCGGCGACGAGGAAGGCCGCCACCAGCGCCAGGCTGACCAGCCCGCCGACATAGCCCGTGGCCCAGCCGAAGCCCGACAGGGCGCCGAGCCGCTTCTCGGAGACCAGCGACACCATCATGGCGTTGGTGAAGACGGTGGCGAGCTCGGCGCCGATAATGGCGAGGCCGAAAGCGATCAATACCACGGGCACGAGATCGGTCCGGCCGGGAGCCGCGAGCCACAAGCCGAACAGCCCGATCACCAGCAACACGGAGAAGAAGGCGATCCAGGGCTTGCGGTTCTGGCTCGCATCGGCGATGGCGCCGAGCACCGGCGCGAGGGCGGCGGCGATCAGCTCGGCAATGCCGGTGGCATAGGCCCACAGCGCCGAGCCGTGCGCCGGATCGGCCATGAAGCCGTTGACGAAATAGGGCGCGAACAGAAAGGTGACGACGAGCGTATAGAACGGCTGGGTCGCCCAGTCGAACAGCACCCAGCCGAGCAGCGCGCGTTTTCCCGTCAGCTCCGACGCTTGCCGTGCTTCGGCCTGAGGCCGGTCAGGGGCGCCCATACTCATCGAGCACGATCAGATGGTTAGGGAGCTCGTTCAGATCGACGCGGCCAGGAGGAAAATGCTTGGCGAGAATCTTGCCGCAGCGCTCCACCGCGCGGATGAAGCCTTCGGTCGCCGAGCCGCGCGCGAGATGATTGGTGAGTTCGCCCACCACGTCCTCCCAGGTCGAGTTGGGCACCTTCTTGTAGATGCCCTCGTCGGCGATCACCTCGGCGAAGCGCTCGGCGAAAGACGCATAGATCAGCACGCCGGTCCGCCCCTTGGTGGTGTGCAGGTTCTGCACCAGGAACTGCTCGACGGCGCGCTGATGCGCGCGGGCTTTGCGCACCGATTTCGGCACCAGCGCGTAGCGCAGGCCTTCCAATTGAAACAGCACGAGGAAGATGAAGAACACCACGAGCTGCAGCAGATAGATGTACTCGACGGGCCATTTGGTGGCGAAGATCAGCGGCATCGGCACCGCGAGCGCGATCAGCGCCGCCCACAGCACGCCGAACGATCGGTAGCCGTCCGAGGCGATCGCCACCACCACCACGATCTCGCCGCTGGTCTTTTGCTCGGCGCGGGTGAGGGCTTCGGCGATGGCCGCCTCATCCTCCGGCGTGAAGGGCCGCTGTATGGCCATCGGGATCACCATCCGCCCGAAGCTCCGCCGCCGCCGAAACTGCCGCCGCCACCGGAGAATCCGCCGCCGCTGCCTCCGCCGCCGCTGCTCCAGCCGCTGCCGCCGGAGCCGCTGCCCCATCCGGGGCCGGGCAGGAAGATCGGACCGCTGCCGCGGCCGCCGGCGCGCGATGCATACCGGGTGCTGCTCCACATGCTGTAGGCGATCCACAAGATGATCAGCGTCCAGAAGATCACGACCAGCCAGTTGACCACGCTCTCGTCGGCGTCGTGCCGCGCCTTGGCGCGCTGCTCGACCTCGGCGGCATCGCCGGTGAGCACGAGAATGACGTCACGCACACCGTCCTTGATGCCGCCGGAGAAATTGCCCTCGCGGAAGCGCGGCAGCATCGCGTTCTCGATGATGATCTTGGACAGAGCGTCGGTGAGCACGCCTTCCAGCCCGCGGCCGACCTCGATCCTGACTTTCCGCTCATTGGGCGCGACGATCAGGATCACGCCGTTGTCCATCTTCTCGGTGCCGATGCCCCAATGGCGGCCGAGCTGATAGCCGAAATCCTCGATGGTGTAGCCTTGCAGCGAGGGCAGCGTGACCACCACGACCTGGTCGGAGCTCTTGTCCTCGAGCGCCTTGAGGTCGGCGGTGATCGCCACCTCCTCGGGATAGGTGAGGAGACTCGCGTCATCGACGACGCGGCCGGTCAACTCCGGGAATTTCGGCTCGGCGCAAGCGGGGGTGAGCCATGGCAGAAACGCCAAGGCCAGCAGCAATCCGCCGACGCGCCACAAAGCGGCCATTTGGCCCCCCGACTAAGCGCTGACGCTAGAACTTCACCTCCGGCACGTTCTCCGTGCCCTCTTTGACGGTGAAGTTCTGCATTGGCTCTGCGTCAGGATAAAGTAGCGCGCGCCACCAGCGGCCGGGGATCGTGCGGATCTCGGTGTTATATTTCTGCACCGCGGTGATGTAGTCCTGCCGCGCGATGGCGATGCGGTTCTCGGTGCCTTCGAGCTGCGACTGGAGCGCCAGGAAGTTCTGGTTCGACTTCAGGTCCGGATAATTCTCGGTGATGACCAGCAGGCGGCCGAGCGCGCCGGACAGATTGTTCTGCGCCTCTTGGAATTTCTGGAACGCCTCGGGATTGTTGAGGATGTCGGGCGGAAGCTGCACTTGCGTCGCCTTGGCGCGGGCCTCGACGACGTCGGTTAGAACCTTGCTCTCCTGCGCGGCGAAGCCCTTCACCGTCTCGACGAGATTGGGAATGAGGTCGGCGCGGCGCTGATACTGATTCAACACCTGGCTCCAGGCCGCCTTGGCCTGCTCTTGCAGGGTGGGAATCGTGTTGATGCCGCAGCCGGCGAGCATGGCGCCCGCAACGATCAAGCAAATGACGCGGGCGGCAGCGCGCCCCCGCGGATGCGTCTCAGCCAGCATTGTCGCCTCCCCTGAAGCACACGAGGAACTTCCGGCCTCGATGTATTGGCGGCCCCACACCGAAGCAAGCGCTTTCCTTGCGGGGGTCAGCGAGGTCGAGGCTAGAATGGCCTTCGCGACCGCAGGTGCCAAGGGCCTGAGCCTCGAGAACTCCGGGCGACCCTATTCCTGCCTTGGTCCTAGCCTAGGCTTAAGCTTCGACGAGGATGGCAGCGTGCCGGCCAGCATCGCGGTACGAACGCGGTTGGTTCCCCGACGGCTGGCTGCGAAACGGCCCGTACGATACGTGCCCGCACAGCCAATCCGAAGTGTTGCGAGAATGGAACAGGGAGAAGTTTATTCGCAGGGCGTCTTATCCGCCGTCGCGTCAGTCGAGCCTGGAAAAGCCGGGCCAGTTGTCCCGCAAGGTCCCGAGCTTCCGCGATTTTTTATTGACAGCGAAGCGCGAGAGCTTCGGGCACCGATCGGGTCGATGTGCGTTAGGTGATTAGAAGGCTTCTGCTGGTCAAATAAGGGTGCCTCTTTTACTCTGATTCGTTGAGTCGGGGAACTCACAGGGGGAGGCTCGCCTTGGGTCGGACCATCACGGGGAGCGTGTGTTTTGCGTAACGAGGGTAGCGCCACGAGCGGCAGGGCGACGCATGTCGCCAAATGGGCTTCAACCACCTTTCTGACTTGGCTTGGTGTGGGGGCGCTGGTCGTCGCCATTGCCACAACGCCGGCAGACGCCAAAAAGCGGAAGCCGGATGAGGCCAAGCCGGAAGATGGCATCGTCGACATCGACAACGGCCGAGCCGATGATGCTCGTCGTGTCCCTGAGCAACCAGAAAGTCGACGTCTATCGCGGGACGACGCTGGTCACGAGCTCCAGCGGTCTCGACCGGTATGCGCGGCTACGCGACCAAGGCGGGCGTGTTCAGCATCCTCGAGAAGCGGCGATATCACCACTCCAACATCTATAGCGGCGCGCCGATGCCCTGGATGCAAGCGGCTGACTTGGTCAGGCACCGCGCTTCATGCTGGTGTTGTGCCGGGCTATCCAGCCTCGCATGGCTGCGTCCGCTTGCCGTTCTCCTTCGCGCCCAAGCTGTTCAAGATCACGAGGTCGGTCGGAATGTGGTCGTGGCGCGCGACCGGTCGGCGCCGCAGATGATCGAGCATCCCGCGCTATTCCAGCCGCTGCCGCCTCCGGAAGCCCCGGCTCTGGTGAAGCAGGATCAGACCCCGCAAAAGCAGTCGAGCCTGAAATGCATGCCGCTTCCGGCCGTCCGACCAGCCTATATCGGCATGATCGCCAAGGCGGATGTGGCAGGCTCGACCACCGACGTTCCCTCCTCGCTCGAGGCCGAGGCTGCGGGCCAGGGCGGCGCCCCAATCGCTCAAGGCCGACGACCCTGCCGACCGTCGAGGATACGCATTCGCACGCTTTCGACCCCTTCGCGGGCCAGGCTCCGATGGGCAACAAGAACGAGACGGCCAGCACGAACGGCCATGCCTTGACGACGAGGAGGATGGCGCCGCCAGCAAGCCCAGCAGCGTTGCGGCCAAGCCGATCGAAAAATCCCCGGCCGAAACCCCTGCCCCGATCTCAGCCAAAGCTCCTGCAGCAGCAGCGGTGCGGTTTCAACCCCGGTAGCCGCGCCGGCCGAAGATGCCGGTCCCGGCCGCCCTGTCGATTCCCGTCAAGGTCGAGCCTGCCCCGGTCAAGGTCGAGCCGGCTCCCGCCAAGCCCGAAATCACCGCCGAGGCCGCGCCAGCGCCTCAGCCTGAAGCCGTGCCGGCCCCCGCGGCGCCGGTCGAGCCGGTCGCCGTCGCAACCCCCGCTCCCGCTCCGGCCTCGACGCCAAGCCCGACCGAGCCGATTGCAGCCGCAACCCCTGCCGCGACCCTGCCGGCCGAGACCGTGACAGTGGCCGCTACTCCAGCCGCTCCGGCGCCTGTCGCGCCTCCGGCGGTCGAGGCCGTGGCAACGACGCCGCAAGTCAGCATGACCATTGCCAGCGCCAGGTGATGCCAACCCTCGATCAGCGAGACCAAGCTCGGCGCCGGAATTCAAGGCCGCGGCCATTCTGGCAGCCGAGCCGCGCTCGACGGCTCCTTTGCGCATTCTCGTGACGCGGCGGACCCAGCGCGATCGTATTATCGGCGTGCAGAAGATCTTCGCCGAGATGGGCTATCTCGATGCCGCAGGATTTCGACGGCACGCTCGGCAAGGCCACGGTCGACGCCATCAAGACCTTCCAACGCAATAACGGAATGGCCGAGACCGGCGACCTTCAACGAGGAGCTGGTCGCGAAGATCTATGAGGTCGCCGGCAAGGGCCAGCCTCCGGCGGGACATCTCTTCGTCCGGCAGGAATTCGGTCGCGTATTCGACGCGCCGGTCAGCTTCCGCGATCCCGAGACGCCGCTCGGCACGCACCTCTTCACGGCGATGAAATTCGCCCCCGGTCGATACCAAGACGCAGTGGATGACGATCAGCCTGCAGGGCGACGATTCGGCCGCGGCGCTCGACCGCCTCGAGATACCGGCAGACCTTCGGCAGAAGATCTCCGAGCGCCTCACGCCCGGCTCCTCGCTGATCGTCGGCGACACGGCGATCAATACGGCGAGCTTGCCCAAGGGCGCCGACTTCCTCGTGTGGGCCAAGGACACGCCGGCGAAGATCACGGCGGCGAGCCTTGAACGGCGACGTGACGCAGCCGAAGCCCCGCAAGAAGAAGCGGACCACCGTGCGCCGAAGCAATTACAATTACAGCTCCCGCTATCAGCGGACGCCGAGCTTCCGCGGTTATCCGTCCTGGCCCTGGTAGCCAGCGGGACTGCGAGAGAATTGGAGAACGGCCCCGCAAGGGGCCGTTTGCTTTTCCGGCTGGTCTAAGGAGAGAAATTGGAGCGGGCGAAGGGATTCGAACCCTCGACCCCAACCTTGGCAAGGTTGTGCTCTACCCCTGAGCTACACCCGCATATCCAGCCCTCAATCGGGGCTCTAACGATCTAGTGGATCGTCACGCGAATGTCCACCTCCCCTCTCTCAGGACGCTAAACGAAACCATGGCCGCCGACCGGACAGAGCTTTTCGCGCGTCTGGAAGCGCTCGGCATCGCCACGACCACTGTCGAGCACGCGCCGATGTTCACGGTCGAGCAATCGGCGTCGTTGCGCGCGAGCCTTCCCGGCGCGCACACCAAAAATCTGTTCCTGACCGACAAGGACGGCCGCATGGTGCTTGTGATCGCCAAGGACGATACACGCGTCGATCTCAAGGCGCTCGCCAAGCGGCTATCGGCGGGGCGCTTCAGCTTCGGTAGGGGCGAATTGCTCGAAGCGGTGCTCGGCGTCACCGCCGGCTCGGTCACGCCGCTGGCGTTGATTAATCCGTCGGCGGCCGACGATCACCGTGGTGGTCGATGCGGCGCTACTGGACTTCGCCGAGGTGAACTGCCATCCGCTGGTGAACACGGCCACCACGCGGCTTGCGACGCGGGACCTCATCCGCTTCATCGAGGCTTGCGGGCATGAACCGCGCATCCTCACCCTTGGCTGAGGCCTTCCGCCCGGTTGCCAAATGGCTTGGCCCGGCCCATCTTGGGGGGCTAAAGAGCGAGGAGCATGAGCGTAGATACCCCTATTCTGAAGGACGGCGGCGCCGGCGGCGCCGAGACCGACCTTGTCAAGAACACCACCACCAAGGACTTCGTGCGCGATGTCGTCGAGGCTTCGCGCGAGGTGCCGGTGCTGGTCGATTTCTGGGCGCCTTGGTGCGGCCCTTGCCGCCAGCTGACTCCGATTCTGGAAAAGGCCGTGCGCGCGGCAAAGGGCGCGGTCAAGCTGGTCAAGCTCAATATCGACGACCACCCGCAGATCCCAGGCCAAATGGGCGTGCAGTCGATTCCGGCCGTGTTCGCCTTCCAGGACGGACGCCCGGTCGACGGCTTCATGGGCGCGCTGCCTGAATCGCGGGTCAATGCCTTCATCGCGCGGCTAATCGGCGACAGCGCCGGCGATATCGCCGCCGATCTCGAAGCCGCGGAGGCGGCACTCGCTGCCGGCGACGTCAACAATGCGGCGCAGATGTTCGGCGAAATCCTGCAACAGGATCGCGAGAACGCGCCCAGCCTCGCCGGCCTCGCCAAGTGCTACATCAAGACCGGCGATCTCACCCGCGCCGAGCAGACGCTCGCGCTGGTGCCGCCGGCAAAGACCGAGAGCGCACCCGTAGCAAGCGCGCGGGCGGCGCTCGAGCTCGCCCGCAAGGCGCCCGACACGGGCGATGTGGAGGGCTTACGCGCCAAGCTCGCCGCCGACCCGAAAGACGCGCAGGCGCGCTTCGACCTCGCGCTGGCGCTGAACGCCAAGGGCGACCGCGCCGGCGCGCTCGAGGAGCTGCTGACGCTCGTCGCCAAGAACCGCGCCTGGAACGACGACGCCGCGCGCAAGCAGCTGGTGCAACTGTTCGATGCCTGGGGCGTTAGCGATCCCGCCACCATCTCGGGCCGGCAAAGGCTTTCGTCGCTGCTCTTCGCCTGAGGCCAAGGAGCGCATCTCTTGGGGACAACCGACCGCTATCGCAATCAAGCCGACATGCCGGACGCGCTGCCGCTGTTTCCGCTGCGCGGCGCGATCCTGCTGCCGCGCGCATCGCTCACGCTCAACGTGTTCGAGCCGCGCTATCTCGCCCTGGTCGATCGCGCGCTTTCCGGCGATCGCATCATCGGCGTGGTGCAGCCCGCACCCGACGCAGGCAATACCGAGTCGCCCGAAGGCAAGATTTTTCCGTTGCGGCGCGTGGGCTGCGCGGGGCGAATCTCCGCCTTCACCGAGCATGAGGACGGCCGCGTGGTGATCACGCTGGCCGGCATCGCGCGTTTCACGGTCGGCATGGATATCGCGGGAGACGAACCGTTCCGTATCGCACACGTCGATTTCAGCGCTTATACCAAGGATTTCGTCGGTGGCCACGGCGAGGAGGACGTCGACCGCCCGCGCCTCATCGCCACGCTCAGAAGCTATCTGCTCGCCAACAATCTCAATGCCGATTGGGAGCGCATCAACAACGCGAGCAATGAGCGGTTGATCAACACGCTGTCGATTCTGAGCCCGTATGGACCAGAAGAGAAACAGGCTCTGCTCGAAGCGCCCGACTTGCGGTCGCGCGCCGAGGCGCTGGTCGCGCTGGCCGAAATGGAGCTGGCGGCAACCGACGACGGGTCTGGGACATCGCTGCAATGACTGACGCGCCCGACAAGAGCGGCGAACGCCGCCTCGATCCGAAGCTGCTCGAGATCCTGGTCTGCCCGCTGACCAAGACCTCGCTTGCCTATGACGCCGAGCGCCAGGAGCTGATCAGCCGCGCCGCGGGTCTCGCTTATCCGATCCGCGACGGCATCCCGATCATGCTGCCCGAGGAAGCGCGCAAGCTCGACGCGGGCTAGATCCTCTCGCCCTTCAGAAGACGCGGCAGCGTGCCGGTCGCGCCGGCGGCTTCGCTCACCAGGAAGCGTTTCAGCGCCGGGGCTCGGTCGACCAGGCCGAGGCCAAGGTCGCGCAAGGTCCGCAGCGGCGCGTTGTCGTTGGAGAACAGGCGGTTGAGGCCATCCATCACCGCGGCGGAGAAAGCGCTGTCGAAGCGGCGCCAGCGCGAATAGCGCTCGAGCGTCGCCGCCGAGCCGATGTCGAGGCCGAGCCGCGTGGCCTCGACCAGCGTCTCGGCCAACGCCGCGACATCGCGCATGCCGATATTGAGCCCCTGCCCCGCGAGCGGATGCACGACATGCGCGGCGTCGCCGATCAGCGCGAGCCGGTCGGCGACGAAGGCGCGCGCGATCTGCATGTCGAGCGGGAAGGACTGGCGCGGGCCGGCGAGCGAAATCTCGCCGAGGCGGAAGCCGAAACGCTTGCTGAGCTCGGCGAGGAAGCCGGCCTCGTCCAGGGCCATGATGGCTTCGCCCCGCGCTCTATCTTCGGTCCAGACGATCGAGCAACGATTGCCGGGGAGCGGCAGCATGGCGAAGGGCCCCGACGGAAGAAAGTGCTGAACCGCCTTGCCGTGATGCGCGCGCGCATGCGCAACGGTGGTGACGATGCCGATCTGCGGATAGGACCAGCCGACGCATTTGATGCCGGCACGCTCCCGAAGCCGCGAGCGCTTGCCGTCGGCGGCGACGAGAAGCGACGCTTCGATGGTCTTGCCGCTGCCGAGCCTCGCCGTGACCTTGAAAGCGTCCGCCGCGTAATCGGCGACGGTGTCGGGCGCGAAGATCTCGATCGCCTCAGTCCTCGCCACGGCGCCTGCGAGCACGCGGGACAGCACGCCATGCTCGACGATGTACGCCATCGCGCCGTCATGCTTGAGCTCGGTATCGAAGCCGAGGAAATGCGGGCGCAAGGCTGCGTTCAACGAACTGTCGGTAATCTCGATCGCCTCGATCGCTTGCGCCGACGGCGCCAGCGGCTCCCAGAGATCGAGCGCCGCCAGGAGATTCCTGGTCGCTGCGGTCAGGGCAAGGGCGCGGGCGTCATCGGCGCCGCTCGCTTGCGCCGTCTCGGTGTCGATCAGGGCGATGCGGAAGCCTTGCGGTGCGAGCTTGGCGAGCGCGAGCGCGAGCGCGCGGCCGGCAAAGCCGCCGCCGGCAATCGCCACATCGAACCGATCGGGGCCTGTTGCCCTTGCTTCAACCATCGACAAGCAATGCCACGTTCCGCAGCTTCAGTGAAACTGCTAAAGCCGAGGCTTGGGTCACGAAAGGTTCGCTCATGAGCCGCGCGCTGGAAATACTGCTCTCCATCCTCGATATCGAGAAGCTCGAGGAGAATTTGTTCAGAGGCTTGAGCCCGCAGGTCGGTTGGCAGCGCGTGTTCGGCGGCCAGGTGATCGGCCAGGCGCTGGTTGCGGCGCATCGCACGGTGAACGGGCGGCTCGCGCATTCGCTGCATGCCTATTTCCTGCGCGCCGGCGATCCCGCCGTGCCGATCATCTACGAGGTGGACCGCATCAGGGACGGCGGCAGCTTCTCGACCAGGCGCGTGGTGGCAATCCAGCACGGGCAGGCGATCTTCTCCATGGCCGCCTCCTTCCACAAGCCGGAGGAAGGGCTCCAGCATCAGATGAAGATGCCCGACGTGCCGCCGCCGGAGAATTTGCCGAGCGAGACTGAGCTCAAAGCCTGCCTCATCGATCGCGTGCCGCCGCAGGTCAAGGCCTATTGGGAGCACGAGCGGCCGATCGAGATCAGGCCCGTCGACCTGAGCCGCTATCTGTCACCGGAGAATCGCGCACCGAGCCAGCAGGTGTGGATCAGGGCCACGGGCAAGCTCGGCGACGACTTGGCGCTGCATCAATGCGTGCTGGCCTATGCCTCCGACTTCACGCTGCTCGACACGGCGTTGATCGCGCATGGCCGCTTCGTGTTCGATCCGAGCTTGATGCTGGCGAGCCTCGATCACGCCATCTGGTTCCACCGCAGCTTCAGGGCCGACGACTGGCTGCTTTACGCCCAAGACAGCCCAGTTTCCGGGGCCGGCAGGGCCTTCTGCCGCGGCACGCTGTTCACCCGCGACGGGGTGCTGGTGGCCTCAACGGCCCAAGAAGGCCTGGTGCGGGAGCGCAACGCGCGAAAGTGAGCCTAATCGATAGGCAATTGTTTATTTTTGCCTATTTTTTCAGCTGATACGGTCTGTTCGAGAGTCGGCGCACCCCCCTGCCGCCTGAAAAAGAGTCACGAAACCCAAGCACTTGCCCCGCTTTTCCGGAGTTGGCACGGCGCTTGACTCTGCTTTCGGGTTCGCACGGCTGGAACGGACCTAGAGGCAAAGACCCGGCAGCCGTAAACATGGAGGGGTTACACACATGAAACTGGTGATGGCGATCATCAAGCCATTCAAGCTCGATGAGGTGCGCCAAGCCCTCACCGAGCTCGGCCTGCAGGGCATGACCGTGACCGAGGTGAAAGGTTACGGCCGGCAAAAGGGCCACACGGAGATCTATCGCGGCGCGGAGTACGCCGTGAACTTCCTACCGAAGATCAAGATCGAGGTGGTGGTACCTGCCAAACTCGTGGACAAGGCCGTCGACGCCATCGTCGCCGCGGCTAAGACCGGACAGATCGGCGACGGCAAGATCTTCGTCGTTCCCGTCGAGCAGACGGTGCGCATCCGCACCGGCGAAACCAACGAATCAGCGCTCTAGAGGGAGGCGAAGATGAAGTTTGCCAAATATGTTCTCGGCGCAGTCGCAGCGCTCGCTGTGCTGACGCTGTTCCTTATCGATCCGGCGCTCGCCCAAGAGGCGGCGGCGGAAGCCACCGAGCCGGCCAAGCCCGCGTTCGACACCGGCGACACGGCCTGGATGCTCACCTCCACTGCGCTGGTCCTGATGATGACCATCCCAGGCCTCGCGCTGTTCTATGGGGGCATGGTGCGCAAGAAGAACATCCTGACCATCGTCATGCAGTGCTTCGCCACGACTTGCATCATCACCGTCGTTTGGATGGTGATCGGCTATTCGCTGGCCTTCACCGACGGCGGCGGCATGCAGAAATATCTCGGCGGCATGTCGCAGTTCATGCTCAAAGCCATGACGCTCGACAGCGCGCATTCGCTGGCAGGGACGATTCCCGAGTCGGTGTTCATGACGTTCCAGATGACCTTCGCCATCATCACGCCGGCGCTGATCGTCGGCGCGTTCGCCGATCGCATGAAGTTCTCGGCGCTGGTGCTGTTCATGATCCTGTGGTCGATCGTCGTCTACGCCCCGATCGCGCATTGGGTATGGGGCGGCGGCTTCCTCGGCGGCGCGGGCGTGCTCGACTACGCAGGTGGCACCGTGGTGCATATCAACGCCGGAATCGCGGGCCTCGTCACGGCCATCTATCTCGGCAAGCGCACCGGCTACGGCACCGAGAACATGGCACCCTCCAACCTGGTGTACAGCCTGACCGGCGCCGCCCTTCTGTGGGTCGGCTGGTTCGGCTTCAACGCAGGTTCCGCAGTGGCGGCCGGCACGCGCGCCGGCATGGCCATGGCTGTCACGCAGATCGCCACGGCGACTGCGGCACTGGCCTGGATGTTGGCCGAATGGCTCGTGCACAAGAAGCCGAGCGTACTCGGCATCATCTCGGGCGCGGTCGCGGGTCTCGTCGCCATCACGCCGGCATCGGGCTTCGTCGGTCCGGTGGGGGCGCTGTGGATCGGCGCGGCCGCAGGCGTCGGCTGCTTCTTCGCGGCAACCACGGTCAAGCGGGCGATCGGCTATGACGACTCGCTCGACGTGTTCGGGGTGCACTGCGTCGGCGGCATTATCGGCGCTATCCTGACCGGCGTGTTCGCGGTGGAAGCGATCGGTGGCGCCAAAGGCGCTCTCGAAGGCAATGTCGGCCAGATCTGGACGCAGATCGAAGGCGTTGCCGCGACCTTGATCTGGTCGGGATTGGCGACCTTCGTCATCCTGATCGTCGTCAACATCATCACCGGTGTCAGGGTGAGCCAGGCCGTCGAAGTCGAAGGTCTGGACATCAATCTGCACGGCGAGGTGGTGCCGTAGCCGTCAGTCGCGCGAACCCGAACGAGGGAACACCAACAGAGCTCAAGTCATCTCCTCCCTTAGACTTCTGCTCGCGCAAGCCCCGGCCTTTCGCCGGGGCTTGTTCGTTTCGGGCGCCCCGATCGACGGCATTGCCGTCCGCACCGCCATCACGTAACACCGGCGCATGCGATCCGACCTCGCGCCCAATCGCCTCGATGAATTGGTCCGCTCGCCCTTCGCGCGGCTTACGCATTTGCTCGAAGGGCTCGCGCCCGCGCTGCCTGCGATCGATCTCTCGCTCGGCGAGCCCAAGGCGCTGATCCCGTCCTTTCTCGGCCCGACGCTCGAAGCGCATCTCGCCGAGTTCGGTCGCTACCCGCCGATCAAAGGCATCCAGGCACTGCGCCAGGCGATCGCCGACTGGATTGGGCGCCGCTATCCGCTGCTCGACGGACGGATCGATGCCGAGACGCATGTGCTGCCGCTCAACGGCTCGCGCGAAGGGTTGTTCTCGGCGATCTTCCCGGCGCTCGCGCGGAAGGCCGCGATTGAGCGGCCGGCGGTGCTGATCCCCAATCCATTTTATCAGGCCTATGCCGCGGCGGCGGCAGCCTCGGGCGCTGAGCCGGAATTCCTGCCGAGTCGCGTGGAGACGGACTTCCTGCCCGAGCTCGAGCTGATCGACGAGGCGCTGCTCAAGCGGACGATCGCCTTCTATCTCTGCACGCCGTCGAATCCGCAAGGCGCCGTTGCCGACCGCGCCTATCTCGCACGCGCCATCGCGCTCGCGCGGCGCTTCGACTTTCTGCTGTTCGCCGACGAATGCTATTCCGAGATCTATAGCGGGACCCCGCCGCCCGGCGCGCTTGAGACGGCGTATGCCGAGACCGGCAGCCTCGCCAATGTCGTGTCGTTCCAATCGCTGTCGAAGCGCTCAGGCCTGCCGGGCCTGAGATCAGGCTTCATGGCCGGCGATCCGGACTTCATCGCCGCCTGCCTCCGCTTCCGTAACGTCGCCTGCCCGCAAGTGCCGCTTCCCGTGCAGCACGTCTCGGTCAAGGCCTGGAGCGACGAGGAGCATGTCGAGACGGGCCGCGCGCTGTACCGGGAGAATTTCGCCGTCGCCGATGCGGTCCTGGCCGGCCGTTACGGCTACCGGCGGCCCAAGGGGAGCTTCTTTCTTTGGCTGAACATGGCCGCGTTCGGGGGCGGGGAAGCGGCTGCGAAAACCCTTTGGAAAGGGTGTGGTGTCAGAGTGCTGCCGGGAGTTTATCTCGCGCAAGCCGAACCCGATGGCGTCAATCCGGGCACGGACTACATCAGGGTCGCGCTCGTGCATAAGGCGGATGTCACCCGCGAGGCTTTGACGCGAATCGTCGTCACATTGGGTTGAGGGAATGGCCACCAGGGGAAGAGCTAAGAGCCGGCGAAAGCTTTTGCCGGGAGCGGTCGAGTCCGGCTTACGCCGGCTGATGCTCGGCAGTTACGGTTTGTTAATCGTTACGGTCGCCTGCGCCGCCTGGGCGAGCCTCGCCACCTGGTCGGTGCACGATCCGAGCCTCAACAACGCGACCCGCGCCATGCCCCGCAACGTGTTGGGGAATTGGGGCGCGGTGGTTGCCGACCTCGCCATCCAATCCCTGGGGCTTGCCTCGATAATCCTGTTTTTGCCGCTGGCGGCCTGGGGATGGCACCTCGTGTTCCGCACCACGCCGACCCGCAGGCGCATGCGGCTGCTCGCTTGGCCCTGTTCGGTAATCCTGCTGGCCGCGGCGCTGGCCGCCCTGCCCCAGCCGAAAAGCTGGCCGCTGCCGAACGGGCTCGGCGGCATTTTCGGCGATTTCTTCATGGCCGGCGCGCATGTCATCGGGCCGTTCCTGCCCGATGCCGCCGTCTCCTTCGTGGCCGGGCTCGCCTTCTTCGTCATCGGCACCATGATGCTGCTGTTCGCCTGCGGCACCAGCACCTCGCGGCTGATCGCGCTTTGGGCGCCGCGCAGTGGCGTTGCCGGCGAATGGGCCAATGCCTGGATCGGCGCGGCCATGCACTACGTGATGCATGCCGGCGCCAAGCTCAGGCGCCTGTTCGGCCGGCGTCGCGATGCGCGGCACGAAGACGAGGACGATTTCGACGAGAGCGAGAACGAGGAGGATTGGCAGGAGGAGGAGCGCGAGCCCGACGCCGAAGGCCGCATCGAGCCCTCGTTTGGGCCAGCGCCGATTGGCGAAGAGTTCGACGATGAGGACGGCGAGGACGACGTCAACGCGCCTGGCTACCGCATCACCCGCCTCAACCCCGACAGCAAGAAGAAAAAGCACACGGGTCTTTCTCGCGCCCCGCAGTCGGACGAACCCTACGAAGCGCCGTCCACCAAGCTCTTGCAGCAGGCCCCCCGCTCGAGCAAAGGCCGCAGCGTGAGCGACGAGGTGCTGCAGGAGAATGCACGCGAGCTCGAAGGCGTGCTGCAAGATTTCGGCGTCAAGGGCGAGATCACCAATGTCCGGCCCGGCCCGGTGGTCACGCTCTACGAGCTCGAGCCCGCGCCCGGCACCAAGTCGTCACGCGTGATCGGCCTTGCCGACGACATCGCGCGGTCGATGAGCGCGGTCTCTACCCGCGTGGCCGTCGTGCCGGGGCGCAACGCCATCGGCATCGAGCTCCCCAACGACCGGCGCGAAATCGTGATGCTGCGCGAGATGATCGAGTTCTCCCGACTTCCAGGAAGCGGACCTGAAGCTCGCGCTCGCACTCGGCAAGAATATCGGCGGCGAGCCGATCATCGTCGACCTGTCGCGCATGCCGCATCTGCTCATCGCCGGCACCACCGGCTCGGGCAAGTCGGTCGGCATCAACACCATGATCCTGTCGCTGCTCTACCGGTTGTCGCCCGAGCAGTGCAAATTCATCATGATCGATCCGAAGATGCTCGAGCTGTCGGTCTATGACGGCATCCCGCATCTGCTCGCGCCGGTGGTCACCGATCCGAAAAAGGCGGTGGTCGCACTGAAATGGACGGTGCGCGAGATGGAGGAGCGCTACAAGCGCATGTCGAAATTGGGCGTGCGCGACATCAAGGGCTACAATTCCCGCATCCTCCAGGCCGAGGCGAAGGGGGAGGTGCTGACGCGGACCGTGCAGACCGGCTTCGACCGCGCCACCGGCCGGGCCGTCTACGAGCAGGAGGAGATGGATTACGAGACGATGCCGTTCATCGTGGTGATCGTCGACGAGATGGCAGACCTGATGATGGTCGCCGGCAAGGATATCGAGGCCGCGGTGCAGCGCCTGGCGCAGATGGCGCGCGCGGCCGGCATCCATCTGATCACCGCCACCCAGCGCCCGAGCGTCGACGTCATCACCGGCACCATCAAGGCGAACTTCCCGACCCGGGTCAGCTTCCAGGTCACCTCCAAGATCGACAGCCGCACCATTCTCGGCGAGCAGGGCGCGGAGCAGCTGCTCGGCCAGGGCGACATGCTGTATATGGCGGGCGGCGGCCGCATCATGCGCGTGCATGGACCGTTCGTCGCCGACGACGAGGTGGAGAAGGTGGTGCGTCACCTGAAGAAGCAAGGCACGCCGGCTTATCTCGAGGCCATCACCGAAGAAGAGGACGCCTCAAGCGAGGAGGGCGAGGGGGGCGAGGAGTACGGCGATTCCGGCAACGAGCTCTACGACCAGGCTGTCGCCATCGTGCTCCGCGACCGCAAGGCCTCAACCAGCTACGTGCAGCGCCGGCTCGGCATCGGCTATAACCGCGCGGCATCGCTGGTCGAGCGCATGGAGAACGAAGGTCTGATCGGTGCCGCCAACCATGCCGGAAAGCGCGAGATTCTCGTCGGTAACGACGAGGCGGAACGGCCCTATTAGCTCGATCCCGCCAAGAAGTTGACCAGATTTGCCTGAATCATCTATCGGTTGCTTCTTGAGTTTCAGCACCGCGCCGGTCAACGGAGGGGGGTTAATGACAAGCCGCAAAGCCGCCGGGTTATCCTTTGTGTTGCCCATCGCCTTTTGCCTCTCGATCGGGCCAGCAGCCGCCCAGGAGGGTGGGACCACGGTGGTCAAGCGGCCGGCGTCGCCGACGGCAATCACCACGCCGCAGGGCCTGACCGAGCCGGAAGATCAGCTGAGGCCTTCGCTTGGCGATGAGACCGGCGCGACCGGTGCCCCGGCTCCCGAAGTTGAGATCACCCCGACCGTCATGGACGAGGGCGCCGGCTGGGAGGCCGCCGTCGAGGAGGCGCAGGCCGCGACGCCGCTGATTGGCGAGGCGCAGACCAAAGCCGTCGATCGCATCAACGCCTATTTCAACAACATCACCAATCTGCAAGGCAGCTTCGACCAGGTCGATGCCACCAACAAGCGCTCCACGGGGCGTTTTTATGTGCAACGTCCGGGCAAGATCCGATTCGATTATGCGCCGCCGAGCGGGCTTCGCATCGTGGCCGACGGGTCGTCCCTCGCCATCGAGGACGCCGATTTGCGGACGGTCGAGAAATATCCCATCCAGTCGACGCCCTTCAGGCTGCTGTTGTCAGAGTTGGTCGATCTCGCGCGCGATGCCCGCATTGCCGGGGTCGAAAGCCAGGAAGGAACGCTGTCCATCTCGCTCGAGGACAAATCGGGCGACGCAGCGGGAAGCATCAGACTGGTGTTCGACAGCGGCGCCGAGCTGCAATTGAAGCAGTGGATGATCACCGACGCGCAAGGCCTGACCACGCGGGTGACCGTCAACGACGTCGTCTCGGGCCGAAAGGTCGCGGCCGACTTCTTCACCGCAAAAGACGGTTTCCAGCCCTTCCGCTAGGTCAAAAGGCCCCAATCCGGGCCGCCAAAGCCGCGCGGCGAAGGCTTCCAGAGACCTGAGGAATTGCCGGAATCAAAGCTGAATCAAGTCCTTGTCTCAAGGGCCGTGGTTTCTATTTACGCGGCGTTAAATTTTTCAGGGAGCGCCGGTTGAAATGAATCCGAAATCTACTTATCTCTTGGGTCTAGAAGCGAGCCACATCGTTTTCATCGGTAGTGCCCCCCGTCTAGCCGAAGATGTGGTTCGCTCGTGCCGGCTTCCCTCCCGGCACGCGCGCGAAAACAACGCGCTTCTGGCGCCCAACCACGCGCAGCGGTTGGGCGCCTTTCTTTTACCTACTACTCCTCACCCTCTGGGCGGCTCGGCGGCGACTTGGCCGCTGTTAAGATTTACTGATGCGGCAAAAAGACATCTCGGTTTACGCCGATTGGTGGTATGCCGCTTCTGTGATGGGCTTCCCTCCCCATCACATGGTTCCCCCCATAAGGAACCCGAAGAAGCCCCGAGTCCCCCGTCTCTGGGGCTTCTTCATTTTCTACGCCCCTAGTTTCCACGCTTAAGCATTCAGTGGACGGAAGCGCCCGCTTCTTGCTTTTGCCGGTTGCTGCAACGATCCTTGCACCTCCATGCATTTCCGCCTCGCCACCTGGAACATCAATTCGGTCAGGCTCCGGCTCGATCTCGTCAGCCGGTTCGTCAAGGCGCAGCAGCCCGACGTGCTCTGCCTGCAAGAGATCAAATGCGTCGACGGCAAATTCCCCGAGCTCGAGCTCCGCGCGCTCGGCTTTCCGCACATCGCCGTGTGCGGCCAGAAGGGCTATCACGGCGTCGCCACGCTTTCCCGCCTGCCCTTCAGCTTGCAGGAGCGCCGCGACATTTGCGGCCGCGGCCACGCGCGGCATCTCTCCGTCACGCTCGACGGGACAAACGGCCAAGAGAAGCCAGTCGTGCTGCACAACATCTATGTGCCCGCGGGCGGCGACATTCCCGATCCCGCGCTCAATGAGAAATTCCGTCACAAGCTCGATTTCCTCGAGGCTATGGACGCGTGGTTCGGTGCCATGCGCGGCAAGGCGAAGAACCGCATGATCGTGGTCGGCGATTTGAACGTCGCGCCGCTGCCGACCGATGTCTGGTCGCACAAGCAACTGCTCAAAGTGGTGAGCCACACTCCCGCGGAGACCGAGCGCTTCGCGCGGGTGATGGCCTCGCATGATTGGATTGACGTGATGCGCCGTCACGTGCCGTCCGAAGAGAAGCTGTTCACCTGGTGGAGCTATCGCAATCGCGATTGGCGCGCGTCCAATCGCGGTCGGCGTCTCGATCATGTCTGGACGACGCCCGCGCTCGACGGCGCCGCGGTCGCGATGAAGGTCCTCGAGGAGACGCGCGATTGGCAGCGCACCTCGGACCATGTGCCGGTGATCGCCGATTTCGAGATTGAGTGAAGCTCACTAAGGAACCAGCTTGTAGCCGCCGGTCTCGGTGATGAGCAACTCGGCTTGCGAGGGATCCTTCTCGATCTTCTGCCGCAAGCGATAGATATGCGTCTCGAGCGTGTGCGTGGTGACGCCGGCGTTATAGCCCCACACCTCGTGCAGCAGCACGTCGCGCGTCACGACGCGCTCGCCGGCGCGATAGAGATATTTGAGGATCGAGGTCTCTTTCTCGGTGAGCCTGATCTTGGCCCCGTTGCCGTCGACCAGGAGCTTGGAGGCGGGGCGAAAGGTATAAGGGCCGATGGTGAAGACGGCGTCCTCGCTCTGCTCGTGCTGCCGAAGCTGCGCGCGGATGCGGGCAAGCAGCACGCCCAAGCGGAACGGCTTCGTCACATAGTCGTTGGCGCCGGACTCCAGCCCGAGGATGGTGTCGGCGTCGGAGGTCTGCGCCGTCAGCATGACGATGGGGCCTTTGAAGCCGCCGCGGCGCAACAGCTTGCAGGCCTCGCGGCCGTCGAGATCGGGCAGGCCGACATCGAGCAGCACGAGATCGACATGGCCGCTCCGCGCCTGCTTCAGGCCTTCCGTCGCCGTCGGCGCCAGCAGCGTGTCGAACTCCTCATGCAGGCTGAGCTGCTCGCTCAAGGACTCGCGCAGCTCGTCGTCATCGTCGATGATGAGGATCTTGCGCGCGTTGCTCATCGGCGGCCCCTTAAGCTGCATTCCGCGCTGAGAGTTGTATTCGGGGCCAAGCTCTAGGACAAGCGTATCGCGAAGCCTGCCAGGCGAAGAAAAGGCTTGCCATCATGAGGGTTAAGCGATCCCGAACGATCGTCGTGCGGCGCGCGCCGGGAAGCGCGACGCAGGCGCGGGTGGCACTCGGTCATGGCGTGATGCAAGCGGCGCTTGGCCACGGCGGCATTCGCGCGCTGAAGCGCGAAGGCGACGGCGGGACACCGCTTGGCCGTTTTACGGTCCGCCAGGTGCTTTATCGCGCCGACCGGATGAGGCGGCCGCGCACCAGCGTTCCTCTCCGCGCGATCCGCGCCGATGACGGTTGGTGCGAGGATCCCACCGATCGCAACTACAACCGGCTGGTCAGGCTTTCGCCGGGGGCCGCCGCCGATCGCCTGGCCCGCTCGGACCATCTCTACGATCTCGTTCTGGTGCTCGGCTATAACGACCGGCCGCGGGTGAGGGGAAAGGGCAGCGCGATCTTCGTGCACCTTGCGCGACCGGGTTATGCGCCGACCGCGGGCTGCATCGCACTCACGCGACATGATTTGCTGATGCTGCTCGGCGAGGTGAAGCGCGACACGCAGATCGTCATTGTTCCGTAGCCGCGCGCGCGCCGAAGATGGCGGTGCCGATGCGGACATAGGTGGCGCCGAATTGGATGGCGCGGACGAAATCGCCGCTCATGCCCATGCTCAGCTCCTTGACGCCGATCTTCTCGGCGAGCTTGGCGAGCAAGGCGAAATGCATCGCCGGCTCTTCTTCAAAAGGCGGGATGCACATCAGCCCGTCGATGGAGAGCCCGAACGTGTCGCGACAGAGCGCGACGAAAGACTGCATCTCGCCGGGGGCGATTCCGGCCTTTTGCGGTTCCTCGCCCGTGTTCACCTGCACGAACAGGCGCGGGCGCTTGCTCGCGCGTGACATTTCCTCGGCGAGAGCGCGCGCAAGCTTGGGCCGATCGACAGTCTCGATCACGTCGAACAGGCCGACCGCCTCGCGGACCTTGTTCGATTGCAGCGGACCGATCAGGTGAAGCTCGAGGCCGGGATGGCGCTCCTTAAGCGCCGGCCATTTGCCTTGCGCCTCTTGCACGCGGTTCTCGCCGAACACGCGCTGACCCGCATCGATCGCTTGCTCGATGATCGCAGCGGGGACGGTCTTGGTCACGGCAACGAGACGCACGCTCGCGGCATCGCGCCTCGCCGTCTCGGCGGCGAGAGCGATCTCCTCAAGCACCAGCCGCAGCCGCGCGGGGACCTCGATCGGGGCAGTGGGTTCGGAACTCATCGCAGCGTTCTAGCAAGGCGCGGGCGCGAGCGTAACTTGACCGCCCTCACCATTCTGGTTCATTCCCCGCGAGCACACGACACGAGCAGGCAAGGGACCATGGCGGCCGAACGTTACGACGCGCCAAAACGCGAGAAGCATTGGCAGGCGGCCTGGGAGAAGCGGGGCATCTTCCGCGCCTCCGAGAACGACCCACGCCCGAAATATTATGTTCTTGAGATGTTCCCCTATCCCTCGGGGCGCATCCATATGGGGCATGTGCGCAACTACACCATGGGTGACGTCGTCGCCCGCTACATGCGCGCCAAGGGCCACAATGTGCTGCATCCGATGGGCTGGGACGCTTTCGGGCTGCCGGCCGAGAACGCCGCCATCGAGCGCGGCGTGCACCCCGCTCAATGGACCTACGACAATATCGCCACCATGCGTGGCCAGCTGAAAAGCATGGGGCTGTCGCTCGACTGGAGCCGCGAGCTCGCGACCTGCGACCTCGACTATTACCACCAGCAGCAGCGCCTTTTCCTCGACATGCGCAAAGCGGGCCTGGTCGACCGCAAGACGCGGAAGGTCAATTGGGACCCGGTCGATCGGACCGTGCTCGCCAACGAGCAGGTGATCGACGGCCGCGGCTGGCGGTCGGGCGCGCTGGTGGAGCAGCGCGAGCAGCCGGAATGGGTGTTCAAGATCACCGACTATGCGCAAGACCTGCTCCAGGCGCTGGAAGGCCTCGAGCGCTGGCCGGAAAAGGTCAGGCTGATGCAAGCGAACTGGATCGGCCGGTCTGAGGGCTTGCTGGTCCGCTTCGAGATCGTGCCGGGCGCGGCGCCAAAGGGTCACGAGCTGGTCGAGGTGTTCACCACGCGGCCCGACACGCTGTTCGGCGCAAGCTTCGTGGCGATCGCGCCCGACCATCCTTTGGCTAAGGCCGTTGCCGCGAACAACGCGGCGGCGAGCGCCTTCATCGCCGAATGCCAGCGGCACGGCACGACCGCCGCCGAGCTCGAGACCCAGGAGAAGAAGGGCTTCGACACCGGCTTGCGCGTGCGCCATCCGGTGATCGACGGCGCCACGCTTCCGGTGCTGATCGCCAATTTCATCGTCATGGAATACGGCACGGGCGCGATCTTCGGCTGCCCGGCGCACGATCAGCGCGACCTCGAATTCGCCCGCGCCAAGGAGCTGCCGGTGATCCCGGTGGTGCTGCCGCCGGATGCCGATCAATCGAGCTTCAGCATCGGCGAGGAAGCCTATACGGGCGGCGGGATTCTGATCAATTCGGGCTTTCTCAACGGTCTCGGCGTCGAGGACGCCAAGAGCGCGATCGCCGACGCTCTCACCAAGAAGACCGTTAAGGGCAGGGCGGTCGCCGAGCGGCAAATACAATATCGCCTGCGCGATTGGGGCATCTCGCGGCAGCGCTATTGGGGCTGCCCGATCCCGATGATCCATTGCCCGACTTGCGGCATCGTGCCGGTACCGGAGAAGGATCTGCCGGTGAAGCTCCCCGACGATGTCAGCTTCGACAAGCCGGGCAATCCGCTCGACCGGCATCCGACCTGGAAGCATGTCACCTGCCCGACTTGCGGAGGCCCTGCCGTGCGCGAGACCGACACGATGGACACGTTCGTCGACTCGTCGTGGTATTTCGCGCGCTTCTGCTCGCCGAAGTCCGGCGAGCCGACCGACTCCAATGCCGTCGGCTATTGGCTGCCGGTCGATCAGTATATCGGCGGCGTCGAGCACGCGATCCTGCATCTCCTCTATGCGCGCTTCTTCACGCGCGCCATGCACAAGACCGGTCACGTCGCCATCGACGAGCCGTTCAAAGGCCTGTTCACCCAGGGCATGGTGACGCACGAGACGTATAAGGACGTACACGGAAAATGGTTGCTGCCCGAGGAGGTGAGCCGCAAGGACGGGGTCGCGGTGCACGTCACGACCGGCGAGCCGATCAGCATCGGCGCGGTGGAATCGATGTCGAAGTCGAAGAAGAACGTGGTCGACCCCGACACCATCATCGCCGCTTACGGCGCGGACACGGCGCGCTGGTTCATGCTGTCGGACACGCCGCCCGAGCGCGACATCGAATGGACCGCCGCCGGCGTTGACGGCGCGCATCGCTTCCTCCAGCGCGTCTGGCGGCTGGTGCGCGATGCGGCCGCCAAGGGCGCCAAGCCCGGCTCGCCGAAGCCGGCCGCCTTCGGCGCCGAGGCAGAAGCGCTCCGCCGCGCCGCGCATAAGGCCGTGGCGGCGGTAACCGGCGCGATCGAGAAGCTCCGCTTCAATGCGGCGGTTGCGCATATCTACGAGCTCGCCAACGCGCTATCGGCAGGCTTGCAGGCGGCAGGGCCACAACCGGCCCCTGACATGGCCTATGCCTTGCGAGAATCGGCGGAGCTTATGGCCCGAATCGCGGCCCCCATGGTGCCGCATCTGGCTGAGGAGGCCTGGGCGGAGTTGGGCCAGGCCGGCCTTGTCGCCGAAGCGCCCTGGCCGGTCCCAGAAACGGCCCTTTTGCTGGAGGAAACTGTGACAATTGCGGTCCAGGTGAACGGCAAAAGACGGGACGAATTGACGATTGCACGGGACGCCCCGAAGGAAGATATTGAAGCTGCGGCGCTAAAGCTCGACAATGTCGTGCGCGCCATAGGGGGACGTAAAATCAAGAAGGTGGTGGTCGTGCCGCAGAGGATCGTCAATGTGGTGGCGTAGCCCTGCCCTGATCGCGGCGCTCTGCGCGGGCCTCGCGGGCTTTGCGCTGGCCGGCTGCGGCTTCCAGCCGCTCTATGGCGGCACCACGGCAGGCGGCGCCAAGCTTGGCGAGGTGATGAAGGCCGTAGACATCACGCCAATTCCGGGCCGGGTCGGGCAGAAGCTGCGCAACGAGCTGATCTTCACCACCACCGGCGGCGGCAACCCCGCGCCGACGCGCTATAAGCTCGACATCGTCATCAAGGAAAGCATCACCGATCAGCTGGTCGAAATCACCGGCGACGCGACGGGGCAGATCTACCAGCTCGACGCCACGTTCAAGCTGGTCGACGCCGCCAGCGGAACGATCGTACTGCAAGGCAAGGGAATCGCGCGGGCGCCCTATAACCGCTTCCAGGAAATCTTCGCCAATGTGCGCGCGCGCTACGATGCAGAGAACCGCGCCGCCCGCACCGTCGCCGAGAGCATCAGGACCCAGGTCGCGGCCTTTCTCGCCAACGCCGCCTAGGCGTCCGACTCTCCTCACTCAAGCGTAACCCGCGCTGTCGCCGCTATCGCCATGGTTGCTTACAAAGCCTCGACCGTCGCGAGTTTCATGAGGTCGCCCGAGCCCGGTTGCCGCGCGATCCTCGTCTACGGGCCTGATGCGGGTCTGGTGTCGGAGCGCGCGGTTGCGCTCGCGCAGATCTTCGTCAAGCGCGGCAAGGGGCAGACCGAGATCGTCCGCCTCGACGACCGCGATCTCGCCGAGGACCCGGCGCGGCTCGAGGTCGAGCTCAGGACCGCGCCGATGTTCGCGACGCAGAGCGTGATCCGCGTCACGGCCGGCGCGCGACTCGACGTGCAGGCGCTGAAAGCTCTGCTCGCCACGCCGTCGGACAATGCGCTGATCGTCGAGGCCGGCAATCTCAGACCCGACTCGGGCTTGCGCAAATTGTTCGAGACCCACAAGAGCGCGGTGGCGCTGCCTTGCTACAGCGACGAGAAGTTCACGCTTGGTGTGATCGACGCCGAGCTTGCCGAAGCGGGACTGAGTATCGACCGGGAGACGCGCGACTATCTGATGACGCGGCTCGGCGCCGACCAGGCGCTGTCTCGCTCCGAGGTGGTCAAGCTCGCGCTCTACGCGCAAGGCGGCAGGCAGCATCGCAGCACGAAGACATCGAGGCGATCGTCGGCGATGCGGCGGAGACCGCGCTCGACAATTTCGCCTATGCGGTGAGCGGCGGCGATGCCAAGGCCGCGTTGTCGGAGCTTCAGCGTCTCGCGGCAGCCGGCACAGACAGATCGGCGGCGCTGTCGGCGCTTGGCCGGCACTTCACGCAGCTGCATCGTGTCGCCGCAGCGGCAAGCTCAGGCGGCAGCCTCGAGCAGGCCGTCAAGTCGCTCAAGCCGCGGCTCCATTTCAAGCGCGAGCCCGTGTTCATCGCGCATTGCAAGCGCTGGGGTGCGACGCGGATCGCGCATGCGCTGCCACTGATCCAGGAGGCGGTCAGGCGCATCCGCCGCTCGCCCGACCTCGAAGGCGCATTCGCCGAGCGGCTGGTGCTCACGCTCACCTCGAGGATTTGACGGACGCGCCCGCCGTTGTATGCATGTCCCGCTGAAACGAGAGGTAAGCCTTGAACCAGCGCGGCCAGGATCCACAGGCAAGGCAGAAGCTGTTCGCGATCCTGAAGGAGAAGGCGTTCAGGCGAGGGCGCATCACGCTCGCCTCGGGGCGGGAGAGCGATTTCTATTTCGACATGAAGCCGGCGATGCTCGATCCCGACGGCGCTGGCCTCATGGCTGAGTTAATTCTTCAAGAAATTCAAGATGTTAAGGCTGATTTCGTGGGCGGCTTGGAGATGGGCGCCGTGCCGCTGATCGCACCGGTCGCCATGCGCAGCCTCGACTTCGGCCGCCGCCTTCCCGGCTTCTTCGTGCGCAAGGCGGTGAAGGATCACGGCACCAAGAAGCGCGTCGACGGCAACGACATCGCCGGCAAGTCCGTCATCATTCTGGAGGATGTGACCACCACCGGCGGATCGGCGATGGACGCGGTCAAGGCCGTCACCGAGGCCGGCGCGACGGTGGCTCTGGTGATCTCGATCCTGGACCGCGGCGAGGGCGCTGCCGACCTCTATGCCCAAGCGGGCATCCCGTTCAAATCGCTGTTCCGCGCCGAGGAGTTTCTGGCTGTCGATTGAGCCTAGCGCGGACGGCGCAGCAGCCGGAGACGAACATCTTCGAGCTGGTCGAGGCTCGAATAGCGGATGCGCAGCTCGCCCTTCTCGCCCTTGCCCTTTTTGATTTCGACATCGAGGCCGAGCGCCTCGTGCAGCTCGGACTCGGCGGCGCGGGTGTCCGCATCCTTGCTCTTGTTGTGCGTGGGCTTTGCGGGCGGGCGCTCCTGGGTCAGCGCCTCCGCCTCGCGCACGCTTAATCCTTGCTTGACGATACGGGCCGCGAGCGTCTCGGCGTCTGACCTGCCGATGAGGCAACGGGCGTGACCTGCGCTGAGCTCGCCCGCGCGCACCAGGTCCTGCACGCTGTCCGGCAGCTTCAACAGGCGCAGCGTGTTGGCGAGGTGGCTGCGGCTCTTGCCGATGACCTTGGCCAGGTCTTCCTGCGTATAGCCGTGGCCGTCCATCAGGAGCTTGTACCCCTCCCCTTCTTCGATGGCATTCAGGTCTTCGCGCTGGACGTTCTCGATGATGGCGATCTCGATCGCCTCTTGATCCGAGAGCGTGCGCACCACCACCGGCACGTCATGCAGATTGGCGAGTTGCGCCGCGCGCCAGCGGCGCTCGCCGGCGACGATCTCGTAGGTGTCGCCCAGGGACGGCCTGACCACGAGCGGCTGCACCAGCCCGCGCTCGCGGATCGATGCCGCCAGCTCCTCGAGCTGGTCCGCGGCGAAGTTCCGCCGCGGGTTGAACCGCCCGGGCTTGAGCGCCGCGAGCGGAACGCTGCGCTGCTCCTCGTCGGCGCCCCACGCCTGGTCCGGGCGATCGCCGATCAGCGACGCCAGCCCACGACCCAATCTTGTCTTCTGCGCGCCTACCGCCATGGCGAGCCTCCTCCCCGTAAAAGCCGCATCTGCCTCACGCCGCACGCATCCGCCGCTCGCGCTCGATCACCTCGGAGGCGAGCTGAATGTAAGCCTGGCTGCCGGTGCAGCGATAATCGTAGAGCAGCACCGGCTTGCCGTGCGATGGTGACTCCGCCACGCGCACATTGCGCGGGATGATGGTCGTATAGACCTTCTCGCCGAGCACGCGCCGCACGTCGTCGACCACCTGGTCCGACAGGCTGGTGCGCTGGTCGTACATGGTCAGCACCACGCCGTGAATCTGGAGCTTCGGGTTGAGGCGGACCCTGATCTCTTCGACCGTGCTCAAGAGCTGCGCCAATCCCTCGAGCGCGAAGAACTCGCATTGCAACGGCACCAGCACGGCGTCGGCCGCGGCCAAAGCGTTAACAGTTAGTAAATTCAGCGAAGGCGGGCAGTCGATCAGGACATAGGTCGTCGCCATATCCGGCTCCTCGCCGGCCGTCATGGCGGCCAGGCAATCGCGCAAGCGATAATGCCTGCCGCTCGATGCGCCGGACTCGCGCTCGAACGACATCAGGTCGATCGTGGCCGGCACGATGGAGAGCCGCGGCACATGGGTCGGGACCCGTGCGGCGGCGATGGTCGCCTGCCCGCTCAGCACGTCGAAGGTCGAGAGCGGACGCTCATCGACGCCGAGCCCGGTGCTGGCATTGCCTTGCGGATCGAGATCGATGATCAGCACGCGCTCGCCGACCGCCGCCAACGCCGTGCCGAGATTGATCGCCGTGGTGGTCTTGCCCACCCCGCCCTTCTGATTGGCCAGGGCAATGACCCGCGTGCGCCGAGGTCCGAATGCGTTCATGGCGCGTTCGTCCCGCGATGACGAAGCGAAGTGATCTCGACGATATGCGAGTCAGGTGCGGTCAGACTTGGGTGCAGTCGGACCGAGAAATCCCAGTCGGCCTTCGCCGCCTCGATCTCAGCTTTGGCTTCGCGGCCCTTCAAGAACAGCCCCTTGGTTCCCGGCCCGAAGAAAGGGCTTGCGAGCTCCAACAGACGCGGCAGAGGCGCAAGCGCCCGCGCGCTCACCACGTCAGGCCCAAGGCTCTGGGCGCTTTCGGCGAGGTCTTCAATGCGCATCGGGTGAATGTCCACAGCGGCATTCGTCTCGCGCGCGACCTCGGCGAGAAACGCGCACTTCTTCCTGTTGCTCTCGACGAGATGCATGCGGAAATCCGGTCTCCCGGCTTCGAGGATCGCAACCACCAGCCCGGGAAAACCTGCCCCTGAGCCGAGATCCAGCCAGAGTCGCGCGTCCGGCGCAAGGGCGCTGAGTTGGGCTGAGTCGGCGAAATGCCGGGACCAGAGCGCGGGCAGGGTGGACGGCGCGACCAGGTTGGTGCGGGACTGCCAATGGGCGAGCAGTTCGGCGTAGCGGATCAGCCTGTGGATTGTTTCACGTGGAACTTTAAAGGCTTCCGCGAAATCCTGGGGTCCCCTGACGGTCGCGGCGTGCTTAGCGCCAGGCATCTCCCCTCGCCTTCCTAGACTCAAGCGCTCTTCGCCGCCACGGCCTTTTTCAGGTGAGCGAGAAGCAGCATTAGCGCGGCGGGAGTCATGCCGTCGAGCCGCGCCGCCTGACCGAGGCTTTCGGGGCGTTGGCGCTCGAGCTTCTGGCGGAGCTCGGTCGAGAGGCCTGGAAGCGTGGCGAAGGCGAAGTCGCCCGGGATGACGATGCCCTCGTCCTTGCGGAAGGAGGCGATGTCCAGCTCCTGCCGCTTGACGTAGACAGCGTAGCGCGCATCGACCGCGAGCTGCTCGGCGACCGCGGAATCGAGCCGGCCGATCTCCGGCCAGATCGACGCGAGCCGCGCGACATCGACGCCAGGATACGACAAGAGCTCGTAAGCGCTCCGCTTGCGTCCGTCGCGATTGATGCTGAGACCATGCTTGGCCGCTTCGTCGGGGGTCAGCGCGAGACCGCGGAGCAGTGCCGCGCCCTGTTCCAGTCGCCCGGACTTCTCGGCAAAGGCAGTGCTACGCGCGGCGCCGACGCAGCCGATGGCGATGCCGAGCGGCGTGAGGCGCTGATCGGCATTGTCGGCACGCAGCGTCAGCCGGTACTCGGCGCGGCTCGTGAACATGCGATAGGGCTCGGTCACGCCGCGCGTCACCAGGTCGTCGATCATCACGCCGAGATAGCCGTCGGCGCGCGTCACGCCGAAGCGCCGCGCGGTGCCCGACGCAGCGAGCGCGGCGTTGATGCCGGCGATGAGCCCCTGCCCCGCAGCCTCCTCGTAGCCGGTCGTGCCATTGATCTGGCCGGCCAGGAACAGCCGCCCCACGGCTTTGACCTCGAGCCCCGGCGTCAGCTCGCGCGGGTCGACATAGTCGTATTCGATGGCGTAGCCCGGTCTGATGACGCGCGCTTCTTCGAGCCCCGGGATGGTCCTGAGGAAGGCGTGCTGCACATCCTCCGGCAGCGAGGTCGAGATGCCGTTCGGATAGACGGTGTCGTCGTCGAGGCCTTCAGGCTCGAGGAAGATCTGGTGGCTTTGTCGCTCCTTGAAGCGGACGACCTTGTCTTCGATCGAGGGACAATAGCGCGGACCGACGCTTTCGATCGCGCCCGAGTACATCGGCGCGCGGTCGAGATTGGCGGCGATGATGGCGTGGGTCGCTTGGGTCGTGTGGGTGATGTGGCAGGCGATCTGCGGCGTCGCGATCGCGGCAGTCAGAAACGAGAACGGCCGGGGCGGGTCGTCGCCGTGCTGCACCTGAAGGCCGTCCCAATCGATTGTGCGGCCATCGAGACGAGGCGGCGTGCCGGTCTTCAGCCGGCCCATGCGCAAGCCCAAACCGTAGAGCCGGGTCGAAAGCCCGAGGGCAGGCGCCTCGTTGATGCGGCCAGCCGGGATCTTCCGCTCGCCGATATGGATGAGGCCGTTAAGAAAGGTGCCGGTGGTGAGAACCACGGCGCCGGCGGCGACGTGGCGGCCATCGGCCGTTAGCACTCCGTTAACCATATCGGTTAAGACGCCGTTAACCATACGGTGGCTCGACGCTGAGATCCTCGACCGCGGCCTCGATCACTTCGAGGCCGGGCGTGGCCTGGATCGCCGCCTGCATGGCCTGGCGATAGAGCTTGCGGTCGGCCTGGGCCCGCGGGCCCTGGACGGCAGGTCCCTTGCTGCGGTTCAGCACCCTGAACTGGATGCCGGCGGCATCGGCGACCCGCCCCATCAGACCGTCGAGCGCATCGATCTCGCGGACCAGATGCCCCTTCCCCAGCCCGCCGATGGCCGGGTTGCAGGACATCTCGCCGATGGTGGCGAAGCTATGGGTGACCAGGGCCGTGTGGGCGCCCATGCGCGCGGCCGCAGCAGCAGCCTCGCAGCCGGCATGGCCGCCGCCGATGACGATGACGTCGAAGCGCTTGGTCATGGCCGCTAGGTAATGCGTTCGCCTGGCGGCGTCCATTGTTTCACGTGAATCACTTGCCGATGCAGAACTCGGCGAAGATGGCGCCCAGCACCTCCTCGACGTCGATGCGGCCGGTGAGCCGGCCGAGATGGCGGGCGGCAATGCGCAGCTCCTCGGCCTTCAGCTCAGGGCTCAGGCCGGGAGCGCCGAAGCGCTGCAAGGCGGCTTGGGCTGCTTCGAGTTCGGCGCGATGGCGCGCCCTGGTCATCAGCGGCGAGGCTACGGTGGTCTCGGCCAGATCGGCAGCTCGCGCCTTCAGAGCGGCGATCAGGCGGTCGAGCCCCTCGCCCGTCCTGGCCGAGATCTCGATGCGTTCAGGCCCGCCGGACACGCGCGCCAAATCGATCTTGTTCAATACGCAAATTTGTACGGGAGTTGCGCAAATTTGCGCGTCCATTACGTCGCCTTTATGCGGAATTGCGCGTCGCGGCGCTTCCCACATCGGCGCGGTCGCATCGACCAGCCACAGCACGAGATCGGCCTGCTCAACTCGTGCCAATGCCCTGCTGATCCCCTCGGCTTCGATCTTGCCGCGCGCCTCGCGTATCCCCGCTGTATCCACGAGGATCACCGGGATACCGCCGAGATCGAGATGCACCTCGATGACATCGCGCGTGGTGCCCGCCTCCTCCGAGACGATCGCCACGTCGCGCTTGGCGAGCGCGTTCAAGAGAGATGATTTGCCGGCGTTCGGCGGACCGGCGATGACGATGCGCAAGCCGTCGCGCAAACGCTCGCCGCGATGGTCGGCGAGATGGCGCGCGAGCGACTGAAGCAAGCGGTCGACGATGGCGCCGGCCTTGACCGACACGTCGATCGCCACGTCGCCTTCATCGGCGAAGTCGAGGCCCGCTTCCATCAGCGCCTGCGCGCCAAGCAACTCGGCGCGCCAGCCCTCGTAGAGCTGCCGCAGCGAACCTTCGGATTGCGCCAGCGCCTGGCGGCGTTGCGCCTCGGTCTCGGCGTTGATCAGATCGGCGAGGCCCTCGACCTCGGTGAGATCGAGCTTGCCGTTCTCGAACGCCCGGCGCGCGAACTCGCCTGGCTCGGCAAGCCGCGTGCCGGGGAGGGTGAGCAGCGCATCGAGCACGCCACGGATCACGGCGCGGCTGCCATGCAGCTGCAGCTCGGCCATGTCCTCTCCGGTGAAGCTCGAAGGCCCCGGGAACCAGAGCACCAGACCGCGATCGAGCTTCTCACGCCGCGGCGGTCCGATGTCACGCAAGGAAGCGTGGCGGGGAGGGGGCACGCCGCCGCACAATGCCTCGAGCGCGTCGCGCGTGCCCGGACCCGGAGACGCGGATCACCGCGACCGCGGCGATGCCGGGGCCGCTCGCCAGCGCAACGATGGTGTCGTTTGTGGCGACGATCTTGGGCTCCATTGCGTTATCCTAGGGCGGCAGAGAAGGAAGGGCCATGCAGGAGCGGATCGAAGGTAACTTACTCGGCAAGGAGACGAGCCCCTATCTGCTCCAGCACAAGGACAACCCGGTGCATTGGCGCGCCTGGGGCGATGCGGCGCTCGCTGAGGCCAAAGCGACCGGCAAGCCGATCCTGCTCTCGGTCGGCTACGCGGCCTGCCATTGGTGCCACGTGATGGCGCATGAGAGCTTCGAGGACGAGGCCACCGCTTCGGTGATGAACGACCTGTTCGTCAACATCAAGGTCGACCGCGAGGAGCGCCCCGATGTCGATGCGATCTACATGGGCGCGCTGCACGAGCTCGGCGAGCAGGGCGGCTGGCCGCTGACCATGTTCCTCACCTCCGACGCCGAGCCGTTCTGGGGCGGCACCTATTTCCCGAAGCAAGAGCGCTACGGGCGGCCCGCATTCGTCCGTGTACTGAATGAAGTGGCGCGCATCTATCGCGACGAGCCGCACAAGGTCCGGCAGAACGCCGACGCGCTGAAGGATCGGCTCAAGCCGCAGCGCCGGCACGACGCGGCCGCGCCGCCGCCGGAGCCGATACTCGCCGATCTCGCCGCGGCGTCTGGTGCAGGCCGTCGATCCGACGCATGGCGGCATCAGGGGCGCGCCGAAATTTCCGCAGCCGCAATTCTTCCAATTCTTGTGGCGCGCGGGTCTCCGCTTCGGCCTGCCGCATCCGCTCGAGGCCGTCGACCTCACGCTCAGCAGAATCGCGCAAGGCGGCATCTACGATCATCTCGGCGGCGGCTTCGCGCGCTACAGCGTCGACGAGAAATGGCTCGTGCCGCATTTCGAGAAGATGCTCTACGACAACGCGCAGCTCGTCGACATGATGACGCAAGCCTGGCGCGAGCAGAAATCGCCGCTCTACAAGCTGCGCATCGAGGAGACGATCGCCTGGCTGCTGCGCGAGATGGTCGTCGAGGGAGGCGGCTTCGCCTCGTCGCTCGACGCCGACAGCGAAGGCGAGGAGGGCAAGTTCTATGTGTGGAGCCTCGCCGAGATCGAGGAGGCCCTCGGCGCCGAGGATGCGCGACTATTCGCTCAGATCTACGACGTGACCGCCGAAGGCAATTTCGAAGGCCACAACATTCTCAACCGGCTCGGCTCGATCGAATTGCGCGATGCGGAGACCGAGACGCGTCTCGCCGCGCTGCGCGACAAACTGCTCGAGCGCCGCGCGTTGCGCGTGCGGCCGGGCTTCGACGACAAGGTGCTCGCCGATTGGAACGGGCTGATGATCGCGGCGCTGGCCCACGCCGCCGACGCGTTCGATCGCGCCGATTGGCTCGAGGCCGCTGAACGCGCCTTCGATTTCGTCTGTATACGGATGACATCGGACGGGCGGCTGTTGCACGCTTATCGCAATGGCGAGGCCAAGGCGCCGGCGACATCATCCGACTACGCCAACATGATCAAGGCGGCTCTGGCGCTCGCCAATGTCACCGGCAAGAACAGCTATGTCGAGCAGGCGCGCGCATGGGCGGACGTGCTCGACAAACATTATTGGTCGGAGAATCTCGGCGGCTATTATTTCACCGCCGACGACACATCCGATCTCATCGTGCGGCCGTTCAGCGGCCAGGACGAGGCGACGCCGAACGCCAACGGCACGATGGTGTCGAATCTGGTGGCGCTGTATCTGTGGACCGGAGAGGAGCGCTATCGCCAACGCGCCGACGCGATCCTGCGCGGCTTCGCCGGCGCCATGACGGCGAACGTGCTGGCGCATGCCGGGCTGCTCGCGGCCGAGCTCGACGTGCTGGCGCCGGCGCATATCGTGCTGATCGCACCTGAGGGGGCGAGCACGCGCGAGCTGCGGCGCGCGCTCAGCGATGTGTCGCTGCCGGGCGCGGTGGTGCAGGAGGTGAGGGAAGGGGACGCTAGCGCCCTGCCGGCATCATCGCCGGCGCATGGCAAGACCGCGCTGGACGGCAAGCCGACGGCCTATGTCTGCATCGGCCCGCAATGCTCCTTGCCGGTGACGGATGCCGCGGCGCTGGTCGAGACGGTGAAGGCCGCGCGGCAAATTGGGACTGCCTGATCCTAGTTCCAGATGCCGGACCTGAACAACAGAGCCATGATATGTTGCCATCATGGCGGTAACCACGGGCCCTTGCATCGTTTGTCAGACAGCTGGCTGCCACCGAGAGCCGGGGGCAGGAGACTTTGCGCGCTTTGATTGCCCTCGATGCGGCTCTTTTGTTCTCGCAGGAACGGTAGAGACGACGCTTCCCGCAAGGCTAAGCGAAGCCCCGCTTCGTCGGTCCGTCATGACCCACACGCTCAGGCGCATGCAACGCGCCGGGGGTGAGCACCTTCATATGATAACTAGCAACGAATTACCGACATTTTGGAGTGAGCGACTCCCAACGCCCCAACGTCAAACTGACAACTTGATTTTGCTGATAGGTGACAGCCAGCAGACAACATTCGACTGGTTCGAGGTTTCTCCTACCGTTCTCGGGGCCACAATCGGATTGGCATTGCATGCGAGTGGCGATTCGTCGGGCTGGGGGATGGTTGCACGCTGAGCTTGATCCAAAGGGAATCTACAAGCTCAAGCAGTCGGGCGGAGGCAAAGTCGGTCTTCGTCTGACGATGGAGGGATGGGAACGATACGCCGCTCTAAAGAAGACCAATATCGAGAGCCGGACGGCTTTCATGGCCATGAAGTTCGGCGACGCTACACTCGATAGGGTCGTCGCCGAATACTTTAGGCCGGCAGTTGCGCGGGCGGGGTTTGAGCTTCGCCTACTAACCGATGGACAGCCAGCCGGGCTTATCGACGACCAGCTCAGAGCTGCAATTCTATCGGCTCGATTTCTGGTCGCCGATCTTATGCACCGGGAGTCATGGTGCGTACTGGTAAGCCGGTTTCGCCGAGGGACTGAACCTCCCTGTGATCTACACTTGCGAAGCCTCCGCGTGGGAGGCGTCGAAAACGCACTTCGATACCAGCCACATGAAGACGATCATTTGGGACGTCTCTGACCCGCAACGAGCAGGCTCGGAGCTTACTGCTACTATTCGCGCGACGTTGCGCGGTGACGGCGCGATCGCTTGCCGCGCGCGATACGCCGATATCGCCGGCGGAGCGCCTGATGCGCGTGAGGATGGCGCGGGCGGAAGCGGCGATGGCATTGACGTCCTCCGACGCCGACGCGGCGGCATCGGAGGCGGATGCGATCCGCACATGCATGTGGCGGTTGCGCTCGGCAAGGTCGGCGGCGGTGTTGCCGATGCGGCCGCTGCCGTCGGCGAAGGCGTTGGTGACTTCGTCGACCGCCGAGCGGAAGCGGCGGGTGAAGAAGCTGCGGCCGGCGTAATGCAGCCTTGCTTCAGCCTCGCGGCGGCGCTGATCGACGGCAAGCGAGTCAGCCTTGATCACGGCGGTACGGAGCAACTCGACCGCCTCGGCAAGCTCGCGGAGCGGGCCCTTGGGCTGCTTCGGCACGATGGCGTAACGGTCGCCGCCGGCAATGCGCGCGGCCACGCTCGCCAACGCGCGCAACGGCCGCTCGATGGCGAAGGCGGCGAGCAGCCCGGTGATGCCGGCGAGGATCAGTCCGGGCAGCGGGCCGCCCGCTTCGGTCGCAAGCACTGCGACGAGACAGGCGCCAAGCACGGGCAGCACGACCCAAGCGAATGGGAACAGGGCGCGAAGACGAGGCCGCATGCAGGAATCCCCCACGATCTTGCGGGGGACTTTAGCGGCCAATCGTTGAGACTATCTTGCTGATATTCCTAGGGAATATGCCCAATATTGCGGCAATGCTGCCTCAGGATTGGGCTTTGGCAGATCGAAGGGGAAGACTTCCCGCAGTCGTTACGTGTTCATCGAATCGAAGAAGTCGCTGTTGGTCTTGGTCTGCTTCAGCTTGTCGAGCAGGAACTCGATGGCGTCCATCGTCCCCATCGGGTTGAGGATGCGGCGGAGCACGTACATCTTCTTGAGCTGATCGGAGGGAACGAGCAGCTCCTCCTTGCGCGTGCCGGACCGCGCGATGTCGATGGCCGGGAACACGCGCTTGTCGGCGACTTTCCGGTCGAGCACGATTTCCGAGTTACCGGTGCCCTTGAACTCCTCGAAGATCACCTCGTCCATGCGGCTGCCGGTGTCGATCAGCGCGGTGGCGATGATGGTGAGCGAGCCGCCTTCCTCGATATTGCGCGCGGCGCCGAAGAAGCGCTTGGGCCGCTGCAACGCGTTGGCGTCGACGCCGCCGGTCAGCACCTTGCCCGACGAGGGCACCACGGTGTTGTAGGCGCGGCCGAGCCGGGTGATGGAATCGAGCAGGATCACCACGTCGCGCTTATGCTCGACCAGGCGCTTCGCCTTCTCGATCACCATCTCGGCGACCTGCACGTGACGCGAGGCGGGCTCGTCGAAGGTCGAGGAGATCACCTCGCCCTTCACCGAACGCTGCATGTCGGTCACCTCCTCGGGCCGCTCGTCGATCAGCAGCACGATCAGGTAGCACTCGGGGTGGTTGGCGGTGACGGCGTGGGCGATGTTCTGCAGGATCACGGTCTTGCCGGTGCGCGGCTGCGCCACGATCAGCCCGCGCTGGCCCTTGCCGATCGGCGACACGATGTCGATGACGCGGCCGGTATTGTCTTTCCGGGTGGGATCCTGGGTTTCCATCTCCAGCCACTCGTCGGGATAGAGCGGCGTCAGATTGTCGAAATGGATCTTGTGGCGCTGCTTCTCGGGGTCCTCGAAATTGATGGTGTTGACCTTGAGCAGGGCGAAATAGCGCTCGCCGTCTTTCGGACTCCTGATCTGGCCTTCGACGGTGTCGCCGGTGCGCAAGCCGAAGCGGCGGATCTGCGAGGGCGAGACGTAGATGTCGTCAGGGCCGGCGAGATAGTTGGAATCGGGAGAGCGCAGGAAGCCGAAGCCGTCCTGCAGCACCTCGACGACGCCGGTGCCGGTGATCTCGACATCGCGCGCCGCCAATTGTTTCAGAATCGCGAACATGAGCTCCTGCTTGCGCATGGCGCTCGCGTTCTCGACAGCGACCTCCTCGGCGAAGCTCAACAGCTCCGTCGGCGACTTGGTCTTCAAATCTTGCAGCTTCATTTCCTGCATGCGCTGCTACTCCAAAAAAGGGGGAATGATGACTTTGGTGTTTCGAATTCCGCGCTGGTGAGCGCGGGCTTCAGGGGAAGGGGGTAGGAAAGGCCTCGGCGGGAAGGCGAAAATGCGCGCCTGCTCCAGTCCGGGTGACCCGATCTTTTGGTGGGAAAGGCCGGGCCGCGACAGCGTCCCGAATTGGATGCAACTCATCTATAGCAGACCCCGAAGGCGGTAGGAATAGGCTTGGGCGACCTTTAGAAGGGCCGGACGACCACGAGAATCACGATGAAGATCATCAGCAGCGTCGGAATCTCGTTGGCGATGCGGTAGAAGCGCGCCGAACGCGTGTTCCGATCCAAGGCAAAATCCTTGGTCCACATCGCCAGCAGCCCAGAATAGGCCGAAAGCGCGACGACGAGGATAAGCTTGGCGTGAAACCAGCCGTCGCGTGACCAGTCGATCGTCCCGGAAAAAGCCAGGATCAGGCCAAGCACCCAGCTCAGCAGCATCGCCGGCGTGGTGATGTAGCGCAGGAGCCGCCGCTCCATCACCTTGAAGGTCTCCGACTGCTCGGAGCCCATCTTGCTGGTCGCGTGATAGACGAACAGCCGCGGCAGATAGAGCAGCCCTGCCATCCAGGCGATGATCGCGATGACGTGGAAGGCCTTGATATAGGCAAGCAGCATGCGATTTGCCAGGGGGTTGGGCTAGGACGAACGCCCCTTCACCAGGTTCAACAGCCTGGTGACATGCTCGATGGGCGTCTCGGGCAGAATGCCATGGCCGAGATTGAAGATGAAGGGCTGTTGCCCAAGCGTCTCGAGGATCGCGCCAACGCGCATGTCCAATGCTTCGCCTCCAGCCACGAGCAGCAGCGGATCGAGATTGCCTTGCACTGGAAGCTGCTCCTGCAATCTCCGCATCCAGCCGACCGGCATGCTCGTATCGCAGCCGATCGCGTCAATGTCCGTCTCTCTGGCGTAGCGTTCCGCTAGCACGCCCGCGCCCCGCGGAAAGCCGATGATGGGGATCTCCGGGAGTTCTGCTTTCACCAACTCGACCAGGCGTTTGGTCGGGGTGATGCACCAGCGCTCGAATTCATCCTCTGGAAGGCTCCCAGCCCAGCTGTCGAAAATCTGCAGCGCGCTGGCGCCGGCCTTCACCTGGTTGACGAGATAATCGGCCGAGCTCTCGACCAGCAGATCGATGAGATGTTGGAATGTCGCTTGGTCCCGATAGGCAAACAGCCTCGCCGCCGCCTGCTCCTTGCTGCCGCCGCCCTCGACCATGTAGGTGGCGACCGTCCAAGGCGCCCCGCAAAAGCCGATCAGCGGCACGTTCTTGGGAAGCGCCGCCACCACCAGCTCGATCGTCTCGTAGACCGGCGCTAAAGCCTTGGCCGTGTTAGACTTATTCAAGCCAGCGATGGCCTTGCCGTCCTTGACAGGCTCGAGCTTGGGTCCTTCGCCCTCGACAAACTCGACCTTCTGCCCAAGCGCGTAGGGGATGATGAGGATGTCGGAGAACACGATCGCCGCATCGAGGTCGAACCTTCTCAAGGGTTGCAGCGTTACTTCGGCCGCGAGCCCAGGAGTGCGGCAGAGATCGAGGAATGAGGCGACCTTGCCTCTCACCTCCCGATATTCCGGCAGATAGCGTCCAGCCTGGCGCATCAGCCAGATCGGCGGCGGGAAGTTCGGTTGACCCGAAAGGGCCTTGAGGAAGGAACTATCCAAAGGAAGGGTACGCGACATCGCTTCTCTCTAAATACTAAAAGAGAGATTCTCTATTAGGTTTCTACTGTTACTGTTACGGCGTGAATAGCGGACATTCCGCGCTGTCACCAGCCTGTCTACAGAACTCGCAAGAGGGCGTGATCGGTGAGTGTCGGTTTGGTGACCGAGCTGTGGCTAATTCCCTTGTGCGGCGCAAGCAAGCCAAGCACCGCAAGCTCTTAAGGTCGATACGCGGGATCGATGCCAGGCTGAACCTCCTGTGGAAGAGCGCCACGTGGCCCTGGGGATCGAGCAGGGTATTGCGCGGCGCTGTGAACCAGCCGTCATTTTTTCGACATCGGCGAATCTGTGCAGAACTTGCACCCATTCCCAGCGGGTCGAGGGGAGAGGTGGGCCAAGCGGCATAGTTGCTCCCTTAACTCATCGAGGTTATCCAGAGGTATTGCCATGGATATACCGCGAAGCTTCCACCTGCATATGATCTCCGACGCGACCGGCGAGACCCTGGTCACGATCGCCAAGGCGGTGCGCGTGCAATACGCGCAAGTGCGGGCGATCGAGCATTTGCATCCTCTGGTGCGGAGCCGGCGGGAGCTCGAGCGCGTGGTCAAGGATGTCGAGGCCGCGCCTGGGATCGTGCTCTACACGTTGTTCAACCGCGAGCTGGCGGATGAGCTGGAGAAGTCCTGCAAGCGGCTGAACATCCCGTGCGTGCCGGCGCTGAAGCCGATCCTGCAAGTGTTCGAATCCTATCTCGGCACGCCGTCGACCCCGACCGTGGCCGGACAGCACGTGCTCGATGCGGACTATTTCCGGCGGATCGACGCGCTCAACTTCTCCATGCTGCATGACGACGGACATCTGCCGCAAAATCTCAACGAAGCCGATATCGTGCTGGTCGGCATCAGCCGGACGTCGAAGACGCCAACCTCGATCTATCTCGCCAATCGCGGCTTCAAGACCGCCAACTATCCGCTGGTGCCGGGCGCCGAGCTGCCGCAACAGCTAGAGACGCCGGGCAATGCTTTCGTCGTCGGCCTGGTGGCCAGCGCCGATCGCATCGCGCAAGTCCGCCACAACCGCGTGATCGAGCATGCGCACAACCACCTCGAGGACTATGTCGACCGGGAAACCATCGCCGCCGAGATCGCCCAGACGCGGGCGCTTTGTGCGCGCCATGGCTGGCCGATCATCGACGTGACGCGCCGCTCGATCGAGGAAACCGCGGCGGCGATCATCCGCCTCTATCATGACCGCGAAGCGCCGGTGCTCGAGGCATGAGCAGCTTCCTGCAAGCGGGGCACCCGCCGCTGATCCTCGCCTCGGGGAGCAAGTCCCGTGCGCGCATCCTGGAAGCGGCGGGTCTGGCTTTCATCGCCGAGCCGCCGGGCCTCGATGAAGCCGTCATGCGCCAAGCGGTCAGCGGCGAAGGGTCGTTGACCCCGCATGACGTCGCTGAAGTTCTGGCGCGTGCCAAGGCCGAGGCCGTCAGCGATCTCGCCCGGCAGGCTTATGTGATCGGCGGCGACCAGGTGCTCGCGCTCGGCGACACGATCCTTTCCAAGCCGGACAGCATGGAGGCGGCACGCCGCCAGCTGCTCGATCTCCGCGGCAAGACGCATACGCTGCATACGGCGGTCGCGGTCGCAACCAACGGCGAGGCGATCTGGGCTGAGACCACCATCGCCACGCTGACCATGCGGAAGCTGTCGCCCGAGTTCATCGGCCGCTACCTCGCCGCTGCCGGAGAGGAAGTGCTGAGCTCGGTCGGCGCCTATCAGCTGGAATCACTCGGCGTGCAGCTGTTCGAGAAAATCGACGGCGATTATTTCTCCATTCTCGGGCTTCCTCTCATCCCGCTCCTCGATACGCTCCGGCGCGAGGGCGTCATCGAAGGCTGAGATCCATGCGGCGCGCTTGCGTTATCGGCTGGCCGGTCGAGCATTCGCGCTCACCTCTGATCCATCGTTATTGGCTCAAGCAATACGGGATCGACGGCGCCTACGAGAAAGAGGCGGTGCGGCCGGAGGAGCTTGCCGCGTTCCTCGGCTCGCTCGGCGCCAAAGGCTATGTCGGTGCCAACGTGACCTTGCCGCATAAGGAGGCGGCGTTGCGCGCGGCGCGCTCGGCGGACGAGGCCGCTATGGCGATCGGTGCGGCGAACACGCTCTGGCTCGACCCTGACGGCGCCTTGCATGCGATGAACACTGACGCCTATGGCTTCATGACCAATCTCAACGCAGAGGCGCCGGGCTGGAACGAGAGGCGCCGGCCGGTGATGGTGCTTGGCGCCGGCGGCGCGGCGCGGGCTATTTTGCACGGCCTTTTGACCGAAGGCGCCACGCGCATCCTCCTCGCCAACCGCACGCACGACCGCGCCGAGGCCCTGGCGCGGGCCTTCGGCCCCGCCGTCGAGGCGGTGGGCTGGGAAAACCGCGACGCCGCTCTGTCCGGCTGCGGCCTGTTGGTCAATGCCACCAGCCTCGGCATGACCGGCAAGGAGCCGCTGGATATCGATCTCGCCGCTCTGCCGAACGACGCGGTGGTGGCCGATATCGTCTACAGCCCGCTGGAGACGCGGCTGCTGGCGGCGGCGCGCGCCAGGGGCAACCGCACGGTGGATGGGCTCGGCATGCTGCTGCATCAGGCTGTTCCGGGCTTCGAGCGCTGGTTCGGCGTGCGCCCCGAGGTGACGCCAGCGCTCAAGGCCCATGTCGCGGCCTCGCTTGGAGCTTCATGATGCTGGTCATCGGCCTCACCGGCGGCATCGGCATGGGCAAATCGGCGGCGGCCGAGCATTTCGCGAGGGCCGGGGTGCCCGTGTTCAACGCCGATGCTTGCGTGCATCGCCTCTATGAAGGCGACGCGGTTGCGGCGATCGAGGCGGCGTTTCCCGGCGCGACGCGCGGCGGCAAGGTCGATCGCAAGCTGCTCAGCGAGAGACTGGCGGGCTCGCAAGCCCGCCTCAAGGAGCTTGAGGCCATCGTGCATCCGATGGTGGTCGAGGCCGAGATCGATTTCCTCATCGAGCAGGAGAAGGCAGGCGCCAAGCTCGCCGTGCTGGAGATCCCGCTTCTGTTCGAGACCGGCGCCGAGCAACGCGTCGACGTGACTATCGTGCTGACCGCGCCGGCGCATGTGCAAAAAGAGCGCGTAATGGCGCGGCCCGGCATGAGCGTGGACAAGCTCGAGCATCTGCTGGCGCGCCAGCTTTCCGATGCCGAGCGGCGGGCGCGGGCCGACTACGTTGTGGACAGCGGCACGAGCCTCAAGGACATGCACGCGGCCCTCGATAAACTGATCGAATCGCTGCACAAGAAAGACGGTCGCGTCATGGAGCGACTGCGACAGCGTTAGCGGGGAAGCTTCTTTTGCGCGAAATCGTGCTCGATACGGAAACGACGGGGCTCGACCCGTTCGACGGCCATCGCGTCATCGAGATCGGCTGCGTCGAGCTGGTCAATTGCATCCCGTCGGGGCGGGTTTGGCATTGCCATCTGAACCCCGAGCGCGATGTTCCCTACCAGGCCTTCGAGGTGCACGGGCTTTCCACCGAGTTCCTGCTCGACAAGCCGCGCTTCGCCGAGCTCGCCGACGACATGCTCACCTTCATCGAGGGCGCGGTCTTGGTGATGCATAACGCGGCCTTCGATTTCGGCTTCATCAATGCCGAGCTGGAACGGGTGGCGCGGCCTCTGCTCAAATGGGACCGGGTGGTGGATACGCTGGCGCTGGCGCGACGGCGGCATCCGGGCGCGCCTTGCAGCCTCGATGCACTGTGCAAGCGCTACGGCGTCGACCTCTCCGAGCGCGACAAGCATAGCGCGCTGCTCGATTGCCGGCTGCTCGCGGCGGTCTATGTCGAGCTGGTCGGCGGGCATCAGGCGCGGCTCGATTTCGCCATCAACGGCGCACAAGCCGCGCTGCTCGGCGCCAATGCCGAGGCCATACGACCGCGGCCTAGGGCCTTGCCCTCGCGGCTCTCGGCGGCAGAGATCGAGGCGCACCGCGCCTTCGTGGCGACGCTCGGCGCGGACGCCGCCTGGCTCCGCTATTAGTTCTTGGCTTGCTGGCCGGCTTGGCCTTGCGCGAGGTTCTGAGCGTAGAGCCTGCCGAAATCGATCGGGTCGAGCATCAGCGGCGGAAAGCCTCCGTCGCGGATCACGTCGGCAAGCACCCGGCGCAGGAAGGGGAACAGGATCGTCGGGCAATCGACGAACAGCACCGGCTGGAGCAGGTTCTGCGGAACCCCGGTTATCCTGAACAGCCCGCCATAGACCAGCTCGACATTGTAGATGACGCCCTGGTCGCTCTTGGCGTGCACCTCGAGCTGGAGCGCGACCTCGTAGGCGTCCTCGCCGCGCCCCCCGGCATTGACATTGACGCTGACCTTGAGCTGCGGGTTCTGCCCGGGGCCTTGCAGCGATTGCGGCGCGCTCGGGCTCTCGAAGGAGAGGTCCTTGATATATTGGGCAAGCACGGTGAGCTGCGGCTGGGTCGCCGTGCGACCGGCAGCCTCGGGCGCCTGCGGCGGCGTCTCGGTTGGGCTGTCGCCGTTGGTCTTCTTGCTCTCGCCCTCAGCCTTCTTTTTCGCCATCTCTTGTCCCATCTTCCGTGGTGCTGGCTAGCACGGGATCGACAACGGCCGCAAATTCCGCGTGAGGCGGGCGGCTTGGCTTTGGTCTTGCGGCAAGAACGAATTAAGTGCAAAGGCGTTTAGGGTTGGCTTGGGGGCTTCTAATGCCTTAAGCTTCAGACGCGGCAGGGGTGGGACATCCTTGCCACGCGCGAGTTTTAGGCTCCCGCTAGCAAATCTCTGGGGGTACACCATATCCCCGCTTAGAGAATTCCGCATGACCGCGGCCCCCTCCATGAACGCGGGTTTTGGCAGAGCATGAGTGAAGCTTTCGACATCTACACATTGCTGTTCCTGGTGCTCGCGGTGGTGATCTTCATCCGGCTGCGCAATGTGCTTGGGCGGCGCACCGGCAATGAGCGTCCGCCCTACGATCCTTTCACCACGCCTGACGCGAAGCGTGCCGGCGCACCCGAGGCCAACGAGCCGGTGGTGGCGCTGCCGCGCGGCCGTTCGGCGCGCGCGCCGGTCGAGGCCTCAGGGCCGTCGATGGAGGATATCGAGACGCGGCTCGGGCGCTACGCCACGAAAGACAGCCCGCTCGGCCAGTCGCTCACCAGCCTGATGCGCGCCGATCCGGGCTTCGATCCCGCGCAGTTCCTCGACGGCGCCAAGATGGCCTATGAGGCGATCGTCATGGCGTTTGCCGAAGGCGACGAGGCGACGCTCGAGCAGCTGCTCGGCAGCGACGTGTTCGAAGGCTTCCAGCGCGCCATTCGCGAGCGCGACACGCGCGGCGAGAAGGTGCTGTCGAGCCTGGTCGGCATCGACAAGGCCGACATCATCGAGACCGAGATCAAGAACCGCACCGCCTATGTGACGGTGAAATTCGTCAGCGAGCTGATTTCGGTGACGCGCGACGCCGACGGGGAGGTGATCGAGGGCGATCCGAAAAAGGTGCGCGAGGTCACCGATATCTGGACCTTCGCCCGCGAGGTCGCCGCGAAGAACCCGAACTGGAAGCTGGTCGCCACCGAAGCCGCCAATTAGCGCAAATCTGACAAAGTGGTTGTTGCCGCTTGCGGCAATCGTGGTCACGATTGCGCTCATCCTTTGGCGGTCCGAAGTGGAAGATCAGACGATCAGCCTCAAGCCGGTCAGCTTCGCCGAGATCGAAGGCTGGGCGGCGGACGATCATGCAGCGGCGTTTGCCGCGCTGCTCCGGTCCTGCCGCAAGAAGTCGGCGCGCGATAAACCGGCTTGCAAGGCGGCCCTGGGCCTTGGCGAGAAGGTCGACCGCGCCGCCGCACGGCGCTTTTTCGAAACTCAGTTTGTCCCGCATCGTGTGGAGGGCGTGCCGCCCGGCCTCGTCACCGGCTATTACGAGCCCGAGGTGAACGGCTCGCGCGAGCGGAGCGGCAAGTTTCAGGTTCCCGTCTATGGCCGCCCGGACGATATCGTTCAGGTGAAGCCGGATCTCTTGCGCGCATTCTACAACGACCAACGAAGTGTGATGCGGCAAGGACGGCGAGCAACTTGTGCCGTACTACACGCGCGCGGAGATCGAGAGCGGCGCGCTTTCCGGGCAGGGGACTCGAGCTGCTTTATCTCGACGATCCCGTCGAGCTGTTCTTCATGCAGGTGCAAGGCTCCGGCCGCGTGCGTCTGACCGACGGATCATGGGTGCGGCTCGGCTACGCGGCGAAGAACGGGCATTCCTATACCTCGATCGGAAAACGTCTGCTCGAGCGCGGCGAGAAACCTCCCCAAGGGCTGACGATGCAAGGCCTGAAGAGTTGGCTGCGGGCGGATCCCGCACGTGGCCGCGCGCTGATGCAGGAGAACAAGTCTTACGTGTTCTTCCGCGAATTGCCGCAGGCGGAAGCCGGAGCGGGGCCGGTCGGCGCGCAAGGCGTGCCGCTGACGCCAGGGCGCAGCCTCGCCGTCGATGCGTCCTATCATTCGCTTGGAACGCCGGTCTTCGTCGCCGCGCCGGATCTTGCGGTTGGAGGCGCGCCCTTTCGCAGGCTGATGATCGCCCAGGACGTCGGCTCGGCGATCAAAGGGCCCCAGCGCGGGGATATCTTCTTCGGCACGGGCGACGCTGCCGGCGCCATCGCCGGCACGACCAAGGAGGCGGCGCGCTTCTATATCTTGCTTCCGAAGAATTAAGGCGCGTTCGACGGTCTCTATCCCTCCCCTTGATGGGGAGGGTGGCTCGGCCTCGGGCCGAGCCGGGTGGGGTGAAGCTCTCCGCGCGTGCTAAAGGATTCCCCCCACCCCGACTTCGCTGAAAGCGAAGTCGGACCTCCCCACGAGGGGGAGGTATAAAAATTGAAAGGTCGCGCGGTATGCTCATCCGATGGGCAAGCGCGACAGCGAGCTTGAGACCGACGCCGAGCTTTGGGCGCGCGTGGCGAAGAGCGCCAAGCCGCTCGACAAGCGCACGACCGCGACCGTGCCGGAGCCGACCAAACAGCGCGCCAAGGCGCCGGCGAAAGAAGCCTCAACCCCGCCTGCCAAACCCGCGCCCAAGCCAGTGGCAAAGCCTGCTCCAACCGCGAAGGGCGAAGCGCTAACCCGGCAGACCGCGCGCCAGCTGGAGCGCGGCAAGCTCCCGGTCGAGGCGCGGCTCGATTTGCACGGCATGCGCCAGCGCGAGGCGCATGCGGCGCTCAGGCGGTTCCTCAAATCGGCGCAAGGGAAGGGCTATCGGCACGTGCTGGTGATCACCGGCAAGGGCGCCGCCGCCGATACGACCAGGCCCTTCTACGAGAGCGAAGAGCGCGGCGTGCTGCGCCAGGCCGTGCCGCATTGGCTGACCGCGCCCGATCTCGCGCCTGTAGTGCTGAGCTATTCGGAAGCGCCGCGCCGACTTGGCGGCGAAGGCGCACTCTATGTGCGGCTGCGCAAGGCCCGCTCGACCTAGCGGACTTGTCATGGCCGGGCTTGACCCGGCCATCCACCGGGCAGCTTGCCTCGGAGCCTGTCGCCCTGGATTGCCGGGTCACGCGCGCGCCAGCCGCGAGCTGCGCTCGCGGGGCGCTTCGGCCCGAGAAACCTATGTAACTACAGAATAAACTTCGACAGATCGGCGTTCTTGGCGAGGTCGCCGATATGCTTCTCGACATAGGCGGCGTCGATCACGACCTTCTCGCCGGCCCGGTCGCCGGCATCGAAGCTGATATTGTCGAGGATGCGCTCCATCACCGTCATCAGGCGGCGCGCGCCGATATTCTCCACATTGGTGTTCACCTCGACCGCGATATCGGCGATGGCCTCGATGGAGTCGGGGGTGAATTCGAGCTCGACGCCTTCCGTCTGCATCAGCGCGATATATTGCTTGATGAGGCAGGCCTTCGGCTCGGTGAGGATGCGGACGAAATCGTCGCGGGTCAGCGGGCGAAGCTCGACGCGGATCGGCAGCCGCCCTTGCAGCTCGGGCAACAGGTCGGAAGGCTTGGCGATGTGGAACGCGCCTGAGGCGATGAACAGAATATGGTCGGTCTTCACCGGCCCGTATTTGGTGCCGACGGTGGTGCCTTCGATCAGCGGCAAGAGATCGCGCTGAACGCCTTCGCGGCTGACATCGGCGCCGACGCGCTCCGAGCGCGCGCAGATCTTGTCGATCTCGTCGAGAAACACGATGCCGTTATTCTCGACGTTGCGGATCGCTTCCTGCACGATGCTGTCGTTGTCGATCAGCTTGTCCGACTCTTCGCCCATGAGGATGTCGAAGCTGTCCTTGACGTTGACGCGGCGCGGCTTGGTGCGGTTGCCGAGCGCCTTGCCCAGCATCTCGGAGAGATTGATCATGCCGACCTGGCTGCCCGGCATGCCGGGAATCTCGAAAGACGGCATCGACGGCATGTCGGCGACCTGGATCTCGATCTCCTTGTCGTCGAGCTCGCCCGAGCGAAGCCGCTTGCGGAAGGCCTCGCGCGTCGAGACGGCGGCGCCAGAGCCGACCAGAGCGTCGATCACGCGCTCCTCGGCGTTGAGCTGCGCCTTGGCGGCCACCTCTTTCCGCTTCACGTCGCGCACCAGCCCGATGCCGGCTTCGAGCAGATCGCGCACGATCTGATCGACGTCGCGGCCGACATAACCGACTTCGGTGAATTTGGTGGCCTCGACCTTGATGAAGGGCGCGCCGGCGAGCTTGGCGAGGCGGCGCGAGATCTCCGTCTTGCCGACGCCGGTCGGGCCGATCATCAGGATATTCTTGGGCAGCACCTCCTCGCGCATCTCCTCATCGAGCTGCTGGCGGCGCCAGCGATTGCGCAAGGCGATGGCGACGGCGCGCTTGGCGTCGCGCTGGCCGACGATGTGGCGGTCGAGCTCGGAGACGATCTCGCGGGGGGAAAATGAGGTCATTGCTTGCTTACTGATCCTGCTCGTCAATTTACTCCGTGTCATTGCCGCGAAAGCGGGAATCCAGTAACCCCTGATTCCGGTTATCGTTGGCGCCGTGGTTACTGGATTGCCCGGTCAAGCCGGGCAATGACAAGTCAATCATTTGGTCGCGTCGAGGGTTTCGACGACCACCTCGTCATTGGTGTAGACGCAAATCTTGGCGGCAATGGACATGGCCTTGCGCGCGATCGCCTCGGCATCGAGCTGGCTATCCAGCAGCGCTCGCGCCGCGGCGAGCGCATAGACGCCGCCGGAGCCGATGCCCATCACCGCATCGTCAGGCTCAAGCACGTCGCCGGTGCCGGTCAGCACCAGGCTCTCATCGGCGTCGGCCACGATCATCATGGCTTCCAGCCGGCGCAGATAGCGGTCGGTGCGCCAGTCCTTGGCAAGCTCGACGCAGGCGCGCTTCAGCTGATCGGGGAAGCGCTCGAGCTTGGTCTCGAGCCGCTCGAACAGGGTGAAGGCGTCGGCGGTCGATCCGGCGAAGCCCGCGATCACGTTGCCTGTGCCGACGCGCCGCACCTTGCGCGCCGTGCCCTTGATGATGGTCTGGCCGAGCGTGACCTGGCCGTCGCCGGCGATCACCACCTTGCCGCCCTTGCGGACGGTCAGAATCGTCGTGCCATGCCAGGTGTCGGGGGAAGCGGGAGAGGAACCCATCGTGCCACGCGATATCGGGAGTTGGGCCCGGTTCGTCAAGCTTTGGCCGTGTTAACGGTCTGATAGCACTCTATGGCCTGCTGGCGTATAAGCTGCCCGCTCGGAAGCGAATTGCTAAGAGCCGTAGGTTAATCTCTGGACCATGCAGAAGCGACACAAAGACACCGAAGCCCGCCGGGCGACGGTCGACCGCAAGACCAAGGAGACGGCGATCTCGGCATCCGTCGATCTCGACGGCACCGGGGCCTACGAGGTCGCGACCGGAGTGGGCTTCCTCGACCACATGATCGAGCAGCTCGCCCGCCACTCGCTGATCGACATTATCGCTCAAGGCCAAGGGCGATCTGCATATCGACGACCACCACACGACCGAGGATTCAGGCATCGCGCTCGGCCAGGCGGTGGCCAAGGCGCTCGGCGACAAGAAGGGCATCGCCCGCTACGGCTTCGCCTATCTGCCGATGGACGAGACGCTGACCCGCGTCGCGCTCGACGTGTCGGGGCGGCCGTTCCTGGTCTGGAAGGTCGATTTCACCCGCTCCAAGATCGGCGAGATGGACACCGAGCTGTTCCGCGAGTGGTTCCAGGCCTTCGCCCAGCATGCCGGGCTGACGCTGCATGTCGAGACGCTGTATGGCGAGAATAGCCACCATATCGCCGAGACCTGCTATAAGGCGCTCGCCCGGGCGCTTCGCCAGGCCATTGCCATCGACGAGCGCCAAGAGGGCCGCGTGCCCTCGACCAAGGGCCAGCTTTAGGCCATTAAGGAATTGGAACCCGTCATCGCCGGGCTTGACCCGGCGATCCATTCCAATAGCGCTTCAACCTGCTGAGGCGTAACGGCATGGATGCCCGGGTCGAGCCCGGGCATGACGAAGCCGAATGATGCGAGAAGATCGCCGTGACCGTCTATTCCGTCTATGAGCCGCCGTCAGAGGCGCCCGATCTCATGGAGCGCGCCGACAGGCTTGCCTTCGTCAAGGAAGGCTTCTCCTGGCCGGCCCTGTTCGTGCCGCTGCTGTGGCTGCTCTATTACCGCATGTGGATCGAGTTCATCATCCTCGCGCTGGTCTATATCGCCCTGCAAGTCGTGTTCGGCACCGACGCGCAAGGCCAGATGCTTTCTGCCTGGGCGAGCCTCGCCATTGCCGTGCTGTTCGCCTTCGAGGCCAACGATCTGCGCGCGGCCGCGCTCGAGCGGCGCGGCTATCGGCTCGCCGGCGTGGCGAGCGGGCGCGACCGCACCGATGCCGAGCGGTCGTTCTTCACCGCCTGGCTGCCGCAGCAAGCAAGCGCGGCGCGCGCGCCTTTGCGTGCGGGAGAGCCTCGCCGCGACGTCGAGGCCGTGCCGCCGCGTCAGCGCGGAGAGGGCGAGGAGGTCATCGGGCTCTTCCCGCAGGCTTGATCCGATATGCACGTCGCCATCATCGATTACGGTTCGGGGAACCTGCATTCCGCCGCCAAGGCTTTCGAGCGCGCGGCGCGGGAGACCGGCTCGCCGCTCGCCGTCAAGGTGACGTCCAGTCCCGACGAGGTCCGCGCGGCGGAGCGCATCGTGTTGCCCGGCGTCGGCGCCTTCGCCGATTGCAAGCAGGGGCTGGTCAAGATTCCCGGCATGATCGAGGCGCTCGAAGAGAGCGTGCGGCAGCGCGGCAGGCCGTTTCTCGGCATCTGCGTCGGGCTGCAATTGATGGCCGAGCGCGGGCTCGAGCACGGGCTGACGCCGGGGCTTGGCTGGATCGAAGGCGAGGTGAGGGCGATCGAGCCCTCGGATCCCTCGCTCAAGATCCCGCATATGGGCTGGAACACGCTCAAGCTCGCGCGCGAGCACGCCCTGTTCGAGGGCATCCCGACCGGCGAGTCGGGCCTCAACGCCTATTTCGTCCACTCTTATCACCTCGTGCCGGCGCGGGCCGAAGCGCTGGTCGCCACCACGGATTACGCGGGGCCGATCACCGCCTTCGTGGCCAAGGACAATGTGGCCGGCAGCCAGTTCCACCCGGAGAAGAGCCAGAAGCTTGGCCTCGCGCTGATCGCCAATTTCCTGAAGTGGAAGCCATGATCCTGTTCCCGGCCATCGACCTCAAAGACGGGCAATGCGTGCGGCTGCGCCAAGGCGAGATGGAGCAGGCGACGGTGTTCAACACCGACCCGGCGGCGCAGGCGCGCGCCTTCGAGGAACAGGGCTTCGACTGGCTGCATGTGGTCGATCTGAACGGCGCGTTCGAAGGGAAACCGGTCAACGAGAAGGCAATCGAGGCGATCTTCGCGGCGACCCACCTCCCGATCCAGCTCGGCGGCGGCATCCGCGACCTCGATACCATCATCACCTGGCTCGACAAGGGCATCGACCGCGTCATCCTCGGCACGGCGGCGGTGCGCAATCCCGCGCTGGTGCGCGAGGCGGCGCACGATTTTCCCGGCTGCATCGCCGTCGGCATCGACGCGCGCGACGGCAAGGTCGCCATCGAAGGCTGGGCCGAGACGAGCGAGATGACCGCACTCGACCTGGCGCGCCGGTTCGAGGATGCGGGCGTCGCGGCCATCATCCATACCGACATCGCCCGCGACGGCGTGCTGCAAGGCCTCAATCTCGACGCGACGGCGGAGATTGCCCGCGCCGTCATGATTCCCGTGATCGCCAGCGGCGGGCTGGCCGGGCTCGACGACATCAAGCGGCTGTTGGAGCCGCGCTATAAGATGCTGGAAGGGGCGATCGCCGGCCGCGCGCTGTATGACGGGCGGCTCGATCCGGCAGCGGCGCTGGCGTTGCTCAAGCCTCGCCGCGACGCGCAGAAGAAGAGCAGGGAATAGCCGGACATGCGCGCGCGGACCGTGTTCATCCTGCTGCTGATCTGCATCCTGCTGATCGCGTTCGGGCCGGCGCTTGTCGCGGTCGTGAGCCAGGCGATCGCCGAAGGGTTCGGCTGCGAGGTCGATCTCAACCGGGTGATCCCCTGCGTGATCGGCGGCAAGGACTATGGCGAGACCTTCTATAATCTGGGCTTCGCCATCTGGTATTCCTATCTGTCGATCCCGACGGGCCTCGTGCTGTTCGCGCTGTGGGCCATCGCGGCGGTGATCGTGTTCGTCGGCTGGCTCAGCGACCGGCGGAAGCAGACACCCTAACGGGCCATTCGCATCATGCTGAAGATCCGCCTCATCCCCTGCCTCGATGTGAAAGAGGGCCGCGTCGTCAAGGGCGTCAAGTTCGTCGACCTCCAGGACGCCGGCGATCCCGTCGAGGCGGCTGCCGCCTATGACGAGGCGGGGGCGGACGAGCTCTGCTTTCTCGACATCACCGCGAGCCACGAGAAGCGCGGCACCATTCTCGACGTGGTCGCCCGCACGGCCGAGCGCTGCTTCATGCCGCTCACCGTCGGCGGCGGCGTGCGCAGCGTCGAGGACGTGCGCGCGCTGCTCGAAGCCGGCGCCGACAAGGTGTCGATCAATACCGCGGCGGTGACGGATCGGAGCCTGGTGCGCGCGGCGTCGGAGAAATTCGGCGCGCAATGCATCGTCGTCGCCATCGACGCCAAGCGCGTCCCGGCGAACGGCAAAGCACCGCGCTTCGAGATCTTCACGCATGGCGGCCGCGAGGCGACCGGCATCGAGGCGGTGAGCTATGCGCAAGAGGTGGTCGCGCTCGGCGCGGGCGAGATCCTGCTCACCTCGATGGACCGCGACGGCACGCGCAAAGGCTTCGATCTCGAACTGACCAGGGCCATCGCCGACGCGGTCACGGTGCCGGTGATCGCCAGCGGCGGCGTCGGCACGCTCGACCATCTGGTCGAGGGCGTACGCGAGGGCCATGCGAGCGCGGTCCTGGCCGCCTCGATCTTCCACTATGGCGAGCATTCGATCGGCGAGGCCAAGCGGCACATGGCGGCGGCCGGGCTGCCCATGCGGCTCGATTCCTAGCGGGCTGGGGCGCCAAGGACACACCGGATCGGTCGGGCTGCACGGCAAACGGGCAGATGCCCCAACTTTGGTAAGGATTTCCCGGACGTGCCTATTCCCTCTCCGGTCCCGGCAGTGTATGAGCCAAGATATGACCAGTGATGTGCTGAGCCGGCTCGCCGCCACCATCAAATCGCGCCGGACCGCGAGGCCCGAAGACTCCCATACGCGGCGGCTGCTCGACGGCGCCCCGATCAAGCCGGCCAAGAAGCTCGGCGAGGAGGCGGTCGAGGTGGCGATCGCCGCGCTCGCTCAGGACAAGAAGGCGTTGATCGCCGAGACGGCCGACCTGCTCTATCATCTGCTCGTGGTGCTCGAGTCCCGGCGCATTGCGTTGGACGACGTGTTTGAGGAGTTGGAGCGCCGCATGAGCGCGACGGATCTCGAACAAAAGAGGCGGAAAGCCGCGTCGCGCTGACGGGTGAGCGCTGTTCCATGAACCCGCGTCCCCATGTCGCGTTCTCTCCTTACACCGTCTATCTGCGCGAGGAATGGGCGCGGCTCAGGGCCGACACGCCCATGCCGCTCACCGAGGCCGAGCTCGACAATCTGGCGAGCCTGACCGAGCGCGTCTCCTCGACCGAGGTGGTCGACATCTATCTGCCGCTCAGCCGGCTGCTCAACCTCTATGTCGAGGCGACGCAAGGGCTGCATCACCGGACCACGCAATTCCTGCGCAAGAGCGACGGCAAGATGCCGTTCATCATCGGTCTTGCCGGCAGCGTCGCCGTCGGCAAGAGCACCACAGCGCGCGTGCTGCAAGCGTTGCTGGCGCGCTGGCCGAGCCACCCTCGCGTCGAGCTGTTGCCGACCGACGGGTTCCTGTTTCCCAACGAGATGCTCGAAGCGCGCGGGCTGATGAACCGCAAGGGCTTCCCCGAGAGCTACGACCTGACCAAGCTGTTGAATTTCCTCGGCGATGTGAAATCGGGAAAGGAACGCGTCGAGGCGCCGGTCTATTCCCACCTGATCTATGACGTGCTGCCCGACCAAAAGCTCAGCATCGAGCGGCCTGACATCGTCATCGTCGAGGGGCTGAACGTGCTACAGCCGGCCAAGCTGCCGAAGGACGGCGAGGCGATTCCCTTCGTCTCGGACTTCTTCGATTTCTCGATCTATATCGATGCCGCCGCCGAGCTGGTCGAGAGCTGGTATGTGGAGCGCTTCTTGAGGCTCCGGCAGACGGCGTTCCGCGATCCGGCCTCGTATTTCCACCGCTACGCGACGCTGTCCGAGGAGGAAGCGGTCGCCACCGGGCTGGCGATCTGGCGCTCGATCAATCTGGTCAATCTGAACGAGAACATCCTGCCGACCCGGCAGCGCGCCGATCTCATCCTGCGCAAGGGCGCCGATCATGCGGTGGAGACGGTGGCGCTGCGCAAGCTCTGAGCGAGCGAACCGCTATTTGATGGGTTCGGCGTAAACCGGCGCGGCGCCCAGCGCGATGTTCAGCCTGAGCGTGGTGCGGACTTCGAAGGCATCGTCGTCGCCGATATTGGTGCGCTTAATGCGACCGGCGCAGTCTTGCGTGCCGAAGCTGCAGCCGCTGCGGTCGGCGTCGACATAACGCATTTCCGGCGCGTAGGAGTAGTACTCGTAGTCCGTGACCAGCGACAGGCTGGTACGCGGGCCGAACTGCTTGCGCGTCTCGAAGCTCGCCGCGCCGATGAAGGCGACCTCGTCGTCGGAGAGGCCAAGCCGCGTCGAGCCGTAGCCCGCGCCGCTGAAGCGGCCGCTATAATCGGTGCTGGCATTATAGACGCCGGCGCGCAGCGACAGCAGCGAGCGGATGCCCCAGGATCCGCCCATGCCGAGATAGCCGAGAAGGTTGTATTCGCCGCCCACCGACACGAAGCCGCCGGCGTAAGTCGTGTCCAGCGTCTCGGAGTAGTTGGCGTCGGGGCCGTCTCCATGCAGCCGGAGCTTGTTGTCCTGATCGATGCCTCTGACGTCGCCGCCGATGCCGACATAAGCGAGGCGGAACAGATATCCTCCGGAATCGGGCACCGGCTCAGGAGCCTTGCCGAAACGAGCTTCCGCGCCCACGCCCCAATAGTCGACGTCGCGGTCGGTCTTGGTGGTGAAGCGATCGTAGACTTGGCTGTCAGGACTATCGGGACGGTCGATGATGTTCTCGACGGTGCAAAGCGCATCGCCCTGGCTCACGCAGTTCTTACGATCGCTGTCCTCGACATTGGCGAAGAAGCCCGACACCACGCCGGCAACCGGCGTGCTTCCCCAATAGCCTAACGGGGTCTCGATCGACCCGACGAAGGCGCCGCCATATTCGTCGAGGTCGCTGTTCTTCTGCTTGCGGAGCGCCGCGCCGTTGTCATCGGAGCTGTAGAAGGTGAACTTCATGTCCGGCAGCGAGAGCAATTGCGCACCGCCGCCCACGGTGATGGTGGTGCCGCCGACGACCATGCTGTCGGATTGTTGCGCCCAGGCCTTCGGTCCCGTGGCGCAGGTCACGGCGCTCAGCGCCACGCCCAGAAGCAAGCGGGCAATTTTCGGCATGGACAGCCCCCCGGCGAATCCAAGCGCGACCATAACATCGAATAGCCTCAGCCGTAACGGCGAAAGGCCCGAAGACTAACAGGCAGCGAGCGGCCGGGGATTATTTCAGCGGCTCTTCATAGAGCTGCTGCGAGCCAAGCCCGATATTCAGCCGCAACATGGTGCGGGAGGCGAACACATCGTCGTCGCTGATCCGCGTTGGGCGGCTGCTGTCCGCATAGCGCATTTCAGGCACCGAGGAGATGTACTCGTAGTCGGTCCATAGCGACAGGCTAGTGCGCAGGCCGATCTGCTTGCGGGTCTCGAGCGACACCGTGCCGATAAAGGCAAGATCGTCGCTCGACTTGGACAGCCTTGAGCTGAAGGAGGGGGCGCCGATGAGCGCGAAGGAGGTCAATGCGAAGTTTCCGTCGTAGTCGGTGTTGGCGTTATAAAGTCCCGCCTCGACGTTGACGAACGTGCGCAAGCCAAGCCGGTCGTAAAGTCCGCCGACATTCTTCACGCCTGGGATGAAGCCGAAGCTGTACTCGCCGCCGAAGCCGACATAGCCACCGACATAGGTGGTATCGAGGCTTTCTTTGTAGGTGTAGATCGATTGGCCTTCGAATTTACCGCGGAGGCTGTTGTCCTGGTCAATCCCGCGAACGTCGAAGCCGGCGATAAAATAATCGTTGCGGTAGATCGTCGGCTTGACCTCGGTCGGCTGCCCGGTGGCAAATTTCAGCTCGGCCTGGCCGCCCCAGTAGTCGACATCGCGGTTCGTGTGGGTGACAAGTGTCGGCGGCCCGAAGGCGAACGTGTTGCCGGCGGGATCGAAGACAAAGCACGTCTGGTTGTTGCAGGTCGAGCGGTTGTCGGTCTCGACATTGGACCAGAAGCCTTTGACGCTACCGCTCACGCGCGCGCCGCCCCACATGCCGAGCGAAGTCTCGATGCCGCCGCCGGTGGCGCCGCCGAAGTCCAACCAGTCGCTCTCGCTGTTCTTCTGGCGGTGCATGTCTGTCGGCGATGAGCCCTTGCCGACGAACCGGATGTCCGGAAGGCTCAAGAACTGAACGCCGCCGCCCACCCAGATGGTGGTGCCGTTGAAGGTCGCGGTCGTCATGTCTTGAGCATGACCGGCAGGCGCGAACGCCGCCGCCCCGATGGCGCTCAACGCCAGTACACGAATCGCCATACGCATAGCAGCCCCCGCATCAAATCGAATTGCTTGCCGAGAATACCAGCGAACGCCCTTGCTCAGGCGTTATCTCTATGCGCCGCAAGACGATTTTGGCTCTGCGTGGCGAAAAAGCCACAAGCGCGCATAGTTGCCTTTTATGCAATCAGCCCACGCTCCTTGGCGAGCTTGCGCAAGGAAATCTCGGGCCTTGCGCCGATATGGGAGATCACCTCGGCGGCGGCGAGGCTGCCCAGACTGCCCACAGACGGGAAGCGGCTCGCCTTTGGTCAGCCCATAGAGGAAACCGGCGGCATAGAGGTCGCCGGCGCCGGTCACATCGACCACCTGGGCGACTGATTCGGCCGGGATTTCGATGGTTTCGCCTTGAGCGACGATGACGGAGCCCGCCTCGGAGCGGGTCAAGCACCGCCATCTCGCAGTCCTGTAGCGCCATGTCGGCGGCCTCCTCGAAGCTGTTCACCTGGTAGAGCGTGGTGATCTCCTTCTCGTTGGCGAAGACGATATCGGCGCCTTCGCGCACGAGCGCCTTGAAGTCGTCGCGGTGGCGGTCGACGCAAAAGGCATCGGACAGGCTGAGCGCGACCTTGGCGCCCGACGTCCTTGGCGCGCCGCGCCGCCTCGCGGAAGGCGGCCTTGGCCTCCTCGCGGTCGAACAGATAGCCTTCGAGATAGACGATCTTCGCGGCCTCGAGCAGGCTCGGCGTCGAGGTCGTCGGCGGTGAAGTCGACGCTCGCGCCGAGGAAGGTGTTCATGGTGCGCTCGCCGTCGGGCGTGACCAGGATCAGGCAGCGCGCGGTCGGCGCCCCGTCGCGCGCCGGCAGCGTGTCGTAGGCGACGCCGAGCGAGCGGATGTCGTGGCGGAAGATGCCGCCGAACTGGTCGGCGGCCACCCTGCCGATGAAGCCGCATTTCGCGCCGAACGAGGCCAGCCCGGCGATCGAGTTGGCCACCGACCCGCCCGAGCGCTCGACCGCGGGGCCCATCGCCTCGTAAAGCCGGTTCGCCTCCTCGGCGTCGATCAAGCGCATGAAGCCCTTGGCGAGGTCGTGCTTGGTGAGGAAGCCCTCGTCGCAGCGGGCGATGATGTCGACGATGGCATTGCCGATGCCGACCACGTCGTAGATCTTCTCAGCCATCGCGCCCGTGTCCCTGTCTTGCCCTAGACCCTGGCGTCGCGGCTTTGCGCCACTATATTCACCCGCCAGACTCATTCGAGCATGATCTTGTCGGAAAACCGGTTCCCACTTTTCCGGATCATGCGCTGGAACACGTCATGCTCAACGCCGCAGGTCAAGCCTTCAGGGAGATGTTCACGCCGCCATTCCGCGCGGTGCTGTTCAAATGCGTGGGCCTCACCATCGCCCTGCTCGTGGTCTGCTCATCGTCGCGGTGGAATGGACGTTCGGCCATTTCGCGCAATGGCCGGACTGGATCGAGACCGCGATCCAATGGCTCGGCGGTCTCGCGCTCGTGGTCGGCTCGATTTTTCTGATCCCGCCGGTCACCTCGCTGATCGCCGGCCTCTATCTCGACGACATCGCCGCCACGGTCGAGACGCACGCAATATCCTTCCGATCCGCCGGGCCGCGAGCTGCCGACGCTTGCCGGCGATCGCGCTGGCGCTGAAATTCTTCTTCGTCGTGCTGGCGGTGAATATCGTCGCGCTGTTCCTGTTGCTGGTTCCCGGCGTCAACCTGATCGCCTTCTATGTCGGCAACGGCTATCTGCTCGGCCGCGAATATTTCGAGCTCGCCGCCATGCGGCACATGCCGGCGATCGAGGCGAAGAAGCTCAGGCAGGCGAACCGGCTCACCGTGTTTCTGTGCGGGCTGATCATCGCCGGCATCGCCTCGGTGCCGATCTTGAACCTCATCACGCCGCTCTTCGCCACCGCCTTCATGGTGCACATGTACAAGGACCTCGCCCGCCGCGCCGGGCCAAGAATCGCGGTGCGTCCCGCGGCGTGAGCCGATCAGTAGAAGAGGCGATGCAGCCAAGTGTGGATGAGGGACGGCTGATAGACGTAGATCATGAACAGCGCAATGAAGATGACGACGATCAGGCCGACGGCGATGTCGCGCATGGCCTCGTTCCCCCCGGGCAGAGATGCGCCGGATTCTAGGACAAAACCGCGACACTCGGTAGCCTGCGCTCAACGCGCCGTCGCGTAGCATGAAGCCCCATTCATCGCAGCGGACATGCGGTCTCCTTGCCGCGACGCGCAGTGCGTCCGGAGTTTGAGGGGGATGGCGCGCCGAGAAAGCGCAAAATCCTTATGGCTCGTGCCTTGCGGCACGCAGGCGCCTCGCGGCGCGCCATACGCGCTCAAGCAGCGCCAGCGATAGCGCAACAAGAGCACTTGCGACGTTTCCGGCAACGGGCCCCGCTTTAGCTCGAGGGTCGGAAACGACTTCCGCCTCGATACATCAGCCAGCTCCTGGCAGGGACTCCTAGTGGTCCCGGGGGGAGCCCCGATGCCGCCCGAGTGCCTTGTTGCGACAAGGCCCGCAGGCGCCGCACCTCGTCCCGCTTATCGCAACGCCTCGCGAGAGCGCCCCTTAGAAGGACGAGGTGAGCGCATCATAAAGCAGCTCGAGGAGGGAGGATTGTTCGGGGAAGAGGCTCTGGTACCGGCTTCGCCGGTATGACGCAGCTTGGACGACCATCAGCAGCCCGGCGCGGGGGTCTTGGGCTTGAACAGGCAGATGTCCTCGATGATGCAGCGCCAGCATTCGGGCTTGCGCGCCTTGCACACATAGCGGCCATGCAGGATCAGCCAATGATGGGCGTTGTGCTTGTAGCGCTCCGGCACCACGCGGTTCGAGCGTCAGCTCCACCTCCAGCGGCGTCTTGCCGGGCGCGAGCCCGGTGCGGTTGGCGACCCTGAAGGCATGGGTGTCGATGCCGATGGTGTGCTGGCCGAAGGCGGTGTTGAGCACGACATTGGCGGTCTTCCGCCCGACACCGGGCAGGCTCATCAGCACCTCGCGCGTCTCGGGCACCTTGCTGCCATGCTCGGCGACGAGCTTCTTCGCGAGCGCGATCAGGTTCCTCGCCTTGCTGCGATACAGGCCGATGGTCTTGATCTTCGCCTCGAGCCCGGCTTCGCCAAGCGCGGCGAGCTTCTCCGGCGTATCGGCGATGCGGAACAGCTCCGGCGTGGCGCGGTTCACCGAGGCGTCGGTCGCCTGCGCCGACAGCACCACGGCGACGAGCAGGGTAAACGGATCGCGGTAGTGCAGCTCGGTCTTAGGGTGCGGGTCGACCTTCTGGAAGCGGCGGAAGATCTCGTCGATCTCGGTCTTGCGTCAGCCGCGATCCCGGCGCGCGCTTGGGCCTAGCTCGCGCCTCCTTGCCGCCTTTCGCTTGCACCGCCACGGGTCTTGCCTCCCGCTTATGAGGGGATTAGCTGTTGAGTTGCTATGACAGAGGCCAGCGCCCCGCCACAAGAGCCATCCGCTCCGCCGCGCTTCAGCGCCGTGCTGACGCCGCACCGCTCCTTGGGCCCCAAGGGCTTCATGGTGCTGATGGCGGCGGTCTGCGCCGTCAGCTTCGGCACCGGGCTGTTCTTCTACATGCTCGGCGCCTGGCCGGTGATGGGCTTCATGGGGCTCGACGTGGCGCTGATCTATGTCGCGTTCAAGCTCAATTTCCGCGCGCTGCGTCTCTACGAGACGGTCGATCTCACGTCTGAGGCGCTGACGGTGACGCGCGTCGCGCCATCGGGCAAGGCGCAATCCTGGAGCTTCAATCCGTATTGGGTGCGGCTCTCGCTCCAGCCGCGGCGGGGCCAATCGAGCGAGCTGTCGATTGGCTCGCACGGCGAGCGGCTGGTGATTGCCAGCTTCCTCACCGATGAGGAGCGCGAGGATTTCGCCGCCGCGCTTTCAAACGCGCTGTCTTCGACAAGACGTCCTGAACCGGCCTAAGCGGCGAGGGCGTGCTTCTCGGCGACCGAGCCGTCGGCATTGAGCTTGTAGACCAGCGGGCTCGCGGTGGGGAGCTCGACCTGCATCACCTCATCGGGCGACAATCGGTCGAGCTGCATGATCAGCGAGCGCAGCGAGTTGCCGTGGGCGACCACGATCACGCTCTTGCCCTTTTGCAGCTCGGGCACGATCCATTTCTCGTAGAACGGCACGACGCGGAGCGCGGTGTCCCTCAGCGACTCGCCGCCGGGAGGGGCGATGTCGTAGGAGCGCTGCCAGATATGCACCTGGTCGGCGCCCCAGCGCTTGCGCGCCTCTTCCTTGTTGATGCCGACCAGCTCGCCGTAATCGCGCTCGTTGAGCGCGGCGGCCTTGAGCGTCGGGATCTTGCCCTGGCCGATCTCGTCGAGAATGATGTCGAGGGTGTTATGCGCGCGCTTCAGCGTCGAGGTGAAGGCCGAGCCGAAGCGGATACCCGTGTCCTTCAGCATGGCGCCGGCCCGGTGCGCCTCGGCGGCGCCTTCCTCGGTGAGGCCGACATCCTTCCAGCCCGTGAAGCGGTTGAGCCGGTTCCACTCGCTCTCGCCATGGCGGACGAGAACGAGGACATTGTCGCCTTGCGTGGGTGCCTTGCTGTCGGGGGTTTGCATCATTGTTGGTCCGTAGACTGAACGCGAAACCAGGCGATTTTGTTGCAGTGCACAAAATATAACGGGTGAAAGTTAATTCGGCCTCATCGATGCCTCCGTCCCGGGCCGAACTCCCACGCTGAGATCACGCCTTTTAGGATATTTACAGGTCCTTTTGCCAGAGCGGCACCTTACCCAATGACGTACCCCTAAAGACCAAGCACGTCCTGCATCGAATAGAGCCCCGGCTGCTTGCCGCGCGCCCAGAGCGCCGCCTTCACCGCGCCGCGGGCGAAAATGCCGCGGTCGGTGGCGATATGCGCAAGCTCGATGCGCTCGCCGGGACCGGCAAAGATCACCCGGTGCTCGCCGACCACGTCGCCGCCGCGCAGCGCCGCAAAGCCGATATCGCCCTCGCGCCGCGGGCCGACATCGCCGTCGCGGGTTTTGACGCCGCGCTCTTGCAGCGAGACCTCGCGCGCCTCAGCCGCCGCGCGGCCGAGCATCAGCGAGGTGCCGGACGGCGCGTCGCGCTTGTGCCGATGGTGCATCTCGAGGATCTCGATATCGAATTCAGGACCGAGCGCGCGGGCGACCTGCGCGGCAAGCACGGCCAGCAGATTGACGCCCTGGCTCATATTGCCGGCCTTGACGATGGTGGCATGACGCGCGGCCGCCTCGATCTTGGCCTCGTCGGATGCGGAGAGGCCGGTCGTGCCGATGACATGGACGATGCGGGCCTGCGCCGCCAGCGCGGCGAATTCGACGGTCGAGGCCGGCGAGGTGAAATCGAGCACGCCGTCGACATGGGCAAAGAGGGAGAGCGGGTCGTCGGTGATGGCGACGCCGAGGGGCCCCACGCCGGCCAGATCGCCGATATCGCGGCCGACGGCCGGCGAGCCCTTGGCCTCGATGCCGCCCGCGACCACGCAGCCGGGCGTCTCCACGAGCACCCGCGTCAGCGCCTGGCCCATGCGGCCGGCGGCTCCCAGCACGGCTATCTTCATGTCACTCATGGCGAACGACCATCATGTGGGGGAAGCGTAAGGCGTGGTAGAACGACCTCGAATCCCTTCGGAAGCGAACCTTCTATGCCGCAAGCCGCCCCGCTCACAAGCCCCCGCTTGGCCGTCGTGCTGTTGACGCTTGCGTTTCCGCTGTTTGCCGGGCCGGCAAGCGCCGCCGAAATCGAGAGCGTCTATACCAAGCTCGACCTCGCCCAATGCAAGGATGTGACGCCGCAAGACATGAAGGATCATGGCTCGGTGTCGATCTGCCCGGGCCATGACGGCATCGATGTGCGGGTGGCTGAGGGCGATTTGCGCATCTTCGTCTCCTACGGGCCCAATGCCGCAAACCAGACCGCGACCTACGAGACGCATCCCGCAATTCAACAATATCGGCGAGACGCTGGAATGGCGCGTGCGCCGCGAGGGCGGCAAGCTCAAGCCGTTCGCCACCATCTTGCGCTTCAGCTGGGACGTCGACGGCAGACGGGGCTCGACGCTCGTCGTCACCAAGCTCGCCAAGACGGACGCGTGCCACATGGCCTATGTGGAGGCGACCAATAATCCGCAGGCGAACGAACAAGCCCGCGCCATCGCCGACAAGGACGCAGCCGCCTTCACCTGCAAGCAGGACAAGGCGAAGCATTATTAGACGCGCGGCTGTCGAGCTGGCGGCGCTCTAGGCGACCTTGGGACGGTCGGCGGCGGTCTCGTCGAACTCGGGCACGTCGGTCGTCGGGCCTGCCGTAATAGAAGCCCTGCACCTGATCGCAGCCCCATTGCTTCAGCATGGCGGCCTGGCCCTCGGTCTCGACGCCCTCGGCGGTGATGGTCACGTGCAGCGACTGGCCGAGGCCGACGATGCTCGACACGATGGCTGAGGTCTGCGGGCTGGTGCCGAGCGTGTCGATGAAGGAGCGGTCGATCTTGATCTTCTTCACCGGGAAGCGGGTGAGATAAGACAGGCTCGAATAGCCGGTGCCGAAATCGTCCATGGCGATCGACACGCCGAGCTGATCGAGGCGCTTCAGCGTCTCCATCACGGCGTCGGTGTTTTGCAGGATGATGGCCTCGGTGATCTCGAGCTCAAGCCGCTCCGGGTCGAGCCCGGTCTCGTTCAGCATTCTGCGCACGAGGCCGTACACGTCTTGGGTCTTGAACTGGGCGGGCGAGAGATTGACGGCGAGCTTGGTATCGGCCGGCCAGGTGGTGGCGTAGGAACAGGCGGTTTTCAGGATCCATTCGCCGAGCGGCACGATCAGGCCGGTCTCCTCGGCGATCGGGATGAAGGTGGCGGGCGAAATCTCGCCTTCGCTCGGGTGCCACCAGCGCACCAACGCCTCGTAGCCGGTGAGCCGGCCGCTCACCAAGTCGAATTGCGGCTGATAATCGAGATAAAGCTGGTTCTTGCGCAGCGCGTTGCGGAGATCGTTCTCCAGCCGGCGGCGCTTCTGCAACGCCGCGTCCATGGCCGGCTCGAAGAAGCGGAAGGTGTTGCGGCCGTCTTCCTTGGCCCGGTAGAGGGCGAGGTCGGCGTTCTTGAGCAACGTCTCGGCCGCGTCGTGGTCGAGCGGGCCGATGGCGATGCCGATCGACGCCGAGCTCGTCACCTCGTGGCCGTTGACATGATAGGTCTCGCCGAGCGCGGTGCAGACGCGGCGGGCAAGCCGCATGGCGTCCTCGGGCGCGTCGAGGTCCTCGGCGACGATGGCGAACTCGTCACCGCCCAAGCGGCCGACGAGATCGACCTCGCGCACGCTCTCCTTCAGCCGCGCCGAAACCTCGGCGAGCAACGCATCGCCGGTCGGATGGCCGAGCGTGTCGTTGACGTCCTTGAAGCGGTCGAGATCGAGGCAGAACACCGCCATCAGACGGCCATGCCGTTTGGAGCGCGCCACGGCGCGATCCAGATGCTGACGCAGCTGCAGCCGGTTGGGCAGCCCGGTGAGCGAATCGTGCATGGCGAGATAGCGGATCTGGTCCTCGGCGAGCCAGCGCTCGCGGATGCGCCGCGAGGCGATCGCCGCGGGCACGGAGAAGCCCATGACGATCAGGAGGCTCGTGGTCAGCGTGACAACGGTCAGCGCGACATTGGTGAAGGCGGCGGCGGCGGCCTGGTCGACGGTGAAGGCATAGATGCGGGCGAGCTTGCCGTTCTCCATCGCCGGCACGAATGCGACGCGGAGATGCTTGTCGCCAGGCAGCGAGGCGGCGGTGACCGCGTTCTCCGCCATCGAGCGCGCGAGCGCGGCTTGGCTGCCGTCCTGGCCGAGAATCTCGGTGAGCGCGGCGGGCGTGAGGGTGCCGCCGACGGCGAGCGGGGTCTGGTCGGGAGCGAGCACGGCGAAGCCGTCCAGCCTGCTCACGAAGTCGCTCTGCGACTCGTAGACGTGGCTCATGACCCAGCCGGAGGTCAGGCGATCGATATCCTCGACGAGGGGCATCTCGCGCTTGGTTGTCGCGCTGGCGGGGAGCGTCGCCGGCTTGCCGGCCTCGGCGGCAAACGCGTCGGCATTCAGAATGTCGAGGTTCCGGTCGAGGACTTGCGGCGCGTGCGCACCTTGCTCGGCGAGCGAGCTATTGATCTTTCCGGCCCAGCTCAACGCCGCTTCGCGCGCGTCCCTGCCAAGCACGTAGTTGATGGTCGATCGCCCTGACAAAACTCCGGCAATGACGGTGAGCAAACCAAGCAGGACCAGACCGGTCATCACCAACCGATCACGCGCACCGACTTCTTTCATTGGACGCTTTCCCATGCTGCCCCCCGCGAAACCCGCATGGAGGCTTATAGGAGACTGGCGTTAAGGGTCGCCCAACGTTTCCGGTAAATGCAAAGTTAACGGCGCGTCACGTCCAGGCGAACGCGACCTTGCGCAGCGAGACGTCGCCGAAGCTCTCGGCGCCTTCGGCGACCGGCTTGCCGCCGAGCCTGAGATAGAAACCGCACGCCGCATCGTTGTCGGCGAGCGCCCAGACCAGCAGGCCTTTCAGCCTGAGCTCGGCAAGCCGCGTGCGGGTGCCGTCGAACAGCTTCTCGCCGAGGCCGAGCCCCTGATAGATCGGATGCAGATAGAGCTCGAAGATCTCGCCCTGGAACGGCGCGCGGCCGAGGCGGCAGCGGCCATAGGTCGCGTAACCGGCGGCCTCGCCGCCGAAGTCGAGCACGAGCAGCGGCGTGCGCTTTCTGAGCGCGCTCTCCCACCAGTTCAGCCCGCGCCGCGCGAGCATGCGTTGCAGGGAGATATGCGGGATGATGCCCTGATAGGCGTTGCGCCAGGCTTCCTCATAGGCCGCGGCCAGCGCAGCGGCATCCTTCAATCGCGCTGGCCTGACATGGACGACATCGACGGGCATGACGCCAGCCTAGCGCAGGTTGGTGGCGCTCGGCAAAGGGGTCGTCGGCATTATCCCGAGCCGGATGCGCAAAAGGCGAGCCGGGTTCGACCGGCTCGCCTTTTGGTTGTCACGGTCGCGGCGCCACGGGCGCGCGCGACGCTCGCTTAGTAGCGCGAGATGAGAATGACGGTGTAGTCCTTGTCGAGCTTGATATCCATCGTGCCCATCGCGCACTTGGCGTCGTCGATCTCGTAGACGCCCTGCTCCTCTTTCTTGACACCCTCATAGCCCTTGCAGCCGAGCGCGGAGAGCGTGGCCTCGATCTTCTCGACCTCGGCGGCGGGGACCTTGTCGTCATCGTCGTCTTCAGCGAAGGCAAGGGGGCGGCGCTCAACGCCAGAACAAGCGCAAGTCCAAGGACTCTAATCATGCAAACTCCTCCGATTGCTTGAGTGGTCCAGCAGGTCACAGATGCGATCTGCCAATAAGGACAGATTACAACGGGACAATGTCAGAGACTTGAGGTGGATCAAGTCCTACGGAAACTAGCAACAACGGATCGCTACTCAGCAACTTGGCACTATTCTCGGGCTATATTGGCATCCCGGGACTACTTAGGCAACCTCACCAAGTGTGGTCGGTTTGCGCGCGTTGGATAGGAGGGGGGCACTTCGCTGAGGTCGGATGCGCCGGATGGCTATTGAGGGATCAACAGTCCGCAGAAATGATGGCGTAAGGGCAACTTTGGTTGGGTCGGCTAGCAAGCTCCGCGCTTTGCTTCTGGCGCTCGGCCTTTTTGCGCTCGTTCGGATCGAGATGGCGCTTGCGCAAACGGATGGATTTCGGCGTGACCTCGACCAGCTCGTCGTCGGTAGATATAGGCCAGCGCGCGTTCGAGCGTCATGCGCAAGGGCGGCGTGAGCCGCACCGCCTCGTCCTTGGAGGTGGTGCGGATATTGGTCAGCTTCTTGCCCTTGAGCACGTTGACCTCGAGATCGTTGTCGCGGGTGTGCTCGCCGACGATCATGCCGCGATACACCTTCCAGCCCGGCTCGATCATCATCGGCCCGCGATCCTCGAGGTTCCACAAGGCATAGGCCACCGCTTCGCCCGCGTCGGTGGAGATCAGCACGCCGTTGCGGCGTCCTTGGATCGGACCCTTATGCGGCGCGTATTCGTGGAACAGGCGGTTCATGATGCCGGTGCCGCGGGTGTCGGTGAGGAGCTCGCCCTGATAGCCGATCAGCCCGCGCGTCGGCGCGTAGAACACGAGCCGCTGGCGGCCGCCGCCCGAGGGGCGCATCTCCACCAGCTCGGCTTTGCGCTCGGAAAGCTTCTGCACCACGATGCCGGAATGCTCCTCATCGAGGTCGATCACCACCTCCTCGATCGGCTCGAGCAGCGTGCCGTCGGACGCGCGCCGGAACAGCACCTTGGGCCGCGACACGGACAGCTCGAAGCCCTCGCGGCGCATGGTCTCGATCAAAATGCCGAGCTGAAGCTCGCCGCGGCCGGCGACCTCCATCGAATCGCGCTCCTCCGATTCGGTGACCCTGAGCGCGACATTGCCCTCGGCCTCGCGCAACAGGCGGTCGCGAATCATGCGGCTCGTCACCTTGGTGCCTTCGGTGCCGGCAAGCGGCGAATTGTTGACGCGGAAGGTCATCGACAAAGTCGGCGGGTCGATCGGCTGGGCCGGCAACGGCGCGGCGACTTCCGGAGCGCAGATGGTGTGGGAAACGGTGGCGTTGGGGAGACCGGCGATGGAGACGATATCGCCAGCGGTCGCCTCGTCGAGGGCGACGCGCTCGAGCCCGCGGAAGGCGAGCACTTTCGTCACCCGGCCCTGCTCGACCAGCTTGCCGGTATGGTCGAGCACCTTGACCGCCTGGTTCGGCGTGATCGAGCCGGAGGTGATGCGACCGGTGACGATCCGGCCAAGATACGGATTTGCCTCAAGAATTGTGCCGAGCAGGCGGAACGGACCGTCCTCGATCTTGGGCGGGGCGACATGCGTCAGCACGAGGTCGAACAAGAGCTGCATGCCGAGATTTTTCGGTCCCTCGGCGCTCGCGGCCATCCAGCCCTCTTTGGCCGAGCCGTAGAGAATTGGGAAGTCGAGCTGCTCGTCCGACGCATCCAGCGCGGCGAAGAGATCGAACACCTCGTTGACCACTTCTGCCGGGCGCGCGTCGGGGCGGTCGACCTTGTTGATGACGACGATCGGCTTCAGGCCCTTCTTGAGGGCCTTCGACACGACGAATTTGGTCTGCGGCAGAGGGCCTTCGGCAGCGTCGACCAACACCAGAGCGCCGTCGACCATGCCGAGGATGCGCTCCACCTCGCCGCCGAAATCGGCGTGGCCCGGCGTGTCGACGATATTGATGCGGGTGCCCTGCCACTGGATCGAGGTGACCTTGGCGAGGATGGTGATGCCTCGCTCGCGCTCCAGATCGTTGGAATCCATCGCGCGCTCCGCCACCCGCTGGTTCTCGCGGAACGAGCCGGATTGCTGCAAGAGCCGATCGAGCAGGGTGGTCTTCCCATGGTCGACATGGGCGATGATGGCGATATTGCGAAGATTCATGGGACCCAGAATGTGCGAACGCGGGCCAAAACGGCCCGCGCTTCCTATGGCGGGGATATATAGATGGTGTGACGGCGGCGCAATGGCGCGCGCGAAGTTAACGGTCTAAGCCGCCAAATCCCGGATGTTCTCCCCTTAACCTATTGCGAGCCGTTGCGCAGCGTGAGGAACGATTCGCTCCAGCCCTTCTGATCGTCGGTCAGCTTGCCGTCGGCATCGAGCCGCGCCAGGATCTGCAAGCCTTCGTCGATGACGGCATCCTTCCGCTCGGCCACCGCGACCGTGGCGATCTTGTACAAGCCCACCACGAGATCGGTCTGCGCCTCGGTGTTCTCCTTGCGCAGCTCGGCGAGGTCGCGCGACAGCGCAAGCCGCTCCTCGAAGACGGCAAGCCCGCCCGGGACGTCGCTCAACGCAACCTTGGCTTCGCCGACGCGATTGAGGGCGAACATCACGTCGCGCCGATATTGGAAATTGGCCTTGTTGGCGTCGGCCATCTTCTTCCTCAAGCCGAGGCCTTCGTCGAAGGCGGCGAGCGCGCCCTTGGCGTCACCGGCCTTCAGCTTCACGTCGCCGACCTTATCGAGGCAGAGCGCAAGGTCGCGCTCGGACCGCGGATTGGCGGCGTCAGCTTCCACCAGCTTGCGGGCGATGCGCAGCGCCTCGTCGTAATCGGCGAGCGACCCGCTCATATCGTTCAGGTCGAAGCGCGTGTCGCCGACCTTGTTCAGGCTGAGCATGACCTCGCGCTCGCGCTGCAAATTGCCGGGGTCGGCCTCGGCGACGCGGCGGTCGATCGACAGCATCTCCTCATAGGCCGGCAGCGCGCCCTGCTTGTCGCCGGTTCTCGACTTGATATTGCCGAGGCGCTCGAGGCTGATCGAGATGTCGCGCTGCCAATCGATGTTGTCGGGAGCGGTGAGGGCGATATGGCGGGAGATGTTGAGGCTCTCGCCGACGGCGGCGAGCGCGCCGTCGCTGTCATTGGCGGCAAGCTTCACGTCGGCGATCTTGTTGAGATCGATCGACACCACGCGCTGGCGCTTGGTATCGCCGATATTGGCGGCGGCGATCTCGCGGTCGAGCCCGAGCATCTCCTGATAGGCGGCGAGCGCGCCCGTGGTGTCGCCGCTGTCGCGCTTGATGTCGCCGACCTTCTCGATGACGGAGGAGAGGCCCTGCTTGTTGGCCTCGCTCGCGCGGTCGCCTTCGAACAGCGCGCGGCGGATGCCGAGGCTCTCCTCGTAGAGACTGAGCGCGCCGGCCGTGTCGCCGGAAGCGAATTTCATCTTGGCGAACTTTTCCAGGCCAAGCGACAGGTCGCGCTGGCGGTCCGGCACGTCGGGATTGGCGGCGGCGAGCGCGCGATCGTTGGCGAGCATCTCATCGTAAGCGGCGAGCGCGCCCGCGTCGTCCTTGGCGGCGAGCTTGAGGTCGCCGATCCTCTCCAGCGTGATGGAGACGTTCTGCTTCCATTTGGTGCCGGTCTTCTCGCCTTGGGCGAGGCGGCGGCGAATGGCGAGGCTTTCCTGATAACCCGCGAGCGCGCCGGCCGAGTCGCCGGAGTTCAACTTGATCGAGGCGATGCTCTCGAGGATGGTCGAAGCGTCGCCCTGGTAGGTGCCGCCTTTGTCGGCCTCGGCCAGCCGCCGCGCCAGCACCAGTCCCTGCTCGTAAGCGGCGAGCGCGCCGGCCTTGTCGTAGCTCAGCATGGCGTCGCCGATCTGCCGGCGCGCATCCATGCTGGCGACATAGGCGGCAAGCGAGCCGGCCTTGTCGCCCGCGTCGCGCTTGAGATCGCCGATCCGCTCTTGCGCGGTCGCGATCTCGGCCTGCATCGGAATGTTGTTGGCGTCGGTCTCGGCCAATGTCTGGCGAATGGCGACGCCTTCCTCGAAGGCGGCGAGCGCGCCGGCCTGGTCCTTGGCGGCGACGCGCGCCTCGCCCACCTTGCTCAAGGAGATGGCGAGGTTCCGCTTCCATTGCTCCTTCGCCGCGTCCATCGCAACCACGTCGCGGGCGATGCTCAACATCTCCTCATAGACCTTGAGCGCAGCGTCGAAGTCGCCGGCGCCGCGCTTCAGGTCGCCGATCTTCTCCAGGTTGAGCGCGACATCCTGTTGACGCTGCACCGTCTTGTCGGCCAGGGCGAGCTCGCGGCGGACGGCAAGCCCTTCCTCGTAGTCTTTGAGCGCGCCGGCCGTATCGCCGAGCGCGAGCTTGCCGTCGCCGACCCGGTTCAAGCTGATCGACATGTTCCGCTTCCATTGGGCAGTGCCTGCGTCGCTGGCCACCATGGTGCGGTCGAGCCCGAGCATCTCCTCGTAGAGCTTGAGCGCGCCCTCCTTGTCGCCGGCGGCGAGCTTGAGGTCGCCGATCGTCTCCAAATTCTCGGCGACGTCGATCTGCCATTTGCTCAGGTCGGTCTGCGGCAGGGCGCGGCGGATCGCCAGACTCTCCTCGAGCGCGGCAAGCGCGCCGTCGCGGTCGCCCAGCTCGCGCTTCACGGCGCCGATCTTGGTGAGATTGAGCGCGAGCTCGCGCTGCGTGTCGGGGCCTGGGCTCTGCTCGGCGAAACCGCGGGCGATGGCGAGCGTTTCCTCGAAGGCCGTCAGCGCGCCCTGATTGTCGCCGGAAGAGCGCTTCAGGTCGCCGATCCTCGCCAGCACATAGGCCTCGTCGGAGCGCCATTGAACATTGCTCTGATCGGCCGCGGCAAGCCGCCGCCTGATGGCGAGGCTCTCCTCGTAGCTGGCCAGCGCGCCCTGGGTGTCGCCGGAATCGCGCTTCACGTCGCCAACGCGATTGAGGCTGATGGAGAGATCCCGCTGCCAGACCAGGTTGTCGGGGGCGGTCTTGACCAGATCGCGGGAGATGGTCGCGCCTTCGTCATAGGCGGCGAGAGCATTGGCCTTGTCCCCCGCATTGACCGATGCATCGCCGATGCCGCTCAAAGTGGCGGCGATGTCGCGCTTCAGCTCGGTGTTGCCGGGATCGGCGCCAGCCAGCTGGCGGCGGATGGCGAGGCTTTCCTTGTAGGCCACCAGCGCGCCGTCATTGTCGCCGGAGTTGAGCTTGGTGTCGCCGATGCTCGCCACCAGCAGCGCGACGTCGCGCTGCTTGCTCGCATCGCTCGGGTCGGCCTCGGCGAGCTTGCGCGCGATGGCGAGGCCCTCGTCGTAAGCGGCGAGGGCGCCGGGATAATCGCCGGTGCGGAACTTGACATAGCCGAAGGCACTCAGCGCCTGCGACAGCTCGCGCTCGGCAACCAGGTTCGCGGGGTCTTGTTTGGCCAAGCGGTCCCTGATCGCATGGCATTCCTGATAGGCGGCGAGCGCGCCTGGCAGATCGCCCGAGCGGAGCTTGAGATCGCCGAGGGTGGCGAGCGTCACCGCCACGTCGCGCTGACGATCGGCATTGCCGCTGTTGGACTCGGCGACTTTGCGGCGATTGGCGAGAATCTTCTCGTAAGCGGTGAGCGCGCCGGCCGCGTCGCCGGCGTCGAGCTTCAATTCGCCGATCCGCTCGAGTGTCAGCGCGGCGTCCTGCTTCCGTTGATCGCCCTCCGACATCTCCTCGATGCGAAGCCTGATCTCGAGGCTCTTCGCCGCGCTTTCGGCGGCGGCCGCCTGCTCGCCTTCAGCGGTATGCGTCGAGGCGAATTCGTCGAACATGGTGGCCTGCATGCCGAGCAATTGCTCGTCGTCCGGCGACTCGCCGACCGCCTCATCCAGCGTCTTGCTGACTTGCTCGAAGATCTTCTTGCGCGCCTCGGCGCGCATGCCTTCGACATTGCGCAAGCCCTGGGCGATGTCGGTAACCAGCGCATTGGCCACGTCGAAATTCCGCCTCGCGGTCTGCTCGGCCTGCCAGGCGCGAATGCCGGCAACGGTGGCGCCGACGGCAAGCACGGCGAACAGCACGGCCGTGGCGGCGATCAGTCGCTGGCGGAACCGCGCACGCTTGCCGGAGGCGGCGATGAAGCCGAGCGTCGGCGGCCCCAGCTCATCCGGGTAGCGCTTGGCGATGTTCTCGGCCTCGGCGAGCGGCACGCCCTTGGGAATCAGCAGGTCGCGCTGCTTGCTGCTCTTCTCCCAGCGGCGGCGCAACGCCTCGACATCGTCGCGGATGCGGAAGAACTCGGCATTGGCGGCGACGATCTCCTTGGCGCGCTGCCAATTCTCCAGCACGCGCTGATGCGCGAGCCGGATCGAGGCATTCTGCTCGCTGCCGGAGGAGAGCAGGATGCGCGCATTGACCAGCGCCTTGACCAGGCGCTCGGAGGCCGGGTCGTAAGCGGCCTCAGCGAGCGGGACCGAGCGGATCGAAAGTCCGGCGGTGCCGCCCGCTTCGCCGCTCGGCGCCGGCGCGGCGAGTTGCCTGAGCAGCCGGGGCAGGCGCTCATGCTCGTCCTTGCCGAGCGGGGCGATGGCGCGCTCGGCCTCCTTGTCGATGGCGCCGGCAAGACCGCCAAGGGTGTCATAGGCCTTGAAGGCGAGCAGCGTCTCGCCGCCGCCGCTCACTCTCTGCTCGAACAGAAAGTCGAGGGCGAATTGCAGCAGCGGCAGCATGTCTGGCCGGTCGATGTCGCGGATCAGCCGGTCGTCGAGGCTTTCGCCTGACTTCGGGTCGGTCTCGTAGACGAGGCCGGCGGCGATGGCCGGCCCGCGAATGATCTCGTCGATCTCGGTGGCGCCGGGCGGGGCGAGATCGTAGGTCGCGCCCTTGGTCTTCATCGCCAGCAGGTCGGGCTCCTTGAGGAACCGCTCATAGAGATCGGCGCGCAGCGTGGCGATCACCCAGACGCGACCCGTCGACACGAGATTGGCAAGGAGCTTGGCGAAGCGCGTGCGCTCGGCCTCGCCGACCTCGGCCGCGAACAGCTCGTCGAGCTGATCGACCACGATCAGCAGATCCGCCCGCACGGTGCGGTCGTAGCCGCTCTTCTGGCTCGCTTCGCTACCGATGCGGTCGAGCGCCTTGATGATCGGCTTGGCGCAACTTTCGTCGGCATGGGCGAGAAGCTTGGCGAGCTCGGCCGGCGTCGCGTAATCGCTCGCGGCCATCTCCGGAAGCGCCGCAAACGGGCACTCGTCCTCATTGTCGCTGGCGGTGTCGAACAGCCGCGCGGCAAGCGTCGCCACGGGTCCGCCTTCCTCGCTTGGGCGCATCACGGCGACGCGCCAGACATCGACGGCCGGAACCACGCCCGGCGCGGTGAGCCGCGGCACGAGACCGGCAAGCGCGAGCGATGACTTGCCTGAGCCGCTGGCGCCGACCAGCAGCAGGAACGGCGTGTCGCGCGTGCCCGCATCCTTCAGCGCGTCGACCGTCTTGGTGATGTCGCGGGAGCGGCCGAAGAACACGGGAGCGTGCTTGGCGCCGAACGCGGCCAGCCCGCGGAAGGGCGAGCCCTTGGTATCGATTGGCCACAGCACCGAGCGGCCCTTGAGAACCTTCTCCTCGAGCCAGGTCCGGAGCAGCTTCTCGATCTCGCTCTCGAACTGGTCGGTGCTGTGAAAGGAGTGGAAGGCGAGCTTGAACTTGCCGTCCTGGGTCTGGAACCAGGTCTTGAAGAAGCCCTTCAGCCGGTTCCATTGCTCGCTGACGAGCTTGTTGGTGGCCTCGTCGTCGAGCTTGACGGTGGGGGGCTCGCTATAGCGGAACACATAGACGTCGGGGACGGACTTGGTCTTGCTTGCCTCGATCGCCGAGAGGATCTCGTAGGCTGTGCCGGAGGGGTAAGGCTCCCCGTTCGGCATCGTGGGAAAGTCCTCGGGAAGCTCGGTGCCGATCCGGTGGCGCAGGATGGCGATGACCAGGTCGCATTGCGAGGCTTCCGGGATCTGCTGCTGGAAGGTGGCGCGCGCCTGGTAATATTGGGTCTCCCAGCGAATGGCCTCGAGCTTGGCCACGCCGGAAAACTCGCCGTTCAGGCGCTCGACAACGCGCTCGACCCGCATGCGCTCGAAATGCGTGTCGCCGGGCGAGGAGACGAAGACGCGGACCGATTTCATGGACGGGGGGTCATACCGGAGCCTGAACCTGCAAGACCAACTCTCGTTGAGTATAGTCTGTACGAACGTCTCCCCATAGACGTTCGGTTTGGTTGGTTAGTCTTCGCTCCTGAAGTCCTTTCACCCCGCAACTATGGCGGGACCGCGGCGTCAATCGTGACTCTTCGGTAAGGGACTGGTTGCCTCCGTGCTCATGCGCTTGGCTTCGGCCAAGAGAGCGTCGAGATCGGGGTTGTCCTTGGCGACCAGCGCTTGCAGCTCCTTGACCACCTTCTCCTGCTGCTCGGGCGTGGCCTTGACCGGCGCGGCGCGCTGGCCTGGCGCGGTGCCCGGCCCCCAGCGCGGCCCGAACAGATAGACGGCGCTGTACATGACCTTGGCCGTCGTCTCGTCGACATGGGCGGCGCGCATGGCGAAATAGAACACCTTGTGCGTGTCCTGCCAGCTCCGCTGCTCGTTGTCGCAGTAATAATCGTGGATCACGGCAGCGGAGCGGTAATTGCCGGTGAAGGGCGGATACAGCGCCCACAGCGCGGCAGGCACCGACGCCCCGTCGGTCTTGTAGCCGTCGGGCACGTTCCATTCCTTGCCGAAGGGGTCGATGAAGCCATAGGGCTCCATCAGCGTGACCTTGCGCCCGCCGTCGTCGTCGCTGAACTCGGCGACGAACTTGCCGATGAATTTGCCGAAATAGGTCTCGGCGACAGAAGCCGGCGCGCTCACCGCGACGGCCGCCGCAGCGAGAATGAGAATGCGGAGCTTTGCAGTTGCGGGCTTCAAGTCCTGAAATCCCTGACTCGATAGCTCTATGGCGCTGGCGCGCAATGTATAGCGCGGCCGACCGCCTAGCGAAGTTACGATTGTGCAAGGTTAAGAGGCGGGCGCCTTCTTCTGGCTGACATGCATCGCGGTGGCAACATAACGAAGACAGCCGGTCCCGGCGAGGAAGGGCTGCTGCGCCCACATGCCGAAGCACGGCGGCGCGGCATATTTCATCACCGTGCTCTTGGCCGGCAGGCGCTCTTGCGTCGCGCGGCTGAAGAAGGTGCGCGTCACGGTCAGGCCGCCGAGCTTGGCATCGGCCTCGGCCAGAGCGCGGTCGAGCGCGCTTTGCGTCGAGTAATCGGCATTTTGCAGGATGGCGAGGAATTCCTGATAGGCGGCCTTCACCCGCTCCTTGTCGGCGTCGTTGGTGATCTCGTTGAAGCCGGCCTTGGAGAGCAGCGAGGCCGCGACCTGCTCGCTCGACAGGAGCCCGAGCAAGAGGCCGGTCGCCGCCTTGGCGCTGACGCCTGCGAGCAGCGCTTGCCCGGCGGGCGTCGTTGGATCGGCGCCGCCGATCAGCAGCTTGACCGAATCCTTCACCCAATCGTCGCCTTGCGCGTAGGCGCGGCCGATATCGGCGGCGATGGCCCGGGCCACCGCGTCGCGCGGCATATAGAGGCGAAGCAGCGCCCAGGCGATGGTGGCGACCGTCATCGGGCGGGCGATCAGCGCCTCGTCGTGCTTCGGCCGATAAGCCTGCCAGCCCTTGATGTCCTCGGGGATCCAGTCGAGCGCCACGCCGTGGCGGTCGGTGGCGGTGAGGATCAGAGCCTGCGCGTCGCTGATGCCGCCATTGTCGGGGCCGAGCTCGACCAGATATTTCCAGCCGATCTCCGGGTTCTTCTCGCGCTCCTCGGCCGACATGCCGGCATAGCCCGGCGCCTTGGTGAAATTCTCGATCAGCTTGCCGAACGCGGTCTCGCCGTAGCGGCTCTTCTTCAACAGCGTGCCGCCGGTCTCGTCCTCCTGCGGCCCGAGATTGGCGACGACATATTGGCCTTCGGCGCAATAGAACGCGCCGTGCTTCTCGAAGAAGGTGCGCTCGTCGAGCGTGGCGAGCGCGGCGGCCACGTCGCGCGCCGATTGCTGGTCGTAACACTTCGAGCGGGTTGTACATATAGTCGCGGAATTTCGGGTCGGGGTCCTGATCGGCGAACGGCACGAGGATCGCCGACGCGCAGTCCCACATGTCGGCGTTGCGGTAATAGGCTTTCAGCGTCGCCTCGGGGATCGGGTCCTCGACGCCGGCGCTGTAGTCGATGGCGATGAGATGGGCGTTGTAGGTCTTGTTGGCGTCGCCGAGCCGGCCGTAATTGCTCGGCCAGTCGCTCTTGATGGCCATCGGCGTGCCGTCGGTGTTGTAGCCGGCCGAGAAACCCCCCGCATGCGTCGATCCGGCCGCGCCGTCGGTGACGATGTCCTCAGGGCTGCCGCCCTGCGCCGGCTTGTCGAAATGCACCATCTGCTTGATAAGGCGGAAATTCTGCTTGGCGAGCTCGAGCACGACCTGGTCGATATGGGCGTGGCCGATCTCGATCTTGGCGCCGTTGACCGAGGTCTCGCCGTAGAACACCACGCGATTGCCGAGCCCCTCGCTCAACCGGAACTGATGCGCCGGCGTGTGGATCGCCACCACCTCGCTCAAAGCATCGAGCAGCGGCTTGATCGCGTGCGAGGGCATGCCGCCGGCCTCGGCCATCTTGGCGACGATGAAGCGCACCGGGAGCAGCGTCTTGCCTTGATAAAGCTCGCCGCCTGCAATGAACGGCCCGAGCAGGGGCTTGCCGTCGGGCCCGCGCGGATCGGCGAGGAAGGGATTGAACTCGCGGTTGAGCACTTCCAGGCTCAACGCCTCGTCGGCGGGGGTGACGATGCCGGCAAGCGCTGGCGGAAGCTCGACCGAGATGCCGACCGGATCGAGCTTGCCGGTCTCGATCTTGCCCGAGCGCGCGACGTCGATGCCGCCGAGATCGAGCGGCGAGGCATCGCGCAAGGTTGAGCTGAGGCGGGCTTGCAGGCTCTTGTCGACGGTTTCCCATTGCCGCGGCGCGACGAAGCGCCAGTCGGAGGGAAGGCCGAGGCTCTGCGCCTCCTCGGCCGTGGCGCCGGGGAGGTCGGGGAAGTCCTCAGGCGCCGCGTCCTCTGGCCGAGCGACCTCCGCGTCAGAGACGACAGCAGCACGCCGGAGAGCGCGAGCATCCTGAGCAGGCTGCGACGATCCATAGAGTCCCTTCTCCGGCCTCGCGGCCAAGCGGCGGTTTCGCGCGCAAGATAGCATAGAGACGCGCGAAGCAAATCGCACCGCCGCCTCGATTGCTTAGGTCTTGGCGCCGGCCCCGGTGAACACCTCGCAGCGGCCTTTGCTGAAGTCGTAATCGGCGGCAAAGGCGGCGATCGCGTTGGCGATCTTGGCGCCGCCGATCACCGACGGCTCGATCGGATTGGCGAGATCTTCGTCCTCGGTGCAGATCAGCCGGAGATCGATCAGCGCGAGTCCACGCGCGGCGGCCTCGCGGGTGATGGTGTCGTTGAACACGCTCAAGCCAATCGCGGCGATACGGCGCTGCTTGGCGTCGTCAAAGCGCGGGTCGTAGATGGTGCAGACGGCGACGGGGAGGCCACGAGCCGTGACCTCGTCGAGCATCGCGCGATAGTCCTGCTCGAATTTGTCGCGCACGGCGGCGAGCTTGGCGAGCGCTTCCGCCACCGACGAGGCTTTCTCCTCGAGCAGCCCGGCTTGATGCAGCGCGTCGTTGCCGCCGGCGCTGATGACGAAGTGCGTGGCGTCCTCCGGCGCGATCTGCAGTTGGAGCCTGACGGCGGAGGCCACCGAGCCGTCCATGGCATTCAGCGTGGCGCGTGCGCCGGCCGGCAAGCGCCGGTTCAGTTGCTCGATCACATCGGGGCCGTCGCCGACATAGGCGCCGTTGGCGAAGATCGAGTCGCCGAGCAGGACGATATGTTTCGGCGGGGTGGTGACCTTCGCCGCGGCCCGCGCGACGGGCAACGACAGGGCGGTGGCGGTGAGAAGCGCGCCTCGCACGAAAGAGCGGCGGCTTGAGGGTTTGTCGAACATGGCGTTTAGACTAGCTCCCTGCTTTTGCGATACGGAGCAGAAATCTGCTCCTACCCTTAGAAAAAAGGCGCGGGCGCAAGGTGGGGGAAACCTTGCGCCCGCTACGCTGAAAGGGTGGACTACTGACAGGCCGGGCAGGAGCGGACCCAGACCTTTTGTTCCCTCTCAGCTCATCGGCGCCGGCTCGGTGGGACAAGCGGCATCCGATAGGTGTTACGCGAACACTTCAGTTTTCGTTGGCCTGAGGGACTAGGGAGCCCCCTTTGGCAAGAAGACAGGTGGGAGGGTGCGCGGACCGCTCTTTGTGAGGGACCTCACATAGACGCGCGCGGCCGATGGCTTAACTCTTTCGCCTTTCTTGCGTGCGCCGGCCCGCGCGAGGCATAGCTTGGCTTCCGCGCGCGCCTTAAGATCAGGCCGTCCCGCCAGGGGAGAGAACGAGTGCCGGTCTACGACGCGTTCATTTCCTATAGCCACGCCAAGGACAAACCGATCGCCGCGGCGCTGCAATCGGTGATCCAGAAGCTCGGCAAGCCCTGGTACAGGCGCCGCGGCTTGCGGGTGTTTCGCGACGACACGTCGCTGTCGGCCACGCCGCAACTTTGGCCATCGATCGAGCAGGCGCTCTCGCAATCGCGCTTTTTGCTTTTGCTCTCATCGCCAGAGGCCGCCGCCTCGCCCTGGGTCGCCAAGGAGATCGAGTATTGGCTCGCGCATAAGAGCACCGACACGCTGCTGATCGGCGTCACCGACGGCAGCCTCGCCTGGGACGAGAAGAAGGGCGACTTCAAATGGACCAAGGCGACGCCGCTGCCGCCGGTGCTGAAGGGGCGCTTTCCGGCCGAGCCGAAATGGGTCGATCTCAGCGCCTATCGCGACGGCGCCGATCCGCGCAACGCGCGCTTCATCGAGCTCGGCGCCGATTTCGCCGCCGCCATCCACGGCATGCCGAAGGAGGATTTGCTGTCGCAGGAGGTGCGCCAGCAGCGCCGCGCGCTGACGCTTGCCATGTCGGCGGCGGCTCTGCTGCTGGTGCTGGCGGTCGGCGCGGTGACGGCAGGGATCATCGCCAAGGTCCAGGCCGAACGTGCCGAGCGCAATTTCGCCGCGGCGAAGAGCACGGTGGACGGCTTGATCTTCCAGATCGCGCAAGGCTTGCGCAATGTCGAGGGCATCAGGGTCGAGAGTCTCGACAAGATTCTCGATCAGGCGCGCGAGACCGTCGAGCGGCTGACCGAGAGCGACCCCGACAATCCGGCGCTGTTGCGCAGCAAGGCGGTGATGCTCGATGAGTTCGCCAAGACCTATCTCGCGGCGGGCAATCTCGCCGCGGCGGAGAAGAACGCGGAGGAGAGCCATGCAATCCTGAGCCGTCTCGCCGAGGCCGGAGAGACGGACAAGGACGCGATCCGCAATCTCTCGGTCAGCCTCATCCGCCTTGGCGACGTGAAGCGCGCGCAAGGCGACCGCAAAGCGGCGCTTGCAGCCTATGAGGAGACCCTCGCGCTCGACCGGAAACGCGCCGATGCCGACAAGAGCGATGCGCGAAGCCAACAGGACGTGGCCGTCGATCTCGACCGGATCGCCGATATCAAGCTCAGTTCGGGGAACTCCGCGGGCGCACTCGCGGCCTTCGAGGAGGCTTTGGCCATACGCCGCAGCCTCGCCAAGGCAGACCCCATGGATGGCGAGATACAGCGGGCGATCGAGGTCAGCCTCGGCAAGATCGGCGACGTGAAGCGCGATGCCGGCGATGCCGCGGGCGCGCTCGCCGCCGTCGAGGAGGAGCTGGCCATCGCGCGGCGGCTGCTCGAGCAGGATCCGGGCAATACCGAGTGGCTGCGCGATGTCGCAATCGCGCTCGAGCGGCTCGGCGGGCTCAAGCTCAGCGCCGGGGAGACCGCCGACGCGCTCGCCGCCTATGAGGAGGGGCTTGCCATCCGCCGCAAATTGTCGGCGCTCGATCGGGGCAACACGCTATGGCAGCGCGACGTTGCCGTCGGGCTCGGCCAGATCGGCGACGTGAAGATGATGCAGAGCGATCCGGCCGGGGCGCTTGCCGCGCTCGAGGAGAGCCTCGCCGAGTTTCGCCGGATGGCCGATGCGGACAAGGCCAACACCGAGTGGCAGCACGACATCTCGGTCGCGCTCGACAAGATCGGCTATTTGAAGCTCAACGCCAATGACAGCGCCGGCGCGCTCGCCGCCTACGAAGAGAGCCTCGCCATCACGCGCCATCTGGCGGAGACCGACCCGAACGACATCACTTGGCAGCGCGATATCGCCGTCGGCCTCAACAAGATGGGGGATGTCAGGTTCTTCGGTAGCAGTGACGCCAAGGGAGCGCTCGCGGCCTATGCGGAGAGCCTTGCCCTTACCCGCCAACTGGCCGACAGGAATAAAGGCAATGCCCAGTTGCAGCGTGACATCTCGGTGAGCCTCGACAAGATCGGCGACGTGAAGCGTTCCGAAGGCGATATGGCCGGCGCGCTGGCGGCCTACGAGGAGAGTCTCGCCATTGCCCAGCGTCTCGCCGACATCGACCAGACCAATGCGCAATGGCAGACGGATCTCGTGGTCAGCCTCTATAAGATCGCCACGTATGCCGATGGCGAGAAGCGGAGCGCGGCGCTCGACAAGGCGCTCGCGATCGTCGAGCGGCTGGAGGCGGAAGGCAAGCTCTCGCCGGACAAGAAGGACTGGAAGAGCCGATTGCTGGCGCTGCGGGAGCCGCATTGATGCGTGAGATCAACGTCTTCGTATCGTCACCGGCCGATGTCGAGCACGAGCGGCAAAGGACCGAGCGGGTCGTCGAGCGGCTGAACGGGCAATATGCCGACTTGGTCAGGCTGAAGACCATTCGCTGGGAGCAGAAATTCTACGAGGCGCGGACCGGCTTCCAGGCGCAGATCCCCGAAGCGGCGAATTGCGATCTGGTCATCGGCATTCTCTGGTCGCGGCTCGGCTCCGAGCTGCCGCCCGACATGCCGCCGATGCCGAATGGCGAGCCTTACCCGTCGGGCACCGCCTATGAGGTGCTCACCGCCATCGAGAGGTCGAAGCAGAAAGGACGGCCGAGCGTCTATCTGTTCCGCAAGACGGCGAACGCTTCCATTCCCATCGGGGAACCCGAGAAGCAGCGGCTGTTCACCGAGCAGCTGGATCGCTTAAGGGCCTTCTGGGAGCGCTACATCAAGACGCGAGAGGGGCATTTCAAAGCGGGTTTTCAGGAATTCACCAACGCTGACGAGTTCGAGACGCAGCTCGACGCGCTGCTGCGCGGCTGGCTCGAGGAACGCGTGCTCAAAGGCGGCGCGGTGGTCTGGCCGATCGCGACCAAGGGCTCGCCGTTCCGCGGGCTTGCCGCATTCGGCGCCAAGCACGCCCCCGTGTTCTTTGGCCGCGGCGGCGACATCACCCGGGCGGTCGACGCGTTCAAGGACGCGGGCGAACGCGGCACGCCGTTTTTGCTGGTGATCGGCTCGAGCGGATCGGGCAAGTCCTCGCTGGTGCGCGCCGGACTGTCGCCGAGGCTCACCACGCCGGGCGTGGTGGGAGCGGTCGATCTCTGGCGCGTCGCCATGATGCGGCCGGGCGAGACCAAGGGCGAGCCGGTGCGCGCTCTCGCCCAATGCCTGTTTGCCGGACTGAAGGACATCCCGGCGGAAGAAGAGGGGCGCGAGATCGCGCTGCCCGAGCTCGCCAAGAGCCCGCATAAGACGGCGCAGCGCCTTGCCACGGCGCTCGCGGCCGGCGACGCGGCGTCGGTCACCTGGGCGCTCGAGCAGGTCGCCGAACAGGCCAAGGCGACGGGCGGCTACGACCGCCCCGTCAGGGCCGATCTCCTGCTCATCGTCGATCAGCTCGATGAATTGTTCGGCGCCGATGTCGACGAGGCGGCGCGCGCGGCCTTTGCCAAGGCGCTGTCGGCGCTGGTGGCGACGGGTCAAGTCTGGGTGGTTGCGACCTTGCGCACCGATCTTTACGAGCGTTTGCAGCAGACGCCCGGCCTGCTCGAGCTGAAGCAGAAGGGCGCGGCCTACGATCTGGCGCCGCCCGGCGCCGCCGAACTGGCCGAGATCGTGCGCAAGCCCGCCGAGGCCGCGGGGCTCAGCTTCGGCCGCGACGAGGCGAGCGGCCGCAGCCTCGACGAGCAATTGCTGGCCGACGCCGACCGCCCCGACATGCTGCCGCTGGTGCAGTTCGCGCTGCAAGAGTTGTTCGACCGACGCGAGGTCGAGCAGGGCGTGCTCACCTTCGCCGCCTATCGCGAGATCGGCGGACTGGACGGCGCCATCGACAAGCGCGCGGAAGCCGCGGTGGCGCCGCTCGGCGCGGCCGAGCAGGGGGCACTGCCGCGCCTGTTGCGCCAGCTTGCCGTGCCGGCGCGCGAGAAGGACGGCGTGGCCACGCTCACCATCAGGCCGGCGCCGCTGGAAGAGGCCGCTCCGGACGAGGCCGCAAAGCGCCTGGTCAAGGCGCTGGTCGACGCGCGCGTCCTGCTGTCGAGCGGCAAGAAAGGCGGGGCGAGCGTGCGGCTTGCGCATGAGCGCGTGCTGAAGAGCTGGAAGCGGGCGGCAGGGATCGTGCGCGATAACGCCGAATTCTACCGCATGCGCGGTCATGTCGATGATCAGCTGAAGCATTGGCTCGACAAGACCAAGTCGCAGGATTTGCTCATCGCTCCCGGACTCCCGCTCGAAGAGGCACGCAAGCTCACCGCGGGCTATGGCGATGAGCTCGACCCGGAGATGCGCGACTATGTCGACCGGTCGATTGCCGCCGACGACAAGCGGATGAGCGCGCGCCGCCTGCGCCATCGCCTCACCGCGGCGGCGGCATTATCGTTCGCCTGCGTCGCATTGTTCGCCGGCTGGCAATGGTATGTCGCCGAGGAGCAGAAGAAGATCGCCGTGCGGAACTTCTCGGCCGCCAAGAACGCCATCAATGGACTGAACGGCCTGATCTACAACGTGGCGCAAGGGTTGCAGAACGTGGTCGGCATGCGCGTCGATGCGGTGAAGAACACGCTCGGCGAGGTGAGCAAGACGATCGATGCGCTCGACAAGAGCGCGCCCGACGACGCCGAGCTGAAGCTGAGCCGCGCGCGCATGCTGGCAAATTTCGTCGACGCCTATCTCGCCGCCGGCGCGCTGAAGGACGCAGAAGGCGCGGCCAATGACGGGCTTGCGGCGGCCCGGGCCGTCGCCGCCAAGCAACCCGACAACCAAGACGCGCAGCGCGCGCTCGCGGTCAGCCTCTACAAGCTCGGCGATGTGCAGCTCAAGGCCGGCGACGCTGCCGCCGCGTTGCAGTCCTATCAGCAGAGCCTCGATACCGCAGGGAAGCTCGCCGGTTCCGGCGCACAGCGCGTGCTCTGGGTGAGCACCGAGAAGCTGGGCGACGCCAAGCTCGCGGAGAGTGATCTTCCAGGCGCGCTCGCCGCCTTCGAGGCGGGGCTGTCGCTTGCCAAAACGCGCGCGACGGACGAGCCGACCAACCCGGAAGCCGCGCGCGATCTTTCCATCAGCCTCGCCAAGGTGGGCGCGCTGCAGCGGGCGCAACAGAATTATGCCGAGGCGCTGAAGACGTATGATCGGGCGCTCGACATCAGGCGTGATCTCGCCCGCCAGCACGAAGGCAACAAGCTTGCCCGGCGGGATCTCGCACTGGCGCTGAACGATCTCGGCGACACCAAGCTTGCGTCAGGCGACGTCGACGGCGCGCTCGTGGCCTACAAGGAAGCGGCCAATCTGTTCCGCGAGATCGCCAGGGAGGATGCAAGCGACGCCCGCGCGCAGCGCGATGTCGCGGTCGCCTTCAACAATATCGGCGATGTGAACACGCAGAACGGCGACGTGGCCGGCGCGCGCGCGGCGTTCGGCGAGAGCGTGGCTGCGCTCAAGCCGCTGGTCGCCATCGACGAGAACAATATCCCGGCCAAGACCGAGCTCGCCGGGGTGCTGGTCAAGCTCGCCGGAGTCTCCGACGACGCCGAGGCGCTTTACAAGGAGGCGCTCGACATTCTGGAGCCGCTCGAAGTCACCGGCAGGCTCAGCGACAAGCAGAGCGGCATGATCGAGATGATCAAGGCGCAGCTCGCGGCGCTCGGCGGCAATTAGCGGCGCCTATTGCCGCGCCATCAGCAGGTCGGAATAGCGGCGGTAATAGCCGGTGATGGCGAGGGTGGATTGCTTCACGTCGGCGGCTTTGACCGTGGGCGGGAGCGCGAAGCTGAACTCGATGCGGTCGCCGGCCTTGATGGTGGCGTAGCTGCCGTCCTTCGCGCTCATGGCCGCGAAGTCGGGCTTAAGCGTCATGCCGCCTCCGTCCTTCAGCTCGACCTCGAGCTTGACGTGGTCGATATAGGAGACTTCGAGCTCTTCCTCGGCGAGCCGGAACTTCGCGCGGAAGCCCTCGAAGGTCTTGGTCTCGGTCATCTCCTTAGTCCTTGTTATTTGCCGCGTCGATCACCTTGCCATGGCGAACCCAGGCCTTGTCGCTCTGGTCCCAGGAGTAGAGATAGGGGCATGAGCCGTAGCCTTCGCCTGCGGTCAGCTGCATGAAATTGCGCGAGGCCTGGTCGAACACGATCGGCTTGCCGGCGACGACGAGGCCCTTCAGCGCGATCTCGGGGCCGTAGACATAGGTCGCGGGTTTCGGCGCGGTCGGCGGAGCAAAGCTCTCGCGGACTTTCTTCACCACAATCGGCGGATCGGTGTTGTCGTCCTTCAGCTCGATCATGGTGCCGGGCGCGCGTCGGACTGGATGCGCTTGAAGGTCTTGGCGGCCGCGGCTGGATTCTCGAACTGGTTGTTGAGGCTGCCGGCCATGACGAAGGAGATGGCGAGGGGGACGGCGACGGTCTCGCCCGGCTTGATCTGGCCAGCTGCGAGCGCGAGCGGGCCCGAGGCGCCGCCTGCCGCGGTCGCGCGGAGATTTGTCGCCGATGCCTCGCTGCCCAAGAGACCGTCGATCGACACGGGCTTGTTGGAGATGTTCTGGATGAAAGCGACGTCGAGCACCATCTGCCGGATGTGGATCGAGAAATCGACGCCGCCACCGCATTCCGCGGCCTCGCCGGTGACGAAGAGAAAATCGGCCGGGAAGCCGTCGCGGGTGAGATAGTTCACCAGCGAGAAATAGCGCTTCGGCGCGTTGCCCCAGATGCTCGGTGCTTGTTGCGTCGGTCTCGTCGGAGAGATCGGCGCTCTCGCCTGATTCCACGTCCTGCGCGGCCTGCTCGGGCGTGTAGTCGTCGAGCCCGAGCGCCTTGTCGTAGGCGGCCTGGTTCGCCTCGTAATTGGCGATGTCGGCGGCGTTGGCGGGGCGCCAGATCATGGTGCAATAGATCAGCGAGGTCTCGCCCTCGCAATATTCGCCGCCCTTGTAGAAGAAGCTGTAGCCGTGCGGCCAGTCGCTGTTGGCCTGGTAATACTCGATGTCGGCGGGCAGCGGAAAATTGAGTGTGGTCAGGTTCTCGCGGTCGGGAAAGGTGATGTACCACATCGCCCGCTTGCCGCAGTTGTTGTCGGCATTGCTCGCATAGCCCTTGCCGCCTGTCGCCGAGGCGACTTGAAACGCATAGCAGGTCTCTTCGAGGCTCTTCACGCCGAACTCGTCGAACAGCTTCTTGGCTTCGGCAGCGACGGCGTTGTCGATGACGCGGACCTTGCCGAACGCCTTGTCGAGCTCGGGGTAGGGCTCGCCCTGAATCAGATTGCCCGCGGCAGCCTCGCTCAACCGGTCGAACTCGACGCGAATATCCGGCTTGGCGGAGCCTTCGCTCTTGCAGACATAATTCTTCACCCGCGCCGAGCCGTCGGCGAATTTGATCTCGCGGAAGGAGGCGACGCATTGCGCACTCGCGGCGGATCCCAGGGCGGAAACGAAAAGTAGCGCGAGAGATAAACAGAGAAGTGTGGAGGTTGCCTTGGTGCCGAGGACTTGCCGAGTGCTACGCATGGGGACCCGATTGTTGTTGAAGGCAGAGAAGGCGGGCGGCGAAAGGTAGCACCGCACGTCGCTCTTCTCAAATTACAGCTTGCGGGCCCGTGCAGGGGTTGGGCGTCCCTCTGTGACACCCCTCACAGAAGGGCGCATCCGACTGTGACAGCTTGAGGGTCGAAGCGGTGGGCAAAGCGGCACCCCCGCGGCACCAAAACAGGAGACCCTCGATGCTTACACTTCGCCATCTCTCTTACGCCGTGCTCGCCTTGGCCGGCGCGTCGGTGCCGGTCGCGGCCCTGACCGGCTATTACACGCCGGTCTGCGACTGGTCCACGGTCTGGAGCCTTTCCGGCATGCATTATCAATATGTCTGCTTCTGAGCATGCGCAGGTTCGTTCGTCGTGGCGCCCGTGGTGGGCCTGAGGGAAATCGACTACGCTCCCGTCCTGCCGGCCAAGGTTCCGACCAGGATGAACGAGACGCTCCAAGACCAGGTTGCGGGGTCAGCGCTGATGCGCGGGACCGGCGATGCCGCGCATGAGCTGATCCGGCGGGCGCGGCTGCAAATGCGCCCGCTTGCCGCCGGCGAATGGGTGTTCAAGCCGGGCGATCCGGCCGACGCCATCTATCTTCTGCTCGGCGCGCGGGCGGGAGGCGAGGGGCTGCATGTCGATCCGCTGGTGCAGATCGAGCTCAAGCCGGAGGCCGGCAAGCGCTCGCTCAGATTCGAACGCATCGTGCATGGCGAGGTGTTCGGCGAGCTCGAGCTGCTGGAGCAGGGCCTAAGCGCCAAGGCCGCCAAGCGCACGACATCGGCGTTCGCGCTCACGCCGTCGTCGATCGTGCCGCTGGCGCTTTCGCTGGTCGGCGCGCTGGTCGAGGCCGATGCCGTGTTCCGGGCGCGGCTGATCCGCATCGGCTCGCAGCGGCTGCTCGCCACGCTCAAGCAGCAGCACGACAAGGCGCGCAGCTTTCCCGATCTGCTGCTCGCCGATTGGCTGGTCGAGCTGTCGGCGGATATCGGCATCGCCGAGGGCAATCGCGTGCGCTTTCCGCGCAAGATCGCCCAGGAGCATATCGCCGCCGATCTCGGGGTGAGCCGCGAGACCATCAGCCGAAGACTCAATGAATGGGAGCGGTCGGGGTTGCTGCGCACCGGCGCGCGCAGCCAGCAGATCGAGATCCTCGACTATCAGCGCATCAGCCGGCTGGCGAGCTTGCGCTCCTCGCGCAGCCGCGCCGCGCTCGAACGCAGCATCGACGATATCGACGCGGCGATCGCTTGCGGCGATCTGATCCGCGCCCGCAATATCGGCCTCGACATTCTGCGCTACTACCCGTCGAGCCCCGAGCTGCATCATCGCACCGCGCTCGCCGCGGCGCGGAGCGGCGACGCCAAGGGCGCGCTCGAATTGCTCTCGCGCTCTGGACTACCCATGACCGGAGAGCTGGGCGCGCTGGAAGACGCGGTGCGCAAGGCGCGCAAGAATCCGTTTCTGCCGATGGAGCGCATTCTCGGCGATCCGTTCATCGACGAGGGCTATGGCGAGGACGAGTCGGCGCCGCTGCGCGGCACCAATGGCGCGCGCGAGGCAGAACGCGAGGCGCAGCTGGTCGAGGATCTCGCGGCGCTCAATGCGCGGCTGCTCAAGGAGCGGGCGTTCGAGGCGCGCGCGGGCAATGGCCGGACGCAAGCAGGCGCTGGCATCTTTCGAAGCCTATCACAGCCTGTTCGAGCACAGACGCGGCTATTACCCAGGCGTCAACGCCGCCACCATGGCGCTGATCGCCGGCGAGCCCGAGAAGGCGCGGGCGATCGCCGGCAAGCTCGTCAAATCGCTGTCGCGCGACGCCGAGGATTATTGGCCGCTCGCCACGCTGGCCGAGGCGCTGCTGATCTCGGGCGAAGCGGCCGCAGCCAAGCAGGTGCTGGCAAAGGCGCGGCGCGCTAAGGACGGCGACGACGGCGCCAAGGCATCGACCATCCTGCAATTCCGCAGGCTTGCCGCGGTGCTCGGCAGCGACACCGATATGGAGGCGTTCGTGACAGAGCTCGGCGCGCGCAACGTCGCGGTGTTCTCCGGCCATCTGTTCAGAGGCAAGGAGCTCGACGAGGCGGCGCAGGAGACGACCGAGGCCGAGATCAGACGGCGCGCCGAGACGCTGTTCAAGGCGCATAATGTCGGCATCGTCTATGGCGCGCTGGCCGCCGGCACCGACATCATCCTCGCCGAAACCGCGCTCAAGCTCGGCGCCGAGCTCGATATCGTGCTTCCCTTCGCCACCGAGCGCTTCATCGAGACCTCGGTCAGGATCGGCGATCCGCCGGGCTTCGCCGGCAAATGGGAGAAGCGCTTCCGCGCCATCCTCGACGGCAGCCAAGGCGCTCGCTCGCTCACCATCATGGATTCCACCGACCCTGCCGAGCGCGATCTCGACGGCTATTTCTTCTATGCCTTCCGCTATGCGGCCGGGTGCGCGCTGCAACGCGCAGGCGATACTACAGACGCAGTGCCGGCTGGTGGTGGTGTCGGACGACGGCGAGCCCGACACGATCGCCGGCACCAATCGCGCGATCGCCGATTGGCGCGCGCAAGGCCGCGCCCTCGATCTCATTCCCTTCGCGCAGGCGCGCGCGAAGCGGGCGACCAAGCAGAGCACGGCAAGCGTGTTTCGTCCCGCGGTGTTTCTGTGGGACGCGGCGCCCGACAGCAAGGACGCCAAGGCCATGCTCGACAAATTCGCCAAGGTCGCGGGCAAGGGGCTTAAGCGCATCGACCGCACGCATCGCGACGGCAGGCTGGGCACGTGCCTGATCGCGACGACGACCCAGGAGGCGCTCGCCGCTGCAGCGGCGATTGCCGAGGCCGCGCGCAAGGCGAAGCAATCCATACGCATCATTTGCGATTTCGGACATTTGCTGGGGTCCGATCTGGAACCCGACAAGAAGCTCGTGGTGCGGCTGCAATCCGCCGACGATCTGCCGGGGCTGCCGCTCGATTGCGTGCTGGCGACGGAAGCCTTCGCGGCGCAGGCCAAGTTCGATCTCGGCGAGAAAATCCTGCTGGTGCCGGTGGGTCGCGCGGAGATCGCGCCGGCGGCGGAAGACGGGCGAGCGTCATGCCGTCCGCAGCCGGCCGTCGCTGCCGATCTACACGGCCGAATGAGCGTGAGTGTTGCGGAAATTTAAGGCCGCGGCCGGGCCTTCCGGCCTTGACGGCGCTGGCGTTGCGTAATCCTATCGGCTCGCCTGTGCGCGCAACGAAACGGCATTCCCATGTCGATCACCATCAAGCATCTCGACGGTCCGCTCAAAGGCGACCAGCCCTTCGACGACAAATACCCGAGCGTGGTGTTCGGCCGCGATCCCGAAGCGTGCCAAGTCGTTTACCCGCCGGAATACGATGTCGTCGGCAAGAAGCATTTCGAACTCAAGCGCGGCAAGGCCGGCGATTATACGGTTGGGCTGTTCGGCAAGCGCTATGTCGAGATTGACGGTAAACAAGCCGACGAAGATGCTCCCGTCGTGTCCGGAAATGTCTTGAGGCTCGGGCGCAAGGACGGCCCCGCGTTCAGCGTCGAGATCGCGAAGCCGGTGGCAACGGGTCTCAAGGACACTGGCGAACAAGAGAAAGTCATCACGCCTGCCGAGAGGGAGCGCGATCTCCGCCGCAAGCTCATGGTTGCTGGAGGCGCGGTCGCCGCGGCGCTTTGCTTGGTTGCCGGTGTTCTTTATGCGAACCATCTCCGCACGTCGCGGATCGATTACCAACTCGAATCGATGGCCGACGCTGCGGCGAAGAACGCCGAGAAGCAATTTTCAGAGGCCGAGCTCGAGCGCCTGAAGAACGCCGTCTATCTCGTGGCGCAGAAGGAAGACGACGACTACAAGCCCGTCGCCACGGCTTGGGCCTTCGCGCCCGACAAGCTCGCCACCAATGCGCATGTCGCCAAGGAGGTCGCCGCGGGCGGTCCGGGTGAGTTTGTCCTATTCGGTCCCGGCGGCGGTGAGCCGATCCAAATCGAGAAGAATGTCGTGTGGCATTCCGGCTATCAGACCTTCAAGGACTACAAGCCAACGGTCGGCAAGGATCTGTGGGGAAATTTCAAACCACTCGACCTGATCAGCCAATATGACGTCGGCATTCTCACCGTCGACCCGCAGACGCCGCTTCCCACCGATCCCAGCACCAATCAGCCGGTCATGCTCGAACTTGCCTCGCAAGAGGATCTCGAGAAGCTCAAGCCTGGTGATCCGGTCGCCTCGGTCGGCTTTCCCACCGAGGGCGTGGCGGGCGCCGATGTGGCGTCAAAGGCGCCGAGCGAGATGCATTTCGGGCATGTGAGTGCGCTCACCGATGTCTTCATGTGCCGCGCCGAGCCCGAGCATCAGCTTTTGATCCAGCACAGCGTTCCCGTCGCCGGCGGCGTCAGCGGCAGCCCGCTGATTGACGGCAGCGGCAAGGTCATCGGTCTCGTGACGGGAGGCAACACCACCGGCGTAAAGGACGAGTCAACCGGCGCAACATCGCGCCTATCCAATGCGGCGCTGATCAATTTCGCCGCGCGCGCCGATCTGCTCGATGCCTTGCGCTCAGGCAAGGACAAGGAGCAGCTCGCCGCGGAGCAGAGCTATTGGCAAGAGGCCGCGCAGCATTTCGCCAGCTATTTCGACAGCGCCGCCCAGGCGTTCGAAACCGTTGCCAAGGAACGCTACAACGTCGGCGACGCCGAAACGGCCGAAATCGACACGGGCACGCTGGGTAAGCCCGATGTCAAGAAAGCCACCTTCGTCAAGGTGCCGTATGTTCTCGATGGCCAAGCCAAGCCGGGTTGGAAGGCCGAGCCGGGTTTCGTCTACGGCTTCATCGCCTATTCCAAGAGTGGCGTGCCAATCGGCATCAACGTCACGGAAAAGGGATCGACCGAATTTCTCAGGGACAAGCAGGATCCGAGAAAGACGAGCGAGCGGGAGCTCGCGCCGACGGCATGGGTCACGGTCACCAAGCCAACGGACCTCGAGGTCAGCCTGTGGAGCTTTACCGACCGGCCGGCCGACTATGTGCTCTACGCCTATCGCTGGAAACTGCCCGACTCTAGTGCAGCGGCGTCCGCAGCGCCCTCGCAATCTCCTTGAGGTCGCAGAACCGGCGCTTGGGGCGTTCCTCGATCATCTTGCGCACGAGGGCGTCAATGGCGCCGGGGATAGGCTCGCTCTTGCCGGTCCAGATCTCGGCGATCATCTGACCGAGCGCGTAGACATCGACCTCGCCGCCTGGCGTCACGTGGCCGCTGCCCATCAACTCCGGCGCCATGTACGGGGGCGTGCCGAAATGCTCGAACGCGTCAGCCCTGCCGCCGACGAAGGCGATGCCGAAGTCGATGAGCACCGGCCGCTCCTCGCCGTCCTGGCGGCGGACGATGACATTCTCGGGCTTCAGGTCCCGATGCACGATGCCTTTGCCGTGGAGGTGGGCGAGCGAGTTGGCGATATGGGCGAGCAGCTCGAGCAACCGTTCGGGCTCGGCAGTTGAATCATAGACCTTCCGCAAGGTCGGGCCGTCGACGAATTCCTGCGCGATATAGATCGCCCCACCCGGCACCATGAGCAGATCGACAATGCGGCCGTAGCGCGAGTCGTTGAGCTTCGCGGTCGCCGCAAACTCGGTCTTGATGGTGTTGATGAGGGCGCGGCGCTTGTCCTCGTCATAAGCGCGCAGGTCGAGTTTCTTCAGCGCTAGATACTGGCCGTTGCGCAGGTCGATCGCCTTGCTGACCTCGCCATAGCCGCCCTTGCCAAGCCGGCCGAGGCGGACGAAGCGAAGGTCGATCTCGCTGCCGCCGCCGACCAGGTCGATGGCCTGCGCGACCTCTTCGAGATAGTCGGCGCCGGCGCTCTTCAGCATGTCGGCGCGGAGCTCCTCGGCGAGCGGCACATTGCTTTGCTCGAGCGCCTTGCGCAGCGCCACCGACAACGCTTCGCAGGCGTCCTTCGGCCGGTCTTGCCGGAACAGCGCGTTCGCCAGCGCACGACGGGCGACGGCCTCCTTGATGACCAGCGTCTGATCGGAATATTCCTCGATCAGCCTGTCGAGGGCTTCCAGCAACGAAGGTCCGCCTTTGCGCTCCTCGAGCTCGGTCTCCGCTTGCAGATATTCGGACTGCTCGTAAGCGCCCTCCCGCCAGCTCGACAGCGAGTCCTTTACCTGCTCGCAGGATGCGCTCGGCCTCGGCAAGATTGCCGAGACCGGCCTCAGCCCGCACCTGTTCGAGTCGCGCCAGCAGCCTCAAACGCTTGGCGTCCTCGGGGAGCTTTGCCGCCAACCTATCCGCTCTCGCCTTTGCTTCAGCGTGCTCGCCGATCCGATTGAGCGCCTGGCAAAGATTGATGCGCATGCGATTGGCGTCGAGCTCGGGCAGGGGCAGCGGAAGTTTCGGGTCCTCCTCCGAGGCAGGCCCGGCAAATCGCCTGAGGAGCCTCGCGACATTGGCGAAGCGCTGCGCCTCGAGCTCGATGCGCCCCAACTCGGCGATGATCTTGGCGATCTCGAGTTTATCGTCCTTGAGACAGGCGAAGGCGAGAGCGGGAAGCAGCTCGCGCGCCGCCTTGCGGTCGTCGCCGCGCCAGGCGTGCACGACGGCTGTCTCGCGTCCAATCTTGATCAGCTCGTCGAAATTCGCAGGCGACGCCGCTTCGGCTTTGGCCTTCGCCTGGGCGAGCTCCTTCAGCGCCTGGCGGTCGAGCTTCTGCCGGTTCAACAGAACGCCCATGAGCCGGTGCGTCCGCGCTCGATGCTCCGAATTGTCGGGGAGCGTCGCCAAGATGGCTTCGAGTCGCGACTTGAGAGTTGGCGAGATCGTCTCTTTTCTGATCGACCTCGGCTTCGATTGCGTCGAGATCGGACTTGACGTCTTGCGCTTCACTCATCATCGCCTCGGCCGTGCAGCCGTCCCCAGCACCAACCTCAAGAAAGTTTAATGTACAGGCTTGGCGGGCATAGATAAAATGCTCCGCATCAAAGACCTCAGCGGTTCACGCAAATCCCCCCACAACAATATCGAGCTTCGGTCCCGGAGGAGATCACATGACGCGAGTCAACGTCCTTGTTCCACGATTGCTGTTGCTTGCCGGCCTGATGGTCGGCGTGAATGGTCAAGCCTTCGGCGAGACCGATACGGAGATGATCGTTGGGGGAAGCGCCGCGCCGGACGGCAAATATCCGTGGCAAGTCCGTCTCTACAGCAACATGGACGACACCGTCGGCTTTTGCGGCGGCTCGATCATCGACCCGCAATGGATCCTCACCGCCGGTCATTGCCTGATGGATACCGACGCGGTGGTGATCGGCTATGGCAGCAACGACCGCGCCAAGACCAAGAAGATCGAAAGCGAGAAGATCATCGTGCATCCCGGCTATATCGCCGGCGAGAAGGCCGACCTGGCGCTGGTCAAGCTGAAGCAGCCGATTCCCGATGCCGCCGCGATCAGCTTCGCCGATGCCGCCAAGGAGCAGGCCGTGATGCCGGCGGGCGCCACCGTCACCGTCACCGGCTGGGGCGCGATCTGGGACTTCCAGGCGTTCCAGAATGCGGTCGACGTGATGGCCGGGCGCAAGACGGTGTCGGAGAAGAAGCTGCTCACCAACGAGGAGCTCGAAGCGCCGCGCAAGCTGCATGAGGTCGATATCGAGGTGATCGATCCCAAGGAATGCAAGGCGGTCTACGAGTCGCTCCAGGTCCCGGATTTCGTCATCGGCGAGACGGAGATCTGCGCCACCGGCCCGACCGGCGGCAAGGATTCCTGCTTCGGCGATAGCGGCGGCCCGCTGATCGTCGCCGACAAGGGCAACGACAAGGGCTACACCCAGGTCGGCATCGTGAGCTGGGGCCCGCAATGCGGCAATCCGCTGTTCCCCGGCGTCTATACCCGCGTGTCGTCGTTCTCGGATTGGATCGAGAAGAACGTCAAGGGCAACTAGCCGGCCTAAGCATTTTGCAGATCAGGCGGCAGAGGGCAGGCGCTCTCTGCCGCTTTTTCTATGCGCCGAGCTGCTCCGCGTGCGGAGCGGCGTCGATGCGAGGCGCGTCTCGCGGCATGCCGATAGGCTCAAGCTCGATGCCGAGGCGCGGGCGGCATGAGGCAAACTGCTCGAGCACGTCGGCTCGATCGCGTCCGCCCAGATTGACGACGCCATAGCGATAGCTCTTTCCGTCCTGGAATTCGTCGGAGAGCTTGCGACCGGGTGTGGCGTGCAACTCCACCCTGATATCGGGATAAATCCGCGCGAGGCGCTCGACATCGGCCTCGCTCGGCACGGCGGCGACCAGATAATCCTCGAAGCTGCGCAACACGCAGCTCGCGGCGAAGGCGTAGCGCCCCTGCCCGTGCATGAAGCGCGGCGTCTTGCCTTGGGCGATGTCGAGCAGCACGGTGTAGCTGCTGGTGCCGTCGACCTTCTCGTAGAGATCGGCAAACTGCGAGGCCATGCGCGGGTTGATCTCGATGATCGAGATGCAGATCGGCGTCAGCGTCGTACATCATCTCGATGTTGAAGATGCCGTTGTCGAAGCCGAGCCCCTGCATCGTCGTCGCGGCGATCTCGCCCATGCGCTTCTGCACGCCGACCGGCAGATGCGATGGATAGTCGAAGCGGGAGAAGGCGAGCGTGCCGGGGAACAGGATCGAATCGACCACGCCGAAGATGGTGGCCTTGCCGTTATGCACATAGCCTTCGACGGTGACCTGCTCGCCCTTGCAGCAGCCCTTCGGCGATCAGCCGCTTGGTGCCGATGCTCGCGCCGGTATAGCGCTCGAGCATGCGGTCGAGCGGCAGGAAGAATTGATCGAGGTTTTCCCAGTGCGGCAGGATCGCCTCAAGCTCGGCAGGAGAGTTCACCCGCGCGGCGCCGATCGAGAAGAACGACTTCACCGGCTTGACGAAAAGCGGAAAGCGCAAGCCGTCGGGAAGCGGCGCGCCTTCAGCGACATCGATCAGCGCGAAAGGCGGGACGGCATGCGGCACGAGCTTGGCTTGCGCCAACCGCGCCAGATATTTGTGCTGGCAGAGCAGAACGACGGAGGGGTCGGGAGCGGGCAGGCCGAGCCGTTGCGCCACGGCGGCAGCCAGCGCCGAGCCGGGGTAGTCGTCGCTGGACATCACCCCGGCGAGCTCGAGCCCCTGCACCTTGGCGAGGATGGCTTCGATCTCATCGAGCGGGTCGGCGGCAAGATCCTTGGCGTGGTCAGGATTGCTGACCAGGTCCTCGAGGCTGGTGCTCGCATAATCGTGGAAGATGTATTGGATGCCGGGAGGGGAGATCAGCGGAAGCTCGCGATAATCGCGATGGGTCGGGCAGACGACGAGGATGATGCGGTCAGGCGGCGCGGCCTCGCCGCTGCCGTTTGACGCTTCCCCTCCGTTCACGCTCCCCATGCCGCTTCCCTCGCTCCCTAGCCAGGCGCGCCGACTATGCCACAGCGGCGGATTGATCGGCGTTCACGACTTGGCTACTGTCCGTGACCCTCGGCCAAGGAACCCGCATCGCATGCCCCTCCATTTCGGCAAGATCTTCTCGGCAATCGCGCTTCTGACCGTCGCGGCCTTCGTGCTGTGGCTGCTCTTCACCACCTTCTTCGCCACCGAAGAGGCAGACCAGCAGATCGAGCGCAGCGGCGCGGTCACGCTTGGCGGCCGCGGCGCAGCCTAGGCCGGGGCGCTCCGGGGCGAGCCCAGCCTGCCCATGAGATACAGCGCGTCGGTCCTGAGCCCGCTCAGGCGACCGAGCGTGATCGCGCAGGCCACCGACCAGAACAGCGTGGCAATGGCAACGGCGATCGCCGCGCCAAGCACGCCGTAAAGCGGCACGAGCACCAGATTGGCGCCGGCAAGCACGATCAACGCGGCGATGGCCAAGGCAGCATTCTGCCGTTGCGCGCCGATCACCGTGAGCAGCAACACGCTCGGCCCGAACAACGCGCGCGCGAGCTGGCAGGCCATCAGGATCAGGAGGGGCGTCTTCGCGCTCGTGAATTCGGGGCCGAAGATGGCGAGCAGGCTTTCCCCCCATAGCGCCACCACAGCCATCGCGCCGACGGTGATGGCGAGCGGGAAGGCGAAAGCACGCAACACCACGTCGTTGATCGAGCTGTTGTCTTTGCGCGCGCGCGCATCGGCAAGATCGGGCACGACGACCTGATGGGCGACCTGCACGGCGAACCCGACGAGCAGTGAAAGCTTGAGGCAGAGCCCAAGCGCGGCGGTCTCGGCGCTGGTCAGCAGAGGCGTGACGAGGAGAATGTCGACGTCGGCGAAGTAGTTGGTGAAGAGGGCAACGAGGATCAGCGGGTTCGCTTCGCGCCGCCAAAGCCTGGTCAGGCGAGGCGGCGCCGCGGAACGCGCGCCTTTCGGCAGATCCCTGCGCAGCAGCGCGTATTGCACCAGCGCGAGCGCGGTGAGGATCGCCGTCAGCAGCCAGGCGACCATGCTCGCGGTCAGCGTCAAGCCACAGGCCACCAGCACGAGCACGCCGCCAAGCAGCAGAAACGGCCTGATCGAGGTGTCCGGCAGATAAGCGACGGCAAAGCGGCGGATCGCTGCCGCAAAATAGCCGTTCAACCGCAGAAAGGCATGGGCGGGGATCGACAAGGCCGCGGCGGCCAGAGCCAAGCGGGCATCGAAGTCGAAGGACGGCCAAAGCGCGGCACCGGCCATAACCGCGATCGTGGCGATGGCGACAGAGATCGTGGCTACGCGGAAAGACTCGCCGACGAAAGCGCCGATCAGGCTCTCCTTACCCTGCTCGCGATAACGCGAGACGAAGCGTGCGGCGATGGCCGGGTAGCCGTGGGCGCAGATCAGCCCCACCACGGCGGCGAGGCTGGTGACGGAGAAGAACACGCCGAGCGCATGCGCCTGCAAGGTGCGGGCGAGCACGACCTGGGTGGCGAAGCCGGCAAGCGCGCCGGCAATCCGCGCAGCCGTGAGCAAAGAGGGCAGCGACAGCGAGCCGCCGCGTTTATTGGCCGGCAGCGTGCGCGATGCCCTACCAGATTTGCCGCCGCGCTTCTTCATGGAACTTGCCTAAGCTTGCGTCACTCTGCGGGCTCAAGGACTTCCGCGCGCTTAGGGCTATCCTTGTCGGGGTGCCAATCGGCGACGGCCTTGGGGCCGGCCTCGACTTCCCAGCGGCCCGGTCTGCCCTCGCGTCCCAGAGCGACGGAGAGATCGCGCAGATATTCGCCGCGGGGAATGACGCGGAAGCCCATTTGCAGCGTGACCGGCGTCGGCAGCTTGTTGTCGCTCATGAGGAAGCCCCATTTGGCGAGATGCCAGTTCAGCACCGAGAAGCCGATCTTCGAGGTGTTCGATTCGTGAGAGAACTGCGACTCGATGACGAAGACGCCACCGAGCACCACGCCGTAACCGCCGCCGACCAGCTCGCCGTCCTTGTTCCAGACCTCGAAGGAGTGGACATAGCCCGCGTCGTAGAGCTCGGCATAAGCGCGCATGATGCGCGGCGTGATCCAGGTCAAATGCCAGCGGCCGGAGCGCGGCGCGGCGCAGGCCTTGATCACCCCCTCGAAATCGCGGTCGAAGGTGACCTTGTATTTCTCCTGCCGCATGATCGAGCGGATGCGTCGGGAGATGTGATACTCGTCGAAGAACAAGACGCAGCGCTCGCTCGGCGAAACCCATTTGAGCGGACCGAAATGTCCCTTCGGGAACAGCCCGTGCTTATAGGCGGCGATCAGCGTCGCGGGCGAAAGGTCGTGGACCATCCCGGCAAAATCGCCTCGATCGGCCGGAATCTCCGCGTCGGGCAGATCTTTACGGGGCGCCACGAGATCGGAGAGCCAGAGGCGGGTGAGGGGCAAGAGCTTGCCGATGCGCGTCGGCAGAAGCGACCACGCCGTGCCGAGCGCCACACGCTGGCATTTCTGCCAGGCGGTCTCGCGAAACAGCGCGTCGCGCCGATCGGCGATCTCGGCCCGCTGGTTGGCCGGGGCATGTGCGGCTTGGAGCGAAGTCTGACCGACGCGTGACAAAGGAAACCTCCAAATCTGCCTATTCGCTGCGGCCGCGAAAGCGCGCGCTGAAGGCCCGCGCTTCCTGCACCGCCGAGAACAGCCTCGGATTGCGCTTGATGTAGCGAGCAGCCGCGCCGGCGAGCTGCACCAGGCCGGCATAAAGCTGTCCCCTCGGGCCGACGGCGTGGGTGAGATTGAACAGCTCGACGATGCCGTTAGACCAAACTTGCTTGAACCGGGCTCGAGCCCACGCCGAAATCGAACGCGGTGAAGCCGTGCTGGCAGCTCTCGGCCAGGACATCGGCGATCAGAGCCTCGCTCGGCGAGTATTTGGCTAGGGGGTCGGTGGTGTCGAAGGATTGCACCATGAGGGAATATTGGTCCTGATGGCGCGCGCCGGCGCGCACCGCCAGCAGATGGCCGTTGGCGGCTTCCAGCGCATGCATCTCCATGCCCTCGGCTCCGCCGAGACCGCGCAGCGCGGCGTCGCGGAAGAACTCCTTGATCCCGGGCTCGGCGAAAGGATCGTCGAGCCCCTGCGCAGCAAGCCGCTTCGACTTTTGAACCAAGAAGGCGTCGAGACACCGCTCGACGTCTTGCGGCGTGTCGGCGCGAATGGTGCGGGCGCCCGCTTCGGCGAACTTGGCGGCCTTGCGGCGAAGTTCCGATCGCACCTTGCGCGCTACCTCGGTGCTGAGGAATTTCGGGAAGTCGCCGCCGGCGACGAGGATCAGGCTGATGTCGTCGGGAGCGTTCTGGTGCGGCAGGCAGCGGAAGGGGTGCTGGACGCCCCGCCAGGCGACGGGCTGATGGTACAAATGCAGCAGGTCGGCACCGGTGGTCCGGCAATATTCGTCGAGGATGCGTGTGACGGCGCCGGGCCCGAGGCGAAGGCTCGGATCGACCAGCGGCACGTTCACGTTGAAATGCGAGCCGCCGAGATAGACGCCGACGGTCGTGCCGAGGCGGCGGATCAGACCGAAGGGGAGAATCATCACGACCTTGCCGGCTGCGTTGCGCACCACGCCGATGCGCGGCTCAACGCCGGCGGCCGCGGCGGCGTGGCGGACCCACAGCTCGACAAGATCGAAGGTCTGATAGGGGCTGACCGGCGCGCGCTGCTGCAAGTCCCGCCAGTCACTGGCGATGGAATCGAGCCTCGAGGTGACGGCGAGCGACAGCGGCTGACCCAAGTCCGAGAATAGGCGAATGTCGTCTGTCGGCCGGCTTACACCGCCAAGCGGCTGGCCGTTCGCCACGCTTGGGCTGAGTTTCGTTTCCTGCCTGGCCGCGCCGCGCGCCGGCTCTGTGTCAACAGTGAACATTCGTCTGGCCTTCCGACGCATTGTCGCCAAGTCGAACCGAGTGGAACTCAAGGCTCAGGCCGCGATTTGCGCCAGGGCCGGTATCGGCCCCGTTCCGGCTCCGATCGTCGGGAGCAACCTCACCCGCATCCAAGTCTCGTATCCCTGCCGCAATTTGGCGCACGGAGCGTGCCGTGAGGTGGCATGGTTCAGAGACTTCTCTTTTAGCCCGTCAGTCCTTAACAAAGACAGATAACGGAGCCTCCCAGGTCGTGGACGTTTACCGTTACGCAATCGTAAACGCCGCAAGTCCAGGACCGCAGGGGAGCCACGCGCATGGAGTATCGAGAGCTTGGCCGCACGGGTGTGAAAGTCTCGAGGCTCTGTCTCGGCACCATGACTTTCGGCGAGCAGAACAGCGAGGCCGACGGCCACGCGCAGATGGACTACGCGGTCGAGCGCGGCATCAATATTTTCGACGCCGCGGAGATCTATCCGGTGCCGCCGAAGGCCGAGACGCAAGGCCGCACGGAGGCGATCATCGGCAGCTGGCTTGCCGCGCGCGGTAAGCGGGACAAGGTGATGATCGCGACCAAGGTCGCCGGCCGCGGCAAGATGACGTGGCTGCGCCAGGACGGAGCGAAGACGCGGCACAGCGCGGCGCAGATCAACGAAGCGGTGGAGGCGAGCCTCAAGCGCCTGAAGACGGACTATATCGATCTCTATCAGCTGCATTGGCCGGATCGGCCGATGCGCATCTTCGAGGGTCACGACTACCTGCACCTCGAGGGCGACACGCACCCTATCGATGAGATCCTCGGCGTCTTGGCGAAGCTCGTGGCGAGCGGCAAGGTGCGGTTCGTCGGACTGTCCAACGAGACGCCGTGGGGTGTGATGAGCTTCCTCAAGCAATCGGAGCAGCAAGGCTTGCCCCGGCCGGTCTCGATTCAGAACGCCTATAATCTCGTCAACCGCTCCTTCGAGACGGGGCTTTCCGAGATCTTCTACCGGGAGCAGGTGAGCCTGCTCGCCTATTCGCCGCTCGGCCAGGGCTATCTCAGCGGCAAATATGAGGGTGGCGCGCTGCCTAAAGGCTCGCGCAAGATGCTGTTCAACCGGCTCGGCCGTTACGAGCAGGGGAATGGTCCTCGCGCGATCTCTGCCTATATAGAGCTGGCAAGGAAGCACGGGCTCGACCCCGCGCAGATGGCGATCGCCTTTGCGGTGTCGCGCCCCTTCGTCACCAGCACGATCATCGGCGCGACCAGCATGGAGCAGCTCAAGACCGATATCGACGCCGCCGCGCTCAAGCTGTCGGACAACGTGCTTGAGGACATCGAGCAGATCCATCTTGACTATCCGAACCCGTGCCCATGACTGTTGTGTTGGTCAGCGAATCCAGATGCCAAGGCTCTTTTCCGCGATCGAAATCCCAGGCAGCATCGCCGAGCGGCTGACGCTGCTGCGCGCGGGGCTTTCCGGCGCACGCTGGATCGATCCCGAGAACTACCATCTGACGCTCCGCTTCATCGGCGATGTCGACCGGCATACGGCGCGGGATTTCATCACCGCGCTGGGCGAGATCGTGGCCGATCCATTCGAGCTCAGGCTCAACGGGCTCGGCAGCTTCGGCGGCGGCAAGCCGCGGGCGATCTTTGCCGGGATCGCGCCGTCGGAGGGGCTCGACGCGTTGCGGCGCGCCAATGAGCGCGCGGCGCGGGAGGCCGGCCTTCCGCCAGAAGGGCGCAATTTCAAGCCGCATGTGACGCTGGCGCGACTCAGAGGCGCGCGCCCCGACGCGGTCGCGGCCTATCTCGAGCGCCAAGGCGGCATTGGGCCCGGCAGCTTCACCGTCAGCCGCTTCGTGCTCTACTCCTCGCGCAATTCTGTGGGGGGCGGACCGTATGTGGTCGAGGCCGCTTATCCGCTCGAGGACTAGGCGTTCTTCTTTACCGGGGTCTTTTTGGCGCTGAGCAGCTCGGCAAGCAGGCCGCGCGCGGCTTCCTCGATCAGATCGAGCGCGTGATCGAAGCCCTCGCTCTCGCCATAGAAGGGATCCGGCACGTCGCGCGTGCCGAGATGCGGCGCGAAATCGAGGAAGCGGCGCACCTTGTGGCGCGCCGATTTCGGGCGCAAGCTCGGTGAGCCCCGTGAAATTCGAGTCGTCCATGGCCAGCAGAAGATCGAAGCGGTCATAGTCGCTGGGCGTTATCTGCCGGGCGCTCTGGCCTGAAATATCCATGCCGCGATTGCGCGCGGCGTGTTGCGCGCGCGTGTCGGGTGCCTGACCGATATGCCAATCGCCGAGACCGGCCGAGTTGATCTCGAAACGGTCGAGCACGCCCTCTTCCGCGGCGACGCGGCGGAACACGCCTTCGGCCATGGGTGAGCGGCAAATATTGCCAAGGCAGACGAACAGGAGACGATGCTTTGCCATGCCGGGTGAAATGGCATGTGGTCCATGGCCATGCAAGGCCGGGCGCGCAAGCTGCGGCGGCGTGGCTTTAGCGGCTGCGGAACAGAAAGAAGCGGCGCTGCGGCTGATCGTTGCGGGCCTCCGCGCCGTAGCGCGCTGGGCGCAGCCTGCCGAATAATCCGCGGTACTGAAGCTTGCCCCTGACGGCCGTGTTGCGCATGCGCGGCTTGCGTTCGGCAACGACGGTGAGATCGGCCTCGGCCAGAAGCTTGGCCGTCTCGCCGGCACCGGCGGCGACCATGCGCTCAAGCCGGGTCCGCGTGGCAAGCAGGGCACGGCGCTCATATCGCGCCTTGGCCTCGGCGCTCCAGGGCTTGGGCCCGCAAGCGCAGGCATTGAGATATTCGCTGCGATAGCGGAAGGCGTTGGGCAGATCGGCGTAGCGCTCGCCGGTCAACGCGACCATCTCGCTGGCGTCATCGGCGGCAGGAAGCGGCTGGTAGAACAGCCGTGCCGGCACCGCGCAGGTCGATTGGCACAGCTTCTCCTCGGCGATGAAGCTGCCGGGCCGCGACACGTCGTTGACGGGATAGTAGAAGCCGTCGCACAGCCGCACGCACACCGTGCGGTATGCGGCGCCGGGATCGGTCCGCCAGCGATAGGTGTAGGGCTTCGGTTGCGGCGGCGCGGCTTGCGGGCCGGCAGCTTCCACCGCCTTCTGCTTTTCGACCGTCCAGCCAACGCGCGCCTTGAGCTCCTCGATCTCGGCTTCGAGCGTGCGCGCTTTGGCTTCGAGCTGCTGGCAGCCCTCGATGCTGGCGTCGTCGGCGGCAAATTCGCAGCCCGACTGGTCGATGTCGCGCTTGACAGCCTCAAGCTGGCGAAGCTTGCTGGCGATGGTGGCGTCGAGCGCCTTGGCGACCCAAGGGGGAGATTGCTGTCCGGTCATGGCGACCGCCGGCATCGCCGCCGCGCAATAAAGGGCGGCGAATGCTGCAAGCAGCGCACCGGCAATTATCGGCAAGCGGCCTGCCCTACGCAAAACGCAAGACCTCACTCGACCAGGACCGACCGCGAGCATGCAAGATAAGTGTGAAATTCAAGGAAACGGGAGCGCCTGACGGGCGCTCGGAGTCCTCGCATGCTTGCGAACCGGGCCCAGCTACCCTATTTTTCCTTCAGGGATTCCTAGGGTTAGACCCTCACCGAGGATGATGCGATGGTTGCCTGGAACGAAGCGAGCGAGCTCAAGGATGCGGCCTTTGGCCGGCAAATCTCGCCTGTCACGCTTACCGAGCGGGAGCGGAAGGTCCGCCGCGACTTCTGGGCCAAGCTCAAGCGCTTTGCCGGGATGGTGCCGTTCGTCGACGATCTGGTCGCGGCCTATTACTGCGCGCTCGACCCGGCGACGCCGATGCGGGTGCGCGGCATGCTGCTGGCGGCGCTCGCCTATTTCATCCTGCCGGCGGACGTCATCCCCGACATGATCGCGGGGCTCGGCTTCGCCGACGATGCGGCGCTGCTCACGGCGGTGATCGGTCTCGTCGCCACGCACATCACCCCGACGCACAGGGCGGCGGCGGCGCGGGCGCTCGACAAGGAACTGCCGAACAAGACCTAGCGCTGCGGGTTGATGATCACCTTGCCGGTGACCTTGCGGCCTTCGATCAGCGACAGCGCCTTGGCGGTCTCGACCAGCGCGAAGCTCGCATGGATATGCGGGTGAATCAGCCCCTGCTTGCACCAGTCGAGCAGCTCGACCATGTTGGCGCGGTGCTTCTCCGGATGGCGCTCGACGAAGGCGGTCCAGAACACGCCGATGATGGCGCAGCCCTTGAGCATGACGAGATTGAGCGGGATCTTGGGAATCGTGCCCGAGGCGAAACCGAGCACGAGATAGCGTCCCTCCCAGGCCATGGCGCGCAAGCTCGGCTCGGCATAGGCGCCGCCGACCGGATCGTAGAGCACGTCGACGCCTTTCGGCGCGGTGAGCTGCTTCAGCCTCGTCTTGAGGTCTTCGGATTCATAGTTGACGCCCTCATCGGCGCCGTGCTCGCGGGCAAAGGCGAGCTTGTCGCCCGACGAGGCCACGGCAATCACCCGCGCGCGCATCAGCTTGGCGATCTCGACGGCGGCAATGCCGGCGCCGCCCGCGGCGCCAAGCACCGCAACGGTCTCGCCCGGCTTGAGATTGGCGCGATCCTTGAGGCCATGCAGCGCCGTGCCGTAGGTGATGGGAATGCCGGCGGCGATCTCATCGCTGACGCCATCCGGAATCGGCACTGCGTTCTTCGCCTTGGTGACCACCTTCTCGCGGCAGCCATTGCCGCCGATAAAGGCCAAAACTCTCTGCCCAAGCTTGAATTCCGTGACGTTCGCGCCGAGGGCTTCGACGGTGCCGGCGATTTCCGCCCCCGGCGAGAAGGGGAGCGGCGGGGAGACCTGGTATTGATTGCGCAGCATCAGCGTGTCGAAGAAGTTGAGGCCGACCGCCGTCACTTTGATGAGGACATCGCCCGGGCCCGGGCTCGGCTCGGCCACCTCCTCAAGGCGAAGCGCTTGAGGGCCTCCAAACTCGCTGAATTGCGCGACCCGCATCGAATTAGCGTCCTCCCGGCGATGGCTCCCTTTTGCTCACACAAGGCTTGTGGCAGACAAGACTTGTGAAAACCCTACTTCCCCCTGCGCGCGGCTATTTCGCCATTGGCGTCGAGGGCATCTCGAAGGCCGTCAATCTCGGCAATCTGCTTGCGCTCGGCGCATGCGTTCGGGGCGAGCTTCGTGTTCACCATCGGCGCCGACGAGAAGGCGGTCGAGATGCATCACGATACCTCCAAGGCCTGGACACACCTACCCCTGTATCACTGGCGGAGCCTTGCCGATCTAAAATTGCCCAAAGGCTGTAGCCTGGTCGGGGTGGAGATCCTGGAGGCGGCGCACGAGCTGCCAAGTTTTCCACACCCTGTGCGCGCCGCCTATGTGCTGGGCCCCGAGCGCGGCACGTTGTCGCCCGAGCTGGCCGCGCGCTGCCGGCATCTGGTGCGCATTCCCGCCGCCTTCTCCCTCAATGTCGCCACGGCAGGGGCCATCGTCATGTATGACCGCTTGCGCTCGCTCGGCCGCTTCGGCCACCGCCCTGTCGCCGAGCACGCCGAGGCCCCGCCGCCTCGGCCGCATGTGCAGGGAGCGCCCAGGAAGCGCCGCAGGCAGGGTTGAGGCCTTGTCGTCAAAGGAAAATCGGGGCTTAATGCGGCACGCCTGCTCACGAATCGGGGACGGGGAGATGCACCGAGCCGTTCGAGCTGTTTGCCTCATCGGGACGCTCTCAGTCACGCCAGCCCTGGCGCAGGAAGTCACGCTGTTGGAGAAGTTCAAGGATTGGTCGGCCTATGCCGCGACCGGTCCCGCCAAAGTCTGCTTCGCCGTCGCCAAGCCGACCAACTCAAATCCCAAGAAAATCAAGCGCGGGCCCATCTTTTTCTACATCTCGCGCTGGCCGGCCGAGAACGTCACGAACGAGATCAGCGTGAAAATGGGCTACCCCTTCGCGGAAGGGGCCAAGGTCACCGCGACCATCGGCACCGCCAAGTTCGACCTGTTCACCAAGGACGAGGGCGCCTTCGTCGAGAAGCCGGACATGGAGACCAAGATCGTCGAGGCGATGAAGACCGGCAACACCCTGAAGATCGACGGGAAGTCGCTGCGCGGCACCGCCACGAGCGACGTCTATTCGCTCAACGGTCTGTCCGACGCGCTCGACCGCGCCGCCAAGGAATGCAGCGGTTAAGCTCCTGCAAATCCTGCCGCGCACAGTTTCTTTCCCCTGACACCCAACCGAATTACCGTCGCACCCGCTCGCGGCAAGCGCCGCCAAACCTCGAGGAGATCCATGAAGATTTTCACTGTCACTACGCTTGCCGCCGTGGCGGCGATCTGCGCCGCGAAGCCTGCTCTGGCCGCCGAAGCCATCGATGTGTCCGAGCTGAGCTGCAAGCAGTTCACTGGGTACGACGACGACAACAAGGGCCTCATCATGATGTGGTTCGAGGGCTACTACACCGAGGAGGACGAGCCCGCGACGATCGATTTCGGCAAGATGGCCGGCCACCTCGCGCAGATCTTGATCGAGTGCGACGCCAACCCCGACAAGAGCGTGTTGGAGGTCTCCGAGGAGGCCATGGACGACTAAGTCCCCGGCCCACAGGCTTTTTCGCCTGCTTCTTGGCTTTTTTCGCCGCCGACATGATATGAGGGCAGGGTCCGGGAACAATCCCGGCCAGGCCTAATGTCATGACCATGTCCACCCTTCCGGGCGAGCTCGCAAAGCCTGCCCCAAACGCGTCGGCGCGCAACACGACTCTGATCGGGCTCAGCCGGTCGGAGCTTGGCGCGCGGCTGCTCGATCTCGGCGTGCCCGAGCGGCAGGCGCGCATGCGCGTGCGCCAGCTCTGGAGCTGGCTCTATGTGCGTGGCGCAACCGATTTCGCCGGCATGACCGACATCGCCAAGGAGCTGCGCGGCGAACTTGCCGAAGTCTTCACGCTGGCGCGGCCCGAGATCGTCACCGAGCAGGTCTCGGTCGACGGCACGCGCAAATGGCTGCTGCGTCTTGCCGACGGCAAGGAGATCGAGACCGTCTATATCCCGGAAGCAGATCGCGGCACGCTCTGCATCTCGAGCCAGGTCGGCTGCACGCTGACCTGCTCGTTCTGCCATACCGGCACGCAGAAGCTGGTGCGCAATCTGAACCCAAGCGAGATCGTCGGCCAGATCATGCTCGCCCGCGACCGGCTGGGCGACTGGCCCGGCACGTTGGCGCCAGACCCGCGCGGGCTCCCCAACTCGATGCGCAAGATCACCAATGTCGTGCTGATGGGCATGGGCGAGCCGCTCTACAATTTCGACCATGTGCGCGACGCCTGCGCGATCGCCGCCGACGGCGAGGGGCTTGCCATCGGCAAGCGGCGCATCACGCTGTCGACCTCTGGCGTGGTGCCGGAGATTCCGCGCTGGGGCGAGGAGGCGGGAACCATGCTCGCCATCTCGCTGCATGCGGTGCGCGACGAGTTGCGCGATCAGCTGGTGCCGATCAACAAGAAATGGCCGCTCAAGGATTTGCTCGCCGCCTGCCGCGCCTATCCCGGCCTCTCCAACGCCAAGCGCATCACCTTCGAATATGTGATGCTGAAAGGCGTCAACGATTCGATCGCCGACGCCAAGGCCCTGGTGCGGCTGCTCGCCAAGATCCCCGCCAAGATCAATCTGATCCCGTTCAATCCTTGGCCAGGCGCGCCGTTCGAATGTTCCGACTGGGAGCAGATCGAGAAATTCGCGGAAGTCGTGAACCGCGCTGGCTATGCGAGCCCGGTGCGCAGCCCTCGCGGCCGGGACATCATGGCCGCTTGCGGGCAATTGAAGAGCGCCAGCATCAAGCAGCGCGCCAGCGCGCGGCTCGCTACGCCGGCCTAGGGTCGCTTCGCCCAGGCGAGCGCGGCTTCGAGGCGGTCGTTGCCCCAGAACAATTCATCGCCCACGATGAAGGACGGCGCGCCGAACAGGCCGCGCGACGCCGCCTCCTCGGTCTGACGCTTCAGAGCGTCCTTGGTCTCTGACGTGTTTGCCGCGGCAAGCGCGGCGTCGGCGTCGATGCCGAGCGCGGTGAGGATGGCGCGAAGCGTCGCGTCGTCGCTGATGTCTTTCTGCTCGGCGTAATTCGCGGCGAAAACGGCGCGGGTGAAGGCCGGCGTCCAACCCTCAGCCTCGCCGATCAGCGCCAGCCGCGCGGGCTTCAGCCCATTTTGCGGGAAGCGAACCGGCGGCAGCTTGAGCGGCAGGCCTTCGGCCTCGCAGACGCGCTCAAGATCGCGCCACATATAGCGCCCCTTCGCCGCGAAAATGTTGAAGGGCGAGTCGTTCAACCCTTGCTGCTTCAGGATCGGCCCGAGCAGGAACGGGCGCCAGCGCAAGGAAATTCCGGCGTCGGCGGCAAGCCGCTCGATGCGCATGGCGGCAGGGTAGGAATAGGTGCTGCCGAACTCGTACCAGAATTCCATCTCAGCCATTGTCGGACTCTGTAGGGTGGGCAAAGCGAAGCGTGCCCACCATCGCCGCTCGTGGGCAACGGCGTTGCCGTTGCCCACCCTACGCGAGGAGACGGTGTTATAAAGCCTTCCGGCTCGCAGGCGAGCGCGACAAACAGGCGGCGCGCATGATCTCACGCATCATCTTCCGCACGATCTTGGTGGTCGTGGCATTTTTCCTGGCCGCCCTCGTGTCGGTCGTCGTGCTGTTCGCGCTCGGCGCGATCTGGGCCGGCAACGAGCTCAGCGCCGCCGCGCCGCAAGAGTCGGTCATGCAACATGCCGCCCCGGTCTTCGGCGCGGTGCTGTTCGCCGGTACGGTCGCGCCGGCGCTCAACGCGCTGCCGGGATTGGTCGCGGCCGTGGCGGGCGAAGTCTTAAGGATCAGGTCGTGGATGTATTACGTGCTGGCGGGAGGCGCGTCGCTCGCGGCCATTCCCATTCTCGCCGCGCCAGAGTCCGCCGATCTGCCGCGGATCCTGGCAAGCCCCTATATGACGATCTTCGCGGCGGCCGGCTTCGCCGGCGGCTTCATCTATTGGCTGCTCGCCGGCTCGCGCGCCTAGCCGTCGATATCGAGCGCGGCGATCCGCGCCTGCAAGGCCAAGCGGGCCGCGGGCCACGTCTCGGGTACGTGCTGCGTCACGGTCTCGCGCCAGGCGGCGCTGCCCTTCGAACTCTTGCGACGGGTGATGAAACCGAGGCTGGGAACATCCGCCAAAGGTCCAACATAAGACTTTTGGGCTACGGTGCTGTGCTCTAGCTCTTGGGGCATCTTACCCTCCCGTGTCATTGCCGACTGGCCTGATGCTTCAAACGCCGACCTGTCTTTTCGGTTCCACCGGCGGAACGTGTCGGGGCCATGAAACGCCTGTCGCGCGGGCGCCGCTCTGATCGAGATCAAAACTGTCATCGAACCGTCAGCGGCGTGACCCGAGCCGCAATCGGGACGGCTTGGCGACGCGTCCCCAACCCATCCACCCAGTCGTCATGATGTCTTCGCCCCGAATCGGTTTTGAAAATCATTCCGCTCCATTGTCATGGTCATGAATTCGTCTTCGGATCGTCGCGGATCCGCAAACGAATCTTCATCGCAACCTCACGGGACTGTCGCGCAGACCGGCTAGCGTCGCCTCCGGGTCGGGGTTGGGGGTTTGCCGTGTCGCGCGGCTTCTTGCTGTCGTTCATCGCGCTGAGTGCCGTGCTTGGGGTTCTGTTTGCAGCCTTTCCGCTGTGGGACCTCGAAGTGGCGCAGCTGTTCTTCGATCCGGAGCGCGCCAAATTTCCCCTGTCGATCAACTATGAATGGAACCTGGTGCGGCAGGCCGCCAATTGGGTGCCTTTCCTGCTGCTGGCGCCCGCCCTGTTCGCGCTGCTGCGCAAGCTGGTGTTTCCGGACCAGCAGATGCTGATCGCCCCTTCGGTGGTGCTTTATCTGCTTGGCTCGTTCCTGCTCGGGCCGGGGGTGACGTCAAACCTCCTGCTCAAGGAGAATTGGGGGAGGCCGCGGCCGATCGGCGTTCAGCAATTTGCCGGCACCGCCGACTTCCAGCCCTGGTGGCGGCCGGGCGGTGCCTGCAAGCGCAATTGCTCCTTCGTGTCGGGAGAGGCGAGCCAAGCGTTCTGGACGATTGCGCCGGCGACGCTGGCGCCGCCGCAGGTCCGGGCGGTGGCGCTTGGCGGCGCCGTGATCTTCGGCACGGCGGTCGGCTCCTTGCGCGTGGTGTTCGGGCGGCATTTCGTCAGCGATATCGTGTTCGCCGGGATCATCACCATCGCCATCGTCTTTGCGCTCTATCGGCTGCTGCTCGATCCCTTGAGGCGCAACGACGCGCGGCTCGAGCGGGGCGTCGAGCGCGTCTCGATCGGCTTGCACCGGGGGGTCGGGGCGTTGCTCGGCGGGGCCGGTGAGGCATTGGCCAATGCCGGAACCTCCTTGCGCAGCACGGGCCAGCACTTGCACAAGCGCGTCGCCTGCCTATAGTCCCGGCGGGTCCGAACCCTTCACGGGGCCCGCGCGAGGCTTTTCCATGGCGACCGATATCAAGAAGGTGGTGCTCGCTTATTCCGGCGGGCTCGATACCTCGATCATCCTCAAATGGCTGCAGGAGACCTATGGCTGCGAGGTCGTGACCTTCACCGCCGATCTCGGCCAGGGCGAGGAGCTTGCGCCTGCACGCAAGAAGGCCGAGCTGCTCGGCATCAAGGAGATCTACGTCGAGGATCTGCGCGAGGAGTTCGTGCGCGACTTCGTGTTTCCGATGTTCCGGGCCAACGCGCTCTATGAAGGGGTCTATCTGCTCGGCACCTCGATCGCGCGGCCGCTGATCGCCAAGCGGCAGATCGAGATCGCGCGCGAGACCGGCGCCGACGCCGTGGCGCATGGCGCCACCGGCAAGGGCAACGACCAGGTGCGCTTCGAGCTGACCTATTATGCGCTCAATCCGGACATCAAGGTGATCGCGCCCTGGCGGGAGTGGGAATTCAAGTCGCGCAGCGACCTGATCGAGTTCGCCGAGAAGCATCAGATCCAGGTCGCCAAGGACAAGCGCGGCGAGGCGCCGTTCTCGGTCGACGCCAATCTGCTGCACTCATCGTCGGAAGGGAAGGTGCTGGAGGACCCGGCGGTCGAGCCGCCGCCTTACGTCTATCAGCGCACCATCGCGCCGGAGGATGCGCCGGATAAGGCGACCACCGTCACGATCGGCTTCAAGCAGGGCGATCCGGTCTCGATCGACGGCAAGGCGCTGTCGCCGGCCGCGCTGCTGACGCGGCTGAACGAGCTTGGCCGCGACAACGGCATCGGCCGGGTCGATCTGGTGGAGAACCGCTATGTCGGCATGAAGAGCCGCGGCGTCTACGAGACGCCGGGCGGCACGATCCTCTATGTGGCGCACCGGGCGATCGAGTCGCTCACGCTCGACCGCGAGGCGATGCATCTGAAGGACTCGCTGATGCCGCGCTATGCCGAGCTCGTCTATTACGGCTTCTGGTTCTCGCCGGAGCGCGAGATGCTGCAAGCCTTGGTCGACAAGAGCCAGGAGCATGTCGAGGGCGAGGTCACGCTCAAGCTGTACAAGGGCAATGTGATCGTCATCGGCCGGTCGAGCCCGAAATCGCTCTATTCCGACAAGATCGTCACCTTCGAGGACGACGCCGGCGCCTACGACCAGAAGGACGCGGCCGGCTTCATCAAGCTGAACGCGCTCCGCTTGCGCCTGCTCGGCAGGCGCCGCGACTCCAAGAGCTGAGACCGATGGCCTGGCCTGATACGCGGCTGATCGATCTGTTCGGCGTGGAACTGCCGATCGTGCAGGCGCCGATGGCGAATTCGAGCGCGGCCGACATGGCCGTCGCCGTGGCGGAAGCCGGCGGGCTCGGATCGTTCCCTTGCGCCGGCGCTGACCGACGACAAGAGTCGCGCGACGGCGTCGCCGCGATCAGGGCGCGCACGACTAAGCCGATCAACCTCAACTTCTTCTGCCATCAGCCGGCGCCCGCCGACGAGGCGCGCGACGCCGCGTGGCTCGAGCGGCTTGCGCCTTACTATGCCGAGCTTGGCGCCGAGCTACCCAAGCTTCCGCTGAAAGCCTCGATCGTGGCGTTCACCGCGGCGACCTGCGCCGTGGTCGAGCAGCTTCGCCCCGCGGTGGTGAGCTTCCATTTCGGCTTGCCCGACGCGGCGCTGGTCGCGCGCGTCAAGCAAGCCGGCTGCAAGGTCATCAGCTCGGCGACGACGCGCCGCGAAGCTTTGTGGCTCGCCGAGCGCGGCGTCGATGCGATCATCGCGCAAGGCGCTGAGGCCGGCGGTCATCGCGGCATGTTCATCGAGACCGATGTCGCCACGCAGATCGGCACCTTCGCCCTGGTGCAGCAGATCGTGGACGGCGGTGAAAGTGCCGGTGATCGCCGCCGGCGGCATCAGCGATGCGAAGCAGCATCGCCGCCGCCTTCGCGCTGGGCGCGGCGGGCGTGCAGATCGGCACCGCGTATCTCCGCTGTCCGGAGGCTACGACTTCGGCGCTGCACCAGGCGGCTTTGGCTGAACCGGGCCGCGAGACGGTCATCGCCGATGTGTTGAGCGGGCGCCCCGCGCGCGGAATTCTGAATCGCTTCATTCGCGAGCAGGGGCCGATCAATCCGGCCCATCCAGCCTATCCGCTGGCGACACCGGCGCTGGCGCCGTTGCGCAAGGCCGCCGAAGCGAAAGGGTCAGGCGATTTTTCCTGGTTCTGGTCAGGGCAGGGCGCCGTGCCGCCAGCGGGGATCGGCGCCGGTGCGCTCACGCGCAAGCTCGCCGACGAGGCTCTGGCCCTGCTCGGCTAAGCGTCAGCCCTGCTCGGGGATGATCACCGCGTCTTTGGGGAATTTGGCGAAGACGCTCTCCGGCACGCCGAAATTGGTGGAGAGCAGCAGATCGGGATTGGCGGCCATCCAGCCGGTGATGGAGATCAACTCGTAAGTGCCGTTGTTGAACACGGCCATCACCTCGAGCTCGCCGCTGCCGGTGTTCTCGATATAGTGGCCGTAGCCCTGCGGCACGTAGCCGACATCGCCGGCGGCGAAATCGTCGGTGCGCGCGCGGCCGTGGCTGCCGAACACGGTCATCCGCCCGGTGCCCTTGATGTAGTACTGCCATTCGGCGGCGTGCGGATGCCAGTGCAGCTCGCGCAATCCGCCCGGCTCGATGACCAGAAGCGCGCCGGTCATGGTGGTCGAGATCGGGAACTCGCTTGCCGAGACGCGGCGCAACGTGCCGCCGGCGAAGATTTCGGGCTTTGCCGCGAGCAGCCGGTAGCGATGGGTGAGTGGCGGCTCGTTCAGCGAGCCTGGGGCAGGATCTTGCGACAGCGCCGGCGGCACCGGGCCGGTGGCGATATAGACTTCCTTCTTGGGAAAATTGGCGAAGGTCGCAGCCGGCAGGCCGAAATTCCTGGCGAGCACCTCGGCCGGCACATGGCCGAGCCAGTCGGTGATGGAGAAGGTGCCGAACTCCGAGAAATAGCCGTTGTCGAACACCAGCAGGAAGGTGCAGGTGCCCGGTCCGAGGCCTTGGATCGAATGGCCGTGACCGCGCGGGAAATACCAGACGTCGCCGGGGCCGAAATCGACGATCTCGCTTTGGCCGGCGGGGTCGATGGTGGTGACCCGGCAATTGCCCTCGAGCACATAGGCCCATTCGGCGGCGTTGGCGTGCCAGTGCAGCTCGCGCAAGGCGCCGGGCTCGAGCGTCATGTAGACGCCGGCGAGCTTGTCGGACACGGGGAAGCCGGTGACATTGGCTTCCTTGGCGGTGCCGCCGTTGAATTGCTCGGTCTTCTGCGCGCCGAGGGGATAGCGGAACGAGGGAAGCTCGGGACCGTCGAGAGGCGCGGGCGCCGGACCGTAAGGAGGTTGCCGCGACTCACTGCTGAGCGCGGCGGTGTTCCACAGAAGACCGCCCATCGCCACACCTCCAAACATCCCGCGCCGGGTGATCTCGACCACCGGCAAACTCCCTCGCAACGCGCGCGTCAGCACGCGCGGGGCGAACTCTGCTTCAGGAATGCTAAGGAAGGCTTTAATCGGGCGCGGCTGGCGCTAACCCAGCTCGACGGACACTTTTCGGTTCTCGCCGAGATTGGGCTTTGCGCCGGTGAGGCGCGCCTTGGCGAACTCGAACGCGGCAATTGCCGCGCTCGCCGGACCGTCCCACATCTCGGCCGCTTCGAGCTCGACCCGGACCACACGCAAATTCGGATCGTCGGGGCCGCTCCACCAGAGCTTCTGCTTCTCGTTCCACAGCGCTTGCGCGCGGTCGGGATCGTGGGCGACGAAGGCCTCGCCGGTGAGGGAGAGGTAAACCTTCTCCCGTTCGTAAACGAAGACGAGGCAGACTTCCGGCGTGGCGTCGATCTCGTCGTCCTTGAGCCCGCGATGGTCGGTCAGGAACCAGATGACGCCCTCTTCTTTATCGGGACGAGCCTCCATCGGTCTGGCGCGCATGCCGCCATCGAACCTGTGGTCATCATGCAGATGCCGGCCTTCTCGATGACGTCCCAAACCCTGTCGACATGCGCTTGATGACTCATGGGGCGCTAACGCCTCTCGCACGGCCGGAGTTCCTCGCAGGCGCACGCCAGCGTTAAGAGTTAACCACGCGATCTGCGGCTCGCTTGGCCGATGCCATGAGGAGCTCGTCATAGAGCGCGCGGTACTTGGCGACGCAGTCATCGAGCGTGAAATGCGTCGCCACTCGCTCGCGCCCCGCCTCGCCGAGCTTGCGGCGAAGCGCGGGATCTTGCGCCAGCCGCAGCAGTGCCGCGGCAAGCGCGGCAGGGTCGGCGGGGGGAACCACGAAGCCCGTCTCGCCATCGACCACGGCTTCGGCATTGCCGCCGATGTCGGTCACGATCATCGGCAGGCCCGCCCGCATCGATTCGAGGATCGCATTGGAGAAGCCCTCATTGGCGCGCGACGGCAGCACGCCGAAATCGGCCGCTTGAAGCAAGCGGCCGACATCGAGGCGCTGACCGAGGAAGCGCACATTGCCGGCGAGGCCCTTCGCCGCGGCAAGGGCTTCAAGCTCGGGCCTGAGATCGTTGTCGGCCCCGACACAGAGAACCTGCCAAGAGGGCGGGAGCTTGGGTGCGGCAAGCGCGAGCGCCTCGATCAGGTCGCGATGTCCTTTGTACGGAATGAGATTGGCCACAACGATGCCGATCAACGCATCTGCGTCGAGACCGAGCGACCGCACGCGCTTCGCCTTTGTCGTGCATGGCGCCCGCCGATTCGATGCCGTTATAGATCAGGCGCAGTTTCGTCTCGGCAACGCCCTCGTCCTTCAGCTCGCGAAGGATGGCGCGGCAATTGCCGACGATCGCCGTCATTCTTGGATGCAGCAGCCGTTCGACATGGCGCGCGCCCATCCAGTTCCGCTGATAATGCGCGAGACTTCTCCGGCTCATGACCTTGATGGGAATCTGCGCGGCCATCGCCACCGGCGCGCCGAGAAGGTAGGGGCCCGGCAGAAAGAAATGCGCGACATGCGGGCGCCATTGCCGCGCGAAGGCATAGAGCGCCGAGCAGTCGAGCCCGGCCTGAAGCGGATAAAGCAGGCGCTTCTCGCGCCTGCTCGCCAGCCGCGAGCCGGTGAGCACGCGCACTCCGGCCTGCTCCAGCTCGGCAGCGCGTCGGGCCGCGGTCGGCCAGGCAGAAGACGGAGATATCCAAGCCGGCTTCGGCGAGGCGTGGCAGCACCGTCACCAGGTGGGATTCGGTGCCGCCGTACCCAAGCGCCTCGGCGACGATCAGAATACGGCGCTCCGGCGGTGAATTGAGCATGGATGGTCAGGCCCTCGGGCCTAGAAGTTTTGGCGTGCGCGCCGGGTCCAGCGTTCGTAGTCCACGCCGGCAGGCAGTGCCTCGTCGTAGAATTTCAAGGCGTCGTCGATCTTGCCGAGATAGGCGACGCGGCCGGCCTCCAGCACCAAGCCGTGTGTGCAGATCTCGGTCAGAATCGGCTTGCTGTGCGAGGCGAGCACGAGCGTGCGACACTGGCTGATATATTGCTCCAGCCGTTCCTGCGCCTTCGCCACGAAATATCTGTCGCCCGCGCTGATCCATTCGTCCATCAACAGGATGTTGGGGACGTGCGCGAACACCAGCGAGAAGGCCAATCGCGCGCGCATTCCCGCCGAATAGGTTTGAATGGGATCGTAAACGGCGTCGCCGAGTTCGGAAAACTCGACGATCTCGGGAAGTTTCTCGCCGATCTCGCCAAGGGTCATGCCCATGGACAGGCCGCGAAGATAGATATTCTCGAGCCCCGTCGCGACGCTCTTGAAGCCAAACGAAATATTGAGCAGCGCCTGCACGTCGCCCCTGGTGATGATCGTCCCGCGGGTGGGGGTGAACGACCCCGCGAGCAGCCGCAGCAAAGTGGTCTTGCCGGCGCCGTTGCGGCCGATCAGAGCGAGGCGGTGGCCGTCCTCGATCTCCAGGCTGACATTGTCGAGAATGGTGCGCAGCTCTCTGCGTGTCTTCCCGGGCGTATAGAACGCGGCCAACAGCGACAGCGGGTCGGCCGTCAGCGATTTGGCGCCCTTGCGCACCATGGGGATTCGCAGCGTGACCTCGCGCAGCGAGATCGAGCTGGTCGGGCTTAGCTCGGGGCCGGCGCCGTTTAGAGCCATAACGCCACCGAATCGCGCGTGCGCGCATAGAGGTAGCTGGCGATCAGCCAACCGATCGGCAGAGCGATGGCGAGCACGGCGATCTCAAACCAAGGAATGGTCCCGTAGATCAGCGGCTCGCGTATCACCTCGATGAGGTAATAAAACGGATTCAGGTAAAGCAGGGCCTCGACATACGGTCCGCGCACATGCTGATGCGGAATCCAGAGGATCGGCGTGACGAAGAACACCAAGCGAAGCGTCGAGTGAAGCAGTTCGTCGAGATCGGCGTAGCGCGTTCCGAGGATCGATACGATCGACGCACATCCAAAGGATATTTCCCAACACCAGCGGCGCCGTCAGCAAAACGATCAATGCCGAGAAGGTGGGCATGATTCCGAGCACGATGAAGACCAAGACGACAATGACGAAGTTGTGCATGAAGTAGATAATATTCGTCGTCAGCAGCTTGAGCAGCAAATCGGTGTAGGTGATGGCGCCGTCCAACAGGACAGCCCGGTTATCGAGGAAGACTTCGCAGCTCTTGACGACGCTTTGGATGAGCAGGAACCAAAGCGTTATGCCGATTGCGAGGTGCGCGAGATAGACGTTGGACCCGCCGGCCAGAACCACGCGATTGTAGAGCGTGCCGACGGTGAAGACGAAGACGCCGGTGCCGACTACGATCCAGAGCGGGCCGAGCACGGTCGAGCGGTAGTTCAGCAGGACTTCGAGCCAAGCGGAGTAGAGCCAGAAGCCGTAGGCCTTGGTGCTCCGGTAAAAATCCCGAAGCAGGAGTCCCCACTCGAGCCGCGTGTGCGGGCCGGAAACCTTGATTTGCGGCTCGGCCAACGCTTGCGGCGGGAGCGGTATCTGTTCCACTTGCGTCAACGTCTCGAACCTAGCTTGCTGCCAAGTGGGAGGCCATTGGGGTCCACGATGGTGCCGGTTTCCGGCGCCTTATTGCTGAGCTTTCGCTAGACCGCAGGGACGCGCGACTGGCCGCCGATCCCTCCCGGCCCGCCGCTTATAGACTGTGAGAATGCAAAATGGTCAAGGCATCATTCCGTCGCGCCGCGCGGCTGCGGGCCAAGTCGGCGGCGCATGGACGGCGAATGGACAAGGCCGCAGCGATAATGCTCTAAATTCGGGAATTACGGTCCGTAGACGGCCCAGTCGGGCGGCACAAATGGCACGAGTCCTGACCTTCAGATTTGACACGTTCGGCGACGTCACGACCGCAAGCTCGCGATTGCGGGCGTGGAAACTTGGCGAATTTCTGGCGTCTTCAGGCCATCGCGTGTCGATGAACGAAGGCGAGCCATGCGACGTCTATGTGTGCCAGAAGGTCAGACCGTTCGCTTCGCTGCGCGCATTGCGGGAGGCGGGGGCGCTGGTGGTCTACGATTTCGACGATCACCTCTTGCTGGAGGGGGTGGAGAGCCACGGCGTCAAGGACGAGGTCGTCGCCTTCATCAACGCGGCCGACGTGGTGACGGTCGGGAGCGAGTATCTCGCCGAGGCCGCCCGCAACTTTCATCGCAATGTGTTCGTCCTGGAGAATCCCGTCGACATCGAGTCGGCCGCGCTTGTGCGCGAGCAAGACCGCCGGAGCTCAAGCGCATCGGCTGGTTCGGAACCTCCGCCGGCCTGGTCGATCTTCGCGCCGTCAAGACGGCCGAACCGATCGAGACCGTCACGCGCGGCGGCGATATCGAATTCGACTTGAAGAGCATCGACCGAACGCTGACCGGGTTCGACCTGCTGCTGTTACCCGTCGAGCTCAATCGATGGAATCTCGCCAAGAACGCGAACCGGATGGCGAAGGCGGTGGCGCTCGGGGTCCCGGTGCTGGCCACGTCCACGCCCGCGCATCTCGCCGCCGCGGATCGGCTCGGTCTCGACCACCGCTTCCTGGTCCGCGAAGGCGAGACGTGGGACGGCAAGATCGCCGGTCTTCGCCAGGATTTCAGTGCCGTTCAGGATGCGGTCTTGCGCGCGCGGGAAAGCGCCATCGAGCGTCGTTCTCGATGCACCGCATCGGCGGCGATTGGCTTCGGCACATCGAGCGCGCGCTCGATAGCGAAGGCCTCGGCGCGGCGCCATCCGAATCGACCGACGAGGCGCTTAAGGACGTTGCGCTCGTCACGCTCGCCTACCGCACGGCCCAGCAACCGGCTTCGGCCGAGCGGGCGGACGGTATTGCGTTCGGCAGCCGCCACGTCGTGGCGCCCGATGCGTCCGGCGATTATCTCGAGCTGTTCGACGCGCTGTGGGAGACGGTCGCATCGATCGAGCAGGAGTGGGTGCTGTTCAAGCCGCAAGGCTTCCACCCTACGCTCGGCTTCGCCGGCGAGGCAAAGCGCGCTTTGCGGCACGAGCCGCATGTCCAATTCTTCGTGGTGCGGAGCCAACAGCCGGGCTTTCCCGCCGACGAGTGGGCTGCCTACACCAAGGATCTGCGCGGAACACTCTGCCAGCCGCGCGATCCCGGCATGGTTTTGGTGCGCCGGTCGTGGCTCATGCAGCAGCCTTGGCGCCCGCGGGAATGCTTCAGCTATTGGACCTGGATTCTGCTCGTGCAGGCGCTCAGCGAGGGGGTGGCCGGTGTCGTCTCAACCCCGGTCGTCTTGCGCGACAAGGACCCGGCAATCACGAATATCTGTGCCGAATATGCAAGCTCGGCGAAGCTCCACGGAGAGCGACCGGTGGAGTTGCCTTATCCCGACGTGCAATGGCGCCGCCTCAGCATCGATGTGCTCGCCTCGCTCGCGGAACGCTTGCCTGTGCCTGTGTCGGCGGCATTTGCCTGGTTGGCGAGCGACCTGCAAACTGCGCCCAATGCGAATGGCAGCACGAGCATCGATGCGCTCGGCCGCGTGCAGCAGGAGCTCCGCACGGTCTACGCATCGGCATCTTGGCGACTGACGCTACCGCTTCGTGCCGCGGCGAAGATCGCGCGACGCATCGGAGCACGATCTCGGGCTTTAAAGCCATGATCTCGCCAACCCCAATTCGTGGTCCGTCGAGCGACACGTCTCGCCGGCTGACGCTCGCGCTCTGCCCGTCCGATACCGCCTATGACTACGAGCTTGCCAAGCTGCCGCACGATATCGTCCTGCTGGGCAATACGCATAAGCAATGGGACAGCGCGATGCGGCCGCTGCCCGATAACGTTCGCGTCAGCTACGCGCTGGAAGACGCCGAGGCCGACATTCTGATTTTGGGCATCGATCAATGGAGTTTCGACGAGATCGAGCAGCGCGCGCTGTTCATCAGCTTGCGCGACCGCTTTCGTGGCCCGAAGATCGTCGTCAATCACGGCTGCAACATGGTTGATGGTTGCTCGGCTGAGACCATGCGTGATCTGGTGGGACACAACATCATGGTCTCGCGCACGGCGACCGCAGCGGAGCTTTGGAACGTGGAACGTTCGCGGGTGGTGACGCCGGGCTTGACCACAAGCGAGTGGCCCGAAAGCGACCATAGCCGCGGCAATGTGGTTGTGCTGCAGCCCTGGGATCACCCGCAATTCTATAATCTTCCGGCGGTGATCGCTCTCGCCAATCTTATCGACAAGGCCCTGAGTCGGGTGGGGAGCGGCCGCGCCTTCGCCAATTTCGACGCCTATCGATCGCTCCTGTGCTCCTCGTCGATCTATTTCAATCCCTCTTATGCCGCGCCGGCGCCGCAGGCGATGGTCGAAGCAATGCTGTGCGGATTGGCCATTGTCACGACCGACCGGCACGGTGAATCTGGTTATATCGTCAACGGCGAGAATGGCTTTGCCTCCAACGACATGGACGAGCTCTACGCCAAGGTAAGATTTCTCTTGGCACATCCGAAAGAGGTTCGGCGCATCGGCGTCAACGGCCGACGCACGGCGCAGCGGATTTTCGGCGGCGAGAGGTTCGCCGCGGAGTGGGAGGCAATCCTCGCCGAAGCCGTCAGCGGCACCAAGCTCAGCGCCGTCGCCGGCGGGGCGGGTGAATAGTCTCGAGATGCAAAGGCCCCACCAGGATACGGCAACGCGATCGATGCAGGAGACGACAAGACCGAAGTGCGTCACCTTGGTGATCGCCCATCTTGGGGCCGGCGGCGCACAGCGCGTGGCGGCGACGGCGGCGAATGCGCTGGTCGAGCGTGGTATCGAGGTTCACCTCGTCAAGGTGTTCAACGACCCCGGCGATGCTTACGCCGTCGATCCCAGGGTGCACCGTTACAGTTTGGGCGCGCCAATGAGAACGCCGAAGCCACAGCAGGGCTCATTCAGATCGATGCTCGATTCGCTGACTCGCAACGTCTTGGAGTCCGAGTTTGTCCAGCGCGCGAAGACCCTCCCGCTTGTGCAGCGGCCGGCGGCGATCGTTGGTTTCGGCGTGGAATTGCGCAGGCGAACCCTGGGCCTGCGCCGCAGGCTCCGCGTGATTGCGCCTGACGCAGTTCTCTCCTTCCTGACGCAAACCAATATCCTGACGCTGTTGGCTGCGCGGGGACTGCCGATCCGTGTCGTCATTTCCGAGCGCAACGATCCCGCCAAGCAGCATCATAATTTGCGCGTCGTGTTGCTGCGCAACCTGCTTTATCGCCGGTCCGACATGGTGACCGCCAACAGCGCCGGTGCCGTCGAGTCGCTGGCGAGCTTCGTGCCGAGGCAAAAACTGGCGCTGCTTCCCAATCCGCTTAACGTGTCAGGCCTTGGAGCCGCGGTGAGCTTCGAAGGGCCGACCTTCATCACGGTCACGCGCTTCGTGTCGCAGAAGGGTCTCGATGTGCTGCTCAAGGCTGCGGCACTTGCCTTCGCGAAGCTGCCGGAATGGAGGCTCGCCATCATCGGCGACGGGCCGTTGCGGGAGGAGTTGCAGACGCTCGCGCGCGACCTTGGCATTGCCTCTCGCGTCGATTGGCTCGGCTATCTGGACGATCCCATTCCCTACCTGAAGGCCGCCAAGTTCTTCGTGCTCACCTCGCGTTTCGAAGGGTCTCCGAATGCGCTGCTCGAAGCGATGGCCTGCGGGCTGGCTTCGGTCGTCTCGGATGCATCACCGGGCCCGTTGGAACTGATCGGCGACGACGCGGGCCTGGTCGTGCCGGTCGAGGATGTCGAGGCAACGGCGGCCGCGATCGTGAACCTTGCCAATGACGAAGGCCTTCGCGCGCGTCTGGGCGAGGCGGCCGTGAAGCGGACCGAGATGTATCAGGTGGACCAGGCCATGCGCGTATGGCTCGAGCTGCTCGACGTCGCCTAGAGGCATGCGGATTGCCTTCATCCTTCCGACCTTCGCCGCCGGTGGCGCCGAGCGCGTCGCCAACCTGTTGTGCAACTATTGGGCGGAGCAAGGCCACGACGTCACCGCGCTCACATTCGAGGGGGCTGGCGACGAGCAGATCTACGCGCTCGACAAGCGAGTGGCGCTCGTCGGGATCGATGCTCTCAACCGAAGCCGGGGCGTTGCATCGCGCGTGCTCACCAACGCCCGCCGCGTCTTCCGCCTCCGCGCGGCGCTGAAGGCGTTCCGGCCGGATGCGGTGGTGGCCTTCACCACGGAGGCCAACGTGGTGGCGATCTGGTCGGCCTTGGGGCTTGGCGTGCCCGTCGTGGTGTCGGAGCGAAACCAACCTGACCGGCCGGGACTCGGGCGGTTCACTCGCGCCGCACGCCGCTTGAGCTATCCTTTGGCAGCGGCTTTGGTGGTGCAAACCGATGCCATCGCCGAATGGTCACGCGCGCGCTTTGCGACTCCGGTGCACGTCGTTCCCAATCCGGTGCGGCTTGCGTCATGGGTCGAGGCAGCCCCGAACCGAGCGCGCGACGAAGCAGATTGTCGCCGCCGGACGCCTCGTGCCGCAAAAGGGCTTCGACGTGCTGATCGCGAGCTTTGCCGCGCTCGCTGACGCCTTTCCGGATTGGCGGCTCGTCATCTATGGCGAGGGCGTGCAACGCGAAGGCTCTCGAAGCCGAAGCGAGGCGGCACGCGCTTGGCGAGAGGATCGCACTGCCGGGCATTCGCAAGGACATGCCGCGCGGCCTTGGCGGCGGCCGATTTGTTCGTGCTGCCGTCGCGCTATGAGGGCTATCCCAATGTGCTGCTCGAGGCGCTGGCTTCGGGCTGCGCCGTGGTTGCCACCGATTGCCCGGGCGCCACGGCGGAGATCCTCGAAGGCGGCAAATACGGCCTCTTGGTCGAGCCGGGAAACGTCGCGGCGTTGACGGCCGCGCTTGAGCGCATGATGTCCGACGAAACTCTGCGCCGGCGCTTTGCCGCTCAGGCGCGGGAAGCGGTCTCGGCGCTCGATGTCGGCACGGTCGGGCGGCGCTGGCTCGAGCTTATGTCCGCTCTCGTTCGACGATGACGGCGTCCGGTTTGCGGCGCATAAGACGGCGCGCAAGGGCGACGCAGAGCCAGAGCACGGCAATGATCACGATCGGCGCGATCGGCTTGTTGTAGCGGGGTATCGCGTGCGTCAGCGCTGAATGGAAGAGACAGGCGCCCGCGCTCAAGCCAAACGCTGCGATCAAGACCCGGTTGCGTGCGATCAGTCCGCCAAAAAACACGCCGAGAAAAACCAAGACCAAGATTGTGCTCAACGCATAAAAGGTCATGGGATCGAGCTTCGCAGCAAATCCGGCCGGCTCCATGAACCACATGCCTCGATAGGCGAAGACCCCGATGCTCTGGAGGTAGTGCAGGGGATGGTTCACCACGGAGGAGAGAGCCGAGCGCCGAAGCCATTGTTCGGTCTTGCCGTCAAATCCCTCAGCCCGCATTCTCGTCTTGAAGATCTCCCCTCGTCGCCGGTTGACGGAGCCGATGTCACTCAACTTTCCTCCGGCTTCGAGGTCGGCGGGCGAATATCCCAACAAGGGGCCGAGGTGCTGCCTCAGCGGCGCGGGGCTTGTAGCGTAGATCAATCCGAGCGGGGGGAACTCGGCCAAGATCATGCGCATGCCGAGAATGGATTCGCTGCGAGTCGTGATTGCCGCCGATCCCATGCTGATAGTGTTGCGAATTATCCACGGCGCCAGCGTTCCCAGAAACGCGGCAACGAGCATGGCGTAGTTTACGCGAAGCTGCCGTAGCGATCGCGCATCCGGTTGGCGTGTGGACTCGAGCCGATCGGAAAGGAATAGGAGCAGAATAAAAGCGATTCCAATATACAAGAACGCGGCCTTGGTCAGCACCAGCAGGCCCATGGCAATGCCGAGGCAGATCGCCCGCGATGGAGTTTCACGGTGCACAAAGCGGACGGCGCACCAGGAGGCCGCCAGCAAGAACGCGGTAGCGGGAAGCTCGGTAAAGAGTCGGTCGAGGACCGGGTCGGTCGACAAGTATGTCGCGTCGCTGATGGCTAGAGTCACCAGGGCCACTACGCCCGCGAGTGATGGGGTTCGGGAAAAGCTCCCAGCAAAGCAGGAAAATGGACAGCGCCGCGAGAAACACCCAGAAGACATTTACGAGCTTGACCGTCCTGGTCAGACGCCCATCGGTGAGGTCCGCGATCGTGTAGGGCGCGGCGAAGCTTGGATGCAGCAGCAGCCAGGCGGAAATTGCCAGGACCGGAACAGGCTCCCGCTTCATCGTCGGACCGGGATCGGCTGTCTTGGTTTTGGTATTGCTGTAAACGCCGGTCTGTACGAGGTGATAGGCGATCCGCACATTCGTCAGTGCATCATAGATGATCGCGTCGTTGGTGATGTGCTTCGTCGCGTTATAGGCAAACCAAAGGGAAACCAGCGCCGCAAAGCAAATGTAGAAGAATGTTTCATGGCCCTTTCCGCGAGCTTTCTTCGCTCAGGCGCGGGAGGCGGTCTCGGCGCTCGACGTCGGCACGGTCGGGCGGCGCTGGCTCGAGCTGCTCGCATCGCTCGCCGGCTGAAACGCGCCCAGCGCATCGGTCGACCAGATTGCGGAAACGAGGGAACGCGGCGATAGGCCACGCGCGCCAGCGCGGCGACAAGCCAGAGGACGGAAAGAATGACGAAGGGCGTCATCGGCAGGTTGTAGCGCGTCAGAGCGTGGGTGAAGATCGAAATGAAGAAAAACAACCCGGCGGGCAGTCCGAACGCCGCGAGCAGAACCTGATCGCGGGTGAACAGGGCGACGAAGAAGACGCCGAAGAAGCAGAGCAGCGCCAAGAGATTGAGCAGCGGCCCCGCCGCGGTCCATGAACCACATGCCTTTATAGGCAAAGACGGGAATGCTGGCGACATAGCGCAGGGGATTCTCGATCGCGGCATTTAGTGCGGCACGCTTTACCCATTCACTCGGTCGCCTCGATATTCTTCCTCGGCCATCCGTCGCTTGTCGAATGTCCCATTCTGTTCTGCTTTACGGCCGCTGAGCTGTCTCGAGTCGTCCTCCCGGCTACAGGTCTTGCTGCGTATAGCCGGTGAGCGGTCCGACAATCCGCGTCTTCATGGTGCGAGGGACTAAACAGATAGAGCGCGCCAAGGAGGGGCTGCTCCGTCGACCAGCATTCTGATGCCAAGGACGGTTGCCTCGGTGCCCGCGGCGATTTGCGGCTTCTGAATTCGATGTGCGTTGCGGACGATCCACGGCGCGATCGTCCCGAACATGGCAAGAGCGATCAGGGCATAGGTAGAGAGAAGCATTCGCCATGCCGGCTTTCCCGGCGATGCGTTCGAAAGTGCTTCGCTCGATCTCGTCACGAACAGCAGGAAAATGAAGCCGATTCCAATATAGAGAAACGACGCCTTGCAGAGAGCAAGCAGGCCCAGAGCGCGACGCCAAGCCACAGCGCCCGCGTCTTGGTCTTGCCGCGCACGAATCTGACAGCGGACCATGAGGCGAGCAGCATCAGCGCCACCTCGGGCAGCTCCGTATACATCCGGTCGACGATGCCTGGTCTGGAGAAGAAGAAGAACTCGCTGACGGCGATACAGATGACCGCCATGGCGGCGGCGACGCGCCGATCGGGAAACAGCTCGAGGCAAAGCAGGAAGATAAAGATCGCCACGAGGAACCGCCAGAACGCGTTCACCCCTTTGATCGTCTCGGTGAGCCGTCCGTCCAACAGCTCGGGGATGGTGTAGGTCTGGCTGAAGGCGGGGTGCAGCAACAAGAATGCCGCGGTCACGACGATCGGCAGGGGTTCGCGGCGCATTTGCGGGGCAGGCGTTTCGCTCGCCTGCTTGTCGACGCTGATGACCCCCGCATGGACGAGATGATAGGCCGCGCGCGTATTCTGCGCCGCGTCCTTTTGGATCGGATTCTGGGTGGTGTAGTGGAAAGTGACCGCCGCGAAACACTCCGGCAATGACGATTGCGAATGCGGCGTAGAACAAATTCTTGCGCTTGTTGCTCAAGTCGTCCGTCCCTCTGGCTATCATCTAAGAAGTAGTCACGGCCTTCGTCACGGTCAGCGGTGCCCCAGTGGTTGCTTTTCGAGCAATCGCGACGAGGGTATCGAACAAAGCCGAACAGGTATACGAACCAGAACGGCTCGAAGATTATTCGATACCGTGCGCGAACATTCCCCGTCACCATCAGACGATAAAAATAGCGCAACAGAGCGTAAAAACCAAAGTAGTTGAAGGCCGAAGGCCGGTCGCTCGCGAAGGATCAGGCAGAAGTGCGCCTAGGAGGGCGCAAACATAGAGCCATGGAATTCCCTGCAACGGCGCCCGGAATTTCCATCGGAACCATCGGGTATATGCCTCCGCGGCAACGAACCAATCGAGGAAGTGGTGAGCTTCTGCCGGCAGATACATCATAGTTGGCCTCGAGGAATGGACGCGCTTCCTCGCTCGTGGCCAAAGGAACGCCCCACAGCAGGCGGCTCAATTCCAGCGCGTGCTGGCCGCCGTTCACGACGTACAACGCCCTGAGTCTGACCTGAAATGACGTATTGGCCGAAGCCCAGGGCCGGTGGCTCATGTGGCCCAGAGAAATTTCTCGACGGCTAGTCTGGCAGGCGCCAGACGTTGCGAATCGCGATCTCGATGCCGGCTTGTTGAAGATGGTATTACTTATCTGAGCTTGGCAGGGCCCTCCCGGTCACTCCTTGCGCCTCAAAATGCGACCATGGCGTTGTCCATGTCCTTTCGCAGTCGATGTGTTGTAGCGAGCGATTCTCGCCATTGCTGAATAGCCCTCGCCTGGAAGGGTTGCATGATTTCCGCCACACCCGGTGTCGTGCGTGAGGTGGCCGGACTCCAGTGGATGAGCGATGCGTAGAGCAAGATGCCGCTCTGGCTGGTGCGGGTGACGAGGAAGATGAGCAAGTCACGAACGGCGAGATGGGGCCGTAGATTTTCAGTCGAGACCATTCGCCCCATAAGCGGCGGATGACGAGAGCAATCGCGAAGAGCGCGAGGAATTGTCCTTCGGGCCGGGCACCGGCCACGAACAAGGCCGCAAGGAACAAAAGGCTAAGCGTGTAGCGGTTCGGGTGCCGATAGAAAAATGTGCCGGCCGAAGCGACGCTGACCGTGCCGAAGACCATGAGAGAATTCCGGGAGCGTGATGTGCTCGTACCAGAGCAGGATCGGGTTGATCGGCAATGAGGAAAGTCAGTGGGACAATCCAGAGACGCCACGCCGGCAGCCACGCCTTGGCCAGAAGGCCTGCTCGCGACCACGAGCAGCACTCCGAAGAAATGCTGAAGGGCGGCGGCGAAATAGAGGACCGGAATATGGGCCACGGCGGAGATTGAATAGAGAAGCGGGGTGAGAAAGGTCTTCTTGGGATTAATGTCGAAGAAGCCCTGCTCGACCAGCTTCAGGGCGGTCGAAAGTTGTTGCGCCGTGTCGCCATGCACGAAACCGTATGGCATGTGGTAGAGTAGCCAAAGTCGAAGGCGATAGCCACAACGACACCCGGGATGCAGAGCAGCAAGGCGCAAGGCGCAAGTCCGGCGTCCAAAGGCTCCGCAGGAAACTGCGGAGTTGACCCGGATCGAAAAGACGTTTTCCCGCTGTCAGCGCGTTCTGCCAAATCTGCATGCGCTATTTCAATTCCTTCTTATAAATCATCTGGTATGGCCCCCGTTCGGCCTCGATCTCGGAGCCCGTATGCGCCACGCGTGGGTAGCTAGCAGAGTGGAGTGCATTTGCCTCGGGAACCATTGGCGTGGTCGAGCAATCCCCTCTGCGCACGCCGCGTCGAAATAGGAGTTGCTGTTCGCCCCGTAGTAGATCTCCGGAATCGCCAACAGAAACGCGACCCGAAACACGAGCCCGACGATCAGCGCGGGCACGCAAAGCAGCAGCACCTGCTGGAACGGCACGGCTGGCCGCGGAGGCGCGCTCGTGGCGTGAGGCGTCGCGATCGTCATGACGGCCTTGTCGGCCCCGCTGGCTGAGTCATCGAGAGGCCGGGCTCACACCGTCTGCAATTGCTTTTCGGGATGGATGAAGACGAAAATCTTGTAGACGAAAAACTTGAGGCAGAACGACAGGAACAGGACCGATGCGTTGGCAATCATGTATTGAACGCCGAGCACGTTGTGCAAAAACAAAAATGCCAGATACTCCGCGGAGCGGAAGGCGAAGCTGACCAGCGCGAAACGCCCGAGCTGTTGCTTGACCGGTCCCTTCTTCCTGAACACGAACAATCGCGCCACGAAGAAATTCATGACGAAGGCGGCGGCGAGGCCGCAGGCCACGGCGATGTCGGGCCGGACGGCAAAGCCTTCATGCAGGAGGAACGGAATGCCCAGCGACAGCACGGCGCTCATGCCGCTCATCACCAGGTAGCGAAATCCCTCGAGAAAATGCCCGGCGGACGTCAACGCCTTCATCCCTCTCACCCCTAGCCGGAAGCCCGCTTGTCGATCATATCCGCCAATAGCGTGAGCATGCCGGTGTTGAATGCAAACAGAAAGAGCAACAGAGATGTATCGGTGATGTCATCCAACACAAAAACGTCATAAGAGAGACGTGCCAACGCGAACAGGGTGAGCACGAGTGTAATGGGTCCGAAGAACCGCACAGGGGCGAAATAGACGCCGGTCCGCAAAATCAACAAGATGAAACGCAGCGTGTCTCTGATCGGCTTGATCTTCGATTTGCCGAGACGCGGGCTGTAGCTGATCGGGACGAACAGCACCGGCTGATAATTCGTCAGCATGGCGAGCGTGATCGTCACGGTGAAGCTGAAGGTGTCCGGCAGGATGCTGAAAAACCTCTCCACGATGGGCTTTCTGAAAACGCGCATTCCCGAATTGATGTCCGGGATATTTTGCTTGGCGATCCACGACATCCAGCGCCGCAGGAAATATTTCGGGATGGAGCGAAGCTTGGAATATTGGACGTTCTCGCCGGTCCTCGCGCCGACCACCATGTCGTATTGGGCACAAGCGGCGACGAGCTCGGGAAGGCGCTCGTTCGGGTAGGTCCCGTCGGCGTCGGTAATGGCGATCAGCTCGGTCGACGCCGCGCGAATGCCGGTTTTCAGGGCCGCGCCGTATCCACGGTTGCGGGCGTGCTCGAGAATCTGCAGATCGTCCGCTGGCGGAATCCGGTGCAGGATCTGCTTGGTGTCGTCCGTCGAGCCGTCGTCGACGACGATCATGCGGAAGCGCGTTCCACTCGGCACCGCCTTGCGGAGCTCTTCGATGGTCCGCTCGATGGCACCCATCTCGTTGTAGCAGGGGATGACCACGGTAAAGTCCGCCAGCGCGGCCGGAGCGGCGGCGGGAATCCGCGCGCCCGCGACAGGGAGTTTTGCCGGAGACTGCAGATCGTCGGTGGTGGTGGATTTCATGCTCATACCAAAACCAAGCAACGTTCTTTGGCGGCAAGCAGCGTCGTAGCGGTCGTGATCAATCGCATCCAGCGTCAAAAAGAAACCCGAATGGGGAGGGACAATCTGCGGCCTGAAATGTACCGGTGGCGCCCCGACAGCGTCGGGATGCCGTGCCCCGAAGCAGCCTACATGACGACGGCAATCTCTGTCATGCGGGTCAAGCTTTCTGGCAGTCTTGGCCGCCGGTTACAAGCCTTGCGCCAGCGTGCGACCGATCCGCGCCGCGCGCGGGCGTCTTGGCCAAGGGGTTGCGGCTTGGTGCCATAAACCGTAGAGAGGGTATCTTGGCTTCCGGCTTGTCAGCGTGAGGGGGTCGCCGTGAAGATTTGCATGATTGGCGCGGGTTATGTCGGCCTGGTTTCGGCCGCCTGTTTTGCCGATTTTGGCTGGAACGTCACCTGCGTCGACAAGGACGAGGATCGCGTCGCCAGGCTGAAGAAGGGCGAGATCCCGATCTACGAGCCGGGGCTCGACGAGCTGGTGGCGCGCAATGTCGCAGCCGGCCGCATGCATTTCTTGAGCTCGCTGCGCGAGGGCGTGCAAGGCGCCGATGTCGTGTTCCTCGCCGTCGGCACGCCGATCCGTCGCGGCGATGGCTATGCCGATCTCAGCTTATGTGTTCGAGGCCGTCGCCGAGCTGGCGCCGCATATCGCGCCCTCCACCGTCATCACCACCAAATCGACCGTGCCGGTCGGCACCAGCCGGGAGATCGAGCGCCGCCTCAAGGAGCTGCGTCCCGACGCCGAGTTCGCGGTGTGCTCAAATCCGGAATTCTTGCGCGAAGGCTCGGCCATCCGCGACTTCACGCATCCCGACCGCGTGCTGGTCGGTTGCGACAGCGAGCGCGGGCGCGAGGTGTTGGAGAGGCTCTACGAGCCGCTTGCTCTGCGCAAGGCGCCGCTCGTCTTCGTCAGCCGCGAAGTCGGCCGAGCTTGCCAAATACGCGGCCAATGCATTTCTCGCCATGAAGATCACCTTCATCAACGAGGTCGCCGATCTCTGCGAGATGGTGGGCGCCGATGTGGGCGAGGTGGCCAACGCGATCGGCGCCGACGGCCGCATCGGCGCGAAATTCCTGCATGCCGGGCCGGGCTATGGCGGCTCCTGCTTCCCCAAGGACGTCACCGCGCTGATCCGCACCGCGCGCGAGGCGAAATCGCCGCTCTCGCTGGTCGAGCAGGTCGAGAAGGTGAACACCGAGCGGAAGATCGCCATGGCCGGCCGTATCGAGGAAGCCTTGAACGGCTCGGTGCGCGACAAGACCATCGCCGTGCTCGGCGTGACCTTCAAGCCCAACACCGACGACATGCGCGAGGCGCCGAGCCTGGTCATCCTGCCGATGCTGCAGGCGAGGGGCGCGCGTATCAGGGCCTGCGATCCGCAAGGACGGTCCAAGGGCGAGGAGCTGCTTCCCGGCGTCGCCTGGTTCAACAGCGCGCTCGAGACGGTGGAGGGCGCCGACGCCCTCGTGGTGTTGACCGAGTGGAACGAGTTCAGGGCCGTCGATCTCAGGCATTTCCGCAACAAGATGCGCGGCAACGTGCTGGTCGATCTGCGCAATGTCTATCAGCAGGCGCTGGCGGAGGCCGCGGGCTTCGTCTATCGCGGCGTCGGCCGTGGCGCCTCGCGGCGCATTGCGAACGGGCGCCTCGCAGCGGTCGCGCGAGCGCGACTACGCGGCGGGCGCAGCGCCAGGTTACGGCCGCCTAGCTAGCCCGGCATAGCGGCGTCAGAGGACGTTCTGGCCGAGCAAGACATCCAGGCATTCGCGCAGGCTGTCGCGAAGCGGTCTTGGCTTGATGCCGAAGCGTCGCCGCGAGTTTCTCAGTGGACAGCACCGAGTAAGCGGGCCGCTGCGGCCTTTGACGGCAAGCACCGCGGTCTCGATCGGCACGAGGCGTGGCACGGTTTGGCCGTGGCGCGCGGCCTCCTCGAAGATCAGCCTGGCGAAGCCGTGCCAGGTGAGGACTGTCGCGCGCCGCGATAGTGATAGGTCCCCCAAGCGTCGAAGCCGGGCTCGGCGGCCTTGGCCAAGATCGCCAGGATCGCGCCGGCAAGATCGGCGGCCGAGGTGGGGCATCCGGTCTGATCGTCGACGATCCTCAACTCCGCCGCGTTCGGCGGCAAGCCGCAACATCGTGCGAACGAAGTTCGTGCCGTAAGGGCTGAACACCCAGGACGTGCGCAGGATGACATGATGCGGGCAGGCGGCGCGCACCAGGCGCTCGCCCGCTTCCTTGCTCCGCCCATAGACGTTGAGAGGGGCCGACCGGATCGTCCTCTCGATAGGGCGTACGCTTCGCGCCGTCGAACACGTAGTCGGTGGAGATCTGGACGAACGGCACGTCGGCGACGGATGCGGCCTCGGCAAGCACCGCCGCTCCGTCGCGATTGGCGCGCATCGCCGCATCGACTTCCGTCTCGGCCTGATCGACGGCGGTATAGCCCGCGGCGTTGACGATCGCCGAAGGGGGATGCTTCGCGACCGCTTGCCTCACCGCGGCCGCATCGGAGATGTCGACGGACGCGCGGTCGAAGCCTAGCGGCGGCATCGCCTGCCCGGCGCATGAGCTCGCGGCCCAGCTGACCGTTGGCGCCAAACACCAGTATCTTGCGCTGCATCGCCCGCCGCCCGGCTTCGGTTGACCGCGATCTTATTGTTGGGAGCGCCGGCTCGGACTCCGCCTGGACAGGCTCGGCCTTGCGGGCCAAACCGATGCGCTCCGCCTTATAGCCTGCGTCGAGAATCGATTGCCACCACGCGCGGCACTCAAGATACCAGCGCACGGTCTTGGCGAGCCCCGTCTCGAAGGTCTCGACGGCGCGCCAGCCGAGCTCGCGTTCGATCTTCGACGGGTCGATCGCGTAGCGGCGGTCATGACCCGGCCGGTCGGCAACGAAGGTGATCAGCTCCTCCCTGCGAGCCGTCGCGCGACGGCGCATGGCTGTCGAGCAGCCGGCAAATCTCTCGCACGACGTCGATATTCCTGCGCTCTTGCCGGCCGCCGATATTGTAGGTCTCGCCGGGGACGCCCCGCTCGACGACGAGCGCGAGCGCGCGGGCGTGATCCTCGACATAGAGCCAATCCCGCACGTTCTCGCCGTTGCCGTAGACCGGCAACGATTGCCCGGCGAGACCCCTGATGATCATGTGCGGGATGAGCTTCTCGGGGAAATGATACGGCCCGTAATTGTTCGAGCAATTGGTGAGAAGCGTCGGCAGCCCATAGGTCTCGCGCCAGGCGCGCACCAGATGATCGGACGAGGCCTTCGACGCGGCGTAAGGCGAGTTCGGCGCGTAAGGCGTGGTCTCGGTGAACAGGCCCTCGGGCCCGAGCGAGCCGTAAACCTCGTCGGTCGAGATGTGATGGAAGCGGAAGCGCTGCTGCGCCGCGCGATCGAGCCCGCGCCAATAGCGCAGCGCCTCCTGGAGCAGGGTGAAGGTGCCCGACGATATTGGTCTCGATGAACTCCGCCGGGACCGTCGATCGAGCGGTCGACATGGCTCTCGGCGGCGAGATTCATCACGAATTGCGGCGCTGTGCGTCTCGAACAGCCGCCGCAGCTCGGGTCCGTCGCAGATGTCGACGCGGGCGAAGCGATAGCGGGGGTGGTTCGTCGCTTGCGGGATCGAGTTCAGATTCGAGGCGTAAGTGAGCTTGTCGATATTGACGACATTGGCCTCGGTCTCGTCGAGCAAATGCCGGATCACCGCCGAGCCGATGAAGCCCGCGCCGCCGGTGACGAAAAATGTGGTGCCGCGAAACCGCATGCGATCAGAGCTCCGTCAATCGCGACTGGGCGAAGGAGCGATGGATGCCGAGCAGATACTCGCCATAGCTGCTCTTGGCGCAGCGTTCGGCAAGCGCGTGGAAATGGTCGAGCGTGATATAGCCCAGCCTAAGCGCGATCTCCTCCGGGCAGGCGACGCGCATGCCCTGGCGTTGCTCGAGGATCTGAATGAAATGGCTCGCCTCGACAAGCGAAGAATGCGTGCCGGTGTCGAGCCAGGCGAAGCCGCGGCCGAGCACCTCGACATGCAGATCGCCGCGCTCGAGATAGGCGCGGTTGACGTCGGTGATCTCGAGCTCGCCGCGCGCCGACGGCTTGAGCGCGGCGGCGATCTTCACCACGTCGTTGTCGTAGAAATAGAGACCGGTGACGGCGATGTTCGATTTCGGGTGCGCCGGCTTCTCCTCGATGGAGACGGCGCGTCCGGCGCCATCGAGCTCGACGACGCCGTAGGCTTCCGGCGTGCGCACGACATAGCCGAAGACGGTTGCGCCGGCGCCGCGCCGGCTGGCGCGGCGCGAGCGCCTCAGGCAGCGAGTGGCCGTAGAAGATATTGTCGCCGAGCACGAGCGCGACCCGGTCGGAGCCGATGAAATCGGCGCCGACGATGAAGGCATCGGCAAGCCCGCGCGGCTGGTCCTGCACCGCATAGGTGAAGGAGAGCCCGAGATCGGAGCCGTCGCCGAGCAGGCGCTCGAACAGATGCTGATCCTGCGGCGTGGTGATCAAGAGAATGTCCCGGATCCCGGCGAACATGAGCGTCGCCAGCGGGTAATAGATCATCGGCTTGTCGAATACCGGAAGCAGCTGCTTGGAAACGACCGTGGTCACCGGGTAAAGCCGTGTGCCCGATCCGCCCGCCAGAATGATACCCTTCATCGCGCAACTGTTACCCGTAACTGGCTCCGTCGCGGCAATATTAGCCGGTACACCTCCTTTCGGCGCAAGAAAAGCGCCCGTCTAGGCGTGCGGCGGCTGCGTGCTATCCTGATGCGGACGGTGGCGAGTAGGGAACGAATAGGTCTCAGCCAACGTGCAGATCGTCGAAACATCCATTCCCGGCGTCGTGGCCATCGATCCGGTGGTTTTCGGCGATGGCCGCGGATTCTTCATGGAGTTGTTCAGCGCCGACCGTTATGCGGCGGCCGGCATCACCGACTGCGTTGGTGCAGGACAATCTCTCGCGTTCGGCGCGGGGCGTGCTGCGCGGGCTGCACTTCCAGAATCCGCATCCGCAAGGCAAGCTCGTCACCGCGCTGCGTGGAGCCGTGCTCGACGTCGCGGTGGATGTGCGGTTGGGCAGCCCGACCTTCGGCCGGCACGTCAAGCTGGAGCTCAGCGAAGAGACCAGGCGGCAGCTGTGGGTTCCGCGCGGCTTCGCGCATGGCTTCGTGGTGATCTCGGAGATGGCCGAGTTCTTTTACAAATGCGACGAGTTCTACAGCCCCGACGACGAGCTGGTGCTGCGCTTCGACGATCCCGAGCTCGGCATCGATTGGGGCATCAGCGCGCCGATCGTCTCCGAGCGCGACCGCAACGGCAAATTGCTGTCGGAGCTGAAAGGATCGGCTACCGGTATATGAAGGACCGTGATGTTCGGAGCGCGTTGGCGCTAGCGGATACAGGGTCGCAAGCCCGTGCCTTCGAGCATGTTCGCGAGAACGAGGCTCGCCGCGATCAGGCCGACAATGAGAAACAGTTCGACTTTGAAGAGGTCATGCCCGGTGTCCTTCACTGATTTGCCAGTGTCGGTCCGGCTTGGTTAACGAGCGCTTACCTCACGTCGGTCGGCTAGATGCGCGCGTGGCTCGCGGACGGCGGCAGGATGCCCTTCAGATCGTAGATCAGTCCGCCAGGCGCGAGCAGCGCCTTGATTCCCGCCTCGCCGAGCTTGGCGATCGACTCATGCTTGACGGCGAGAATGATCGCATCGAACGGCCCGTGCGGCAGGTCGTTGGTGAGGTCGAGCGCCGTATTCGTGCTTCGCCAGCGCGACATCGGCCATCGGGTCGTAGACCACGACCTCGGCGACGAAGTCGCGCAGCGTGCGCACGAGATCGACGACCTTGGTGTTGCGCGTATCGGGCACGTTCTCCTTGAAGGTGAAGCCCATCACCAGCACGCGGGCTTGATCGATGCTCTGCTTGCGCTTGAGCATGGTCTTGATCACGTCGTTGGCGACATAGGCGGCCATGCCGTCATTGATGCGGCGGCCGGCGAGGATCATCTGCGGATGGAAGCCGATCGATTCGGCCTTGTGGGTGAGGTAGTAGGGATCGACGCCGATGCAGTGGCCGCCGACGAGACCCGGGCGGTAGGGCTGGAAGTTCCATTTGGTGCCGGCGGCCTCGAGCACCTCGCGCGTCTCCAAGCCCAGTTGCTTGAACAGCATGGCGAGCTCGTTGATCAGCGCGATATTCACGTCGCGCTGGATGTTCTCGATGACCTTGGCGGCTTCGGCGACGCGGATCGAGCTGGCGCGATGCGTGCCGGCGGTGATGACTGTGGCGTAGACGGCGTCGACCAGATCGGCGGCTTCCGGCGTCGAGCCCGAGGTGACCTTGACGATGTCGGGCAGGCGATGGGTCTTGTCGCCCGGATTGATGCGCTCAGGCGAATAGCCGGCGAAGAAGTCGCGGTTGAACGCGAGCCCCGACGCCTTCTCGAGCTCCGGCACGCAGACCTCCTCGGTCGCGCCGGGAAACACCGTCGATTCGTAGACCACGACATTGCCGGGCGAGAGCACGGTGCCCACCACGTGGCTCGCGGCGACGAGCGCGCTCAAATCGGGGCGCTTGGCCTGATCGACCGGCGTCGGCACGGTGACGATGTAGAAATTGGCGTCCTTCAGGCTCGCGACATCGGCGGAATAGGCGATCTTTGCGGCGCTGCGCGAATTCCTCCTCGGTCACCTCGCGGGTGCGGTCGATGCCGTGGCTCAGCTCGGCGACGCGCTCCTTGTCGATGTCGAAGCCGAGCACGGGAAAATGCCGGGCGAGATAGACGGCGAGCGGCAGGCCGACATAGCCAAGGCCGATCACGCCAATTCGTACATCGGCTGAGGACAGGCAACGGCATCTTGCTTTCGTCGTGGATGGAGCGCTGGGGCGGAGCGCAGAATCGCGAGCACGGGCCGTCAGTGTTAGCGTCTAACCGGGCTCAAGGTCCAGACGAAGCCGCTCTCGCGGACGACCCGAAATCGAAGCCGAGAAAGGCCGTCAGAGGCCGATTTTGGACATGATTGGGTGCCAGGGAACGCGCGAAACGTCAGAGCCCGGGTGCCTTGGAT
>CAWFNK010000004.1:0-39383 GCA_963817175.1 uncultured Alphaproteobacteria bacterium
AGAACGTCGTCGAGGCACTTGATTGCGGTGCAGACGACTTTATCAGCAAACCGCCGCGTCCACAGGAACTCTACGCAAAGCTGCGTGTCGCAGATCGGCTGGTGACGCTTCAACGGGAACTGATCAGGCTCGCGGCCACGGATTCATTGACTGGAATCTGACAATCGGCGCGCATTCTTTGAGCAAGCGACCGAAGCGTGCCGACGAGCGGAACAGAAGGGCCTGCTCAGCGCCATTCTGTTCGATATCGATCACTTCAAGGAGGTCAATGATCTTTATGGTCATGCCGTGGGTGATCAAGCTATTCGCGCGGTTGCGGCCGAGGCGCAGCGGAGCCATCCCCTCGTCGGCCGCCTGGGTGGCGACGAATTTAGCCTGCTTCTGCCAGGGCACAGTCTCGCCAGCGCGGTAGCGGCTGCCGAGGTTTTGCGCCGAAGCTTTGCAGGACTGAGCTTAAAGGCCGAGCGAGGTCACGCGAGGTTGACGTGCAGCTTCGGCGTCAGCCAATGGCAGCCTGGAGACAGCATCGACGATCTGATCAGACGCGCTGACCTCGCTCTCTACCGTGCTAAGAGTGAAGGACGGGACCGTATTGGGATGCCGCCACCAGCGTCGTGGCTGCAGCAGAACCCGCCGCAAACTAAAAGTATCGCGCGATCAGTGGTTCGCCAAGGCTCGGCGGGGCGCTGACCGAAGTCGACGGTCAGCACCTTGATTACGCGTGGCTGTTATGTCCGCTTTGGGTCATTAGCGGACATCGTCTGGGAGGCAGAGCATGTCTGCTCTGCCTCATTATTCAGACGTCGATCTGCTCGGCTACGGCAACCGCGTCATCGACCTCGATTCCGAGATAGCGGACTGTACTCTCGATCTTAGTGTGGCCCAGCAGGAGCTGTCAGGCGCACGAGGCCACTCAGCGCGGCGGCTGCAGAACCGGCCTCTTGGCTGGTCTTTGGTCGAGCACAATCCATGGCCGCCCGAAAACGGTGCAGATAGGGCAGGATCGGTTCGGGCGCCCTGAAGTTCTCCGGGCGCTTGGCTTTGGTGTCCGAGGGATGCAGTGGTCTTTCTTACGGCTACCAAGTGGTACATGAGCTGGGAAGTGACGGACAGCCAGTTCACGGCAAGCGATCGATAAACGAGGACGAAGCAGCCGTCATTCGTCGAATTTTCACAGAATACGCGAGCGGAAAATCTCCTCGTCGAATTGCGGCCGAGCTCAACACCGATGGCATACCCTCCCCGCGCGGAGGTCAATGGAACGCCTCCACGATCAACGGGAATTGTGGGCGCCGCAACGGCATACTGCAGAACGAACTTTATAGAGGTCAGCTCATCCACAATCGGGTTCGGATGGTAAGACACCCTGACACCGGAAGGCGGATCTCCCGCGTGAATCCTGAGAGCGAGTGGATAAGAATTGAAGTGCCCGAATTGAGGATCGTTTCTGAAGAACTATGGCGCAGCGTGCAACAGACTAGGAGAAGCTACACAGGCCAACCGCCACAGAAATTCAGGCGGTCCAAACGTCTTCTCTCTGGGCTTCTAACATGTGGAGAGTGTGGCGGTGCATTTACTCTTGTTCGGCCTGGCAAGTATGGTTGCGCCACACATGGAGAGAAAGGAACGTGCTCCAACGCGAGCCAGATCTCGGTCGATCAGCTCGAGCGCCGCGTGTTAGCTGGTATTAGGGCGTGCCTCATGGATTCTGTGCTTTTGGCTGAATTCGTCCGCGAGTTCCACTCGGAGTTTAAGCGGACACAGATGGCCTCTAAAGAAACAAGGTCGCTAAGTAGAAGAACACTTGACGAAATCACTCAAAAAATCGCCCGTATCGTGAGCGCAATCGCGGAAGGAACAGACACACCGGCATTGCGAAAGGCTTTGCTTGCTCTCGAGGGTGAAAAGGCCGAGCTTGAGAATAACTTTACCGGTCCCAACGGCCATCTCAGCTGAACCACCGACCCCTCCATTCCTTGCTGCGCTGTTCCGTCGAAAAGTCGAACGGCTTGAGGAGACGCTCAACGCGGATGCCGGCATCACAAGTGCGGCCGCCCCGATCTTGCGCAATCTAATCGACGCTATCATCCTGCACCCCCGTGAGAAGAAAAGGGAGGATGTTGATTGAGGTCTATGGGGAGCCGAGCGTTCTCCTTCTCCCGACCGATGGCAAATCGGCATAACGGTGGAGCGGAGGAGGGATTCGAACCCCCGACACGCGGAGATGGTGTGCCTGGCGTGGGACATCGGTATCGGCGATCAGACGACGCTTTGATTCGGACAGCGCCTGCCCGACAGGACGCGGCTCGTCGGCTACTACGCGGCAGGCGGTGAAGGCCTGAAGCATTACATCGATGTGGTCAATCGCATGGCTCGAGAGCGGGGCTGGAAGTTAGGTGATGCGCTTTGGCCGCACGATGGGCGGAATCGAGAGTGGCGGCAAGTCTCGTCTCGAGATGTTCGCGGAATACACCAGCCGCTACCCACGCATCGTGCCCACGCTGACCGTGGACGATGGCATCGCCGCCGTGAGGGCGATACTCCCTCACTGCGAGTTTGATGCCGGTCCCTGCGCAGAGGGGCTGAAGGCTCTCAAGGCCTACAGAAAAGAATGGGATGAGGAGCGAGGCACCTGGCGTGACAAGCCAAGATATGATTGGGCAAGTCACGGTGCCGACGCCTTCCGCGTGATGTCCACACGCTTTCGGTACATCGAGCCGCCGCCTCCACCCAAGCCGAACCCGACCGGCGAAGCGATCGTGCTCACGGCAAACCCGGATGGCTCGGTCATCTACGAACCCGGGTTCTCGATCTTTGAGTGGGCAGAAAAGAGGCGCAAACGGGAGGCCGACGCCTAGGGGAACTTCCTTGAGCGCACTGGCGACCACTTCAGACGCCGAAAAATGTCGCTTCTCCGGGTGATCGCGAAGGAAATTATCACAAGGTCTACTATCTGCTTGGTCGCTACGCCGCTGGGAACTTGAGGCACACAAAATCCGCCAGAGGTTTCGAGCGCATCCTGCACACCCATGACGTAGCCCGTAAGCCCGAGCCGAGCAGGTTGTCGCTGATCTAACCGCAGAGTGGGGCGATCCGGACTTTCGTTTGGAAGAAAGACTAGCCCCTTCGGCCTACCGACTTGCCCAACACGTCATCCATTCGCCACGGCCTGACCGAGCGCAATTGACCGCCGCAATCGGCACAACGGAGCGGTTCCGACAGTTGAAACCATCGAGATGCGGTTCCGTTGACGCCGTGTGTCGGGCGTGTGCGCGTACCATCCTCGAACTTCCTGTGCCGCGCCTTGGCCACGAGTGCGTCATAGTGCCGAAAGCTGCGCGATGGTCAATCCGAGTGAGATCCGAGCGCGCATCCTGACCGTCAGTTTGTCGTCCAAGGGAATCCCCCGTTATCGCTTACTACCCTCTGCGCCCCAACGGCTTGCCCAGCACGTCTTCCAGCCGCCGCGAGCGCCTCGTTCGTCTCTTTTGCGCTACCGGGGCTGCGTCTCAGTAGTGCTCAACGCATGTACCTTCGTTCCATTTCGCACACCCGAGATAGTCGCGTTGGGGGACAGGGTGGGGAGTGGTGCGCAGCATGCAGATACCATCAATTCGTACCTGACCGGGAACATTGCACGGTTGGTCCACTTGGCTGGGTTTGTAGATTGGCGGTTGGGGAACAAGGTCGGGGGTAGAGCGCAGCATACAGATACCATCAATTCGTACCTGACCGGGAACGTTGCACGGTTGGTCCACTTGGCTGGGTTTGTAGATTGGCGGTTGGGGGACAGGGTCGGGGGTAGAGCGCAACATGCAGATACCATTGATTCGTACCTGACCGGGAAGGTTGCACGGTTTGTCGGTTATTTGCGCGATCATGGCGTCTGGCGCATGAAGCGGCTCGGGCGACATGACCTCTGCCGACGTTGCAACGGCTAACGCAAAGGCGACACTGATCAACAATCTGATCGATCCTTTCGAGATGCGGGGTTCTTGAATTTGAGGACAATAGCACGCGATCGGTATGGCCTGCCGTTCACCCTCTTCGCCCCAGGGGCTTTGCCAAGCCCGTCCTCCGTTCGCCACGGCTTCACCGAATGCAGCGGCCCACCGCAGTCCGTACAGCGCAGCCGTGCCGATAGTTGCGCGATGGTGAGACCTAACGAGATGCGGGGAAGCCAGTTCATCGGCCTCAACCTCGTCATGCGACATCGAGGGCAATAGCACTCGACGTGGGTATAGCGTCAGCCGCAAACTCTTCGATGGTGGCGTGCAAGGGGTTCATGCCTCAGACCTTAGACAGGCAACCATTCGTCGCGCAGATAACGCTTACGCATAATCAGCTTTCCGCCTCTCATGTCGGCGGCTCCTCCTCTTCGAGAAGCCTACTAACGATCGGCGTTGCGATCACGCAGCAGCGCACTCGATCGGCGCATTTTGAAGAAGGCGTAGAAATAACTGAGCCAGAGGACGACGGAGAGGCCGTAGAAGATGATGGTTCGCAACGACCACCACGGCCAGTAGCCGGATGGGCCAATAGCGATCGTGTTGGGATACCAACTGAAAAGCGTGGAGCGCCACCGATTCCACATGAGGGTCATTTGGGTGTTGCGAGACTGCGCGGTCTTGGCGTCGTTGAAGACGCGCTCGCTGTTGCGCTTCAACCACCACCAGGAATCCTCGTTGATTAGCTCAAGACCCCTGTCGGACGGGTTGCGCATGTAGATGTATTGGAAGTCGGTGGTATTGCCACGGGCGTCGGGATCGCTGCGGCGCACTTCCGTTCCTGTGATCACGCCACTTGTCCATGTTGGACGTGCGTATTCCCATCCCAATAAGAGTGGCACACCCACCACGAGTGCCGAGATGGCCAGAACGGGGAGACCCCCGCGCCATAAGATAAAGGCGAGCACGAGAATCGCGATCAGGACGATGTAACCGATAGACAGCCACGCTTGGAGCACGGCTCAAACCTCACCGCAGATCAGAACTCGAACGGTCGAGCACCTTACCTTTCGTATCTCCCGGCGATCGCGTGCAGATCCATGCGTATAGCCGTCAGCGGCAAATTCTTCGATGGTGGCGTGCAAGGGGTCAATGCCGGAAGCGAGGGATTTAATCGGAAGCTGATTCTTCCGTTTCACGGGATTGCGTGAGGATAGTCAAAAGCGCCTTCTGCTGCTCGGGAGTCATAGCCTCAACAAGAGCGCGTAAGCGTCTCCTCTGTTCGATGTCGGACATGGGTGTCTTCAGAAAGAACGAGGGGCTGGTGAGGATTTCAGGTTTTATGTCCATAGACATAAACTCCAAAAGCGCCAGGGAGGTTGAAAAGGAGGAGCAAAATCTCTCCAGCCATCATAGCACTTAGTAAAGCTTGCTGGTGGTGCGTTGACTGAAGCAAGCGCGAGCGCCGTAACTATCGGGCCGAAGGTGAAGTTTAAAATCCAAAATCCCCGGGCTCGACGAACGACGACTTCGTGATGGCCTGGAGTTTACGGGTGACGGCTTCAGCCACCAACCTTTTGAAGGCGGTCAACTTGATTTGGTCCGGCTCCCACTCTCCCTGCGCAGCGGTCTGGATGATTTCCAGCGCAAGCCTCTCCTGACGCCAATCCAATTCTTTCACGGCGCGAGAGAGATCATCATTCAGCTTTAGCTCGCCGCATACCTCGTCGAGGACATTCTGCAAAATGAGAAGTTGTTCGGAATTAAAAGACCCGAAGGAACGAAAAGCCATATACCCATCCAGTTTTGGCCAACTACTTCGAAATGTGAAGTCTGGAAATTTCGGATGCTAGCTGCAAAAACGATAGTGGCTGGAGAACTGTTCCAGGCGGCCCGACGACCCCAACCTATTTACGGGAGGCCAAACGTCGCGCAGTCAGCCGTTCGCCAACGGAAAGCGCCTTGATGTTTAGAGGCGCTCACGGAGAAGCCGCGAGAGCCAGCCACCGAGGGCCGCGCCGCTTCCTAAAAAGGTGCCCACTAGCAGGCCAGCGATTACGAAAGCAGTCTTCATTTTATTTGTCCTTGCATGCCCTCTGGCCATCCACACCAAAAGGGCGCTCACCGAAGCAAGCGCCCGCCTCAGGTCCAGTCCGAGGTCGCCCGACAAAAGCGGGACTGATTCAGAACGGTTAAATCTGCGATGTCTTGCAATGCCCAAGCTCGCTGGTTTAGGCAAAAAGAAGCCCCGCAAGACGGGGGTCACAGGCGGGGCTTCTCGGTTCTGTTTGGGGAAACGAACCGCGAGGGCGAGGGAAGCCCGCGCCCGTTAACGATAACAGACTTGCATGCAATTCGACTAAACCTTTCGTTAAGTTTGGTTAATGCGCCTTAACTCTTTCTTAGAGCATTTGAGATCGAGTCGATGGTGCTCAATCGAGCGGTGCGTTGGCACGGTCTCTCTTTCACCCCTCTGACTAGACGGGGAGACCGTGCCTTCTCATAGTTGCAGCAAGGGCAGGCAGAGCCGCGCCGCTGACAAGCCCAGAGGCCGAAACAAAAAGCCCCGCTAGGGACGGGGCGAGTTGCAGTCAGGAGAACGTCAATCATAGAGGCGTTGGCACAAATCGGGTGTCGTTCGACTGCAACACTCGACCCTAAAAGAAGAAGCCCCGAGACGGGGGGGGGGTTCGGGGCTTCTCAGGTTCCGGTTGGGGGAACCGCATGGTGGATTTTGAAGGGTCCGCCATGGGTGACTATGCCCCGAACACACCTAGTTGATTAAACCAGTCCGAGATGAAACAGGGCGCCGGCCGAAGCGAACAACTCGGCCAAAAGAAAAACCCGACGCAAGTCAACCCGCGGGGCTAGAGGGGAATGCAGATAACGTGCTACGCACCTTTCCAAGTCGTCTTGGAAACGGCTTGTTCCACGGGCTGATAGGCACTACGAGCCAGATCGACGTACATCTCGCCGATCTTCGATGCCTGGGCCACGTAGGTTTCGAAAGCCTTCTTGGCATATTGAGACTGGATTTCCCAAGCCTGTTCAATCGACTTTGCGCCCGCCAACTGCTCAAAGGCGCGGGTGCCGTCCTCGAATGATCTCTTGGTATAATCCATCATGCTGGTGTGGATAGCCTGGAAGCCTTTTCCCATCTCACCAAACGATCGAACGGACGTGTCGAAGCCGTTCTTGGTCACTCTCTGAAATTCTTCACCGTACTTTTTTTGAATGTCTGACATCTCTCATTCCTCAACGTTAGCTCCGCCTCGGCGGAATGTGTGGAGGTGTGGCGACGTTATACTGCAAATACGAAATGCACTGAGCCGGAGCGTTGGCGTGGCCAAACCTTCCCGGCTCAGTGCTTGGCATCTCACTACCTGAGGGCTCCCCGGCGGATATTGCGGCGAGCGATCCCACGGGCAACTCCGTAGCCGTAGGGCCGGTAGCCGTACGGCCTATGCCCGTAGCTGTAGCCATAGCGCCTATAGCCATAGTTGCCGTAGGCCCGATAGCCATAATTATAGCCGTGGTGCCTATAGCCGCTGTAGCCGTAGCGCCTATACCCGCCATAGCCACGGGCAACGCCAACGCCGCGGTAACGCGCCTCGGTACTAATGCCGTCTGGCTGATGAAGCGGTAGGCGTGGCAGAGCCTCCGCCGATGTCGCGAGGGCCATGGCAAAGGCAGCAAAAGCGATGTACTTGATCATTTCGTCCTCCTTGTGAACCTTCAGGGCGTCACAACCGGGTTGCAGAGTAACTTGAAGCCCGACAATGCAAGTGCACGGTCGGGCTTCCTAGTTTGTTAGTTGCCTGTGACGACCCCCGCCGGACATTGCGGCGGGCGGATGTAGTCGCACAGGCGCAAGCGATGTCGCCTCCCCCGCCACAAGTTTGAGCACGTTTTTGCCGATAGCTCTTCTCAGCTCGTCATCGCTGGCATAGTCGCGGAAGGGATCATCAGCCCTCAGCATGCGCCAAACGGCGGCGAACGCTTGGTCCATCGCCGCAAGCGTCCCGTGATCGTGTATGTCCGCTCGGAGATTTGGAGAGGTCACTAGACGCGCTCCCTGTGATTCAGGCGGGAGCGCGACCTACTCTCTCGGCCACCAGTGCCTACTGGTACTTACTGATGGTGCGCTAGCGTAGACCTGCCATCGATGGTGCGCAACATGTACTGAGATATGGTTAGCCCCATACTTTGGTCCACTGATGCCGCTCACGAGCGGAAATAGCGCAACCGATCGCATTACGCTTGATTTAAAGTGCAGCGTTGTGGCCGTAATTTCGGGCTCGTAGCTAGCGGATCTGCTTGATTTTGCGTCGTCTTTAGAATCGAATCCATTTGACGGGGGTATGTGACGGAGGAAGTCGCATGCCTAAAGATGCAGAGAGAACGCCCAGTGCTGTCCGGCACCAAACGGAGGCACTGGTAAGGGCGCGGATTTTGGTTGATCAGGTTCGACTTTCAAGACTCGCCACGCAGAGTGCGATAGAGCGCAGTCGCGACTCGCTTTCTGAAGCGAGGGCAGCTTTAGTTGCGATGAAGCGCGCCCACTTAACGGCGCTGCGTCGGAAAGTTCAAAGACGGATCGACGCCTTGAAGCCACCGCCTAAGGCCAACTAGGTGGTGAATGCCTGCGTCCGCGGAGTGGCTTGCAAACCACTGGGCATCACACGCCGCCGACGTCTTCAGGATAATGGCGACCCGCTTCCGCGCGCTCGAGCCAGCGCCGCCGCTGAAGCCCAACCACGACCGCGTAGAGCTATTCGCTGACGAGTTCGGGCGGGTTCACTACGTGGTGATGCGGGCGCGTGGAGCTGAAGGACGTGATCTGGCGCGAGCGGCAGGCATGAGCCTAGTTGGGCGATTGTTCAGAGCTTCAGATTTTTGAGCGACTCGATCGGCAAGTTGGGTGACGCCGGAACAGTCATCGGCGCGGTTGCCGTCGTGCATTCTTCTTCCTGATAAGGATAAGGAGGAGACGGGAGCTCGGCTCCGGGGGTGCCTTGCGGCCCACGTAGCTCGGACGCCTCTTCGCGCATAGAACTCACAAACAACCATGAGGAACAATCAAGATGGCCAGACCTGCGAAGCGCCGCGCTCGTCGTGAATGGACAGCACAAGATATTCGCGAGCTAAAGAAGCACTCAAAAAGCAAAACGCCCGTAGTGGTAATCTCAAAGGCTACAAAGCGCACGCCCGCAGCAATGAGGCAAATGACTTCCTCTGGGCCATCGCCGCTGAGGCCACCGTGATAATGAAAGGGACGGAATAAACGCAACAGACGGCCTCGTCCGTCTATGGGACTGCCTCGCCCCCAGAGGGAGGTGCGCGTGGAACCTGACCAGAGACTCGAAATCTTCCTGCCGAGGCTGCTGAGGGCGCTTGAGCGCAAGGGCCTCTCAGACGCCGCTGTTGTTTTCGCTTGGAAGTCGGTGTTGGCCGGTGCCAAGCAACCACCCATCAAAACCGTCGAGCATTATCAGATCGCGTGGACTGCTTGTGATACTGCTTCGGACATTCTCACTACGCTGGATGACGGGTCGGAAGCTGCGGCGTGGTGCAGTGCCCTTACTCACCGAATTTTTGATTTCGAGGGCGCCTACAAGGCGAAACATGGCCATTGCCCTTTAAGTCCAGGCGGGCCCGATGAGACTGAGGGGCCGACTGGCAACGCATGATTCCACCGAGCTTCGGCGGTCTAGCGCAGTCCTGGTGGCTATGTCGTGAAGGACGACCGGCCAAGCACTTGCCTGCGTCTATGCTGGTCTCATTGGTCGCTTCGTTGCCGCAACCGCGAAGGCGTGTTAACCATACGTTTACCTTAATCTCGTCGCGCCGACATTGGCATCGACGTCTTGCTCCACGAGGAGCCGCCCGTGGATGGGTGCTTCTCGTCGCACGCGCTCCCACGATCTGGGTCGCGATGGGCAGATTAAAGCTGATGACGCCATTCTCGTAAAAGCGCAAGCGAAGCTGCTTCGCCAAATAGCCCAACGCCGTAGCGAGCGCGGCGAACAAAAAACTGCGACTTCTCTGAGTGGTTTCGACTGCTTTTTGGTTGTGCTTGGTGATCCGCACGGGCACGTGAAAAACCCGCCCCGGGTAGCGGCGGAAAAGTTCAGCCGCGAGATATCTTTGCCGCTCGGCCATCTTCGGCGATGATTGGTGGCTCACGAGGAGAAGCCGCGCCTTCGTGTTTGCAAGTCGGGCGGCCGCACCGGCAAGAGAGTCGAGGCCGCCTGAAAACATGACAACCTCGTCGGCCCTGAAGACAGTTTCCGGCTTGCCCGCGAAGTCGAAATAGTCGCTCCCAGACGCCGGCGACGGGGCGCACTCAAACCGGAATTTGTACTCATCATCAGACATGAACGAGAGAAGCCGCACGAGGGTCTCCGACACTGCCGGCAGTCTCCAGCGGTCCGGCTCGCGCACCGGGACGACAAAGTGCAATTTGCGGCGCCAGTCCGTCCCGAGCGCCTGCATAGCATCGCCACCGCGAGCGATGAGCTGGTCGGCGCAATAAACATAGGTCGCCACCTCGAGCAGATCCGTCAGCACATCAGGGATATTGGCGACCATGCGCCGGCCGATGTCCTCGACTTTCAGAGCGATATTGGCATCACGCCCACTTAGCTTGAGGCGAAGCGTGTTTGCCTCTCTGGAGGGTCGCGGTGCTGCATTGCCACAGAGGACCATGGTTTCACCCATGGCCCTCTCTCCGCTTCTTCAACTCGCGACTGATCTTGCGCAACGCAACAAAGAGGAAATCGCGCGCCTTCTCGGGGCTAATGCCGCCTTCAATTCCGCCTTTTTGCAAATTTTATTGGCTGATTTCTGCGGTTTTACTCGCGTAATGTCGTAAACATGTCGGTGCTACGCCAGCACCGCGTCGGCGGCCGCATCAAGCTCCTGCGCGTCGTGATCTCGCGGGAACAGGTGCCCATAACGGTCATACGTCATGGTGATCGACGCGTGCCCCAGGCGCTCCTGGATCACCTCGGCGGCAGCCCCCGGTCGATGCACCAGCGAAGCGTAGAAATGCCGGAGACACGTGCATCCCGGTGTACTTGGCGTTGCGTCCTTACCGCCCTGCGCCGGGATCAGGCCCCGGTTGATGATGTTGGCGAGGCTCTCGACCTTGCCCGCCCCGTTGGGGAACACGAGATCGAGGTCGCTCTTGGGGCACGCCAGCCTCCACTCCTTCAGCGTGTTGGCGAGGAACTTGGGCATCGGCACCGTGCGCTCACCGGCCTGCTGACTTGGGCTTGCCGATCTCGTTGAAGCGATCAGCCCGCTGCCGCACGTGGAGCAGGTTGGACTTGAAGATCCACGTCCTCCCACCGCAGCCCGCGAAGCTCGGACGCGCGCAGGCCGGTGAACACCGCCGTGGCCAGCAACGGACGCCAGCGACCTTTGGCGTTGGCGATGATCGCCTTGATCTCGTCCGGCGTCGGGATGTCGACGCCGACCTTGAGCTTGCCCTTCTGCCGCTTCTCGGCGTGCACGTCCTTGCCGCGCTTCCGGTTGCGGCGGAGTTCGCGCACGGCATTTGGGCCGCAAGCCCCTGCTCCTGCGCGTCAGCTAGGATCGAGCCAAGGCTGGTCATGACCTTGCGGATCATCGCCGGTGAGAGCCTTGCCTCCGCAGCCGGTCCTCGAACCTGCGGATGGCGGGCACGTTGAGCTTCGACAGCCTCATCTTGCCAATGAGCGGGACGATGTGCCGGTCGATGTGCTCGCGGTACTGCTTGAGGGTCGATCGTTCGAGGCCAGCGCCCTGCCCTGCCTTGATCCAACCCTCCGCTGCTTCTGCGACGGTCGCCTTGTTGGCAGCGACGTCGACACCGGTGCCAAGATCGACCTTGATCTTGGCCTCCTACGCCTCGGCGTCTTTCTTGCGCGGTTTCGATTTAAGGTGCCGCTTACCGTTGGCGTCGCGATACTCGAACACCCACGCTTCACGCTCCTCGCCTTCGGCTGTCTTCCATTTCCGCTTCCAAACCATTAGGGTTTCCTCCTCACTGTGTTGGTAGTAACTGTCACTATGTCGTAATATGTTGTATCAAAATCCGCTTGTCAAGACCAACCGGACTGACGGTTCCAGAACCTCGCTTTGTGTCAGTCGGCAGATGGAGCAAGGGTTTGATGGGAAGTCGCCGACCCGGGATTGCGTAGACGAAGCAGTGAGAGCCAAAGAGCTCCACTTGCTCCACAAGAACGAGACGGCTGCGTTCTACGCGTTTCTTCCAATCCCATAGTGTGGCTTCTCGTCTATGGCTTCATCGGTCTGTTCCGCTGGGTCAGGCGCGGCTTTCAACCTTCGACGTAGCTCCGCACCTGGCTGCCCTCTTTTTTTCGGTGGCGAACCCCCCCGGCTTTGGTCGCTTCGGCCCTGATTCGTTCCTCGGCTCGCGCGATCACTTCTGCGTCTGACGTGACCCGTTTCATAGCTTCCCCCTCCAGTCCGATCCTTCCAACTCCCGTAGCCGCCTCACCTTGTCGAGGGCGATCTCGGCTTGATGCCTTGATCTTTTTTTTATCCCCCCGGCCTAAAATCGCTGATTGGGTTTTGCTAATATGGTTTGACATGGTTTTGCGATAATTCGCCCCTGGCTCGTACACGTGATTGACTGGCTGAAGCAAAAGCGGCCTGGGTTGGGGATATCGGCGGGTGGGTAACCGCACTGGCAGCCAGTATGGCTCTAGTGGTTTGGAATTGTGGCAGGTCCAGTCGCGAGAGTAGTCTCAGCTTGAGGCTACTGCAAAAGAGATTTGGATGAATTATGAGCTACATGGCCTTCAATTCGCACAAGTATGCAAACCCAGAGCTGTCGAAGATTGACTGCGGAAATTATGGAACTGGATCGAAGCCGCCAGAAGTTGTTTGAATACCAGTGGTTTGTTTCTTTAATGTTTTTGGCATGCGACGAGTTTCTTCGGTTCCGTGGCAGAGATTCGGAGCGAATTGTCGAAGACAACGTGGAATGTCACTAGCGTTATATACAGTCTTCAGCATTTAAGGAAGGTCGTGTTCTCAGTCCTCGAATCGCAGAATGAGATGGCTCACCTACGACAACGGGATCGTCCAAAGGCCGCGTTCCTAGGCTTGATCGATCTCGATAGAGTGAGGAGTTTCTCATAAATAGATCGATGTGAGATTACCGGCAACTGAGGCTTCTGGCCGCGCAGAAGGGACCCCTGCCGTACTGATCAACGAAGCGTTGTACTGATCGCATTTCCTGCTGCTCGTGGGCTGAGAGTGCACGGAACAGGCCGACGCCCGTGGCAGCGTCTCTTGCGCATAACTTCTGACGGCGTTCGCCTGCGAGCTTGTTGGCGTTGGTACGACCAAGGTAAGCGAAGTCGACGGCAAAGCAGGCGCAGGTATCGCTCCCAATGCGCAACGTGGTCGAACTCGATCAGGTCGGCTGCGCTGTAGATGCCAGCACGGCGACAGGCTGCCATGCCCCGATGGCGAGACTCCAGATGCAGGCACGGCTCATGCGTGATCTTGCTGAGCCGGTGTGAGTACCAAGCGAAGCAGAGGTTGGCCTTTCGCTGGCCGCTATACGTCGTGTGCCAACCGAGATCGCCGATGCGGACCAGCTGCTGCTTGCCATGCCATGACTGGACGAAAGTTTCGTCGAGCGCCTCGTGCAGCATGGTCGCTTGGTGACGCTCACCGACGATGGCGTCGTTGGCCGCCTCGAAATAGTTCGGCACCCAGCCGTGATCGGCGGCGATCTCCAGCGCCTTCTCGTCGGGGACCCCGATGGTGATGACGAAGCGCTTGTCGGAGCCCCAGATCGGGCGGCCGGGCCTGGCGTCGACCGAGTGAGCATGATCGACGCAGGAGCGCCCGCGTGCCCTTGCTTGGCTCTTTAGGGCTCCGATAAGCAGTCTTGTCGAAGAAGGCTATTGCCGCCTTGACGTTGCCGCATGCGCGCGGTAACCGTTGAAGGTTCACTGACTTCTTTCGGGCTCATGCCTCCGCCGGGAGGCGTGAGCCTTTTCCTTTTGGGGCGGCGGCCTTGTGCCCACTCAGCCGCGCCCTGGGTTATCGTCCCTTTCCTGTTGCTCCTCTCTCTCTGCGTTTAGTCTTCTTGGCGCTCGGCCACGCTGCGGATGTTCCGGAGCGTCGTGCACCAGACCTTTCCTCCCGGCTTGTTGGCCGGGATGATCCCGCGTTCGAGCAAGGGATAGGCTTGACGCGGTTTTAGGTTGGCCGCTGCGGCGATCTTCTCGGCCCCCCAGATCAGGTCATCCAGGTCGACGTCGACCTTTCGTTTGGCTGTGGTCTGCTTAGTCACCCGCATTACTCCTTTACAAGGAGGTGCCGCATCCCGGCACCTCGCGGTCCCTCGGTGAAGGTCTTTTGGCGGCAGTTGGGAGGTTCCCTAATCCGCGCTCTTACGGGCGCATTGGTTAATCCCCGTCGGCCAACTTCAACATTTAGTGGTAAGGCGCAAGGTTTGTCAATACCGTGGTGTATGGGCACCACATGGATGCCTGTCCAGAAACGGACAGCCATGTCGGTACCATGTCGGTGGGAGCAGCCGGGTAGCAAAATGCAATCGTTGAAAACAAAGGGAAAAATGCCGTAGGATACCGAGCCCGGAAACCGACATGAAAATTTCGAGGCTAAGTTGTTGATTTTGTTGGTAGCGGAGGAGGGATTCGAACCCCCGACACGCGGATTATGATTCCGCTGCTCTAACCAGCTGAGCTACTCCGCCAAGTTGCCCTCGATTGGCGGATCTTACTCCGCCAATTGGCTCTGTAGTCGCCGATATAGGGATCGCCAATAATTGGTGTCAAGCAAGCGCCGGCAATGCACCAGGCCGCGGGCGACCTGCCATTTGATCCTGACCCTGATCGGTTCGGGCAACCTGGCCCGCACCGGCATCCGTGCCGGGGCGCGCGCCTTCAGGCTCCGCACCGCGAGTTGCGGGGCAAGCCCGAAGCCAGGCTCCTTGACGAAGCGCAGCATGGTGAACAGACCGAGCGGCCGGAGCGAACGGCGCTCGGCAAGCCTGAGGTCATCGCAAACCAGCACCTGATCGAGCCCAAACACCGGGCGCCAGCCGATGAATTCGGCGAACGGCGCGAGCCTCCGCTCGAACCATCCGCGCAATCCCTCGTCCTGACTGAAATGGTTGACGAGGATGACCTCGCCGCCGGCGGCGCAAACCCGCTCCAGCTCGCGCATCACCCGCTCGGGCTCGGGCACGACGGTCATCACATACATGGCAACCACCGTGTCGAAGCTCTCATCCGGAAAAGCCAGCGCGCCGGCATCCATCTCGTGCAGGGCAACGACATTGCCGAGCGCTTTGCGCTCGACCTTGTCTTGCGCCTTGGCCAGCATCTCCGGCGACAGATCGATGCCGGTGATGGTCAGATGGCTGCCATAGCAGGGCAGCGACAATCCGGTGCCGACGCCGACCTCCAGCACCCGGCCCTTCCGCCGGTTGATGATCTGCACGGCGTTCTTGCGTCCGGCCTCGGCGATCAAGCCGAAGGTGAAGTCATAGACTGGTGCCCAGCGGCGATAGGCGTGACGTACGGAAGCCGCGTCCATGACGGTGTGTGCCACGTTATTTTCTCCGACCTCTGGCGCCGTTGTGAACGGCGCTTACCGCGATGCAGCCAGTAACGCCTCTTCGGTTCCGCTTGTTGCCGCGGATGCCGCAAAGCCGCCTCTGGCCAACCCGGCCGCCGCAGCCGCGGATTTGATCCATCCGCCGCCGAGAAGCCGCTCCCCGCCGCCACGCGCGGCATAAAAAACGCAAGCCTGTCCGGGTGACACGCCGTCCTCGCCATGTGCGAGCTCGACCGTCAAGCCGTCGTTCTCGACACTCAAGCGCGCCGGCTGCAAGGGCCCGCTCGACCTGATCCTGGCAAGAACCTCCTCGCCCGATGCGGCGAAATCCTCGAAGCCCTCATCGCCCAGCCAATTCATGTCGCGCAGCTTGAGCGTCCGCATGCGCAAGCACTCGCGCGGGCCGACCACCACCTCGCGGGCCGACGCATCGAGCTTCACCACATAAAGCGGCTCCTTGGCTGGGACGCCGATCCCCTTCCGCTGGCCGATCGTGTAATTGATGATCCCGCCATGGCGGCCGAGCACCCGGCCGTCGATATGGACGATGTTGCCGGCCTCGGCGGCGCCCGGGCGCAAGCGCTCGATCACTTGCGTATAGCGCCCCGTCGGCACGAAGCAGATGTCCTGGCTGTCGGACTTCTCCGCCACCGCCAGTCCGAAGTCGCGCGCGAGCTTGCGCGTCTCGTCCTTCTGCAGCCCGCCCAACGGGAAGCGCAAGAAGCCGAGCTGCTCGCGCGTGGTGGCGAACAGGAAGTAGCTCTGGTCGCGCTCCTTGTCGGCGGCGCGGTAAAGTTCCCAACCGGCCGGACCCGGCTCGCTCCTGACATAATGTCCGGTCGCGAGCGCAGCCGCGCCAAGCCCCGCCGCGGTCTCCAGCAGGTCATTGAATTTGATCTTCTGGTTGCAGGCGACGCAGGGGACCGGCGTCTCGCCCTGGAGATAGCTGTCGGCGAAAGCGCCCATCACCGCCTTGGCGAAACGCTTTTCGTAATCGAGCACGTAATGCGGAATCTTGAGCAGGTCGGCCACGCGGCGCGCGTCCTGGATGTCCTGGCCGGCACAGCAGGCGCCCTTGCGGCCGACGGCCTCGCCATGATCGTAGAGCTGAAGCGTGATGCCGACGACGTCGTAGCCTTCGGCCTTGAGCAAAGCAGCGACGACCGAGGAGTCGACGCCGCCCGACATGGCGACAACCACGCGCGTATCGGCCGGACGGCCTTCAAGATGCAAACTGTTAAGCACTGGCGTCTGCAACGATGCCACTAAAATCCCCGCTGGAAGCCACTAAACGAAGTGTGGGCAATGCTTTTTTCTTGTCATGCAGTATAAACGGTCCGTGTTCGGACCGTGGCGATTTTCTTTACGCCGATCCTGGCCCGAAGATAGGCATCGCCTCCTTGTTAAGCAAGGCAAAGCGGAGCCTCAGAAGCCCTGCCGCCAGGGCGCTGGGAAGCCAGGGTTCTTGCTGTGAATTCAGCAACTTTGGACTATTTCCTTGCCGGTTCCTTTACCTGCCAGCTTAGGCAAATCTTAAATGCGGCTTGCTAGGTTCCTCCTAGATGTTGGCTCATCGAGCAAGTGAAGTAAGTGAGTACGATGACCGAGAATTACAGGCCACGCGTGAGATATGTGATCGGACCGGACGGCAGTCCCCTGACCGTCGCCGATCTTCCTCCCCGTGATACCAAGCGCTGGGTGATCCGCCGCAAGGCCGAGGTCGTTGCCGCCGTGCGTGGCGGCTTGATCAGCCTCGAAGAGGCTTGCGAGCGCTACACGCTGACCGTCGACGAGTTCCTGAGCTGGCAGCGGTCGATCGACAAGCACGGCCTTCCCGGCTTGCGCGCGACCCGCGTCCAGGACTATCGCGGCAGCTAACCCCCGCTTCCTAGCAGATCACGCTGTCATGGCCGGGCTGGTCCCGGCCATCTCGCTTTTATTGGCGTGAAGGTGTCGAGGCGGCGACGGGCGGCATGGCCCGGCTGCAATTCATCTCGCCGCGCTTCCAGCGCGCGATGTCGAATTGCATCTTGGCGGCGAGCTCGGGCGGCATCTTGCGATTCTCGGTGCTCACCACCGTGTAACTGCCCTCCTCCCGGAAATCGATGGCGTAGGTCGAAAGGCCGGGACGGCCGAGCGCCTGCTTCTCATGGATGGTGATCTGCACCTTGTTGCCGTCGGGGCTGACCTTGGCGCGATAGACGTGATTCGGCAGAAGCGGTGCGTCGGCATTGAACCAGCAGCTCTTGATCCTGCCGCCGAGCAGCACATAGGCGTCGACCGGCCGCGAGCCGGCGATCGCCATTCGGCTCCCGGGCGCGACCGGTACGGCGCTCGTGCTCTCGTTCGATGCGGCGCCGAGCGAGGCGCCGCCGGAATGCGAGCTGCTGCACGCTGCGGCGAACGCTGCCGCCATGCTCAAAAGAACGCCCAACCACCAAACTCGTGACAACTCACTCTCCCCCGAAAGCGCACCGCGGCTAGTCGCGGAAATTCACATATTGCAAAGGCAGCTCCAGCGAGAGCCCCTTGATGTGCTGGATCACCGCCTGCAGATCGTCGCGCTTCTTGCCCGAGACGCGGAGCTCGTCGCCCTGGACGGTGACCTGCACCTTGAACTTGCCCTCTTTGACCTCTTTCACGATTCGCTTCGCCAGCTCCCGGTCGATGCCCTGGCGGATCAGCGCCTTCTGCCGCACGGCCTGACCGGCGGCCTTCTCGAGCGGCTTGTAGTCGATCACGCCCACGTCGATCTTGCGGCGGGCGAAATGACCCTGCAGCAGCTCGTGCATCTGCTTGAGCTTGAGGTCGTCGTCGGCGTTGATGGTGATCTCGGCGCCGTTGCGTTCGATGCGCGACTGGGAGTTCTTGAAGTCGTAGCGCTGGCTCATCTCGCGCGTCATGTTGGCGAGCGCATTGTCGACCTCCTCGAGGTCGGTCTTCGAGACGATGTCAAAAGACGGCATCAGAGTCTCCGCGTGCGTGCTGGCGAGCGACGATACCTATAGAAGAGGGCTTTGCTCTGGCAGCCTGGCGGCCAGGCTTTGGCGTCCTCGATCAGCTCGCCACGCGGTGGGCCCCGACCACGTCAAGCTCGGCCGGCGAACGCCCTTGCTCGAGGCGTATCCGCTCGGCGTCACGCTCCTCGATCAGCTCGATCTTCTTGAGATCCTCGCAGGCCTCGTCGAGCTCGCCCTTGGCCGCAGCCAGCTTGGCCGCGAGATCGGCGGCCGAGGCCGTCAGATTGTTGCGCCGCTGGATCGCCGCCTTGGCAAAGGTGGGATAGGCATAGTGATTGACGTCGGATATGCCGGCGCGCTCCTGCTCGATGGCGATCTGCCGATCGAGATCAACAGCCATATGATTAAACTCGCCGATCATCGACTCGATATCGGCGACCTTGCGCCGCTTCTCCTCGACATCGAAGCGCTTCAAGCGGATCAGTGCGTCGCGTGACTTCATGACTCATTACCCTCAAACGTCTCAGACCCCGGTAAGGCGAAATTCAATAATCATGCCAGGGCGGCGGGGACTGCCGCAGCCTTGGCTGGCGTTCCGATCCAGGCCAAAACCGGCCTAGCTTGGGACAGGCTCCCGCCCCCAAAGGCACAGGATCGGAGGCGCCGGCCGGCGCTCATGTCGTTCAAAAGAATCGGCAATTTGCGCCTCGACGCGTCCAGAGCCTTCGTCAGGACCGAGCCCCCTCGCCCCTCTCGGCCGATCATGGGCGACAGGACTTAAGGGGCGGTAAACCATATGGGTGGCATTTAACCGATGGCGGAGACGCATCCGTGAACGGATGGTTAGCGCTCGCCTTAAACTTAGCTTTTGTTAACTATTGGCCGTTAATTTGTTGATTCGAATTAATTAACCATCAGCGTTGCGTTCATGGGTCAGGGGACAAGCCGGGAATTGCGAGGAGACGGGGGATTTTGACATGCGGGTTCTTCTGATCGAGGACGATAGCGCGACCGCGCAGAGCATCGAGCTGATGCTCCAGTCTGAGGGATTTAACGTTTACAAGACCGACCTCGGTGAAGAGGGCGTCGACCTCGGCAAGATTTACGACTACGACATCATTCTGCTCGACCTGAACCTCCCCGACATGAGCGGGTACGAGGTGCTCAAGACGCTACGGGTCAGCAAGGTGCAAACGCCCATTTTGATCCTGTCCGGCCTGGCCGGCATCGAGGACAAGGTACGGGGTCTCGGCTTCGGCGCCGACGACTATATGACCAAGCCGTTCCATAAGGACGAGCTGGTCGCCCGGATCCATGCCATCGTGCGCCGGTCGAAGGGCCACGCCCAGTCGGTGATCCAGACCGGCGGGCTCAAGGTCAATCTCGACACCAAGACGGTCGACGTCAACGGCCAGCGCGTGCATCTGACCGGCAAGGAATATCAAATGCTGGAGCTGCTCTCGCTGCGCAAGGGCACCACGCTGACCAAGGAGATGTTCTTGAACCATCTCTATGGCGGCATGGACGAGCCCGAGCTGAAGATCATCGACGTCTTCATCTGCAAGCTGCGCAAGAAGCTCGCGGCGGCAACCGGCGGCAAGCACTATATCGAGACGGTCTGGGGCCGTGGCTACGTGCTGCGCAACCCGGAAGACGAATCCGAAGCCGCCTAGTATCGCTTACCCATTCCAATCGCTGTCAATGGCCGGGCCCGTCCCGGCCATTGGCATTTTCGCCGTCAGCGAAGGGGAAAGGTCTATCCCGGAAAGGCGATGCGGCGTGGGTTCGGCGGAACGTCGTCCGACGCCTCCGCATCGGCAGTCCCCTCGCCTGCCCGCCGGCGTTTGGCCTCCTCTCGCGCGCGGCTGAGCGCGGCGGCTTCGGGTGTGAAGCTGAAGATTCCATGACACCCCTCGGGCACCCCGGCGAAGTCGTGACTGATGCCGGTGGTCGTCTCCGCGGCGCCCAGCACGAGATAGCCGTCGGGGGCGAGCCGCGCGGCTAGGCGGGAAAGCACGAGCCGCTTGGTCGCCTCGTCGAAATAGATCAGCACGTTCCGGCAAAAGATCACGTCGAAGGTGCCGAGCGCCGGGCAATCGTCGAGCAGATTTTGGGTTCGGAACTCGACCTTGCCGCGAATCTCGGGGCAGATCTCCCAAGCATTGCCGACTTTCTTGAAATATTTGACGAGGAGGGAGACGGGGAGCCCCCTTTGCACCTCGAACTGGCTATACAGACCCCTTCGCGCTTTGCCGAGCGCGTCCTCGACGAAATCCGTGGCGATGATCTCGATGGTCCAACCGGCAAGCTTGCCGTTCCGCTCGGCAAGCTCCATGGCCAGCGAATAAGGCTCTTGCCCATTTGCCGCGGCGGCGCACCAGATTCTGATGCGGCGGCTCGCCTCCCGCCTCGCCATCAGCTTCGGCAGCATGGTATCGACGAAATAATTGAACGGCACCTTGTCGCGGAAGAAATAGGACTCCTGCACCGTGACCGCCTGGGCGACGCGGGAGCGCAAATGGTGCGCATCGGGCCGCATCATCATCAGCACCAGATGCGACAGCGACGGGAGCTCGAACTCGCGCAACAGCGGCCTGAGCTTCCCTTCGAGCATGTCCTGCTTGTCCCCGCCGAGATTGAGGCCCGAATGCTCCTTCAGGAGCCTGCGCATCAGGCCGAATTCATGCGCCATCATTGCCGCTCACCCCTGATCAGCTTCGCCACGGTGAGCGCAATCTCCTCGGGTGGCAGCATTGCGGCGCAGGCCCCGGCAGCGGCGGCGGCTCCGGGCATGCCCCACACCACGCTCGAAGCTTCATCCTGCGCGATCACGCTGCCGCCCGCCTCGGCGATCGAGCTGGCGCCCGCCGCGCCGTCGCTGCCCATGCCGGTGAGCACGATGCCGAGCGCCGCGGGGCCGAATGTCGCCGCCACGCTCGAGAAAAGCGGATCGACCGCGGGACGGCAGAAATGCACCGGCGGTCCGTTGCCAATCCTGAGACAAGGCGCTTCCCGCCGCGCCACCGTCATATGATGATCGCCAGGCGCCACGTAGATCGCTCCAGGCTTGAGCCGCTCGCCGTCCCTGCCTTCACGGGCTTCGCGCCCCGTTGCCCGCGCCAGTCGCTCGGCAAGCACCGTCGTGAACATCGGTGGCATGTGTTGCGCCACCAGCACCGCGACGCGGGAGAGAGAGGGTGCAAGCGCACCGAGCAGAGCGCCCAAGGCCTGCGGTCCGCCGGTCGAGCTGCCGATCGCGATCACCCGCGGCGGCACCAAGGAGAACGGTCGACGCCGGAAGGGTAAGTCTTTTGGCCGGTCCTCGCCGGAACGCTCGACCCCTCGCCCGGGGCGCCAGCCGCTCCGTCCCAGCGCCTTGATCTTCTCGATCACCTCCCGGCGGAAATCCGGCTCGATGGTGATCTCGCGATTGGAATCGGGCTTCGGCACATAGTCCACGGCGCCGAGCGAGAGGGCCTTGAAGCTGATCTCGGCATTGCGCTTGGTGAGCGTCGACACCATCAACACCCGCAAGCCCGGGCGCGCCTTCAAGAGCAGCGGCAGGGCCTCGAGCCCGTCCATCACCGGCATCTCGATGTCGAGCAGCACAATGTCGGGAGCGCTGCGCGCGACGTCCTCGACGGCGAACTTGCCGTTCGGATGACGCGCGACCACCTCGAGTCCGGGCTCGTCCTCGATCCAACGGGACACGAGGCCGCGCACCACGGCGGAGTCGTCGACGACCATGACTCTGATCGGCCGCTCCGACAGCGCGGGCTGAGTGGGAGCGATTTCCGAGGCATACATGCTCGCCCCCTGATTGAGCATGGTCACTTGGGCCTAGATAAGCCCGACCTCATGAAACTTGGCCTCGATGATCTCGCGGTCGAAGGGCTTCATGATGTACTCGTTGGCCCCCGCCGTGATGGCGCGGGTGATGTGCTCGACGTCGTTCTCCGTCGTGCAGAAGATTACCTTGGGCATGTTGCCGCCGCGCTCCTTGCGCAGCGCCACCAGGAAGGCGATGCCGTCCATCACCGGCATGTTCCAGTCCAGCAGCACCGCGTCAGGCATCGACATGCGGCATTGATCGAGCGCGTCGCGCCCGTTCTCCGCCTCCGAAGCCGAGAAATGCAGCTCCTCCAGGATGCGCCTTGCCACCTTGCGAATGACGGCGCTGTCATCCACCACCAAGCAATGTTTCATTGCGTTCCTTCCTTCGCTTTCGTCATGCGCGACGCCAACTAGGCAGCGACGCCGAGACCGCTGAGATCGAGCACCTTGTCGACATCCAGCACGACCATCAGGCCGTGATCGAGTCGATGCACACCGGCGCAGACCTTGGTCCAGCGCTGATCGAGATTGACGGGATTGGCCTCGTAGCTTGAGCGCTTGACTCTCAGCACATCGCCGACCCGGTCGACGATGAGCCCGTAAAGCTCGCCGCGCTCCTCGATGCCGACCGCGACCGGCGCGCCGCCGTCCTCGCGCGCAGGCAGGCCAAGCCGCCGGCGGAGATCGATGGCTGTGACGATGCGGCCGCGCAGATTGAGCAGACCGGCCACCTCCGGCGGGGCGAGCGGCACCTTGGATAGGCCGCGGGGCACGAACACGTCGCGCACCCGCTCAAGCCGCAGGCCGAACAGCTGGCCTCCGGTCACCACCGTGACGAAGCCCTCGGTCGCTTGATCGTGATCTTCAACCTCGGGCCTCATGCCGCCGCTCCCCAATGCCTGCAACAATCCTGCAGCGTCCCCATCAGCATTTGCCGGTCGAACTTCCCGACATAGCTGACGAACCCGGCCGCCCGGCTTTTCTCGATGAGGCGCGGGCTGGTATGCGAGGAGAGCGCGATCAGCGGAATCCCCTCCCATTTCGGATCGGCCTTGATGCGCTCGGCGAGCGCGATGCCGTCCATCCCCGGCATGTCGAGATCGGAGACGATCAAATCGAAGCTCGCGCCGCTATCCTTCAGCGCCAGCGCCTCGTCGGCCGAAGCGGCGAGCGTCACGTCGTAGCCGCTCGTCTTCAGCAGCGGTGCAAGCATGTTGCGGAAAAACTGGCTGTCGTCGATCAGCAGAAGCCTGATCTCCCGGCCCACCTCGCCCTGCTTGGTATCGAGCCGGTGGCCGAAGCCCTGGCCGAGATAATGCGAGACATCGATGATCTCCGCGGCCTTGCCTTTGACGATGGCCGCGCCGATCACCCCGGGCGTCTCGGTCTTCAGCTCGATATCCAGCTGCTCCTCGACGATATCGACGATCTCGTCGATAGCGAGCCCGACGGGCTTGCCGCCCTCGGTGAACACCAGCACCGGCTGCACCCCGCCCGCTCGGCCCCTGGCCTCGTCCTGCATATAGACCAGCGGCATCAGCGCGCCTCGATACTGCACCACGTCTTCGCCATTGCAGTGCTCGATGGTGTCGCGCTCAATCTCCTCGAGCCGGGTGATAAGCGAGAGCGGCACGGCCTTCATGGCGCTCGTCCCCGCGCGGAACAGAAGCAGCGCCGTCTTGTCTTCATCCGCAGCCGCCGCGGCCGGTAGGGCGCTGGCCAGATCGGCTTGCCCCTCGACCGAACCGACCACCGCGCCAAGCGCATTCGGGTCGATGATCATGATGACGCTGCCGTCGCCGAGAATGGTGTTGCCCGAGAACATGCCGACGTGGCGCAACAGGCTCGACATCGGCTTCACCACGATTTCCTCGGTGCGGAACACGCTGTCCACCAGCACGCCGAACAGCCGCGCGCCAATTTGGATGACCACGACGGTGAGGATGCTGTTGGCGACGCGCTCAAGCGTCGTGCGGCTGCCTTCGAGATCGAGCAATTGCGCGAGATCGAGCAGCGGCAGGAGCTTGTCGCGCAAGCGCAGCACCGCCGTGTCGTTGATCAGCTCGACATCGTGGCCCGAGGCCTTGCCGGTGCGCACCAGCTCGGTGACGCTGTACTGCGGAATGGCGAAGCGGTGGCCCGAGGCCTCGACGATCAGGGCCGCCATGATCGCCAGCGTCAGCGGGATCTTGATGGTGAAAGTGGTGCCCGAGGGCGAGCTCGACTTGAGCTCGACGGTACCGCCGATCAGCTCGATGTTGTTGCGCACGACATCCATGCCGACGCCGCGCCCCGACACGCCGCTGACCGCTTGCGCGGTGGAGAAGCCGGGCTTGAAGATGAATTTGGAGACGTCCGCGTCGCTCAGGCGGTCGAGCTCGGCTTGCGTTGCCAGGCCATTCTCGAGCGCCTTGGCGCGGATCCTCTGCGCGTCGAGCCCGCGGCCGTCGTCGGCGACCTCGATGACGATATAACCGCCTTGCTGATACGCGCCGAGCTTGATCCGCCCGGTCTCGGGCTTGCCCGTCTTGCCCCGCTCGGCGGGCGGCTCCAGGCCATGATCGGCCGAGTTGCGGATCATATGCGTGAGCGGGTCCTTGATCATCTCAAGCACCTGCCGGTCTAGCTCGGTTTCGCCGCCGGCCATGTCGAGCTCGATCTTCTTGTCGAGCTCGAGCGACAGCTCACGCACCAGCCGCGGCAGCTTCTGCCAGGCATTGGCGATCGGCTGCATGCGGGCCTTCATGATGCCCTCCTGCAGCTCGGCGGTGACGGTGGAGAGCCGTTGCAGCGGAGACTTGAACTCGCTGTCTCCCGTACGGCGCACGAGATCGAGCAACTGATTGCGGGTGAGCACAAGCTCGCTCACCGTGGTCATCAGATGCTCGAGCGTGTCGACGCTGACCCGCACGGTCTGCGCGCGGGCTTGCGTCTCTCGCGCATTGGCTTCGGCTGGGCCGTTGCCGTCGCTCGTAAGCCCTTTGGCCGGCTCTACCGGGTCAGGCCCCGGCGCCGCGCGCCAAGCCCGCTCGAGCTCATCGAGCGTGGTTTGCAGCGGGGGCAAATTCTGTTGCACGCCTCCGGCGGAGCCAAACAACTCATAACCACCCGCTGTCATCGGGCTCGACTCACCGAGCGCCAGCAATTGCAGCCTGCCGATGAGATCGCTGTCGGAGCCGAGCGGCTCCGCGCCGTCGCGCTCGAGCCCGGCCAGGATGTCCTTGATCCGGTCGATGCTCGCGAGAATCACGCTGACGCCCTCGATGGTGACCGGCGCCCCCTCGCGATACTGGCCCATCAGCGTTTCGGCGGCATGCGCCAGCTTGGCGAGGCGGGTCAGGCCGAGAAAGCCGCAGGTTCCTTTGACGGTGTGGACCAGCCGGAAGATGCTGTTGAGCATTTCGGCATTGTTCGGCTCCTGCTCGAAGCGCACGAGGCCCACGTCGAGCTGGTCTAGGCCCTCGCCGGTCTCGTTCAGGAATTCGGATAGAAGCTCGTCCATGGTCCACCTGAGGCGCGCGCGCCGACAAGGCCGGCGGCTTAAGCCCCAGCCTTTGCCCGGATTGTCTGTGAACTCTGGTTTACGTTTCGTTGACCACGGCAAGGAAATCGCCTGGGCCGGGCGGATTTCAACGGATCAGGCCGCCTTGAACTCGACCTCGCCGTCGCGCGCCTCGGCCGTGATCGTCATATTGGCCGCCGCCGCCACCCGCCTTGCGTAATAAGGCTGGATCGAATGCGAATCGACGTCGACGCCGTTCGCTCCCGCGAGCAGGCTTTTCACCTCTTCCTTCAGCTTCGCCGCATCGCCCTTGGCGCGGACGACGAAGCTCACGTCGGGGGGCGTGCCGGCGATCTCAACGCTGACCATGCCCCCCCGCGGGAGCGCGACCACGCCCAGCGCCACAAGATTGAGCAAGAGCTTGACCTTGTTCTTCGGCAGCGTGGCCGGCGGCCCCTGCCAATTGACCTGATGCTTGCCGCTGCCGCCGACGAATTCGCGGGCGACCTTCTCGGCGTCGCGCAGATCGATCTCCGCCCCCGCCGACCCCGCCGCGCCGAAGGCGAGCCGCGCGAATTGCAGCTTGGCCGAGGCCTGCGCCGCGCTTTTGCGGATCAGGTCCATGGCCGCGTCGCGCATCGCCTGGTCGGGCTCCTCGGCAAGCATCTCCAGTCCATTGGAGATGGCCGAGACCGGATTGATCACGTCGTGACAGATGCGGCTCGAAACGAGCGCCGCGAGCTCGAGATCGCCGAGTGCCGTCGGCTCGGTCATGGCCTCCTCCTTCGCTTCCGCTCTAAGTCGCGGAGATGACGTGGCCCGTACCCGAATTTCTGTTACATGGGGGTCGCGCCCCTCCCCCTGAGTGCCGCATCGGGGGGCGCGAACGAATCAACGTCGCAAGAGAGCATTGTGCCTTGTCAGGGCCAAGACAGACAACAACACAGACGATAGCACCGGCAGACGATGCGGGGCCCGGGGGGCTCGATTTCGCCCGCGCGGCAGCGGTCCTGACCGACGCCGCCGCCAAGGCCGGCGCGGCGATCATGGCGCATTTCGGCGACGGCTCCGAGGTCACGCTCAAGGACGACAACAGCCCGGTGACGCGGGCCGATCGCGACTCCGAGGCGATCATCCTCGCGGCTTTGGCACGGCTCGCGCCCGACATCAGGGTCGTGTCCGAAGAGTCTTGCGGCACGATTGGCGCGCTTCCCGACCGCTTCTTCCTGGTCGATCCGCTCGATGGCACCAAGGAGTTCATCCAGAAGCGGAGCGATTTCACCGTCAATGTCGCGCTGATCGAGGACGGACGCCCGAGCTTCGGGCTGGTCTATGCACCGGCTCGCGCGCTTCTGGCGGTGACGGTCGCCGCCGGCAAGGCGGTGTCGGCCGAGCTTCCGCCGAGCGAGCCGGGCGCCGATCTCGGTCAGCTTCGCCAGACCACGCTCCGCGCGCGCGCGCCCGACAAGAATGGCCTAACCGCGCTTGTCAGCCTCTCGCATCTCGATCCCGCGACGGAGGCCTATCTCGCCACGCTCAACATCGCCGAGCGATCGAGCGTCGGCTCATCCGTCAAATTCGTTGCCCTGGCCAAGGGCGATGCCGACGTCTACCCGCGCTTCGGCCCGACCATGGAGTGGGACACTGCCGCCGGCCAGGCCGTGCTCGAGGCCGCCGGAGGCAGAGTCGTCACCAGCGGCGGCGAGCGGCTCCATTATGGCAAGACCGAAGCGGGCTTGCGCAATCCAAGCTTCATCGCCTGGGGCTTGCGGGCTTAGATGCAGCTAAGCCACCTTTTAGTAAGAGTTTAGGCAAATCATAGCGACCCTGAGCGAAGCCCCCGAGTAGGCCAGCCACCCGGCTTCGGCTTGTGAGGCAAGTCATGCATCTCAGAGTCCCCGTTGCTGCCGCGCTTGCGGCCATTTTCCTTGTCCTGACCCCGAACGTGAGCTTTGCCCAGGCCGGCGGGCCTATGGTCATTACGCCGCAGCCAGATCCGAATCGGTCCTACGCGCCACCGCCGAGCCAAGGGCAATACGAGGCGGCACCAAGTCAGGGGCAGTACAATTCTGGTGGTCCCGGCCAGCCTTATGAGCCGGCCCCCGGCGGCCAACCCTCGATGCAATCGGATGGCGGCAGCCAGAGCACCTTCTCGCCTGACGAGATCAAGGGCGCGGGGCACCGCTTCTTCGGCAAGGTGTCGATGGATCTCGCCCGCGTCATTGAATATGCCTTCCAGCGCGCCGGCAGGCCGAACGGCTATATCCTTGGGGAGGAAGCCGGCGGCGCCTTTATTGCGGGGCTCCGCTATGGCGAAGGCACGCTCTACACCAAGGATGCGGGCAACCAGCGGGTGTTTTGGCAAGGCCCTTCGGTTGGGTACGATTTCGGCGCCGAAGGCTCCAAGACCATGGTGCTGGTCTACGATCTTTACAGCCCGGGCGAGATCTTCAACACCTATGCGGGCGTCGACGGCTCGGCCTATTTCATCGGCGGCGTGGGCATTACTTTCCTTGCCCGCAGCCATATCCGGCTTGCCCCGATCCGCTCCGGCGTCGGTTTGCGGCTCGGCGCCAATGTTGGCTATCTGAAATATACTCGCGAGCCCACCTGGAATCCGTTCTAGTTTGGCGGTAAGGAAGCCGGGCGGAACTTTGAGGCCCTTCGAGCGGTTGCGCCCCATTGGCGCCGGGTTTCCGCTTGAGTCTTCGTCCACAGGCACCGGCCCATGGGACGATCAGGCCGCCTGACCGGGGAGCGCTGATTTCGATGATCAACGCGTTGATGTTCGGAGCGCTAGGCTTCTTCTTGGGATGCCTGCTTGCGCTCATGCTCGCGCCCCCGCTGTGGAACCGGGCGGTGAAGCTCACCACGCGCAAGCTCGAAGCCACCATGCCGATGTCGCTCAACGACATCCAAGCCGACAAGGATCAGCTCCGCGCCGAGTTCGCCATCGAGCTGCGCAAGGTCGAGGTCGCGCTGGAGAAGGCGAAGGAGAAGGCCACCCGCGAGCTGATCGAGGCGAATAAGCGCCGCGTCGAGATCGCCATGCTGAACACCGACCTCGCCACGGTTAAGGGCCAGCTCCAGGAGAACGAGAACGCCAATCGGGTGCTGCAACAGACCATCAAGCGCCGTCTGCCCGACCTCGATACCAGGTTGAAGGCGGCCAAGAAGGCGCTCGCCGAGCTCGAGCAGGTCAACGGCGAGCTTCGCACCACGGTCGCGTCCCAATCCGACGCGCTCAAGACCGCGCGCACCACCTTGCATAATCAGCGTTCCGACATCGAGCGCTTGCGCATGGCGCTCGAGGCGGGCGGGGGCGGCGGACTGCGCGGCGGCAAGGCCGATGCGCGCACCCTCGCCGAGAGCCAGCGCCTGACCGCCGAGCTTTCCAAGGTGCAGGAACAGCTGGAGCGCGCCAAGACCAGCGCCGAGGAGAACATGCTGCTCCGCCGCGAGCTGAGCAAGCTCGCCTCGCAGATCCTTACCGTGGCACGGACGCAAGGCATGGCGCAGGTGCAGCAGCCGCGGATGGTCGTCGAGGTGACCCAGGCTTATGTCGAGCCCAGCGCGATCAACGAGCTGCAAGCGCCGCAGGAAGAGCGCGAGGACGAAGCGCAGTGGCAACCGGCCCCTGCCGGTAATGGCGTCGCGCATGAGCCGCAGATGCAAGACGCCGCGCCAGAATTGGACGCCATGGCCGAAGGCATGGGCCGTGCCGGGAACGAGGCCGCCGATGAGCCTGACGAGCTGGCGGAAGAGGACGCCGACAGCGAAGCGGAAGAGGCGAAAGGTTCGTTCGCCAGACGCTTCGTCGCCCGCCGCGAAGCGCGGCGCGCACGCAAGTCCGGCGGCGGCGGCAGCCTGAGCGCCCGGCTGCGTGGCCTGGTCGACGGCTGACCGCTTCTTATCTGCGCTTCAGGTCCGCAGGAATTGCCGCGAGCCGCGCTCGAGTTTCAGCGCCGTCAGCCGCCCGGTGAAGAACGCGCCCGTATCGATGCCGATACGGTTCGATCGCGTGACCGGCTCCTTTCCAGGCGTATGTCCATGCACCACGATCTTGCCGAATGCTTCCGCATGGTCGAGGAACGGGCCTCTGATCCAAATAAGATCGGCTTCGCTCTGCTCGCCGAGCGGCACGCTGGGGTTCACGCCCGCATGCACGAACAGATAATCGCCGAACGCCACGCTCAGCCTCAAACTTCGATAGAAGTGGAGATGGGTCTCGGGCAGCGCCTCTTGCAGCGCTTGGCGCCATAGCTCGATGGGCGCGTCGAGCCGGGCGAGCCGATCGGTGTCGAGCCCGTAAGACCGCATCGTCGCATCGCCGCCATTCAACAGCCAATTGTCTAGGCTCCAGGCGTCGTCGAGGAAATTGAGCAGGATCGCCTCGTGATTGCCCTTGAGGAAATGTGCCTCGAAACCTTTCGGCAAACCGCCGATCAGTGTCTCGACCACGCCCTTGCTGTCAGGTCCGCGGTCCACATAATCGCCGAGAAATACGAGCGTGCGCCGCTCCGCATGGCTGCTTCGCGCATCGGCCTCGATCCGGCCGAGCATGGCTTCGAGCAAATCCAGCCGGCCATGAATATCTCCCACCGCGTAGAGGAGCTGGCCCTCCGGCAGGGTCGCATGCATGAGGCTTGGCGCGTCAGAGAGCGACATCGGGGCCGCACTCTAATCCAAAGCAAAAGGCCGTGGCATCCAAACTGGCAGCTGGGCTTGGAATATCGATGCAGGATTCTCCGCTTCAGCGGAGCGATCTCGCCCTCTGCGCGGACCTGCCTAGACGTCCCCGGATTTGCCCGCGAGCTCGTGGTAGAGCCTGGCTGGGAGGCCGAACACGGTCTTCACGCAATCGACCTTGAGCCCGATCAACAGGACCATCTCCCCGTCACGGAGCTGATCGTCCTCGGTGATGACATAGAGCTTGTCGATGCCGAGCGGCGGCAGCCCTTTCAGCGCCGCGGCGCGCGCCTCGAAAGCCGTGAGGTCCGCCCCTTCGAAAAGGTCGAATTTGGCGTGCACTTGGCCGATCGCCGCGACGATCTCGCTCTCGGGCTTACAGGCGACCGGCGGGACGCTCGGGCCGTCGCCGTTATAATAAGTCGTGCCGTATTCCTGCACGAGCGGACCGAGTTTCTTCGAATAGGCCGTGAAGCCGGCAAAGCCTATCAGCGCGCCGGCAAGCACAAGCCCTGCTGCAATCCTCGACCGGACTGCCATTACGTCCTCCGTGCTAGATGACGGAATCCGTCTCGCAGATCACCGTATCCCGATGGCCGCACTCGGGCAACTTATAGCCGATGAGCGCTCCTGTCCTCGTATCCACGATTGGCGCCGGGCAGCCGACACGCCACACCCGCCAGGGCGTGTTTCTGTGGGCCTGGTCCCAATCCGTGGCGAGGCGAATTCCGGCCCTCGCGCATTGCGACGCCACGGCGAAATTGGGATTGAGCGGCGGCGCCGGGTCGTCCGTGGCGCTGAGCCTCATCCCTTCCACGGGGTCGTAAAGCTGAATCTCGTTGCGGCGGCACACCATCATCGAGTGCTGGGTGGCCCATTCGAGATTTTCCCACTTCGTGTAAGCGGCGTTCTGGTCGGGTGGGCCGGCAAGGATCGTCTTGCAGACAATCAGCACCAGCACGGGAGGGATCTGAATACCCATGGCTATATCCCCCGCGCCAATGCGGCGCCGCTAAAGGGCGCGACCCAACTCGCGGTCCAGCCAAGCGCACCGTCTTCGACGAAGCGCAAGCCGGCCAGCATGAACAGCGCGCCTTTGTGGTTCTCGGTCTTCTCGACCGCCACCGAGGCATAGCCGATGTAACGCCCGCAGACCTCGGCGCCGGCTGCCTTGTTGACGCGATCGATGGCCATCGGCTCGGTGCGGCCATTGGCCATGCCCGAGGCGAAGGCGATCGCCTGCGCTTCCGTCTTGCACAACGTGGCGTTGATCTTTTGCGGCGGAGCCGTCGGTGGCTGCTTGGTTTCTTCAGCAGTGGCTTGCGCGGAGAGGAGCAGGCTCGCCGTCAGCGCCAGCGTGAGCTTATTCAGCATCTTTCAGGGCCTCCTGTTGGAGTGTGGTCGATCTACGCCACTTCATGCTCCCGGCCGGACTCCTCACCCGGTCTGGAAATCTGCCCTTGACGCTTCCTCCATGTTGCAACGCGAAATATGTCGCTTTGGTTGCACGAGGTTCGGACTACTCAATCCGGGCTAACAGGGTTGACCCCCAATGCGGACTGACGGTTAAGTCCATCTACCTGCGACCTATTTTCCGTTACAATCTCCAATTGCCTGGCCAGCTTCGCCCTCAGGGCTCGCTCTCGGCCATTTCGCAACTGCAATGTTGCAACGCAAAAAAGTGATTCGCAAGTCATACTTAGGGTATGCCTATCGATGCGGGAGGGATAGAGCACCGCGGCAACACTCTGGAGACTTTTGGCAACAAGTCGGCCATGGTGCGCATGGTTTGCTCAAATTGGGGGCATGTTTGCAATGCGCGGCCGATTTAGGCAGCTCTTCGAGAACCCCACAAGCCGGCGGATCGAGCTTCCGCTAAGCGCGGTGAGCCAATTTGTCGCTGGGTTCCGGACCGGCTTTCCCGCCCGAGCTAAGTCCCGCGCGACAGCGAGGCGCCGTTGAACGGCGTCACCCAGCTGGCGGTCCAGGCCAGCGCTCCATCCTCGACGAAGCGCAAGCCGGCCAGCATGAACAGGCCGCCATTGTGGTTCTCGGTCTTCTCGATCTCGACCACCGCATAGCCGATATAGCGGCCGCAGACCTCGGCGCGCGCCGCCTTGTTGACGTCGTTGATCGCGATCGGCTCGGTCCTGCCCGCCGCCATGCTCGAGGCGATGGCAATCGCCTGCTCCTCGGTCTTGCAGAGGATGGCGTTCAGCTTCTGCGGCGCCGCCTTTGGCGCCTGACCCATGGCCTGGGCCGACAGCAGGAGGCAAGCAAGCGCGGCGAGGAGAATCTTGGTCGGCATCGGCGGGACCTCGTGTGGCAGCCTCGACGAGCCTTCGTCGGGCATTCGAGTTCAAACCTCCATCAGCAAGCCGTCAAGCTCGCCCGTCGCGCCGAGCCGGTCTGCAGCAGCGCAGGCCAGGTTCCGGTTTTGAACAAGAACCGGTGCGCGGAAAATCTTGGCTTTTAGCGGTTTTTTCCTGGCGTTAGTTCGGCTGTCCCGGCGCCCTATGCCGCTCGGCAGCGGCAGTCTAGTATCTCGACGAGACAGCGGAAATTGTCGCGTTCAGGGGGTCGAGTAATGGCGAATGGCCGGAAACAAGCGGAGATCGCCGCCGCTGCCGTGCTGCGTGTCCTGGAGGCCAATCCCGGTGACGCGGGCATCCAAAGCGCATCGGAGATCATCGAGCTCGCGCTGCACGACGCGGCGCGCGAGCAGGAGAAGCACGAGCTTCGGCGCATCGCCGAGGTGCAGGAATCCGCGCACGCTCATCTGTCGCGCCTGCTCAACGCATCTCCGGCGGTGATCTATTGCCGGGTCGCAAGCGGTGATTTCAAGCCGACCTTTGTAAGTGAGAGCATCCACCGACTGTTCGGCTGCACCCCGCGCGAATATCTCGACAATCCCTATCTTTGGCGCGATCGCGTACACCCCGACGACGTCCCCCGCATCAACGCGTGGGTCGATAAGATGTTCGAGAGCGATGAGCGCTCGATCGAGTATCGCATCCGCCGCGCCGACGGCACCTATTTCTGGGTGAACGATCAGCAGCAAATCGTGCGTAACGCGAAGGGCGAGCCCGTCGAGATCGTCGGTTCATGGACCGACATCACCAAGCGCAAGGAGGCCGAGGAAGAGCGCGAGACCGCGCGTTCGCGGCTCACGCTTCTGCTGGGGGCGGCTCCGTCGGTCATCTACAGCTTCGCCGCTTACGGAGATTATGCGCCCACCTTCATCAGCGCCAACATCGCCCATATGCTGGGTTACAGCCCAGATCAATACATGCACACGCCGGACTTCTGGCGGTCTTGCGTGCATCCCGACGATCTGCCCGAGGTCGAAGCCAAGCAAGTCGAGCTATTCAGAAACTGCGAGCACTTGGCCGAGTATCGCTTCCGCAAGAGGAACGGCACCTATTGCTGGGTCAGCGACGAGCAGCACCTGATCCGCGACGCGCAGGGACGCCCGGTCGAGGTGGTCGGCTCGTGGAGCGATATCGACGCGCGCAAGGCGGCGGAGCATGAAGCCGAGCTGGCGAAGGCCGAGCTGCAGAAGGCGACCGAGGCGGCGCTCGAAGCCAGCGAGGCCAAGAGCATCTTCCTCGCCAATATGAGCCACGAGATCAGGACGCCGATGAACGCCGTCATCGGCCTCTCGCACCTCGCTCTGAAGACCGATCTCACCCCGCGCCAGCGCGACTACGTGCAGAAGATCAAGAGCTCCGGCCAGCACCTGCTTGGCATCATCAACGACATTCTCGATTTCTCGAAGATCGAGGCCGGCAAGTTGTCGATCGAGACGATCGACTTCGATCTCGACAAGGTGCTGGAGAATGTCGGCAACCTGATGAGCGAGAAGGCATCGGCCAAGGGGCTCGAGCTGATCTTCGAGGTCGAGCCGACGGTCTCGACCCATTTCCGCGGCGATCCGTTGCGGCTCGGCCAGATCCTGATCAATTTCTGCAACAACGCCGTCAAGTTCACCGAGAAGGGCGAGGTCGCGGTCCAGGTTCGCGTTCTGGAGGACACCTCCGACTGCCAGCTCGTCGAGTTCTCCGTCAGCGACACCGGCATCGGCATGAGCGAGCCGCAGATCGAGCGTCTGTTCCAGGCCTTCGAGCAGGCCGATGCGTCGACCACCCGCAAATATGGCGGCACGGGACTTGGGCTGGCGATCTCCAAACAGCTGACCGAGCTGATGGGCGGCCACGTCTCGGTCAAGAGCGAACCGGGCAAGGGCAGCACGTTCCGCTTCACCGCGCGGCTCGGCAAGGGGACGGCGATCACGCGACCGCGTCTCCTGCAGTCCGATTTGCGCGGCCGGCGCGTGCTGATCATCGACGACAATCCGCATGCGCGCGCCGTGTTGGCGGGCATGCTGACCAACATGACCTTGATCGCCGATGAGGCGGCCTCGGGCGAAGAAGCGATCGGCATGGTGCGCCAGGCGGCGGACGCGGGCGAACGCTACGAGATCGCCTTCGTCGACTGGCAAATGCCGGGCATGAACGGCATCGAGACCGGCAAGCGCATTCTCGCTTTGCCCGATCTCGGGTCCCCGCCGCATCTGGTGATGGTGACGGCCTACGGCCGCGAGGAAGTGCTGAAGCAGGCCGAGGAGAGCGGCTTCGAAAACGTCCTGATCAAGCCGGTCACCTCGTCGATCCTGTTCGACACGGCCGTCGTCGCGCTCGGCGCCGACGGCGAGCGGACCGAGACCGTGCAGGCCGGTCCCTCCTTCGACATCGAGCGGATGCGCGGCGCGCGAATCCTCCTGGTCGAGGACAACGAGATCAATCAAGAAGTGGCGATGGGTCAGCTGGAAGACGCCGAGGCCTTCGTCGATCTCGCCGAGAACGGCGAAGTCGCGCTGCGCATGATCCGCGACAACGATTACGACGTGGTGCTGATGGACATGCAGATGCCGGTGATGGACGGCGTCGAGGCGACCCGCATCATCAGGTCCAATCCCCGCTTCGAGACCTTGCCGATCATCGCCATGACCGCCAACGCCATGGCGTCCGATCGCATGCTGTGCCTCGAGGCCGGCATGAACGATCACATCGCCAAGCCGATCGATCCCGACCAATTGTTCGGGGTGCTGCTTCGCTGGCTCAAGCGCGGCGACGGCGACGCCAAGGGCTTGACCACGGCCCCCGCGACGCACGTTGCGGACGACGCGCGCGAGCATAGCGGAGCTCGTGATTCCCGGCATCGACGTGCGCGCGGGGCTGAAGCGGACCGGCGGCAATCCGCGGCGCTACGAGCTGTTGCTGCGCAAATTCGCCGAGCAGCAATCCGCCACCATCGCCGCCATGCGAGAGGCGCTGTCCGCCGGCGACCGCGCCACGGCCGAGCGCGCCGCCCATTCCTTGAAGGGCGCCGCCGGCACGCTCGGCGCCAGCGCTTTGTCGGAAGCGGCGGCCAAGGCCGAGACCGCGGTCAAGACCGGGCATGGTGTCGACGATGCCGTCCCCGCGCTCTCAACTGCCCTCGACACCGTGCTTTCGAGCTTGCGCACCGCCCTCCCGCCCGACAGCGCGGGCAATGGCGCGAGCCCGGGCTCGGGCGACCCCGCGACCGTCAAGGAACCGCTCATCCGGCTGAAGCAGCTGCTCGAGGCCGATGACGGCGAGGCGGCGGACTTCATCGTCGATGCCAAGACGCAGCTCGCCGGCGTGCTGACCTCGAGCGAGATCAGGACGCTCAGCGACCGCGTCGGCAATTTCGATTTCGACGCGGCGCTGAAATGCCTGTCCGGCATCGCCTCGCGGCTTTCCCTCAACCTCGAAGGCAAATGATGGCGAGCAACGACAAGAAGCTCGTATTGATCGTCGACGACACGCCGACCAATGTCGCCGTGGTTTCGGGGGTGCTGAAGAACTCCTACCGGACCAAGGTCGCCACCAACGGCGAGAAGGCGCTTGCCATCGCCAACGGCGCCGAGAAGCCGGATCTCATCCTGCTCGACGTGATGATGCCCGGCATGGACGGCTACGAGGTCTGCCGCAGGCTCAAGGACATTCCGGCGACGCGCGACATTCCCATCATCTTCCTCACCGCCAAGACCGAGGAGGTCGACGAGGAGAAGGGCTTCGACGTCGGCGCGGTCGATTACATCCACAAGCCGTTCTCCGGCCCCATCGTGCTCGCCAGGGTCAGGACGCAACTCGCCCTCCAGGAAGCGCTGATCGAAGCGCAAAAGGCGCGCAAGCAGGCCGACCAGCTGCTGCACGCGTTGCTGCCGAAGAAAGCCGCCGACGAGATCCGGAGCATCGGCACCGTGATCCCGCGGCGTTACGAGAACGTGGCGGTGCTGTTCTGCGACGTGACCAACTTCACCGCCTATTGCGACCAGCATGAGCCCGAGGACGTGGTGTCGCGGCTCGACGCGCTGTTCGTCATTTTCGAGCGCATCACCGCCAAGCACGGGCTCGAGAAGATCAAGACGATCGGCGACGGCTTCATGGCGGTTGCCGGCCTGCTGCATAAGGTCGACGACCCGGTAGGCTCAGCGGTGCGCTGCGGGCTGGAGATGACCTCGACGCTGATCGACGCCCATCTCGACTGGGAGGTGAGGGTCGGCGTCCATGCCGGCCCGGTCGTGGCCGGCGTCGTCGGCCAGGAGCGCTATCAGTTCGACATCTGGGGCGACACCGTCAATGTCGCGGCGCGCATGGTCGGCATGAGCGCGCCGGGAAGCGTCGCCGCCACCAAGGAGACCTTCGACAAGATCGCCTCGTCCTTCGACGGCGAGTCGCTCGGCATGTTGGATATCAAGGGCAAGGGCGCGATCTCGGTGTTCGGCCTTCGGCTGCGCGGCGCCTGAAGGACGCATATAGCGGTTCCCGCCCCGTAAAAGGGCCATTCTCGCCACACTTCCGTACCGCCGAATCTAGAAAATGCCGCGGTCGGCAGGGCAAGACGGGAATTGGGGGAAGCTTCCGAGAGTGTACGGCGAGCTTTGTAGGTCCTCCCGTTGGGTTGGTCGATCGGCTGGCCTCGACTGTCTCCTCCCGACTCGATGAGAGGAGCCCGAACGCAATGAACGACGACACGATGGAGCACCCCGGCGGCGGATGCCGATACGCCGGCCGCCGAATTCGCATCCAATCAAGCGATGGAGCATGCCGCGCTCGCCGGCGCCGCGGCCATCCAGCGCCTCGTCGCCGAATGCAACAGCTTGCGCACGCGAGTCGCCCTGCAAGACGCGGAGCTGGCGCGGCTGCGCGGTGCAAATGAGGGGGTGCGCCGGCGCTTCGCCATGCTGCATCAGCGCTACGTCGAGCTTGCCAAGAAGATCTCTCGGCCAGCTCGAGCAATTCGACGGGCTCATTCGCGAGGCAGGTCAAGAGGCTCTGAGCGAGACGGCCCGGCAGGAAAATGGCCGTCATGAAGAGCCGATGGTGCTCGGTCAGCCGGCGCAGGACGGCAACGGCTCTCCCGCGCCCAAGCCCAACGGCCGCGACATCGCAGCATCATGGCGCAAGCGCCGCGCGCGCCTGCCCGCTAGCGACTTGAACGGGAACGGCGCGGAGCGCGCACTATTTCTCCAGCGAAAGCAGAAAGTCGCGCATCTTCTCCCACGCGCCGTGGTCGAACAGATCGTTGTGGCGGCCGTCGCGGAACAGCTCGATGCGTTTCGGCTCGTTGGCGGCGCGGTACATGCGCCGGCCCATCTCCACCGGGATCACCTCGTCCTGCTCGCCGTGCAGGATGAGCAGCGGGGCCGTGACGGCGCGTGATGTCGCGCTCGACATTGTACTGGTCGGTGATCAGCAGGCTGAGCGGCAGCCAGAAATAGACCGGGCGCGCCACGTCGACGGTCGAGGTGAGCGGCGCTTCCAGCACGACGGCGGCGACCGGACGCTCCGCCGCGAGCCGCACCGCCTGGCCCGAGCCGAGCGACTCGCCATAGGCGACGATGCTGCTGGGCGGCACGCCGAGCCCGCCAGATCGATCGTAGGCCGCGATCGCGTCGGCGACATTGTTCGCCTCGGTCGGGCTTCCGGCCGAGCCGCCATAGCCGCGATTGTTGAGATAGAAGACGCCGAAGCCGTCCTCGAGCATCATGTCGATCTTGGGCGCGCGATTGGCGGCGTTGGCCGCGTTGCCGTGGAAATAGAGGATGGTCGGCTTGCCGTCCTTCGCCGGCGCATACCAGGCGACCAGCGTGGTGCCGTCACCCGCCGCGAGCTCGATCTCCTCGACGCCGTCAAGCCCGGCCTCGGCCGGCGGGATGCGCGCCGGATCGGGGAAATACATGAACATGCGGTTGCCGAAATAGGCCGCCGCGCAGATCGCGAGATAGGCGCGATGAGCCAGGGAATGAGGTCCATGATCCCCGCGTGACGCCCTTCCGCACCGTCACGCCCAGAAGCGGCCGCTGGCGCCGACCGCCACCGTGATGAGACCGAGCACGAGATTGATCGCGACGATGCGGCGGATCTGATTGAGCGACGCGGCGGCGTCCTGGAGCGCGCCCGCTTCGACGGCGCGGGAAAAGCGGCGCCAGGCGCGAAGAAGAGATGCAGGAACAGCAGCATCATCAGAATGCCGGTAGCTGCATGACGTTGATATGCGGCGGGGCGCCGGCGAAGCCGCCGAAGTGAAGGAACAGCATCGCATAGCCGCTGACCAGCAGAGCGGCGATGCTCGCCCACACCCAGGGAAAGAAGCGGCCGAACACGCGCTGCCACAGCGCAAGCCGCGCGGCGCTCGAGCGGCCCGGCCGACGGGGCGCAGCACCATATAGGCGAAGAACATGCCGCCAACCCAAACCACGGCGGCCAGGACATGCAGCGCGACGAGCAGCGTCATGCACCAAGCCTA
>CAWFNK010000005.1:0-64669 GCA_963817175.1 uncultured Alphaproteobacteria bacterium
TGCGGGCAAGAGGAGGGTAGGGTCCTTTAAGGAATTGGCGGCGCCGGCCCTACGCCGCCATGAACCGAGGTCAAAATGACGCGGGGGTTGCGTGCCGGGCCAACGCCTAGCTCGGGGCTTCAATAGAGCAAATAAGGCTTCCTCAGCGAGGCGAACTCCAACTCGCCCGGCGCCCAGCTTTTAACGATGTCGTCGAGCGGGATTTGCTGCTCGATCTGCTGCCTGAGCTCCGGCAAGCCGGCGAGGATGTCGATCGGCATCTTGTCGTGCTCATATTCGTAAGGCGGGTCGCGCCATTTGAACTGCTTCGGCGCCATGCCGTGGAACTCGCGGAGCAGCGACACGCCGACCTTCACCGGAGCGAAGTCATGTCGCGACGTCACGTGGATCTGGCAGCCGCCGCAGGTCGTGCGCGCATGCTTCTGGAAGGTGGGCTCGAAGATCGCCGGCCGGAAATGCACGCCTGCGAGACCGACCGCGTTCATCCGCGCCGCGAATTGATCCCCGTCGATCCAGGGTGCGCCCAACAGCTCGAAGGGACGCGTCGTGCCGCGGCCTTCCGACAGCATGGTGCCTTCGAACAGCACCGTACCGGGATAAACGATGGCCGTGTCAAGCGTCGGCATATTGGGGGAGGGGATCACCCAGTGAAGGCCGGTGTCGTCCCAATACATGTCGCGCGACCAGCCCTCCATCGCCACCACCTCAAGTTCGGCGCCGAGGCGATGGTGCTCGTTGAACAGCCGCGCCAGCTCGCCGACCGTCATGCCGTGCCGCATTGGCATACGATAAAGCCCTACGAAGGAACTGGTCGCCTGGCTCCAGCGTAGGACCTTCGATAGCGATGCCGCCGATCGGATTGGGACGGTCGCAAACGATGACGGGGACGCCGGCCCGCGCGGCGGCGCGCAGGCAATTGGCAACCGTGTAGATGAAGGTGTAGATGCGCGCGCCGACATCCTGGATGTCGATCACCGAGCACATCGATCAGCGACAGCATCTCCGGCGTCGGCTCGCGTGTCTCGCTGTAGAGCGAATCGGCACGTTGCGGCGCGAATCCTTCGTGTGCGGCGTCTCGATCATATTGTCTTGCAGGTCCGAGCGGAACCCGTGCTGCGGCCCGAAGATCGCGCCCAGCGTCCAGTCAGGCGAGCCGGCGAGGCGATCGACGATGTGCCGGAACTCACGGTCGATCGAGGAGGGATTGGCCAGCACGCCGACGCGCAGGCCCTTCAGGCGCGACGAGGCGAGCAGCCGTTCTGAGCCGAGCGACATTGGGTCAGGCGCGGTGGCGCAAAGGGCGGACAGGCCCGGGAAATCAGACTGCGTCATTGGGCCTCCCCGGTTTCAAGGTGTTTTGCTTTACTGCCGCTGCCGACGGGTTTGAAACTTCGATCATGCTATGGTAGTCGGCGGCGGGGCCGACCGGAAGACTGAGGGAAATTGCCCTAAATCCAAGAAGATCGAGGCTTGGCGCGGTTCAGGCCTCTATGCCCCATTGGCCGCTTCCCTTGCTAGAATGCGCTGATGCGCTTTGGTGGGAGATCACATGAGTAAAGACAGTACGCAAGCCATCCCGGCCTTTATCGACCTCGCGGCACAGCAGAAACATCTTGGCGACAGCGTCGAGACGGCGATCGCGGCTGTGCTGAACCATGGCCAATTCGTACTGGGGCCTGAGGTTAGCGAGCTCGAGCGGCAATTGGCAGCCTTTTGCGGCGCGAAGCATTGCGTGTCTTGCGCCAACGGCACCGACGCATTGCTCTTGGCGCTGATGGCCGAGGGCGTCGGCGAGGGGGATGCCGTGTTCGTGCCGGCCTTTACCTTCGTCGCCACGGTCGAGGTAGCGGTGCTGTGCGGCGCCACGCCGGTGTTCGTCGACATCCGCCGCGACACGTTCAACATGGATATGGAGAGCCTCGAAGCCGCGATCGGCGCGGCCAAGAAGCGCGGGCTCACGCCGCGTTGCGTGATCTCGGTCGATCTCTACGGGCAGCCCGCCGACTACAAAGCGATCAGTGACATCGCCGTCGCGCATGGCATGTTCGTCATCGGCGATGCGGCGCAGAGCTTCGGCGCGAGCCTCAATGGGCGCAAAGTCGGCACGCTCGCTGCTTATACTGGTACGAGTTTCTATCCGTCCAAACCGCTCGGCGGCTATGGCGACGGCGGCGCGGTGTTCACCGATGACGACGACAAGGCGGCACGGCTGCTGGCGCTGCGCAATCACGGCAAAGGACCGGGCCGGCCCGACTTCGAATATGTCGGCCTCAACAGCCGGCTCGATTCGATCCAGGCGGCGATCCTGCTGCAAAAGCTTCGCCTGTTCCCCGGAGAGATTCCGGCGCGGCAGGAGAAGGCGGACCGCTACAATGCAGGTCTCGCCGCGGTGGTCGATGTGCCGCGGCTCATGCCTGGAGCGACCTCAGTCTGGGCACAATACACGATCATCACCGAGGATCGCGACGGTCTCGCCAAGGCCTGCCGCGAGGCGGGCGTGCCCACGGCGATCCACTATACGGCTTCGCTCAATCGGCTGCCGCCATACCGGCAAGTCCCGACGCCTGCGGCGGGGCTGCCTCAGGCTGAGTGGCTATCCGAGCGCGTGATCAGCCTGCCGATGCATCCTTATCTCACCGACGCGCAGCAGGACCTCGTCATCGGCACGGTCCGCGACGCGCTGTCATCGCGCAAACCGAGCCGGGCGCATGCGGCCGAGTAGGCAGTAAATGGCAGAGCCAATTCGCACCGCGGTGGTGGGGACCGGCTATTTCGGCCGCTTCCATGCCAATCATTACTCCCGCAATCCGCGGGCGCAGCTTGTCGCCGTGGTCGATAGCGACGCCGCGCGCGCAAGCGCCGTCGCCGCCGAGTTCGGCGCCGAGCCTGCAACCGATCATCGCAGCCTGATCGGCAGGGTCGATGCGGTCAGCGTCGCCGTGCCGACGCCGCTGCATTACGACATCGCCCGCGAGTTGATCGAAGGCGGACTCCACGTGCTGGTCGAGAAGCCAATCACCGACAGCGTGGCAAGCGCCAACGCGCTCACCGAGCTTGCCGAGGCGCGCAAAAGAGTGCTCCAGGTCGGACATATCGAGCGCTTCTCCAGCGCCTACCGCACGCTGTCGCAGATGATGACCGATCCGCTTTATTTCGAGAGCTACCGCATCGCGCCGTGGAAGAACCGCGGCGTCGAGGTCGACGTGGTGCTCGACCTGATGATCCACGACATCGACATGATCATCGGGCTGGCGAACTCGGCGGTGGAGAGCGTGGATGCCGTCGGCACGCCGGTGATCGGTCGCAATATTGACCTTGCCAATGCCCGCATCACCTTCGCCTCGGGCTGCGTCGCCAATGTCACCGCGAGCCGGGTGAGCTACAAGACCGAGCGGCGCATGCGCGTGTTCGGGCGGAGCCACTATCTCAACTGCGATCTCGGCGAGGGCAAGATCTTCGGCTATCGCTTACGCGGCGATCCGATGACCGAGGGGCTTGCCGCCATCGCCACCGAGACGCACGAAATCCCCAAGCAGGACAGCCTCGCCAACGAGATCAACTCGTTTCTCGATTGCATCGTCAACGGCACCAAGCCGCTGGTCGATGGCCGCGCCGGCTCGGAGGCGCTGCGCGTGGCGAGCATGATCAATCAGAGCATCGAGGAGCATCTGGCGCGGGTGCAGGCGCCGTTGAATTCTCGGCAAGCCGGTTAACAGCCATAGTTTCATCCCTCCCATCAAGGGGAGGTATCGGGGCCGTGCATGAGTTGCCCGGCTAAGAAATCTCTCTCGCCTGGATGATGTCGAGCACGACCTTGGCGGCGCGCTCGCTGGGCGGTGGGTCGACATCGCCTAGCGCCTTGGCCACCTCGCGGAAGCCCAGTAGCTGCTTCGCGCGCACCTCCTTTGAGCCGAGGACCTCCGCCACAGCCTCGGCGATCCGCGGGGCGGTGCATTCCTCCTGGAGATATTCCGGCACGACCGTGCGCCCGGCCAGCAGATTGACCAGCGAGGCATGCTCGACGCTGACCCCCATGCGGCGGACGAGGAAGGCGGTGGTGGCGCTGACCTTGTAGGCGACCACCATCGGGACGCCGGCAAGCGCGAGCTCGAGCGTCACGGTGCCCGATTTGGCCATGGCGGCGTCGGAGGCGGCGAAGGCATCGAAGCGCTCCTCCATTTCGGCGAACACCACTTGGAACGGCCAATCTTGCGTCATGGACCCCACGAATTCGGCCGCGGCGTGCGCCACAGGAATAACGATGCGCAGGTCAGGGTAAGTGGCTTTGAGCGAAAGCAGCGCCTCGCCGAACACGGGAAGCAGGCGGCGGACTTCGCTTCCCCGCGAGCCGGGCAGCACGCAGAGCACGGTCGCGTCAGGCGGCAGCCCGTGCCGCGCCCTGAAGGCGGGGCCGTCGCCGCGATCCACGCCCAACTCGATGGCCGGGTGGCCGACATAGGTCGAGGGAATGCCGTATTTGGCGAAGAAGGCCGCCTCGAACGGCAGCAAAGCCATGATGTGATTGACGCGCCGCCCAAGCTTCTTGGCGCGGCCCGGGCGCCAGGCCCAAAGCTGCGGCGCGACGTAATGCACGATCGGAATGCCCGAGCCGCGGAGCTGATGCGCGAGCCGCATCGAGAAGCTCGCCGAGTCGACGGTCACCACGGCATCGGGGGTGAGGCGGCGCGCTTCCGCCGCCGTCTGGTTGATACGCCTGACCAGACGCGGCAGATGCGGCAAGACCTCGGCAAGGCCGATCACGGAAAGATCGCTCATCGGATACAAGCTCTGGAGCCCTTGGGCCGCGGTCTGCGGACCGCCGACGCCGGCAAAGCGGACATGGCCCGCCGTCTTGCGCTTTAGAGCGCTCATCAGCCGGCCGGCGAGATTGTCGCCGGAGGTCTCGCCGGCGACGATGAAGATCAGCGGCTCACGCCGGTCCATGTCCGCTCCCGAAATTCAAACGTCCAGCCAAGAGGAGAAGGTTGCGGCCTGACCGTGCCGCGTGCCCTGCAAGTCGATCAGCTCCCAAATCACGCCGTGCTCGATGATAAAGCGCTGGCCCGACTTCGCAATGCGCACCCCCCGATAGCCTGAGATGAAACCGTCGCTGTGGACCTGATCGAGCAGTCTCTGCCGCTCCGCCTGGTCTTGGGTTTCGGCGGAGAGCCGCGAGGGCAGCGCCAAGAACTCCTCCCAGACATAGCCGAAACAGCCTTCAGCGGCCTTGTTGGCATAGATGAAATGCGGGTCGGGGCCGGTGCCATGCGCGAGCACGACGAAAGGCGCATCGCGATATAACCATGTCGCGTCCTTGCCGGGCGGAACGAGAGCGGATCCCACAAGCCGCGCGTAGCTCTCCGTCAACAGCGCGAAGAACCACAAATCGGTCTTGAGATCGGCAGATTGGAGAGCCGTTGCGATCGTCACAGAATGCTCTTGGCGTAGAGGTCGGGGCGGCGGTCGCGGAAGAAGCCCCAGGCGGCGCGGTGGCGGTCGATCGAGTCGAGGTCGAAGCTCGCGAGGAGCACGCCTTCGTCCTCGTCGCCGAAGCTCGCGACCAGGTCGCCGCGATGGTCGGCGATGAAGGATGCCGTAATAGCTCTGGGTGATGCCGTCGTTCTCCTCGATGCCGATGCGGTTGGCCGCCACGACCGGGATCACGTTGGAGACGGCGTGGCCCTGCATCGCGCGCCGCCAGGCCCGCGCGTGTCGAGGGTCGGATCGTGCGGCTCGGAGCCGATGGCGGTCGGATAGAACAGCACCTCCGCGCCCTCAGCGCCATGGCGCGCGCGGCTTCCGGATACCACTGGTCCCAGCAGATGCCGACGCCGATGCGCCCGTGCTTGCGTGTCCCAGACCTTGAAGCCGGTGTCGCCGGGGCGGAAGTAGTATTTCTCCTGATAGCCGGGGCCGTCGGGGATGTGGCTCTTGCGATAGACGCCCGAGGAGCTCGCCGTCGGCATCGACGATCACCACGCTGTTGTAATAGTGCGGCCCCTCGCGCTCGAAGATCGAGATCGGGATGACGACGCCCAGCTCCTTCGCCAGCGGCGCCAGCGCGGCACGCAGGGATGCTCGCGCCCCGGATAGGCGGTGGCGAACCATTGCCTTCCTGGCGCGTCGAGAAATAGGGGCCCTGGAACAGCTCCGACGGCAGGATCACCTGCGCGCCTTGGCCCGCCGCCTCGCGGACGAAGGCTTCGGTCTTGGCGATGTTGGCCGCCATGTCGTCGCCGTAGGACGTCTGGAGCGCGGCGACGGTGAGCGTGCGCCGTCATCAGAGCGGCTCCTGCTGGGTGATGCAGTGGAACGAGCCGCCGCCGGCGAGTCGAGCGAGAAGCCCGCGCGACGGCAGGCCGATGACCTTGCGGTCGGGGAACAGCCGCTGCGAGCGCCTCGACCGCGTGCTGGCCCGGACGGCGTGCCGTAGATCGGCACGACGACGCGCCGTTGGCGATGAGGAAGTTCATGTGGGAGGCCGGGCACGACGTCGCCGTCTTCGTCTCGGCACCAGGCCGGGGCAAGGGATGCGGATGACCTCCAGCTTGCGGCCCGCGGCGTCGGTCGCCGCGGCGAGCGCCGCGCGCGATCTCGTTCCAGCACCTCGGCGTTGGGATCGTCGCCGCCGGCGGCGACTGGCAGACGACGCCGCCCGGCGCGACGAAGCGGGCGAGGTTGTCGACGTGGCCGTCGGTGTGGTCGTTGCGGCAGGCCGTCGTCGAGCCAGAGGACCTTCTTGGCGCCGAACGCTTCGCGCAGCGCGGCTTCGGCCTGCGCCTTCGGTCCAGCCGTTGCGGTTGGGGTTGAGCAGGAACTGCCGCGTGGTGAGCACCGTGCCCTCGCCGTCGTGGTCGAGCGCGCCGCCCTCGAGGATGAAGTCGGTTGCGCGATCGGCGCGCCCGACAGCCGCGGCGATGTCGTCGCCGACGTCGTGTCGTCGGCAAGGTCGTACTTGCCGCCCCAGCCGTTGAACCGGAAGCGCAGCGCCGCCGCGCCGGTTGCCGCGCGCGCGAAGATCGGGCCGGTGTCGCGCAGCCAGATGTCGCCTAACGCGCCGGCACGATCTCGGCCGCGTCGCCAAGCTCGGCGCGGGCGGAAGCTTCGGCCTCGGCGCCCGCCACCAGGACCCGTACCTTGTTCGTGGGGCCAGCGCGCGCACCAGGGCCGCTATCTCGCGGCGCGGCGTTCGAGGTCGCCGTTCCATTGCTCGGGGTCGGCGGGCCAGGCGGTCCAGATCGCTTGTTGCGGCGCCCATTCCGCGGGAACGGATATTTGCTCGGCAACGCCAATTCGCATGTCTTCGTGCTCGTGTTTTCGCCAAGTTCAGGCAGCCTTGGCTGAAATCGTGAAATCTCCATCCCTCTCAAGGGTGTAAACTTGGCGTCTGTCAACTGCCGAGGCGAATCAGGCAGGGGGCGGGCCGCCGGCACCTGGCGCCGGTCGCGCAAGGACAGCAAGGGAGGACGAGGTCATGGCTACTGCGGCACGCGCGGATCAGTCCAACATATGGTGGGTGTTTCTGCTTGAGGGAATTGCGGCTCTTATCTTCGGAGCGTTGCTCCTGACAAATCCGGCGGCGACCCTGTTGGCGCTCTCGGTGTTTCTCGGTTTCTATCTACTGTTTATCGGCGTGCTGGAGCTGGTGCGCATCTTCATCGACCGCTCGCAGCCCTGGGTCTGGTCGCTCATCGTCGGTATCCTCGGTATCGTCGCCGGCATCGTCGTGCTGAACCACCCGGTGCTCACGGCGGTGGCGCTGCCCACCACGGTGGTGATCTATCTCGGCGTGGTCAGCCTGGTGATGGGCGTCGCCGAAATCATCGGCGGCTTCAGCGGCGGCGGCATCGGCTCGTTCCTGCTCGGCATCGTCAGCCTGATCATCGGCGTGTTGTTGCTCGGATCGCCGCTGACGACGGCGCTCGCCGTGCCCTTCGTGTTCGGCATCCTGCTGTTGATCGAAGGCGTGGCGCTGATCGTGTTCGCCTTCCGCGCCAAGGGATAGCGACCGAGCGGTTTGCCGGATTGCCGAATGGACCCGCGGCCCATCGGGCCGCGGGTTGGCGCTTGCGCGTCAGATGCCGTGCAGCAGCGGATCGAGGTCGAGCGTTGAGCGGTGTCCGACATCGTGGCGGCTCTTGGCGATGAATGAGTCGGCGGCCGAGCGGCCCTGGTCGCGCAGCATGCAAAGGAAATCCCACTCGGCGTTGAGCTTCGAGGAGTAGCCAAGCTCGGCGAGAGCCTCGCCGGCAATGCGGTGGATGCGCATGCCCGCCCAGAGCGCGCCTTCGGAATCGCCGGGATTGGCGACCTGGCGCAGCAGCGCGATCATGCGCAGCTCCTTCAAGAGCACGCTGTTGAAGGAAACCTCGTTGAGGCGATTGAGAATGTCGCGCGCGGTGCGCGGCGTGCCGTGCCGCTCGACCGGATTGATCTGGACGAGGATAGTGTCCTTGGAGCTGCATTCACGCACGAGCGGGGTGATGGTGGGATTGCCGGAATAGCCGCCGTCCCAATAAGGCTCGCCGTCGATCTGGATGGCTTGAAACAAGGTGGGGAGGCAGGCCGAGGCAAGCAGCACGTCGGGCGTGATCGTGTTGTTGCGGAACACATGGCCGCGGCCTGTGTGCACATTGGTGGCGGTGACGAACAGCTTGATCGGCGCGCGCGCGAGCCGGTCGAAATCGATGCAATGCGCGAGAATGTCGCGCAGCGGATTGGAGTCCATCGGGTTCAGCTCATAGGGCGAGAATACTCTCGACATCAGATCCATGAAGATGAAGGCCGGGGAATAATCGAGCGTCCAGCGGCCGAGCAGCACATCGAGCGGCGTGCGCTGGAACGAACTCAGCTTTGCCGCCTCAGACACTTTCCGCCAGAAGGTTTCGAGGCTGGCGCGGGCGCCCTGGGGACCCTTCGCCGCATAGCCATCGACCATCACGGCGCCGTTCATGGCCCCGGCTGAGGTCCCGGAAATGCCGTCGAAGTTGAGCCAATCCTCCTCTAACAACCGGTCGAGCACGCCCCAGGTGAAGGCCCCATGCGCGCCGCCGCCTTGCAGCGCGAGATCGACGAGAATGGGATCGCGGCTGGCCAAGGCTTCACCCTCACTCGATCGGCTCGCCGGGGACGACAATGCGCTCGGGCTCGAGCAGCCTGAGCTTGCCGTCGGCGTCGATCGCCAGACTGTGGATATAGAAAATGGTGTCCAAATCGTCAGTTACCTCCATCACCGGCGACGGCGCGGAGATAATGGGAAGGCCGGCTATATGACCGATCCAGTCGATATGCCGATGGCCGTGCATGAGGATGGCTCGGCCCGACAAAGGCTTAAGGCTGCGCACGAACCAATTACCGTTGATCAGCGCCGTGCCGATGCGCTCCGACAGCGCCTTGGCCGCCCAAGGGTATTCGACGACATGGTGGTGCAGCGCGATCACCCAGCATGCGTTGGGGTATTCGGCCGCGGCGATGTCGACGCCGCGCATCTGTTCGGCCGATACCATGCCGAGCGCATTGGTGAAGGAGAAATGCGTGTCGGCGTTGGAATTCAGGAGAATGATGCCGAGACCATCCTTCTTGTCGGGCGGCACGACCATCGGAAAGACGCGCGCCCAGACTTCCGGGATCTCCTTGGACAGGATCGGCCGGGCGACATCGGCGAAACGCTCCAAGCTGACCTCGTGCGGCCGCAACACCTCTTCCAGAGTGCCGCCTATGCAATCCTGCGTGCGATCGATCACCCGCACATGCCGGCCCTGGACGGCGTTCATGGCCGAGAGGCACCTGATCTGGCGCAACGGCCGGTTCGGGCTGGTAGGGAGGTCCATGCGCGCGGGGTTGGCGCGATCGACGATGTTGAGGTCGTGATTGCCGGGCAGCATCAGCACGCGCCCGCCGAAGCCGGGATGCGCGGCGAGCGCGTCGAGCACCTCGGCCCATTCGGAGGAAATACCCGCGTCGGTCATGTCGCCGGTGATCAGGATGGCGTCGAGCTTGTCCTTGGCGTCGAGCGCCTCAAGCTGCCTGAGCAGGCGCTTCAGCCGCTCATTGCCGCTAGGGCCTGAGCGCCCGCTCTCGATGCGGCGGCCGTAACGTTCGCCCACCACATGGATGTCGGAGAGATGGGCGATGCGCCAGGTGCGGCCCTTGTTCGGCGCCTTGGCGAATTTGCCGAGATTTCGCGGTTGCGCCATGGAGGCGTCGGCGAAACCCCAGACCAGCGCGGCCACGGCGAGATAGGCGGTGATCGCGGCGACGCTGTTGGCGAGCGCGACCACGGCCACCTTCTTCCAGGATTCGATCTCCGACAGACTGCCGTAGAGATGCGTGTGGGGCCAGACCAGCCAGAGCACCAGCAGGGCAAGGCCGCAGACGAGAATGCCGGCGATTGCCGCGGAAGCCGCGCGCAGCCTCGCTCTTTGCGCGTCGCTAGCATTGCGCGCGAACAGCCGCTCGGCCAATTGCCGGAAAGCCTCGCGGAAGCCGGCGTAGCTCGGCTCGACGACGATGGAATTCAGCGCCCAGAAATTCTTTTCGGCCGTGCGGAACAACGCGCGCCAGCCGAACCAGCCAATGCCAATGAGGATAGCCAGGATCAGCAGCGACCAAAGCCCGATCGCCAGAGAGGCGAGCTTGTTGGTGACGATGGTGAGCCACTCGACAAAGACGATCGGCGCCAGGCCGAGAAGAAGACCGGGGACCACCAGCAGCAGCGCCCAGGCCACGATCAGCTTGGGTAGGCTGATCTCAACCAGCATGCTGCCGAACAGCGACAGCATCGAGCGGCGCTTGGTGCTCGAAGCGTCATCCTCGATGTCGCCGCGGCGCGGATCGATGAACAGATCCGCGTTTCGCGTCTTCGCCGCTCGTTTCTTCTCGCGCTTGTCGGCCATGGCGAGGTCAGGACTTCTTCTTGCCGTCGGGAGGCGCACCCGACAGGAGCGTCGAGACCCATCGGCTCGAGGGGTACTCGGCGGCGACGGCCATGATGGTAAGGGTGATGGGCACGCCAATCAGCGCGCCGGGAATGCCCCATAGCAGGCCCCAGAAGAACACGGCAAAGACCACCGCCAGCGGCGAGATCGAGAGCGCCGCGCCGGCGGCCAACGGCTCGAGATAATTGCCGATCAGGAACTGGATCGCCGTCAGTCCGATGAAGACGATGATCACCGCCTGCCAGGTGTCGAGCTGGGCGACGGCGAACACGGCGGGCAGCAGCGTGGCGACGAACGGGCCGATGAAGGGAATATAGTTCAGGGCGAAGGCGAGCAGTCCCCAGGCGATCGCCGGTTCGAGCCCGGCGAGCAGCGCGAAACCCCAGATGGCGAGCCCGGTGAGAATGCTCAGCAGCGTGCGAACCAGCATATAGCGCCGGAACTTGGCGGCGATCTCGGTAGCGGCGTGAGCGAGCTTGTCGCCATTCTGCAGCGAGGCGAGCTTGGCGCCGAGCTGCCGGACCTCGAGCAACGCCATCATCAAGAAGACAAACACCAAAATGCCGAAGCCGGCGAGGCGATTGATGCGCCAGGCGATCTCCTTGAACATACGCAGCAACCAGAGCACATCAAAGCGCTCGGCAAGGGTGCCGGCGACGAAGATACCGTGCCCTTCGAGCCAATCGGTCGCCTGCATATGTATGGCTTGAAACCGCTGCACGTTGTTCAGCAGCCAATCGCCGATTGCGCTCAGCGCCCAGGCGATCATCGAAACGAAGAGCACCATCACAATGACGGTAACGCTGAGCGTGACAAAGAGGGCGAGGCCCTTGGGTACCGTCTGCTCGAGCTGCTCCTGGAGCGGCCAGACGATGGCGAGGATGAACAGCGCGAAGGCGAGCGGGCCGAACACCGAGCTGGCAAAATAGAGCGCGGCGCAGGCCAGCACGATGGCGCAGATGACGACCGCGACACGGACCGGACCGTTGCTCGTGTTGGCTTTGTCCGTAGACGCCATATGCCGCGCTCCCGGTGCGCAGTCTATCCTGTTTTGCCGGCGAACCTCCAGGTGCTGCGCAGATGCCCCTCGCACGCAAGGACGCCGCTGCTATAGTGCGGAAAGCCCCGGCTCCCCTTGGCGCGAGCCCAATTCCTCCCCTGCACGCCACGAGGCTTCGACATGATTTTCCGCCAGTTGTTCGAACTCGACTTCGAGCACCTATAGCTACCTTCTCGCCAGCCGCCATGGCGGAGAGGCTCTCATCGTCGATCCGGTGCTGGAGCGGGTCGACCGTTACATCCAGCTGCTCAAGGAGCTCGATCTCAGGCTGGTGAAGGCGATCGACACGCATCTCCATGCCGACCACATCACGGGGCTCGATGCGCTGCGCGAACGCACGCGCTGCATCACGGTGATGGGCGAGCAGACCAAGGCCGACGTGGTCTCGATCAGGGTCGCCGACGGCGATCAAGTCGATATCGAAGGCTTGAGTCTGGAGGCGCTCTACACGCCGGGCCACACCGACAATTCCTACAGCTACATCATGCCCGACCGCGTGTTCACCGGCGACACGCTGCTGATCCGGGGCACCGGGCGCACCGACTTCCAGAACGGCGATGCGCGGGCGCAATACAATTCGCTGTTCGGGCGGCTGCTCAAACTGCCGGAGGAGACGATGGTCTTCCCCGCGCACGACTATAAAGGCGACACGGTCTCGACCATCGGCGAGGAGAAGGCGTTCAATCCGCGGCTGCAAGTGAAGTCGATCGACGAATATGTCGAGCTGATGAACAATCTCAACCTGCCCAATCCGAAAATGATGGACGTGGCGGTCCCCGCCAATATGCGGATCGGGCTCGCGCGAGACATTGTCGCGGAACGCGGCTGGACGCTCACCGCCGAGGAGGCGAAAGAGGTCTTGGGCAAGCCTGATGTAGCCTTGGTCGACCTTCGGGAGGACCAGGAAAGGCGGAAGGATGGGACCATCCCCGGCTCGCTGCACGTCTCCTATCCTGATGTGGAGGAAAGCCTGAAGGCGGATGGCCTGCTGCAACAACTGGCAAAAGGCGGGGGCAAGCGCCTCATCTTCTTTTGCACCTATGGCCAGCGCTCGGCCATGGCGGTGCAGGCGGCGCAAGCCGCGGGGCTGGAGACTGCGCGGCACATCCGGGGCGGGCTGCAAGCCTGGCAGGCGGCACATGGTCCGCTGAGCCGCTAATCTTCCCTTTTGCGTGTGCCAGAAGCGGGCTCGACGCCGCCAAGATTAGCTTCTAAGACATCCTCATGCCCAAGCCCTCGTTTCGCGTCGCCGCAACTCTTGCCACCACACTGTGCTACCTTGCGTCCTTTCCGGCAGACAGTTTCGCCAATGTGAAAGTCTGCCGCAGCATGGAGCAGCGCTACGAGCAGATCGAGCGCGGCGCGAGTACGGTCGAAGTCAATTCCATGCTGTTCTCGGCGGCCGATAAGGGCTGCATCGATCTCGTCAAGCTGCTGCTTAGCGAGGGGGCTTCGCTTGAGGCGCGCGATCGCCTCGGCGCCAGGCCGCTGGCGCGCGCCGCGTCAGCCGGCGAGATCGAGATCGTCACGCTGTTCCTCGACAAGGGCGCGCCGATCGATGCGCGCGACCTCGATGGATCGAGCGCGCTCTTCAAGGCGGCTGAAGCCGGACGGCTGCCGATGGTGCGGCTGCTGATGGAGCGCGGCGCCGATATCAATCTGCCAGGACGCAACGGGATCTCGCCGCTTTCCGCCGCGGCCTATATGGGCAGCGCGCCGATCGTGCAGCTGTTCATCGACAACGGCGCCGACCCCAAGGCGATCGACAGCACGCAGAAATCGGCGATCGTCTATGCCGCGGGACGGGGCTTTTTCCCGGTGGTGCGCCTCCTTCTCGACCACGGGGTCGACGTCAACGCCAAATACGGCAACGATCTCACCGCGCTGATGTGGGCGTCAGGCTATTCGGCGGAGGCGGGGTTGAAGGACGTGGATCAGGTCATGACGCTGCTCATCGAGCGTGGCGCGCGGCTCGACGAGCAGGACAATCGCGGACGAACCGCACTGATGATCGCGGCCGAGCTCGGTCACGCCGGGGCCGTCGACCTCCTGCTTGCGCATGGGGCGGATAAGAGCCTCAAGGACAAACAGGGCAAAACCGCGGGCGATCTCACCTCGCTCACGGCGCTCCGCGACAAGCTTGCGGGCCGGAGCTAGCGTCCCTGATTGAGATATTGGTCGATCTGCATCCCGGCGAGATATTGCGACAGCGCCGTGAGATCGTCGAGCGAGGTGGCCTTCATCAGATCGGTCATGCCGGGATTGTTGCCGCGTGCCCCGGTGCGGAAGTCGGTCATCGTCTTGATGAGATAATCCTGCCATTGGCCGGCGAGGCGGGCGGTGGTGCCGTCGCCCTGGAAATAAGCGAGATGGCAGCCTGGGCAGCCGACCGAGGCCGCCGCGCTCTGCGCCTTGGCGGCGACGTCATTCGGCGCCGAGGGCTCCTGCAAGTCCGGCCATTGCAAGCCTGAGAAATAGGCGGCAAGCGCCAGCATGTCGGGTTTCTCCAGCGTGGCGGCGATCGGCGACATGAGGTCGTTCTTGCGCGCGCCGCTCTTGAGGTCGCGCAGCTGGAGATAGAGATAGCCCTCGTTCTGCCCCCATATCACGGGAGTCGTCTTGTTGATGGGGATGCCCTTCTCGCCGTGACAGGTGGCGCAAAGCTTCGCCTTGTCGGGGACGGGATCGGCGGCGAGGGCGGCCGTGGACAGGAGCAGCAGCGCCGCAAGCGGCGCCATGCGACACAGGCGGGCGAGGAGAGGGGAGGTGGCCATCGCGCGGTTTCCGTCAGCGAGGATTAACAGCGGTCAGTTATGAAAAGGACGGGGCTCAAACGCCGCCCCGTCCTCATTTGTTGCGTGTGCGGCGAGTTGCCGCCTAGCCCTGAAGCGATCAATCGACCGTAAACGCGATGATGTTGTTACCGCGCTTGAAGTCGATCTGGGTGTTGCCGCCCGCGCCGACGACGATGTACTGCTTGCCGTCGATCGAGTAGGACGCCGGAGGCGCGTTGACGCCGGCGCCGGCGAAGAACGACCACAGCACCTTGCCGGTCTTGGCATCGTAGGCGCGGAACCAGCCGTCGCCCTCGCCGGTGAACATCAGACCGCCGGCCGTGGTGAGCGCGCCGCCCATCATGGGCAGAGGCGTCTTCACCTGCCAGGCGATCTTGCCGGTGTTGTAGTCGACGGCGGTGACGTTGCCGGACTGCGCTTCGGTCGGGATCACCTTGAAGGCGCCGCCGAGCCACAATTTGCCGCCCGGATAGTCGGACGCCTCGACGTGGTAGGTCATCGGCTGGTGCAGGTTGACCGCATAGGTCAGCCCAAGCTCGGGATTGACCGACATCGGCGACCATTCGACGCCGCCATTGGCGCCAGGCAGCATGCGCGCGCCCTCAGGCGTGGGCAGCACCCACATATTCTCCTGCGCCACCATGGCCTCGGAGAAGCGGATCAGGCTGCAGTCCTTCCGGTTGTGCACATAGACATGGCCGGTCTTGCCGCCGTGGATGACGCCCGGAACGACATTGCCGTCCTTGTCCTTGACATCGACCAGGATCGGCGGGCTGACAGCGTCGAGATCCCACACGTCATGGGCGATGTATTGGAAGTGGCAGGCGTACTTGCCGGTATCGAGATCGAGCGAGACCAGCGAGTCGGTATAGAGATTGTCGCCTGGGCGGATCGCGCCATAGAGGTCAGGTGACGGGTTGCCGACCACGAAGTAGATGCGCTTGTTCTTGAGGTCGACCGCCGGGTTCTGCCACACGCCGCCGCCGAGCGTCTTGTAAGGATCGCCGGCCTTGGCGAGCTGCGCCTTCTCCGCCTCGATGTCGCGATGCATGTCGCGGCCCGTGGCGTCCTTGGTTGCCCATACGCCTACCGAATTCTCGGGGATGGTGTCGAAGTTCCACACCAATTTGCCGGTCTCGGCGTCGTAAGCGCGTACGAAGCCGCGAATACCGTACTCGCCACCGTTGGTGCCGATCAGGATTTTGCCGTCGACTGCGGTCGGCGCCATGGTCTCGCTATAGCCAAGCTCGGGGTCGGCGATGTCGGTCTGCCAAACCAGGCTGCCGGTCTTGGCGTCGAGCGCGACGAGCTTGGCATCGAGCGTGCCCATATAGACCTTGTCTTTATAGATGGCGACGCCGCGATTGTTGGGGCCGCAGCAATAGGTCGTGATCGGCCCCATCTTGTGCTTGTAGTGCCAATACTCCTCGCCGGTCTTGGCGTTGATGGCATAGACGTGATTGAAGGACGTCGTCACGTACATCACGCCGTCGACCACGATCGGCGTCGTCTCGAGCGACTCCTTCACTTCCGTCTGGAAGATCCAGGCGGGATGAAGCTTGCCGACATTAGACGTGTTGATCTGCTTGCCGGGATAATAGCGGGTCTGATCGTAATTGCCGTTGGTGTGCAGGAAGTTCTTGTCGTCGGACGCGGCGCCGCTGAGTTGCTCTTGCGACACCGCCGGCGTCGGCGCCTCTTTGACCTTGGTCGTCGCCGCCGACTGCACCTCTCCGCTCCATGCCGGGATCGAACTGAGTCCGGCAACACCGATAATTAGCGCGCCAGCGAACGCGGCCGCCGTTTTACAACGCCCCATGTTTTCCTCCATTGCGTGGTCCCGATTTGGCCGAGGAGATCGGCCGCTCCAGACGGGTTCGCACGGCAAAAAGACTGCGCGCGGCCTTGCCATTTGTCAATGTTGCGCATGGGAGGAGTCCAATCTGGGCGTCCACTAAGCAGCGCTTTTGCCATCTCTGGCTGTACGTCTTGCTATTTTGCCTGCGAGCAAGCAGGTAATTTGAAACGAAATCGAGAGCTTCTGTGGCGCAGGATTGTCGGCGCGTGAGTCAGCTTTACCGAATGCCGTTCCGAGTTTGCCAAGTTGGCTTGGCCCTGTTGTTGGTGCTTGCGGCGCCCCTGCCCATTCTCGCCGAGACGCGAGACGAGGGCGAGGCCGCGCCCCCGGCAGCGGCGGCACTCACCAATGTGCCGATCGGCTATCTCAAGCAGGAGGTGAAGAAGGTCATTCCGCTGTCGCGGCTGAATGTCGAGCCGGAGGACATCGGCATTGCGGGCGCGCAGATCGCGCTCAAGGACAACAACACGACCGGGCGCTTCACCAAGCAGCAATTCACGCTCGACGTCGCGCAGGTGCCAATCGGCGGCGACGCCGTCAAGGCACTGGAGACGCTTGTCGAAGCCGGCCACCATTATGTCCTTGTCGATGCGCCGGCCGAGATTCTGTTGCGCCTGTCCGACGCGGTGAAGGGCAAGGACGTGCTGCTGTTCAACGTCCGCGCGAGCGACGAAAATCTCCGCGAGGAGGATTGCCGGGCGAATGTGCTGCACACGGCGCCCGACCGCGCCATGCTGGCCGACGCGCTCGCGCAATATCTCGTCTGGAAGAAGTGGCAGCGCTGGCTGGTGGTGAAGGGCGTGTTCCCCGAGGACCTCGCCTATCTCGACATGCTGCGCAGAGCGGCCAAGCGTTTCGGCGGCACCATCGTCGAGGAGCGTGAATATAAGGAGACGCCGGGTGCGCGGCGTTCGGATTCCGGCCAGCAGCAGATCCAGCAGCAAATGCCGGTCTTCACCCAGGGCGCGCCGAGCTACGACGTCGTGGTGGTGGCCGATGAGAAAGAGGTGTTCGGGCCTTATCTGCCCTATCGCACCTGGGACCCGCGCCCCGTCGCGGGCACGGCGGGGCTGCAAGCGATGAGCTGGCACCCGGCGCATGAGCAATGGGGCGCGACGCAGATGCAGAACCGGTTCCAACGCGCGGCCAAGCGCTTCATGCTGCCGATCGATTATCAAGCATGGGTCGCCGTGCGCGCCATTGGCGAGAGCGTCTCGCGCGTCGGCTCCGGCGATTTCGTCAAGGTCGACGCCTTCTTGCGCGGCGACGAGTTCGAACTCGCGGCGTTCAAGGGGCAGAAGGTCACGTTCCGGAAGTGGGACGGCCAGCTCCGCCAGCCGATCATCGTCGCCGGTCCCGATCTGCCGGTCTCGACCTCGCCGCAGCAAGGCTTCCTGCATGAACACGCCGAGGTCGATACGCTCGGCATCGACGCGCCGGAAAGCAAATGCAAATTCCAATGAACAATCGAACAACCGGGAGGATCGGAATGCGCGCAGAAGCGCTGGTTGCCGTAGTCGTTGCGACGGTTGGTCTGGTTGGCGGCGCGAGGCCGGGCGAGGCCTATACCGTCTACGTCTCCAACGAGAAGGGGAACTCGATCACCGTGCTCGACAGCGCGACGCTCGAGGTGAAGGAGACGATTCCGGTCGGCATGCGGCCGCGCGGCATCATCCTGACCAATGACGACAAATATCTCCTGATCTGCGCGAGCGACGAGGACACGGTACAGGTGCTCGACGTGAACAGCCACGAGCTGGTCGGCGATTTGCCGTCAGGCCCGGATCCTGAATTGCTGGACCTGCATCCTTCGGGCAACCCGGTCTATGTCGCCAACGAGGACGACAATCTGCTCACGGTGATCGACATCAACGACAAGAAGGTACTTGCCGAGGTGGAGGTGGGCGTCGAGCCGGAAGGCGTCGGCGCGAGTCCGGACGGCAAGACCGTGGTGGTGACGTCCGAGACCACCAACATGGCCCATTTCGTCGATACCGAAAGCTACGAGATCACCGACAATGTGCTGGTCGGCTCGCGGCCGCGCTTCGCCGAGTTCACGGCCGACGGAAGCCAGCTGTGGGTGACCTCAGAGGTGGCCGGCGTGGTTTCGGTGATCGACACCAAGACGCGGAAGATCATCAAGGTCATCGGCTTCGCCGTCCCGGGTGTGCAGCCGGAGCATATTCAGCCGGTCGGCGTGCGTGTCGCCAAGGACGGAAGCAAGGCCTTCGTGGCGCTCGGCCCCGCCAATCGCGTGGCGGTGATCGACGCCAAGACGCTCGAGGTCGAGAAATATCTCTTGGTCGGGCAGCGCGTGTGGCAGCTCGCCTTCACGCCTGACGAGAAGCAGCTGTTCGTGACCAACGGCAACAGCAACGACGTCTCGGTGATCGACGTGCCGAGCCTGACCGTGGTGAAGTCGATCCCCGTGGGCTCGGCGCCATGGGGCGTGGCGATCTCGCAGCACTGAGGCAGCGAGGCCGCCGGGCTTAGGTACGCTAGGTTCAGCTACGCTCGGTCAGCGAATGCCGCTCAGGCAGATGCTACCCATTCGCCGGCGACATAACCGAAGGCGACAGCATCGGGATTGCGCTTGGCGGCGATCCGCAACTTGTCTTCGGCATCGACGACGAGAGAACGGTGTTTGCTGCGCTTGTCTTCGGGCGCGTCCTTGAAGCCACTCAGGAGAATGACTTTCCTGCCGCGCAGGACAATCTTCGGGAGTGCCATCCCACCTCCTCGGCCCACCCAAAAGATTTGCTCTGAGATTTTTTGGCCGGGGCTCAGAGTCGCATCTTCAAGGCGAGCGCCTTGCTTCCACTATGGCGACCCCCGTCAGCCATAATGAACCCTAGCAAAAAAATGCGACGATCGTAAGACGCGATGAGCGATGCGATCCGATTTTTCGGATTCAATTAGCGCCAATTTCGCCGATCGCTTCCGCACTGCACAAATTTGCCGCGCTTAGATTGCGGTGCAGCATCATTTGCCGGGAGCATCGCGAAGCAGCGCCGCAAGCCCCGCTTGCGTCTCGACGGGAGGCTTCCAGTCGAGCCGCGCAAGCGCCGAAGGGTCGGCGACCAGCGAGCCGAACAGAGGTTCGAGCGTTCCGCGCTGGCCCGCCGCGCGCAGCGCGCTTCGCAGCAAGGGCCTCGGCACATAGAACAGCGCCGGACGCCGGCCCAGGCCCCGGCGCATGGCGGCGATCATGGCGCCGACGGTGAGCGGCTTGGGGTCGGCGACGATGAGAGGGCGCTTCAGCGGGGCGTCGGCCGCCAAGACCCGGTCGACCGCCTCGACCAGATTGTCGAGACCGAGCAGAGAGTGCTCGGATTTGAGGCCGGCGAGGGGAAGCGGATAGCGGGAGCGGGCGAGCCTGATCAGCTTCGCCATGTTGCCTTCGACGCCGGGGCCGTAGACGAGGGCGAGCCGCAGCGCCACCCAGTCGAGATCGGTCGCGGCGAGACCCTGCTCGGCGGCAAGCTTGGAACGGCCATAGGCATCGGTGGGGCGAGGCTCATGCTCCTCGGTCAACGCGCCTTCGCAAGTCGGACCTGATTGCGCCCTGATCGAGGAGAGAAACACGAAGCGCTTGATGCGCGCGCGCTGCGCCGCCTTGGCAAAGCTCACGGTCGCCTCGGTGTTGAACAGGCGATAGTCGTCCTCGGGGACGCCGGTCATGGTGCTGGCGAGGCCAGCGGTGTGGATCACCGCGTCCACCTCGGCGAGCGCCTCGGCCATGTTGTAAGGGCGCGTGAGATCGCCGATCACCGCGCTCGCCAGGCCTTGCGGCAACACCGTCGGACGGCGCAGCAGCACGCGCAAGCGATAGCCCCGCTTAGGCAGCTCCTTCAGCAGATATTGGCCGATGAAGCCCGTGGCGCCGGTCAGCGCGACCAGGGGCTTCCGCCCTATGCGAGGGGATATCGCCGCTCTCTCCACCATGGTTCGACATTATAGGTCTTCCGGCGCGAGCCCAGTCCGCCGCGCGATGCGGGCAAGCATCTTGGGACCTATCTCTTCGCTATCGTGGAAGGCAAAAACGTAATCGGGCCAGCCTCCACGCTCAAGCACGATATGCGAGCCACTTTGACGCTTGATGGCCCAGCCGATCTTCTGCAGAGCGGCCAGAACGCGGCGCGCACGAACCGATCTCCAACGGCTCATGCGGCCGTGACGAAAAGATCGCCGAGCTCTGGAATGCTCTCGCCATGCTCCAAGCGGTCGGCAAGGACGCGCAATGCCAGCGCCGTTGCCTTGCTGCGGGCCTCCTCAGGCGCCGAGCCATAAGCCACCACGCCAGGAAGCGCCGGGATTTCGGCGATCCAGCGGCCATCGTCTTCTTGCTCGATCTCGATTTGCAGCACGTCGTCTCCGATGGGCGAGCTTCGCCTCTCCTGCAGAGGCGAAGCTTACCACATACCAAAGCCTATTGTGGAAGGGGCGCCGCCGCGGCCGATTTCACGACGGGCGGCGGGTTCCATTTCCCGGTCAGCGCATCCGACTTCGGCGCATAGAGCCGCATGGTCAGATTGTAAGGGCCCTTGGGCGCAGGCAGCCAATTCGCTTCCTTGTCGGCGCCGGGGCTTTGGTTCTGGAAATAGAGATCGAGCGACCCGTCGGCATTGAACTTGAACGGCATCCAGCTCGATACGGCGAAGCGGTTGATCGGGTTGGCAACCTGGAAGCCGTCATTGTCGTAGAGGGTGATGGACCAGAAGGCTTGAACCGGCGGGATTTGTTCCTTGTCGAAATGCAGCGTGTAGGCGTTGCTGCCGTCGAGTGGCTTGCCTTCAGAGTCGGCGAGGTTCAGCGGGTAGATCGCGTCCTCGGGCAGATTGGCGCCGAGGCCGAGCTGGGCGACCAGCGCGCGCTTCAGATAATAATTGCCATAGACGCCCATCGTGTCCGTGTTCATCCCCCAGCCATTCGCCACGCGGGAAAGCGTCGGCATTTTCCAGGCCATCAGCTTCTGCGCATCCTCGGGTGCGCGTGCGAAGGCCTGCTTGACGGCGGGATCGGCCTTGTCGAGATCGAAGCTCTTGCCCACCTCGAAACCGGCACGCTCGAGCTGCGCGAGGATCGGCTGGTCGGTGACGTGCGGCGGTTGCAGCTTGAGCAGCTCGGCGGCGTAGGCGAAATATTTCGCCGCCGGCATGGTATCGACCTGGATCTTGGGCGGCGTCTTCATGTCGACGGACGGATCGACCTTGAACTCGGGCGCGACCGGCTCCTTGCCCCATTGCGAAAGGGGCGTGATCTTGTAACCGTCCTGGATCTTGTGGACGGCGTCGTAATCCGCGGGGCCGTCGGTCTTGGTGCGGCCGATGATCCAGACATAGGGCGTCGGCGCGCCGATGCGGGTGAAGTCGGCGGGGACCGTCCCGGACCAGCCCGGGGGCGTGACCAGGAAGTTGCCCGCGCCGGTTCCGGTCGTGCGCCAGCCAGGGGAAGCGAACACGTCGGTCCACATGTCGAGCATCGGCAGCAAGTAATAGCGTCCGCCCGTGTCGGGAGCCGTGACGACGACGGGCTCCTTGGTCAGATCGAGCCAGCCGCTCGAATAGAGCGTATCGAAATTCGGCCGGACCACTACGCGCATGTCGGCGGTGGGGAACGCCTCGATGTTGGCGAAGCGATTCATCGGACCGCCGAGCGACCCTGGCCCCGGCTGTTGGTTGGTCAGCTGCTTGCGCGTGATGTCCATGGTCACGAGCGGGTAGAAATACAGATAGGCGTTGACGCCGAGGGCGTGCGCCTCGTCCTCGGTGATGGCCTGCGCGGCCGGTGCGAGCGCTGTCAGGGAGATTGAACTCAACGCCAACGCAAACAGACAATTCCTCATTGCGCTCCTCCTCGAATAGGTTGCGGCTCAGTACCGACGTTCACAGCAAGATTTTCAGGTCGTCGATGAACGGACTCATGTCTGCACGCGTAGACATTCACGGACAGCATTTCGCGACCGATCAAACGCTAAAGTTGTGAGTGATGTTTTTTGAAACCGCACGCATCGACATCCTCCCAGACGCGAGCAACGGCTCAAGTGCCCGACGCTCAGATGGCAATCGCGATATTTGCTTGCAAGAGGCGGTGTGAATTTAGCGGGGAGACGCAGCAATTCTCGGCGAGAATGCGCCGCCTAGAATTTGGCAGTGAAGGCCACATCCAGCGTGTGGCCCTCGAAGGTGTTCTCGGCATCGAACTCTTGATAGTACTTGCCGATGAAGGTGAGCCCATTTCGAGGGTCGCCGAGCGTATAGCTGACGATCGGGCCCGCGCCGTAGACGCGGGATTCGAAGGAGCCGAGCCGCGCGCCGGCGCCGCTGTCGCCCGTGGTCTGGATCATGGCGTAGCCGACAGCACCCACGCCCCACCGGCCGAAACTCTTCACGATGGCGCCGTCGAGATTGAGGATGTCGCCGGTCTCGTAGTCGGTGGCCGGATTCTCCCAGTTCACCGAATAGATCGCGGCGGCATTCACCTGCCAGCCGGTCTGCGGATTGAAATAGGTGCCGGCGATGCGGTTCATCACCGCCCAATGGTTGAGACTGGTATTGGCAAGCTGCCGCGTGCTGTAGTCGCCGGTCGGCGCGAAACCGAACACGCCGACATTCCAGTGGAAGTTGCCGGCGTTCCAGCCAAGCACGAGCGGCGCGAATGCGGTGTCGCCGGGCGCGAGATTGGTGTCGCCGGTCTTGAAGGTGAAGGGACCGAAGGTCCGCAAGCCGAGCGGTCCGGTGAACTGCGGAATGCCGATGCCGACATCGACATCCATGGCGACCATGCTCGGAACCACGGCGACGGCATAGGTGCCGCCGAGGATCTTCCACGGCGTCACATAAGTGAGCGCGGCGATGGTCGCGGTGTAATCCTCCTCGAGGCCGAGCTGGACGAAACCGTTGAAGATCGTCCGGTCGGCGTCGCCATTATAGTGATAGGCGTCGGTGCGGAAATAGAAGCCCGGAACCGGCGGGAGAACGCCGCCGAAGATGTCGGTGTAGCCCTTCACCCAGGGACCGGTGCCGAACTCGGCGGCGCGTGAAGGATCGGGGTAGGCCACCGCGGCGCAGCCGGCGATCATCGTCCAGACAGAGAGTAAAACTCTCGATGGCTTGGCTCCACTCAGCCAAGACCGAATAGGGCCGATCAAAGCACGCATTTTGGGACCCCCCACATCAGCCATTTGATCCGGGGGGAGCGAGCCGCGTCAATGCTCATGTCTTGGGCAGGCGCCGATGGAGCCCCCGCGTGGCCGTTGCGCCACATCATTTGACCGGATTGGAATCGGCCTCGCGCGAAACGAGCAAAACGCTCGCTCCGAGTCCGCTCCGCCGAATGTTTCAACTCCGACACAGTCGGATGAGCGCATCGCGATCCACAACTTGGATCCGCGCATAGCTGTTTCGCACCAGCCCGGCACTGACGAACCGGCGCATGATCCGCTGCAATGTCGGCACGGAGACGGCCAGCAACTTCGCCAATTCAGGTTGCGATATTGGAATCCAGCCGTCTGCGTCGCCGCGAGTCTCTGCTTCCATGATCAGCCTGTCTGCCAGGCGCTTTTCGGTCGATGCAATGGCAAGGTTGCTGATGATGCGAAAGGCGGTTTTGAAATTCTCATAGGTCAAAGCGTAGAAGTCGGCGTAGAGGCGCGGGTCGTCATTGAGCAAGCCCGCAAGATCGTTGACCGGAAGATGCACCATCCGCGAAGGCTCAGCGGCGCGAACCGAAACGAGGCGCACCCCGCTGGAGAACAGCGCGAGATCGCCGACCCAGAATCCAGAACCGGCTCGGTGAAGCGTGTAGTCCTCTCCGTCGCCGCGCGGAAAGGAGACGTTCAGCGACCCCGAGACCAGACCGAAGACGCCGTTCGGCGCATCGCCCGCCAGATAGATCAGTTCACCCTTGGCGAAGCTGCGGAGTTTCGCGATCGCGCTGAGGCGCGCCCGGGTGGCTTTCGACCGCTGTGAGAACCAGCCCTGGGCCGTCAAAACATCCAAGGCCGAGGCCAAGTCGGATCTGCCCGGGTTCATGGGCACTGATTTACATCAGTTTGCCACCTTCGATCCCATCATTTGAGCAGTTCCGGCGGCGCCAAGACGCGGTAGTTTGCCCGTTCGGTGTGCAACGACAAGCCTGGCGGAGGGTCTTATGAGTGCAGATTTCGAGCGGCCGAAAACTTCACCTCAAAATTCAAGCGACGAGGTTGCCGGGGAAAAAATCCCGAGCCGCCGAGATATTTTGCTCACGAGCACAGCACTCGTCGCGGCAACGGCGTTGGGGGCGGCGCTCGGACCGACGACGGCCGAGGCTCAGGACAAGCCCGCGCCGGCGACCGACAAGAAGCCGAACATTCTCGTGATCTGGGGCGACGATATCGGCCAGGGCAATATCAGCGCCTACACCAAAGGCGTGATGGGCTATCGCACGCCGAACATCGATCGTGTCGCCAATGAGGGCATGATCTTCACCGACTATTACGGCGAGCAGAGCTGCACGGCCGGCCGCTCCTCCTTCATCACCGGCCAAAGCGTGTTCCGCACCGGGCTGTCGAAGGTCGGACTGCCGGGCGCCGATCTCGGTCTTCGCGCCGAGGATCCGACCATCGCCACGCTGCTGAAGCCGCAAGGCTACGCCACCGGGCAGTTCGGCAAGAACCATCTCGGCGACAAGAACGAGTTTCTGCCGACGCTGCACGGCTTCGACGAGTTCTTCGGCAATCTCTATCATTTGAACGCCGAGGAGGAGCCCGAGGACGAGGACTATCCGAAGGACCCGGCCTTCCGCGCGAAATTCGGCCCGCGCGGCGTGCTCCGCACCAAGGCGACCGATGTCGACGATCAGACCGTCGATCCGCGCTTCGGCAAGGTCGGCAAGCAGACGATCGAAGACACCGGTCCGTTGACCAAGAAGCGCATGGAGACGGTCGACGACGAGACGGCGGATGCGGCGATCGACTTCATCGAGCGGCAGGTGAAGGCCGGCAAGCCGTTCTTCGTCTGGTGGAGCGGCACGCATATGCATTTCCGCACGCATGTCGCCGACAAGGACCGCGGCATTTCCGGTCAGGACGAATATTCGGACGCGCATGATGCTGCACGACCGGCATGTCGGACGGTTCCTGAAAAAGCTCGACGAGCTCGGCATCGCCGACAACACCATCGTGTTCTATTCGACCGACAACGGCCCGCATCAGAACACCTGGCCGGACGCCGGGACGACGCCGTTCCGCAGCGAGAAGAACACGAACTGGGAAGGCGCCTGGCGCGTGCCGGCGATGGTTCGCTGGCCGGGTCACATCAAGCCCGGATCGGTCTCCAACGACATCATGCATCACATGGACTGGCTGCCGACATTTCTCGCCGCCGCGGGCGACGCCGGACGTCAAGCAGAAATTGCTCGATGGCTACGCCGCGGGCGGAACCACCTACAAGGTGCATTTGGACGGCTACAACTCGCTGCCCTTATCTGACGGGCCAGGAGGACAAGGGACCGCGCAAGGAGATCTTCTACTTCTCGGACGACGGCGACCTGATGGCCTGCGCTACGACGACTGGAAGGTCGTGTTCATGGAGCAGCGCGCCACCGGCACGCTTGCGCATCTGGGCCGAGCCGTTCACGGCGCTGCGGGTGCCGAAGATCTTCAACCTTCGCCGCGATCCTTACGAGCGTGCCGACATCACGTCGAACACCTATTACGATTGGATGATCTCGCGCGCCTACGCTCTCGTGCCGGCGCAGGCCTATGTCGGCAAGTTCCTGGAGACGTTCAAAGCCTTTCCACCGCGGCAAAAGCCGGCGAGCTTCACCGTCGGCGGGCAGATGGAGGCGCTGGAGAAGGCGCTGTCGCGCCTCAACGGCGACATCGATTAAATCCTCGGAGATCGCGGCGATCAGTGCGCTGAAACCGCGGCAGCCGCCAGGCGGCTGTCGCGATCGGCTGATACCGTGCCGAGCTGGGCACCTTTCCCAGCATGTGGCGAGTTCGAGGATCGGGTGATAAACAAGTGCCCGATCTCGGGAGGATAACAGGGAGGTTGAGCATGGCCGAAGAGTCAAATGAAGGAGTTGCGCCCAGCAAACGGAAACGGTCTCGATCGCCGAACCATGCTGCTCAGCGGCGCGTCGCTGTTCGCGCTTGCGTCGGTCGTCGGCGTTGGCCCGGCGGCGGCCGCGGATCAGCCGAAGCCGGCGGCCGCGCCAGCAGCGTCGGGAGGTCAGCCAACATTCTCTTCATCATGGGCGACGATATCGGCTGGTTCAATATCGGCGCCTATCACCGCGGCATCATGGCGGGCAAGACGCCCAATCTCGACAAGCTCGCTGCCGAAGGCATGATGTTCACGGACTATTATGCCGAGGCGAGCTGCACGGCGGGTCGCGCCAATTTCATCACGGGCGAGCTGCCGATCCGCACGGGGCTCACCACCGTGGGCCAGGCCGGCGCCACTGTCGGCATGCCGGCGCAAGCGCCGACCATCGCCACGGCGCTGAAGGCGATGGGCTATGCCACAGGGCAGTTCGGCAAGAACCATCTCGGCGACCGCAACGAATTTCTGCCCACAGTGCACGGCTTCGATGAGTTCTGGGGCTACCTCTACCACCTCGATGCGATGGAGGATCCGTTCCACCCAAACTACCCACAGAACCTGCGCGACAAGGTCGGTCCGCGCAATCTGCTGCACTGCTTGGCGACCGACGTTGACGACCCGACGGTCGATCCGCGCTGGGGCAAGGTCGGCAAACAGAAGATCACCGATGATGGGCCGCTGCCGCCGCATCCAATCGACGGCATCAAATACAACATGGAGACCGTCGACGAGGTCATTCGCGACAAGACGATTGCCTTCATCGACCAGGCGAAGAGCGCCGGCAAGCCATTCTTCGTCTGGTACAACCCCACGCGAATGCACATCGTCACGCATCTCTCGGAAAAATACGAGAGCTTGCGCAACGCGGAGAACGGCTGGTCGATCGAAGAAGCCGGCATGGCGCAAATGGACGACTGCATCGGCAGCGTGATGCAGCATCTCAAGGAGATCGGGGAGGACGACAACACCATCGTCGTGTTCTCGACCGACAACGGCGCGGAGAACTTCACCTGGCCAGACGGCGGCCAGACGCCGTTCGCCGGCGGGAAGGGAACGGCGCTCGAAGGCGGCTTCCGCGTGCCTTGCATCATGCGCTGGCCAGGCAAGGTGCAGCCCGGCAAAGTCGAGAACGGCATCATATCGGGTCTTGATTGGTTCCCCACCTTTGTCGCGGCCGCAGGCAACCCCAACATCGTCGAGGAGCTGCTCGCCGGCAAGGATCTCGGGGGCACGACCTACAAGGTGCATCTCGACGGCTACAATCAGCTCGACTTCATTTCGGGGAAAGGCCCGTCGAAGCGAAGCGAGATCTTCTACTTCACGGAATCCACGCTCGGCGCGGTGCGTATCAACGACTACAAATACCGCTTCACCGATCAGCCGGAAGGTTGGCTCGGCAATACCGTCAAGGTCGACTGGCCGATCCTGACCAATCTCCGGCTTGATCCATTCGAGCGCACGGGCATCGACCGGGTCCATGGAGTTCGCCGATTGGTACATCTACGAGTTCTGGCGCTTCGTCTTCGTGCAGCAGGAGGTGGCAAAGTTCGGCCAGAGCTTTATCGACTTTCCGCCGATGCAGACGCCTGCTTCCTTCAATCTCGAGGCCGTGAAAGAGCAGATCATGAAGGCGATCGCGGCGCAGGGACGGTAGCGGTAACGGTATGCGGGCGCTGCATTGGCGCGGCGCCCGCTTTTTGCCATGTCGGAGGTTCCATGCCATGATCTCACGCCGCATTCTACTGCTCGGCTTTGTTCTGCCTGATCGCGTGGGCCTCCGCGACGCTTGCGCGTGCCGATGACGATCCGTTGCCGTCATGGAACGACGGCGCCGACCAAGCAGAGCATCATCGACTTCGTTACCAAGGTGACCAAGGAGGGTGGGCCTGACTTCGTGAAGCCCGAGGAGCGCATCGCCACCTTCGACAATGACGGCACGCTGTGGATCGAGCAGCCGATGTACAACCAGTTCGTGTTCGCCATGGACGAGGTGAAGGCGCAAGCCAACCAGCATCCGGAATGGAAGGACAAGGAGCCGTTCAAGTCGGTGCTCGCCGGCGACATGAAGGCGGTCGCCGCCATGGGCGAGAAGGGCATGCTGGAGATCGTCGCCGCCACGCATTCCGGCATGACCACGGTCGATTTCAACAATTCGGTCAAGCAATGGCTGGAGACGGCGAAGCATCCGCGCTTCAAGGTGCTCTACACCGACCTGGTCTATCAGCCGATGCTGGAGCTGCTCGCTTATCTGCGCGCCAACGGCTTCAAGACCTTCATCGTGTCGGGCGGCGGCGTCGAGTTCATGCGCAACTTCGCCGACAAGACCTACGGCGTTCCGCCCGAGCAGGTGATCGGCTCATCCGGCGTCACCCAATATCAAATGTGGGACGCAAGCCCCGTGCTGATCAAGCAGCCCAAGGTGCTGTTCGTCGATGACGGGCCGGGCAAGCCGGAGGGCATCAACCATTTCATCGGCCGGCAGCCGATCTTCGCCTTCGGCAATTCCGACGGCGACAAGGAGATGCTGGAATGGACCGCGTTCTGCCAGCGGCTGTGCTTCATGGGGCTGGTGCATCACACCGACGCGGTGCGCGAATATGCCTATGACCGCGATTCAGCCGTCGGCAAGCTCGACAAGGCGCTCGACGAGGCGACGGCCAAAGGCTGGACGGTGGTCGACATGAAGAACGATTGGAAGACGATCTTTCCCGCGGCAAAAGCGGCGCCATAGGCGGTCGAGCGGCATGAGCATTGCGCGCAAGGTCAAGCGGGCCGGCGGTCCCAAAGCCAAGGCGAAGCCCGGCGGGGAGATGGTGTTCATCCCCGGCGGCGAGTTCACCATGGGCTCCGACGACCATTATGCCGAGGAGAAGCCCGCGCATCGCGTCAAGGTCGACGGCTTCTGGATCGATACGACGCCGGTGACGAATGCCGCAGTTCAGCCGCTTCGTCAGGGAGACCGGTCACGTCACTTTCGCCGAGATCGCGCCGGACCCCAAGGACTATCCCGGCGCGCTGCCGCATATGCTCAAGGCGGGCTCGCTGGTCTTCGTCAAGTCGAAGGGCCCGGTCGATCTCAAGAACTGGTCGAATTGGTGGACGTTCGGCTTCGGCGCCGATTGGCGTCACCCTTACGGGCCCGGCAGCACGAACAAAGGCCTCGACGACCATCCCGTGGTGCACATTTCCTATCGCGACGCCGAGGCCTACGCGAAATGGGCCGGCAAGGAGCTGCCGACCGAGGCCGAGTGGGAGTTCGCCGCGCGCGGCGGGCTCGAGGGCGCGGAGTTCGCCTGGGGCAGCGAGCTCGTGCCGGGCGGCAAGTACATGGCCAACACCTGGCAGGGAGAGTTCCCCTGGCAGAATCTGATGAGCGACGGTTACGAGACCACCTCGCCGGTGGGCACTTACCCGTCAAACGGCTATGGCCTCTACGACATGATCGGCAATGTGTGGGAGTGGACCACGGACTGGTACTCGCAAAAGCACAGCGCGGATCCGGCCAAGCCTTGCTGCATGCCGCAAAACCCGCGCGGCGGGCCCGAGGCTGAGAGCTTCGATCCCTGCCAGCCCAATATCAGGATCCCGCGCAAGGTGATCAAAGGCGGCTCGTTTCTCTGCGCGCCGAGCTATTGCCGGCGCTATCGCCCCGCCGCGCGCCACGCCGAGCCGATCGACACCTCGACCTGCCATCTCGGCTTCCGCTGCATCAAACGGGAAAGGACCAATGGATCATGATCTCCATTGTGAAGCTTGCTACCGAGCGAGATCGAGGAAGTGGCTAACTGACGACACAATAGGATCGCAAGGTCGACGAAGATTGGTAGCACAGACAGACCATAGCTTTTCGGCGGGAGGCGTTGACGATGCGAACTCTCCGCAATTTTTTCTCATTGGCGCTCGTATTTTTTCCGATTGCACTCGCATCGGCGCCAGGATCAGCCGGCGGACGCCGCACCGCAGCAGCAGTTGCTGGATGCTGGCCAGCTCGACCAACTGGTCGCGCCGATCGCGCTCTATTCCGACCCGCTGCTGGCGCAGGTGCTGATGGCGTCGACCTATCCGCTCGAGGTGGTGCAGGCCGACCGCTGGGCGAAGGCGAACAAATCGCTCAAGGGCGACGCGCTGACGACGGCTCTGGACAAGCAGGATTGGGACGCGAGCGTGAAGGAACTGGTGTCGACGCCGACCGTGCTGGCGATGATGAACGACAAGCTCGACTGGACTCAAGCGCTCGGCGATGCGGTGCTCGCGCAGCAGGCCGATGTGATGGACGCGATCCAGCGGCTGCGCGCCAAGGCGCAAGCCAACGGCAAGCTCGAAACCACGAAGCAGCAGAAGGTGACGGTGAAGCAGGACCAGGGCAGCGCGCCGGTCATCGAGATCGAGCCGGCGTCACCTGAGGTCGTCTACGTGCCCGTACTACGATCCGTCGGTGGTCTATGGCGCGTGGCCTTATCCCGCCTATCCGCCTTACTACTATCCGCCGCCGGCCGGCTGGGTCGTCGGCGGCGCGATCGCGACCGGACTTGCCTGGGGCGCGGCATACGCCGTCGGCCGGGAGATCTGGGACGATATCGACTGGCGTCACGGCAACATCGATATCGACATCGACCGCAACGTCGAATATCGACGTCGATCGCAATTTCAACAAGTGGGAGCACAATTCCTATCACCGGCGCGGCGTGACCTACAACAACGCCGACTGTGAAGAACAAATTCACCAAGGCGAATATCAAGGCCGGTGACCGCAATCTCGACTATCCGCGGCCATAGCGGCGAGCAGGTGCTGAAGCCCGACGGCAAGCCGGGTGGTGGCCTCAAGCCCGACGGCGGCTTCAAGCCCGGCGGCGACAAGCGACCCGATCTCGGCGGCAAGGGCGACCGGCCAGGCGGCAGGCCCGATATCGGCCAGATCGAGACAAGGACTGAAAGAGCAAGTCCCGGCAAGCAGGCGAACTCTGCCGAGCAGCAAGAAGCCGGATCTCGGCAAGGCGAAGCTCAAGGGCAAAGGCCCGTCGGGCGGCAACGCTTTCGATCTTAGCGACGGCCCAAAGGCGAAGGACTTCGCCAAGCGCGGACAGGCGAGCCTCGGCAATCGCGGCACTGCGGATTTCAAACGGCCGAGCGGGGCAGGTCCCAAAGCTAGAGGCGGCGGGCATTGCAAAGGCGGCGGTGGCGCGTCCGAGCAATTCGCGGCGGTGGGCGGCGGTGGCGGCCACGTTTCCCGCGGCGGCGGAGGTCGAGGCGGCGGCGGCGGCGGGGTCGCGGCGGCGGCGGGCGGCGCTCCGACATCCGCCTCAAGCACGACATCGTTCAGCTGCAGCGGCTCGGCAACGGTCTCGAGCTCTATCGCTTCCGCTACAAGGGCAGCGATCGCACGCTCTATGTCGGCGTCATGGCGCAGGAGGTGCAGAAGATCGATCCCAGTGCCGTCTCGCGCGATCGCGACGGATATTTGCGGGTCGACTACGACCGGATCGGCGTGAGGTTCATGACTTGGGAGGAATGGGTCAGGCGCCGGCGCGAAAGGAGTCCGACAATGAAAACCACAGGTCGCATGCTTCTTAGCGCCGCTCTGCTCGGAGTGAGCGCGCCGGCGCTTGCCCAGGAGCAGTTCAGCAGCGCCGGAGGCCGCCGTCGATGCGCTGGTCGGCGCGGCAAAGACTGGGGACGCCAAAGCGATCCTCGCCGTGCTTGGACCCGACGGTCAGGCCATCGTGAGCTCGGGCGATCCGGTCGCCGACAGCAATACGCGGGAGAAGTTCGTCTCAGCCTATGACGCCAAGCATTCGATCGAGCTCGAGGGCAACGGCACGCAGACGCTCATTCTCGGCGACGACAACTGGCCTTTCCCGATCCCGCTCATCAACAATGCGGGCAAATGGCAATTCGACACGAAGGAGGGACTGGATGAAATCCTGCGCCGGCGCATCGGCCGGAACGAGCTTTCGGCGATTCAGGTCGCGCAGGCCTATGTCCAGGCGCAGAACGAATATGCCGCGCTCGATCCGGCAGGGCTCGGCCGCGGCGTCTATGCGCAGCGGATCGTGAGCCGTCCGGGCAAGAAGGATGGGCTCTACTGGCCGACCGCGGAGGGAGAGACGCCGAGCCCGCTCGGCGATCTCGCCGCGCAGGCCTCGGCGGAAGGCTACAAGGCCGGCGAAAAGCCGATCCCCTATCACGGCTATTACTACCGCATCCTGACGCGGCAGGGCGCCGGCGCTCCCGGCGGCGCCTACGACTATCTGGTGAAGGGCAAGCTGAAAGGCGGCTTCGCGCTCATCGCCACTCCAGCCGAGTATGGAAATTCCGGCATCATGACCTTCATGGTCAATCACGACGGCACCGTGTTCGAGAAGGATCTCGGGCCAAAGACCGCCAAGGCTCGCGGCCAAGATCGACGCCTTCGTGCCGGATCAGGGCTGGACGAAGGTCGACAGCTCGCAGTAAGCATCGTCACGAAGTGGGGGAGGGACGATGCTTCGGCTGTTGATGATCGTGTCGGGCGCGTTCGAGGCGCTGTTCGGCCTCGCGGCGATCTTCGCCACCAGCATGGTCACGGATGCGCTCGGCACCGGCGCCGATGCTTCCGCGATATTCTTCGCGCGCGTGCTCGGCGCGGCGACATTAGGCATCGGCGTCGCCGCGCTGCTCGCGCGCAATGAACTGCACACTCACGGCGGGCTCGCCGCGGCACTTGGCTTGACGCTCTATAACCTGCTCGCCGCCTGCATCATTCTGTGGACCGCCGCCGAGCTCGGCGGCGTGTCGCTATGGGCGACGGGGATCATTCACGCGGTGCTCGGCACGCTGTTCGTCTCGGCGCTGGCGCGGCGTGTGCCTAGTTGGCCGAGCTCGGCTTCGTCTTAGATTCGCATTTCTTCGCTTCGGCGGTCCATTTGCAGCCTAGCGTGTCGTCCGACGCGCAAATCGCCTCGCCTTCATGCGCGGCGCAAGGGTCGACATAGGGAGCCGGTCCCGGGTAGCAACCGGGCTTGGTGCCATCCCAGTGGCAGTTCTTGTTCGCCAGGCACATGGCTGAATCCCGGATGCTGCATTCTTCCACCGCCGAGGCCTTGGAGCCCGCAACACCGATCGACACGAGGCCGACAAGAACTGGAAAAACCACTCGTCGCATGGGACCTCCTTCGATCCGTTTAGCGTCTTGACCTCAGAATTGCGGGTAGCCTTTTTATCCTGGGACTGCCATATTAAGCTAATGAAATTAAAAGATAAAATGAAGTCCGAATAAAGCGCCTATTTCTATAGCATAGTCTACCGACCGACGTTTGGGGGGCCGGCCGCGCCGATGAGTAAGTGTTCGGAGTGCCATTCCGACAACCCAGACGGAGCCAAGTTCTGTAGCTCCTGCGGCGCGCCATTGCGTGTGGCCTGCGCCAAATGCGGCCAGCTCAATTTGCCTGGATCGAGATTCTGCAACGAGTGCGGCAGCGCTCTCTCCGCCCATCGCGAGCAAGATCGCGTCGCTGCCGCGGAGGCAAAAGAGTCGGGGCTGGTGCCGGAAGGGGAGCGCAAACTCGTCACCGCGCTTTTCGTGGACATCATCAATTCGACCGGGCTCGAACAGGATCTCGATCCGGAAGAGGCGCGTGCCATCATCGATCCGGCTCTCAAGCTCATGATCGATGCCGTTCGCCGCTACGACGGCCACGTCGTGCAATCTACGGGAGACGGCATTTTCGCTTTGTTCGGCGCACCGGTCGCACACGAGGATCACCCGCAACGGTCCTTGTATACGGCGCTTCGGCTGAACGAGGAGATCCGCCGGCTCAGCGACCGATTGCGCAGCGAAGGGCGTCCACCGATCCAAATCAGGGCCGGCGCGAACACCGGCGAGGTCGTGGTTCGCCAAATCCAGACCGGCGATGAGACCACCGAGTACACACCGATAGGCCATACGGTGAACCTCGCCTCGCGCATCCAGGCGCTCGCCACTGGCGGATCGATCGTCATCAGCGACGGCACGCGTAAGCTCGTTGAGGGCTATTTCGCGTTGCGCTCGATGGGTCCGGCTCAGCTCAAGGGCATCAACGAGCCGATCAAAGTGTATGAGGTGATGGGGTTGGGGCCGCTGCGGACCCGACTGGAGAAGTCAGTCGGACGCGGCCTCTCCAAATTCGTGGGTCGTAGCAAAGAGAAGGCGATCTTCCAAAGCGCGGCCGAGCGCGCTCGGTCAGGCGAAGGCCAGATCGTTGCCATCGTGGCCGAACCCGGCGTCGGCAAGTCTCGCCTCTTCCATGAGTTCAAGACGGATGCGAGCCCGGCCTGGACCGTTTTGGAAGCTTTCTCTGTCGCGCATGGAAAAGGGTCGGCATTCCTGCCGGTGATCGAATTGCTGCACAGCTATTTCGGCATCGAGCAAGACGACGCCCCAGCGATACGACGGCAAAGAGTAACGGCGAAGGTTGGCGAGCTCGATCCGGCTCTCGACACCGCACTTCCCTTTATCAACTCGCTGCTCGAGCTCGGGACCGACACCGAGCGGCTGGCCGGAATGGACCCGCAGCTCAGGCGGTCCCGCATCCTGGAAGCTTTGGTCAATCTCCTTGTCAGCGAGGCAAAGCGGCATCCGCTCATTTTGATCGTGGAGGATCTGCAGTGGCTGGATGACGAAAGCCAGGCCATGCTCGATCTTCTCGTTGAACGCCTGCCCACGGTCGGTCTGCTGCTGCTCGTCAATTTTCGCCCCGAATATGCGTTCCGCTGGGCCAGCAAAGCGAATTGCCGGCAACTGCGCCTGGAAGCGCTCGACGGGGACAGCGCCGAGGAGATGCTCGCTGCGATGTTGGGCGCGTCGCCGGAGCTTCGGCCGCTCAAGCAAGTGATCATCGAGACCACGGGCGGCACGCCGTTTTTCATGGAAGAGACGGTGCAGGTGCTGTTCGACGAAGGCGCGATCGCGCGCGAGAACGGCACAACACGGCTCCTTAAACCGCTGGCCTCGTTGAAGATACCGCCGACGGTGCAGGCGATCCTCGCTGCGCGCATCGACCGGCTGCACAACGACGAGAAGTATCTCCTGCAAACTTTGGCGGTGCTTGGCCGAGAGTTTGTCCTCAGTCTGGCCAGGGCCGTCGCCGGCAAGTCAGAGGATGAGCTTGAGCGGCTCATCCTCAATTTGCAGCTCGGCGAATTCGTCTACGAGCAACCCTCCATCAGCGACGTCGAATATACCTTCAAGCATGCGCTCACGCAGGAGGTTGCCTACAACTCGGTGCTGGTGGAGAGGCGCAAGCAATTGCACGAGAGCGTCGGCCGGGCGATGGAGTCGATCTACTCCGGGTCCATCGACGACCATCTCGTGGATCTGGCGCGTCATTTCTCGCGCAGCGGCAATCGGGCGAAGGCCGTCGAATATTTGCGTCGGGCCGGTACGCAGGCGATATCGCGCGGCGCTCTCGCGCAGGCGGTGCAGGATTTCGAGACCGCGCTCGGCTTGCTCAAGACGCTGCCAAACGGACCAGAAACAGAGGCACTGGAATTGCAGGTGCTAAATCCGTTGGGCACGGCCTATATCGCGGTGCGCGGCTACGCGGCGCCGGAGGTTGGTCCGGTCTTCCAACGTGCTCGCGAGCTTTGCGACAAGATTGGCGAGCCGCAGCAGCAATTCCTCGTCGTGTTCGGCAACTTTGCCTGGCGTATCGTGCGCGGCGAGATGGATTTGGCACTGACCCTGGCGCAAGAGGCGCACGGACTCGCTGAGCAGCTCGACGATCCCGGCGTCTGGATGGAAGCCCTGTTCCTGATGGGTGTCGTGCTGTTCTATCGCGGGGATTTCGTCGGCGCGCGGCGGCAATATGAGAAGGCGCTGGAGAATTATGACGATCGGGAACGGACGCGGTCATGGGCGCTGCGGGTGGGCGAGGACGCCGGCGTCACGCACCGGTGCTATCTCGCGCTGACATTATGGCATCTGGGTTTCGCCGATCAGGCGCTGAAACTGAGCGAGGAAACGAGCGAGCTCGCATGCGCCATCGGCCATCCCTTCAGTCTCGCCTACGCCCAGCATCATGCGAGCTGGCTCCGTCAACTCATGCGTCTGCCGGACGAGACGGTGGCGCTCGGCGAGGAGCAGACTCGCTACGCCGCCGAGCAAGGATTTCCGCTCTTTCAGGCGACCGGCATTAGCTATGCCGCGGCAGGCCGGCTGCTGAGAGGGGAAGCGGAACGAGGTTTGCCTGACCTCGTGGCTGGGCTCCAGGCCTATCGCGCAACGGGAGCCGGTCTCGCGCTGCCGCACTATTTCGGTCTCCTGAGCGGTGCGCTGGGGCAAGCCGGACGAGGCTTCGACGCCACGGAATTGCTCAACCATGCGCTTCAGCTCGTGGAGCAGAGCAATGAGCGGTGCCATGAGGCCGAGCTGCATCGCCTGAAAGGCGAGATGGCACTCAGTCAGGGGCTCGGGTCGAAGGAGGCCGAGGGACACCTGCTCAAGGCGATCGAGACGGCGAAGATGCAACACAGCAAAGCCTGGCAGCTCAGGGCTGTGATCAGCCTCGCCCGGCTTTACGACGGTCAGGGCCGCCAGGAGGAGGCCAAATCGATGCTTGCGGAGCTCCTCGGCTCTTTCACGGAAGGTTTTGGCACTCCGGATCTGCAAGAGGCCAAAGCGCTTCTGGCCGGTTTGTAAGGTTTTCCGGCGATGCGATCAGGTGAGCCTGTCGCGGCCACAATTTTGCGCTAATGTGCTGTGCTTGAAGAGAATTCTACGGGCAGCGCGGGGCTCTCCGTAAGTACCGGCGTCGATGGGGGATGCGTTGGGACGGGTCCTGGGGGTTCTGCTGCTGGCGGTGACGCTGGCAGGCTGTGCCGCAGCCATCGCCCGCAATCCGGTGCCGGCGTCGCTCGAAGGCGATGTCGAGGTGGTCGGCATGGGCCCGACGCCGATCCGCTTCTGGGGCGACCAGCTCCCGCCCAATTCCGACGCCATCGTCAAGGAGAAATGGGCGCAAGTGCGGGCCAATCGGCCCGAGCTTCTGTCGAAGGGAAGGCGCCCGGTCGTCAATTTCCTGGCGCTGTCGGGCGGTGGATCCGATGGCGCTTTCGGGGCAGGAGTCCTCGCCGGTTGGACCGCGTCGGGCAAGCGGCCTGAGTTCGACCTCGTCACTGGGGTCTCGACCGGAGCGCTGACCGCGCCCTTCGCCTTTCTCGGGCCGAAATACGACGAGGCGCTGAAAAAGGTCTTCACCGAATCCAACACCAAGGACATCGCCATCATGCAGCCGGTCAGGGGGCTGCTCGGCGGCGATTCGCTCGCGAGCAACGCACCTCTCGCCAAGGTCGTCGCCTTCTATGTGAACGACGCCTTCCTGGCTGAGGTGGCCGAGCAGCACCGCAGGGGCCGCCGGCTATTGATCGGCACCACCAATCTCGACGCCGAGCGCCCGGTGATCTGGGACATGGGAGCGATCGCGGTCTCGGGCAGCCCTGAGGCGCTCGAGCTGTTCCGCAAGGTGTTGCTTGCGTCGGCCGCGATCCCGGCCGTGTTTCCACCCGGCTTCGTCAAAGTTGCCTCGGGCGGCGCCGTCTATGACGAGATGCACGTGGATGGCGGCGCGACTCGCGAGGTCTTCCTGGTGCCGACGCAATTCATGGCCAAGAAGGCGGATGGCCGGCTCGGCATCAACCCGATCCGCCGCGCCTATATCATCAGGAACGGCCATGTCGCGCCGGAATACAAGGCGGTGAAGGCGAAGACGCTGTCGATCGCCGGCAGGGCGGTCTCGAGCCTGATCAAGAGCCAGGGCGTCGGCGATCTCTACGAGCTCTACGTGTTCTCCAAGGCCAACGGCATCGACTACAACCTCGCTTACATCCCGGGCGATTTCCACGATACCAGCACGCAGGCCTTCGATCCGGTCTATATGGGCAAGCTCTACGAGCTCGGCTTCCAGATGGCCCAGGCCGGCTATCCGTGGAAGAAGCTCCCGCCCAGGATGGCCGGGCATTAACGATCGCAGCCTGAGACGCCCGACAGGCTTGCCCCGCCGGCGATGGGCCAGCTATATGCGGGCGTCGGTGAGCAAGGGAGAGGATCATGGATCTCGTTGAGTTGAACCGAGTGGCAAACGCCATGGTCGCGCCCGGCCGCGGCATTCTCGCGGCGGACGAATCGGGAGGGACCATCAAGAAGCGCTTCGACGCGATCGGGGTCGAGTTCGAGCGAGGACAGCCGGCGCGACTATCGCGAGCTGCTGTTCCGCTCCAAGGGCATGGCATCCGTCTCCGGCGTGATCCTGTTCGACGAAACCATCAGGCAAAAGGCCAAGGATGGCACGCCGCTGGTCAAAATCATCGAGCAGGCCGGCGCACTCCCCGGCATCAAGGTGGACAAGGGCACGAAGCCGTTGCCGTTCTCCCCTGGCGAAACCATCACGGAAGGGTTGGACGGCTTGCGCGAGCGCCTGGTCGAATATCGCAATCTCGGCGCCAAGTTCTGCAAATGGCGCGCGGTCATCGATATCGGTCCGTCGATCCCGAGCTACAACGCGGTGAACGCGAATGCGCAGGCTCTGGCGCGCTATGCCGCGCTCTGCCAGGAGGAAGATCTGGTGCCGATCGTCGAGCCCGAAGTGCTGATGGACGGGGATCACGGCATCGACCGCTGCTACGACGTCACCGAGTGGGTGCTGAAGACCGTCTATCGCGAGCTCTATTACGCCCGGGTGAAGCTCGAAGGCACCGTGCTCAAGCCGAATATGGTGGTGCCGGGCAAGAAGAGCGGAACGCGGGTCTCGCCGGAGGAGGTCGCGGAGAAGACGCTGCGCGTGCTGAAGGCTTGCGTGCCGCCGGCGGTTCCCGGCATCGCCTTCCTGTCGGGCGGCCAGTCCGACGTCGAGGCGACCGCGCATCTCGACGCCATGAACAAGCTCGGCAACGTGCCGTGGAAGCTCACCTTTTCCTATGGCCGCGCGCTTCAGGCGGCGCCGCAGAAGGCGTGGGCCGGCAAGCTCGAGAATGTGGGCGCCGCGCAGGCGGCGTTCGCGCATCGCGCGGCGATGAACGGGCTCGCCTCGACGGGGAAGTGGGCGGCGGATCTGGAGAAGCAGGCGGCCTGACCGGAGCTAGGGCGCGCGCACCCGCTTCGCAGAATCACGTGATTTTTGTGCATGGCTTGCATTGCATCTCCTGCGATGCTTGAGCCAAGTCAAGGTCGGCGCCCGCCGACGCGCTAGAGCTACAAAGATGCAGCCAACAACCGAAAATCCAGACCAGCTGACCCTCTCGCCCGAGACGGCGTTCTTTATCATCGTCAAGGCGCGGGAGTTCGACGAGCAGGTCGCCCCATCTGACCCAGACTCAGGATCCAATCCGTCAGACGATCGGGAGGTCGACGTGCTGGAGGAGGATCCCGACGACACCGTCGAGCAGGAATTGGACGCGGCCCTCGGCGGCCTCAATGTCGACGAGCAGCTGGACCTCATGGCGCTCACCTGGCTTGGCCGTGGCGACTTCGCCAGCTTCGCCGAAGCGCGCAAGGAGGCGCAGGATATGCGCGACAAGCATATCCCCACCTATTTGAAGGGCACGCCCAAGCTCGGCGACTTCCTGGAGGAGGGGCTTGCCCAGCTCGGCATCTCGCTCGAAGACTTCGAGAAGAACCGCCTCTGACGCCTTGCATCTTCCCGGTTAGGAAGGATCCGACCGATCGAGCTGACTTTCCTCGGTACGCGCGGCGAGATCGAAGCTCGATCTCGTCGGCACCGTCGGCACAGCGCGCTGCTGCTGACGCGAGGCCGCGCCCGCATCATGATCGATTGCGGCGCCGATTGGCTGAAGGCGCTGAAATCGGTTGCTCCCACAGCGATCGTCCTGACGCACGGCCATGGCGATCACGCTTTCGGGCTGGCGAAAGGCGCGCCGTGCCCGGTCTATGCGACCGTCGAGACTTGGGCGCTGATCGACCGCTTTCCGATCGAGGATCGCCGCACCCTAACGCCGCGCGCGCCGTTCGCAATCGGCGGCGTTCGCTTCGAGGCGTTTCCGGTGCAGCACTCGCTGCGCGCCCCCGCAATGGGCTACCGCATCGGCAAAGGCCGCTCCGCGTTCTTCTATGTGCCGGACCTTGCGGCAATCGAGGAGCAGCACGAGGCGTTGCGCGGTATAGCACTCTATGTCGGAGACGGCGCCAGCATCGTGCGGTCGATGGTGCGCGTTCGCGACCACGTAATGATCGGCCATGCGCCGATCATCGCTCAGCTCGGCTGGTGCGAGGCTGAAGGGGTCGCCCGCGCGATCTTCACGCATTGCGGCAGCGGAATCGTGAAAGGCGACGCGCGACGCATCGAGGCGCGTATCAGGGAGCTGGGACGCGAGCATGGCGTTGACGCAAGTGTCGCCCGTGACGGTCTCACGATCGCGCTTGCGGTGCCGCAGCAGACGGCGCCAGGGGCGATCAGACGCTGAGCACGAGGGTCATCACCGCGAAATAGATGGCGATGGTCAGCACATCCTGAATGATTGTCGCGAGCGGGCCTGACCCAAAGGCCGGGTCGGCCCCAAGGCGCGCGAGCAGCCAGGGCAAAAGCAGGCCAAGCATGCTGGCGATTACGCTCGCGGCGAAGAGAGCGGCCGCCACGCCGAGGGCCAGGCTGAATTCCTGAAATACGAGCCAAATACCGAGAAATGCAAGGGTTGCCAGCGGCACGCCGATAAGCATTCCCGTGATCAACTCGCTGAGCAGGAGAGGAAGCAACGGACGCATGCGCGTCGAGAGCCCGCGCACCACGATGGCTTCGGTCTGGGTGCCGACGGCATCCGCAAGGTAGACGAGCGCCGGGATGAAGAACGAGATGACAATGTTGGCCTTGAGCGCGTGCTCGAAGCTGGCCATCATGGCTGTTGCCGCGGTGCTCAGCGCCAGCCCGACAAGGAGCCACGGCAAACGACGCCCCGCGCGGCTCAAGGGCGGATCGTCGAGAGCATGACGGTCCTTGGCCCGCATCCTGAGAATGCCGGCCAGCCGGTGCACGTCCTCATGATGCTCCTGCGCCAAGGTCTCAATGAGCGCTAGCGCGGGGATAAGTCCGAGCGGGTGCCCATCGGCCGCTATCACCGGGATCGCCGTGACGCCGTGCTGATGGGCGAGGGCGGCGGCATGCTCCTGATCGACATCTGGGCCCACCACGGGCCAATCCTTGACGGTCAAGGACGACAACGGAACCGCGTCGGGTGCCGTCAGCAGGTCTTTGATCCGCGCGGTGCCGGCATAATGGCCTTTGTCGTCAAGAACGAGCACGGCATCGATGGCATCGAATTGCATCTCCCCAAGAAGCGCACGGGCACCCGCGGCGGCCAGCTTTGCGCTGAACATCGGCACGTGTGCGACGGCAAGCCTGGCTGCGGTCTCGGTCGGGGCTGCAAAGAGGTTTTTAGCCACGAGACCCTCCGCCTATTGCTGCACCGACCGCGCCAATCACCATGCCGACGAGGAGCGGGGCCAGGCTCGCACCCGCCACCAGCCCCCAGCCGGCGAGATCCGGGGGGACGATGTGCAAGGCGCCGGCGAGCGGCGGGGCGTAAACCGCGAGCAAAAGGATCCCCGTGCAGAGAGCGACGGCGCCCCAGACATACGGATTGCTCGTCACCGCATTGACGAGGAGAGGGGATCGCCACCCTCGCATATTGAACACGTGCAACAGCTGGGCAAAGGCCAGTGTCAGAAACGACACAGTGACCAGCGCATCGCCTTCAAGCTCGAGCCAATATTGGCCGATCAGGAGCGTGGCGAGTGTCGCTGCGGTGAGCAGCGCGCCGTAGCCGGCAATGAAGATCCATTGCGACGCGCCAAGCAATGGCTCGCGCGGGTCTCTTGGCGGCAATCGCATGACGTCGTCCTCGCCTTCGCCGGTGGCGAGGGCGAATGCGGGCAGCACATCGGTGACGAGATTGAGAAAGAGGATCTGCAGAGGAAGCAGCGGCAGAGGCAGCCCGGTCACCACCGCGAGCGCGACCACCATCACCTCGCTGATATTGCAGGATAGCAGATAGATGAGGAACCGCCGCAAATTGCCGAAGATGACGCGGCCCTCGCGGATCGCGGCAACGATGCTGCCGAAGGCGTCGTCGCGCAGAACGATGTCGGCGGCCTCGCGGGCCACTTCGGTCCCGCGCAAGCCCATGGCGACACCGATGTCGGCTTTTTGCAGCGCCGGCGCATCGTTTACGCCGTCGCCGGTCATGGCCACCACCGCGCCCGCCGCCTGATAGAGCCGAACCAGGTCGAGCTTCTGGGCAGGCGTCACCCGGGCAAAGACTTGCGCCGCGAGAACGCGCTTTCGCTCGTGCTCGCCAAGCGCACCGAGCGGCTTCAGCTCGCGGCCCTCGACCACGATGCATGAGCCAGGCTCGGCGATATCGAGATTCTCGGCGATCTTTCTCGCCGTCACGGCATGGTCGCCCGTGACCATCACCACCCTGATGCCGGCCTGCCGGCAATTGGCGATGGCTTCTTTCACGTCGATGCGCGGCGGGTCGCGAAATCCGACCAAGCCGAGGAAGGTGAGATTCGCGTAGCTCAGGCCCGCTTGCAGCGAGATGGTCTTCTCGGCGAGCGCAAGGACGCGCAGGCCTTCTTCGGCAAGCGAAGCGGCACGCTCAAGCCACTCGTTGCGCGCCTTGGCGCTAAGCTTTGCTCCAGGCCCCGAGCCGATCCGCGTGGCACAAGCGAGCACCGCCTCCGGCGCCCCCTTCACCGCGACGAACTGGCGCCCGCCACGGCGGTGGCCGGTTGCCATCATCTTGGTTTCGGTATCGAAGGCGATCTCGTGCAGCTGGGGCCAGGCTGCGACGAGAGTGCCGTGGTCGATTGCGGCAAGCGCTCCAAGCCGCAAGAGCGCAAGCTCGATCGGGTCGCCAACACCGGCGGCGCCTTGAGTCTCGAGCGTAGCGGTGCCGCAGAGAACGCCGACTTCGAGCGCTCGCCGCAACGGCGCGTCGAGCGAGGCTTGCTTCCCCGAGCTGTCGAGAATCCGTGCTCTTTCGTGGTCGAGGCGGTACTGCGCGGAGGGCAACCATAGCCGCTCGGCGGTCATGCGGTTCTCGGTGAGGGTGCCGGTCTTGTCGGTGCAGATGACGGTGGTGGCGCCGAGCGTCTCGACCGCGGCCAGGCGCTCGACCACGACGTTGCGCCGCGCCATACGCCACATGCCGCGGGCAAGCGCCATTGTGGCTACGATCGGCAGGCCTTCGGGGATGGCCGCGACCGCAAGCGCGATGCCGGCCTCGATCATGAGCAAGAGATCGCGTCCGGTGGCCATGCCGATGGCGGCGATGAGAGCGGTGATGATCAGGGTGGCGCCCACCAGCTGCCGGGTGAGCTCGGCGAGCTTCCGCTCGAGCGGGGAGATGTCGGGCCCGGCCTCAAGCACGAGCTTGGTGGTCAACCCCAGCTCGGTCGCCATGCCGGTGGTCACAACGACGCCCGAACCCGTGCCGCGCGTGATCGCCGTTCCCTTGTGCGCCATCGAGGTCCGGTCGGCGAGAATGGCGCCGCTGGCGACGGCGGCGATAGTCTTCTCCACGGGGACCGATTCGCCGGTCAGGGTCGATTCGTCGCAAAATAAATTCTTTGCCTCGATGAGGCGGATATCGGCCGTGACCACATCGCCACTCTCCAACAGGACGATGTCGCCCGGCACGACAAGCTCAGCCGGGATGGTTTTGAGCTTCGCCTCCCGCCTGACCCGCGTTGAACGCGTGCCGAGCTTGCGCAGCGCCTCCATGGAACGCGTGGCGCGAAGCTCGGTGAAAAAGCCGATCAGCGTGTTGATGGCGAGCACGAGCAGGATGGCCGCGGCTTCGGTCAAGCGGCCGAAAGCGGCAGCCGCGGTCGCGGCCGCAGCCAGGAGCCACACCACGGGACTCTTGAGCTGATCGACAAGGATGGAAAGGACGGTGCGGTCCGGATGCGTGAGGAGGGCGTTCGGGCCATACTGCCGAAGCCTCAGTGCCGCTTCCGCCTCGGTAAGCCCGCCGGCAGAGTTCGTCCCGAGCTTGTCAAGCACCGCGCGCGCGGGAAGCGCATAGGGGGCGGGCGTTTCCGCCTGCGCTGCTTCAGCTGATCTCACCGGCTGCTCCCTGCGGCGAACGTGCGCGCTTGCACCTTAGGTCACGCGGGGCGCCCGGCCGAGTCGAGCCAGCGGATGTTCGGCGCCTTGCGCGGCACCGAGGCAGGCTTCCGCCGGGGATGGCCGACGATGACCGGGGCGATCGGGCTGTGCGACAGCGGCAAGCCGAGCGCGGCCTTGCCTTCCGCCGTGCCGAGCCAATGCTGGGCGAAGCCGATCCAGCAGGTGCCGAGGCCAGAGCCATAGGCGGCAAGCATCATGTTCTCGGCGGCGAGCGCGCAATCCTCGACCGCCCAGTCGGTCGGCTGGCAGGCCGCGATCACCACCAGCACCGGCGCGTGATAGAAGATGTGGAATTGCGGGTCGTTCAGCATGTCGCGGAAGGGATGCGCGGGCGCGCCCAGCGAAGCCTTCAGCAGGTGCGCCTTGGCCTGGTCCGAAATCCGGTGAAGCAACGATTGGTCCCTGACCACGACGAAGCACCACGGCTGCTGATTGATGGCGCTCGGCGCTTGGACCGCCGCATCGATCAACTCATGCAATATCGCGTCGCTGACGGGCTCGTCAGTGAATTCGCGCACGGAACGCCGCCCGTGGATGGCTTGCAACAGCTCCATGGTTCACCGGGCTCGCCAGGCTGAGATCGCGCCGAGCGAGAAGCTTGAAGTGGCTAACCGCGACGATCCCGCTCAAAGAAACTGCCCGCGTTGATTGAGATCAAGGAGCGGCCACAGACACGCGGTTGTGACCGCTGGCTTCGGCGACCCGCTTAGGGTGTGGGCTCGTCGGGAGGCGCATCGGCCGGGGGCTCGGCGGGTGCGGGTGCCGCGATCGGCGGCTCGCTGGCAAGCGTGGTCGTGGTCCAGTCGACCAGGTCGGTCATCAGCTTGGCGACCGCCTCGTCGAACGCATCAACGTAAGCCTGCGCATCGTTGCCCTTGGCCGGCGCGGTGGCCTGGAAGGTGCTGGCAGCGATGATCTTGCCGTCCTTGTTGGCCAGCTTGGCGACGAAGTCGATATCCGCGACAGCCTGTTGACCGGTCGAGATATGGAAGGTCCTGATGTCGATGAGCAGCTGATAGTCACCGGTGAGGCCGTCGCGCGTGCGGCTGACCGATTTCGCGTAGCCGGCATTCTCGAAGCTCTGGATCACCTTCGCCTGCAACAGGATCGGCAGGTTGTCGCCCCATCGCGCATTTTCCACCGGCACGCTTTCGCCTGCCTCCGGCTGGACCAGGATCTTGTCGGTGTTGAAGCCCATCAGCGTGCTCGGCTCAGGCACGACGAGCATCCAGGAGGGGGCCTCAGAGGGCTTGGACGGAAAATTGGTTGCGGCGACGAGATCGTAGACCGGCATGTTGGCCGGGCTGGCCCCACCGCCCGTCATGCGCTCGAGTCCGGCTAGGATGCTGTCGACCTTGCCGGAGTTCCGCGCCAGAGCGTCGGAGAAGGTGTCGATATTGGTGATGGCGCTGTGCAGCGCCTCGGAATTCTGCGCGAGCACCTCGTCGACGCGCTGGAAGGCGTCGCGGGCGGACTGGGTCCAATCCTGTCCGGCTTGCGGCGCGGCGAGCAGCATCGGCGGCGTGCCGCCTTCCGACGCGGGAAGCGGCGACTCCGAGGTGCCGCCTCTGAGCGCGATGGCCGCGCCGCCGGTCAGGCCCTGAGTCTCGATCGTGACCTCGGTGTCTTCACGCACAGGCGTGCCGCGCACCACCGCGACGGTGACCACCACGTCTTGCGGGCGGTCGACGCTGAGCGAGAGGTTGGTGACCTCGCCGACGCGAAGGCCGTTGAACAGCACGGCCGATCCCACCAGCAGGCCAGACACCGAACCCTGGAAGCGAACTTGATAGATCTCCCGCTCGCCGAAGCCGCCCTTGTTCTCCAGCCAATAGACGAAGGCGAACCCCGCGAGGATCACCGCGAGCATGAAAAGTCCGATCAAGGCGTAGCGGGCGCGTGTTTCCATCGTGCGAGATCCTTAAGGGGAGGCGCTCAAGCGCCGGTCGATCAACAGCTCGCCGCGCTTACCCTGGAAATATGTCTTAACCCAGGGATGGGTGGATTCGAGCATGGCTTCAATGGAGCCGTCGGCCACGATCTTGCCGTCGGCAACGACCGCAACGCGGTCGCAAGCCGTATAAAGGCTCTCGAGGTCGTGCGTCACCATGAACACGGTCAGACCGAGGGTCTGTTGCAGGGTGCGGATCAGCTCGTCGAAATCGCCGGCAGAAATGGGGTCGAGGCCCGAGGTCGGCTCATCGAGAAAGACGATCTCGGGATCGAGCGCAAGAGCTCTGGCGAGCGCCACGCGCTTGGTCATGCCGCCGGACAGCTCGGCGGGAAACTTGTTCACGTCGTCGGGGGTGAGACCGACCATTTCGAGCTTGGCCAGAGCCATCTCGTCCATCAGCCGCGGCGAGAGCGTCAGATTCTCGCGCATCGGGAATTGCACGTTCTCGCGCACGGTGAGCGAGGAGAACAGCGCGCCCTGCTGAAACAGAATGCCCCAGCGGCGCTCGAGCGCGCGCCGCTCGGCCTCGTTGGCCTTGGCGAGATCGGTGCCCAGCACCTCGATCGAGCCTTCGCGTCGCGGCAACAGCCCGATGATGGTGCGCAACAGCACCGACTTGCCGGCGCCCGAGCCGCCGACCACGCCGAGGATCTCGCCCCCTCTCACGTCGAGCGAGAGATGATCGAGCACGATCCGGTCGCCGAAGCCGACCACGAGATCGCGCACTTTGATCACCGGCGCTTGCGCCATTTTCGTCACATCCCGATCGAGGCGAAGAATATGGCGAACAGCCCGTCGAGCACGATCACCAGGAAGATCGACTTCACCACCGAAGCCGTGGTTTTGAGCCCGAGCGACTCGGCGCTGCCTTTCACTTGCAGCCCTTCGGCGCAGGCGACGACGCCGATGACGAGGCCCATGAAGGGGGCTTTCAGCATGCCGACCTTGAAATGGGTGAGCGAGACCGCCTCGGTCAGCCGCTCGATATAGATCTCGGGGCTCATGCCGCCATAGAGCCACGCCACCAGGCCGCCGCCATAGAGCGCGGCAATCGAGCCGAGGAAGGTGAGCACGGGCAGCGCCACGACGAGCACGAGGATGCGCGGCAGGATGAGCACCTCGATCGGGTCGAAGCCCATGGTGCGCAGCGCGTCGATCTCCTCGCGCATCTTCATCGAGCCGAGCTCGGCGGTGTAGGAGCTGCCCGATCTGCCGGCGACCATGATGGCGACGATCAACACGCCGATCTCGCGCAGCACGAGAATGGCGACGAGATCGACGGCATACATCTCGGCGCCGAACTTGCGGAAATGAAAGATGCCCTGCTGGGCGATGATGCCGCCGATCAGGAAGGTGATGAGCAGGATGATGGGTACGGCCTGCCAGGCCACGCGGTCGAACTGATTGACGGTCGAGGTGAACCGGTATTCGCGCGGGCGGGCGATCACGCGGAGCGCCGCGACGCCGACCGCGCCCAGCATGTCGGCGAACAGCATGAGATCGCGGCCGAAGCCGGCGCTGGCCCGGCCGACGGCGGCCAGCGCGCTGACGATTCTGTTTTGTTCAGCTGGCGGCTTTGCCGGCTCGCGATTGACGCCGTGCATCTCCTGGAGCAGGCCGCGATCGTGCTGCGGCAGTCCGACGATCACCGGCTCGCGGCCGGCGGCGCTCCAGGCGCGGGTGAGGCGCTCCAACAGCCAGGCGCCGAACGTGTCGAACTCGCGCACGCCCGCCATGTCGATCGAGACGCTTTTCGCCTGCGCGGCCTCGCCGGCCACGCGGTCGACGAGGGTTTCGAGCTCGCCGGCATGCGCGGCGGTCCACGAGCCGCTGGCAGCGAGCTCGAGCCGCTCGCCTTTCAACTGACTTGTGAGCAAAGACTCGACCATGGGCATAGCTCCTCCGGCCCGTTCAAGGCGCTGCCGTAGACGATGCCTCACAGGCGGCCGTTACGCCAGCCCGAGACTGGCGGATTAGCTGCGGGAGAGGCTGATCGAAACGGCTTTAAGAGCAATTCCTTGCGTCGAAATCGCGACGCTTTGGCGCGAGCCGCTATAGGAGACCGACATGGTTCCGCTCACGCCGCCGCTGATCTGGAGGTTGATCCTGCCGCCCGAGGCTTGTCCGACCGCGTTTCCGGAAGCATTGAACGTGCGCTCTTCCCAGGTGCCGGTGATGCGCCCGCCGCTCTGGCTGAGCTTGCTGCGGATCTCAACGTTCGAACTTTCGCTCTGGCAGCGAATGGCCATGCCCAGCTGAGACCCGCCGCCGGTGTAATAGGCGTTGCACTTCAGGCGCTCTTTTCTGCCGTCGGTCATGGTGATTTGACCGCTTCCTCCCCAGGAGCCGAGCAGAACGTCGAACGGATTGGCGGCGGCTTCACTGGCCGGCCAGGGGGTGGCCAAGCAAATCGCCGTCACTGCCAGGGCGGCCATGAGGCGAAGCTGGGAGGTGCGGGTGATTCGGAATTGCATAGGACCTCTCTTTCTCCCAATTTGCGTCGAAGAACAAGCCAAGATTGCGATTACAGCGTGATGACAAGGGGGCAATGTGAGTCTTCCCCAAGAAAACTTGAGGCGTGGGCCGAACGAGGACTAGGATTGCGAGAACGAATTCCGAACGCCACTGGAGCTTTGCCATTCCGCCCGCACCCCACGTCGCCATCACCTATTGCCGTCTCTGCAACTGGCTGCTCAGGGCTGCCTGGATGGGGCAGGAACTGCTGTCGACTTTCGCCGAGGAGATCGGTTCGGTCACGCTGATCCCCGACGATACCGGCGGGGTGTTCGAGGTCAAGATCGACGGCAAGCTGCTCTGGTCGCGCGCCGAGCAGGGGCGCTTTCCCGAGATCAAGGAGCTGAAGCAGATGGTGCGGGACGAAATCGCGCCCGAGCGCGATCTCGGCCATGTCGACAAGAAAGAGGCCAAGCCCTAGCCGGCTTCCAGGCAGCCCCTTTGTGAGCCTGCTCACAAAGGGCGGCGGCACGGCGCTCCATTTGACGCCTCAAGCCTCACGGCAATCCTGCCTCAAGAGGCGTCAAAAGGAAGCAACGTCATGAAATTCACCTATTACTGGCTCGGTGCGGTGCTGGCCGCTTTGGTGTTCACCGCGAGCCTCAGTGGTCCCTCCTCCGCCGGCAGCGACCTCCACGCCGCGGCGGTGCATGCCTGCACCACCGCCAATGCCTCGCAGCCGGTCGACTTCGTCGCGGCGGTCGACGACGGCCGCGGCGGAAGCCTGATCTGGCTGACCGACGCCGACGCCAATCTGTGGCTGTGCAACGCCGACGCCGAGGGGCAGATCTTCGCCTACAACAAGATGATCGGCGATTTGCTGGAAGGTGCGGGCGCCAATCTCGTCGGTCTCCAGCCGGCGGTGAACGAAAGCGGGGTCGCGGTGCCTGAGAAGAACCCGCTCACCATCGCCGAGAATGCCTGCCAGGCTTATCTGTCTGACGGCCCCGGCAAGATCGTGGGCTCAGGCCCCGATGGCCTCGATGGCGATTGGGTGCCCGGCTATTACGTGTTCATCGACACGGGCGCCGGGCTGGTGCTGTGCGACGCCACGGCTGACGCGCAGGTCTGGACCTTCGCCGCGATCGGCGATCCGCTCAGCCTCGGCAATCCGGTCGGCTAAAGCTAAAGTTCGCAACGACCCGAATTGAGGGCTTGGGCGCAAGGGCTTTAAGCTCTTGCGCCCATTGGCATTGTTGCGCGAGGCTCTGGACCTCTGGATCGGAGCCCCTACATGAGGGGAAAGTTCAGCGCGTTTCGCGAGGAGAGGTTCCGCCAAGATGTCTCAACCGGTCGTCGTCACCATCCCCCACCAGCTCGGCAAGCAGGAGGCGCAGCGCCGCCTGAAAAACGGCTTCGGTAATGTGCGCTCGAACTTCGGCGAGAAATTCGTGGTGCTGAAGGACGAGTGGGCCGGCGATCATCTCGATTTCCGCGCAAGCCTGTTGGGCCAGACCACGACCGGCACGGTCGACGTCGCCGACGATCATGTGCGGCTCGAAGTGCAGCTTCCTTGGTTTCTGTCGCTGCTCGCCAACAAGGCCAAGGCCTTGGTGCAGAAGCAGGGCAAGCTGATGCTGGAGAAGCCGACCAAGCCCCGCGCTTAGCGTCTACGAAATGCCGACGATGGTGGCTTCCGCCACGCCGGCCTGCACGGTCTCGCCGAGCTCCTTACCCATCAGCGCCTGCGCCACCGGCGACACGTAAGACAGCGTGCCGAGGGATGGATCGGCCTCGTCCTCGCCGACGATACGGTAGGTCTGGCGGCGCCCGTCGTCGCGCTCGATCGTCACCGTCGAGCCGAAATAGACCTCCGAGGCGTCGCGCGGCGGCTCGATCACCTGGGCGGTCGCCCGGCGCGAGGTCCAATAGCGCAAGTCCCGGTTGATCTTGGCAATAAGCGGCCGGTCGTCGGCCTCTTGCGCCGCGGCATGGTCATGGTGCAGCCGCGCAAGCTCGGCCTCGATCAGCTCGAGCCCCTTGGGGGTCACGAGATTATGCGGGGAAACCGGGCGGTCTGGCAGGTCGTCATAAACCTCGCCGCCTTCAGGCTCCTTGGTAAAAGCCTTGCTCATGGGAGCACTATAGCATGCCTGGCTTTTTGATTGTGACGCCCGTCCCCCCGCCGGATCTGTGGGCAATTGCGGTCAAATGAGGCACGCGCCCCTGCCTCCGTGCTTTCCTCGTGCTAGGATTTTGGGCAAAAGCATAATTTTGTGCAGAAGCGTCTAGGGGGGACGACAATGATCGATGCGGGGAATACCGCCTGGCTGATTACGGCCACGGCGCTGGTCCTGTTCATGACCTTGCCGGGGTTGGCTTTGTTCTACGGCGGCCTGGTGCGCGCCGAGAATCTGCTTTCGGTCTTGATGCAGTGTTTCGCCATCGCCTGCCTTGTGTCGGTGGCCTGGCTCATTTGCGGCTACAGCCTCGCTTTCAACGGGGCGGGGGCTTGGATCGGCAATCTCGACAAGGCGCTTCTTCTCGGCGTGCCGCGCGACGCGGTGGCGCCGAACACGACGCTGCCCGAGACCGTGTTCTTCATGTTCCAGATGACTTTCGCCATCATCACGCCGGCGCTGATCGTCGGCGCCTTCGTTGAGCGCATGCGCTTTGGCGCCGTGCTGCTGTTCAGCCTGCTTTGGCTGCTCTTGGTCTATGTGCCGGTGGCGCATTGGATCTGGGGCGGGGGATGGCTCGCGCAACGGGGCGTGCTCGATTTCGCCGGCGGGCTCGTGGTGCATCTCACCGCCGGCATCTCGGCGCTGGTGCTTGCGGTCATGCTTGGGCCGCGCATGGGCTTCCCCGACGATGTGAAGCCGCCGCACGCGCCTTGGATGACCATGGCCGGCGCCTGCATGCTGTGGGTCGGCTGGTTCGGCTTCAACGCCGGCAGCGCATTGAAGGCTGGCGCGGATGCGGGCATGGCCATGACGGTGACGCATATTTCGGCAGCGACCGCGGCGCTGGTATGGATTCTCATCGAAGGGATCAAATACGGCAAGCCGAGCATGATCGGCGCCGTTACCGGCGCGGTTGCCGGACTTGCCTCGATTACGCCCGCTTCAGGCTATGTCGGCCCAGGTGCTGCGCTGCTGATCGGCATTGCCGGCGGCGCGATCTGCTATGTCATGGTCGGCGTGGTTAAGCGGCGCTTCAGAATCGACGACTCGCTCGATGTGTTCGCCGTGCACGGGGTGGGCGGGGCGACCGGCATAATGCTTACCGCATTGTTCGCCGATGCGGCGTTCGGCGGGATAGGCCTCGCCGAAGGCCGCAGCATAAGTGGACAGGCGGTAATTCAACTCACCGGGATCGCCGCCACTTTGCTATGGTCCCTGCTGGCAAGCATCGTCATCGCCAAGGTCGTCCATGCGGTCACAGGATTGCGCGTCGGCGCTGAGACCGAGGAACAGGGCCTCGACCTCAGGCTCCACGGCGAGCGCGGCTACAACATGTGATCGAGGACGAGCGACATGAAATACATCATTGCAGTGATCCAGCCGCACCGGCTCGAGGCCGTGCGCGAGGCGCTTGCCGGTATCGGCGTGCAAGGCATAACGGTGAGCGAAGTGCGCGGGTTCGGCCGGCAGAAGGGCCAGACCGAGGTCTATCGCGGCGCCGAATACACCATGCAATATGTGCCGAAGGTGAAGCTCGAGATCGCCGTCAGCGCCTCGATCGCCGACGCCGTGGTCGAGGCGCTCGGCAATGCCGCTCGCACCGGGCATATCGGCGACGGCAAGGTGTTCGTGCTCCCGCTCGAAGGGGCGATGCGCGTGCGCACCGGCGAGATGGGCGCCGACGCGCTGTGATCTAAACAAGTGGACTTCACCGCCTACCGGCAGCAGCTGCTACAGCAGCGCCAGGGCGAGATTGCGCTCTGGGATTTGGTGCGCAATTTCTCCAAATGGTTCTTCGACCTGTTGCGCAATTTCGTGCTGGTCGGCGGCCTGAAATATTTCGCCGAGAAGTCCGGCAGCCCGGTGTTGTTCTATCTGCACGAGTTCGCGCAGCTCGTGATCTTGGCTCTACTGCCTGTCCTATGCCGACCAGTGGTACATCAACCTGTTCGGCTTCCTGGAGAACAAGCGGCTGGCGCATGGGCTCAACATGGCCGTCAATATCGCGCGTCGCCATCGTGTTGTTCGGCATGATCCATCACGCCGCGTCGACCATCGTCGCCGAGATTTCCCGCGCGCAGATCTAGGCGCGGGTCAGGCCCGCGCTTTCCGCGCCGCCGCGGCGGCGAAATGCAAATCCTTGACGAGAAGATCGAACTCGCGCCGCTTGTCGCGCTCGTCTTGCAGCCTGAGCAGATAAGACGGATGCACGGTGATGAGGCCTTTACCTCCGCCAGGCAGCGCGACGAGGCGTCCGCGATTGGCATTGATGGCAAGCGCCTTGCGCATCAGCGCGCGCGCCGCGGTCGCGCCGAGCGCCACGGCCACGGCGGGCTGGATGATTTCCAGCTCGTTGTCGAGCCACCAGCGGCAGGCCTCGATCTCACCGGTGTCGGGCTTCTTGTGCAGCCGTCGCTTGCCGCGCGGCTCGTTCTTGAAGTGCTTCACCGCGTTGGTGATGTAGATTTGCGTGCGCTCGATGCCCGCCGCCTCGAGCGCTCTGTCGAGCACCTTGCCTGCCGGCCCGACAAAGGGTCGCCCGGTCAGGTCTTCCTGATCGCCCGGCTGCTCGCCGATCAGCATGAGCGCCGCATCGGCAGGGCCCTCGCCGAACACGGTCTGGGTCGCGTTCTTGTAGAGATCGCAGCGCGTGCAGGACGCGGCTTGCGCGGCAAGCGCATGAATCGCCCGCTCGGGATCGTTGATCCGCGTTTCCCTGAAGAGGGGAAGATCGGCCTCCGGTCCTCTCGCCGCCATCTCGATGCAGCACCTGTCCGGTGAATCGCCGGGCCCAAGCCTAGCATGGCCGCCCCGACAGGAACCAAGAGCCTCACGGGGTTGTTCCGGTGAGAAACCGCCTATCCATGCTTACATCAAGCGCCGATTAGCCCTATATGAGACCGGGGGCAGGGAGCTGAGAATTCGGCTCAGAGGTGTCAAAAGACATGTTGGACGACATGCCCAAATCCCAAAGCGTTGCCCTTGCCGCCCATCCCGAAGATGCCATCGCCACGATGATCCGCCCGCCGGCCAAGCGCCGGGGCAGGAGGGTCTCGCTCGGCCGTGGCCGCGAGACAGTGGTGCGCCCGAGCGCGCTCGGCATGCTGCTGAAGCCCATCGGCATTGCCGTCGGCATCGTGCTTTGCGTCTATGCCATCGTCTCGCTCGGCACGACCTTCTATCGAAGCTATTACCGGCATCTCGACCACACCGCGCCGGTGCACGCCGACCAAAGCGTGTTCGACATCTTCTTCGGCGACAAGACCCTGCCGCCTGACGCGGTCGATCTCGTCATCAAGGACGTCGACGGGTCGTTGCACAAGGTCGTGGCCAGCAAGTCGGAAGCCGACAAATTCGTCAACGACACGATCCTGATGCTCGACGAGGAGCGCGCACGCATCAAGCAGGCGGCGCATGAGGACATCGATCGCAGCTTCGCGCTCGCCTTCCAGGATCGCGAGGCGGCGATCTCCTCCTATGCCGATTGGTTCTTCGAGTGGAAGCGCTCTTACGTCGTGCTGAAGGAGACCATCTCCTCCGCCATCACCCGCTTCTTCGAGGTCGGCAAATACGAGTCGCTGAACGAGGCGATCGAGGCCGACGTGAAGGATTATTTCCTGAAGAACTACAAGGATCAGGTGCTGAAGCCGGAGCTGCGCGACCAGACCGTCACCAAGGGCGTCGAGCAGGCCGCGCGCCACGCGCATGACAGCTACCGGCGGGTGATCGCCAATGGCGACATGCGGCTCCAGCTGTTCCTCGCCCAGCATACGAGCCATCTCGAGGACATCCCGGCCGCGACGCCGATGACCAGCGTCAAGCTCGATTGGGATGCGCAGAAATGGAAGGCGCCGACCTATCTGATGGAGGATCGCGCCTTCGACGGCATCGCCGGCGTCGGTGCGGCGGCCGCCGGCGGTACGGTTGGCGCGCTGGCGCTCGGCCCCGCCATCAACGGCGTGCTGGCGCAGAGCTTCGGGCAATTGTCGCGCCGCGTCGCCGCCTCGCTCGGCACGCGGCTTGCGTTTGCGCAGCAAGGCGCCGTCGCCGGCACGGTGGTCCAGCCGATGGGCGGGCAGGTGGTCGGTGCGGCGATTGGCGTCGCCATCGGCGCCGCGGTCGACTATCTGTCGAACGCCGCCAACGAGGCGATCAATCGCGAGAGCTTCGTCAAGGCGAACGAGGAGGCGCTCGACGCCACCATCGCCACCTGGAAATCGAGCCTCGAGGCCAATATCGACACGGCCATCGACAAATGGTTCGACGACGCCCGCGCCTCGGTGGTGCTCGCCTCGAAATAGGCCGCTGCCAGAGGCGAAATTCGGCCGCATTTCCGCCGCTTGGAGGGCTATGCTGAGGCCGAACGCCAAGGGGCTACGGGGATGGAAGAGAGCGCCAAAGCCATTGCACGGCCCGCCGCCTCGCGGTCGTTGCGCGAGGCCATCCGCAAGGCGCGGCTCGAAGAGGCCGAGCGGCTGCACAGTTCGGCCGATAGCCGCGACGGCGAGATCGCGCGGCTCGAGCTGCTCAAGGCCGAGCTCGAAACCGTGTTTGCCGAGCTGCCGGCGAACGACGACCGCTTCAATCTCGTGCTGGTGCCGAGCCGCCCCGCGCGGTTGTGGATCGACCTCTTCACCTACGCGACGGTCGACGACGCCGGGACCTATCTGTTCGTGCGCAACGGCGAGAGCGGCAGGCGGACGCTCTATAGCTCGACCAACATCCCCGACATCGCCGACCGCGTCACGCGCTACATGGCGCATGAGATCGTGCACCGTGAGCGGATGGAGGCGGCGCTTGCCGAACCGGGGCGCGCGAGGCGGCTCGGACTCGATCCCGCGCCGGCGCGGACCGGCATGGGCGTGGTGATCGCCGCTTTCGCCATCGGTCTTCTCACCGGCGCCGTGGGGCTGTTCACGGCGGTGATGCTCAGCGTTCGTTAAGGCTACGCCTCCCTGAGCAGGCGGCGCTCGCTTTCCCACACATGCTCGGGGGAGGCGGCGACCGAGCGCCCGACCATCTCGATGCGCCAGCCATCGCCGGCGCGGGCGATCGAGTATTCGTTGTAGCGGGCGGAAGGGATGCGGCCCTCGATCGCTTCGGAAGCCGACGGCACGCCGACGACGATGGCGGGGCCGGTCGCGGTCGGGACCTCGTGCACGGTCTGGATGTGGTTATGCCCATGCAGCACGAGCTCGGCGCCGTGCTGCTTCAACACCCGGGCAAATCTGCCGGCATCGCGCAGTCCCCGGTGCCAGCCCGCCTGCTCGCGCAATGGCGGATGGTGGATCAGCACCACGCGAAACAGGTTCGCCTGCTTCGCCCTGTCGAGCGCGGTGGCGAGCAGCTCCCGCTGAGCCGTCCCGATTTTTCCGGCGGCGATGAACGGCATGGTCGGGATGGCCGAGGACAACGCGATCAGCGCCACGTCGTCGAAGCGGCGCACGAACGGAAACAGCGCGGGCGGGGTCGGAAACAGCGTCTCTCCGGCCGCGTTCGCCTCCATGTAAGGCTTCCAGCGCCCGGTGCCTGCTTCCGGGTGCAGCCGCACATAGGCGTCGTGATTGCCGGGGATGGCGGTGACCTTCTCGGGCGGGCCGAGATGATGCAGCCAGTCCGCGGCGCGCAGGAACTCCTCGGGCAGGCCGAGATTGACGAGATCGCCGGTCACGGCGATGTGGTCGGGCTCCTGCTCGACGATGTCGCGGGTGATGAGATCGAGGATCTCGCGCCGGTGCACGTATTTCCGCCCGCGATGCCAATTCACGTAGCCGATCACCCGCTTGCTGAGAAGGTCGCGCCGCCGCGCGCGCGGCATGGGGCTCAGATGGATGTCGGAGAGATGGGCGAGTTTGAACAAGGAGAGGGGTGCACCTGTGTGATCCTTTGCCTGGACACTAAAGGGCCGGGTCTCCCTTGCAAATGCGCATATTCAGGCGGCACGGGTGGGTGGTCGGCCCATGCTCCTGACAGACCTCAGCGCAGCATGAAGTTGAGCAGGAAGTCAAAGGCCTTGCCGAAGGGCGGGCGGAAAAGATCGACGACGTTGAACCGCGCCTGCTGGAACACGGCCTTGGCGTGGCTCATGGTCTTGAAACCCTCAACACCGTGGTAAGCGCCCATGCCGCTTGGCCCGATGCCGCCGAACGGGAGATCGTCCTGCGCGTAGTGCAGAATGGTGTCGTTGATGAGCACGCCGCCGGAGGTGGTCCGATCCACAACAAGGCGCTGCGAGGTCTCATCGGTCCCAAAGAAATAAAGCGCGAGCGGCCGCGGCCGTGCATTCACATAGGCGATGGCATCGTCCAGTGCGTCATAGGTGACGACAGGCAAGATGGGGCCGAAAATCTCTTCCTGCATCACCGCCATCTCGTCCGTTACGTCGAGCAGCAGGGTCGGCGGGAACATGCGCGATCGCGTGTCGCCTGACTGCCTGGTCCCGATCTCGATAACGCGGGCACCTTTGGCTTTCGCATCCTCCACCAGTCCCGACAGGCGTGAGAAGTGTCGGTCGTTGAGAATTGAGGTGTAGTCGGGATTGTCGCCAATGTTGGGGTAGAGCGTATCGACCTCTTGCCGGTAGGCCGCGATGAAGTCCTCCGTTTCGCTCTTGGGCAGGAGGAGATAGTCGGGGGAGGTGCAAATCTGACCGCCATTGGCGCACTTGCCATAGGCGATGCGTCGCGCGGCGGTGCGCAACGAGTAGCCGCGGTCGACAATGATGGGCGACTTGCCGCCAAGCTCCAGCGTCACCGGAACCAAGTTCTCACTCGCCGCGCGCATGATGGCACGACCGACCGGAATGCTGCCGGTGAAGAAAATATGGTCGAAGGGGAGGCTCGAAAACGCTCTGCCGATCTCGGCGTCGCCGGTCACGACGGCGACCTGCTCCTCGTCGAACGTCTCCGCGAGCATGGAGGCAAGCAGATCCGTGGTTGCGGGTGTCATCTCCGACGGCTTGAGCATCACACGGTTGCCGGCGGCAAGGGCGGTGGCGAGCGGGGTCAAGGCCAGGGATACAGGGAAGTTCCACGGCGAAACGATGCCAACCACACCGAGCGGCTGGTACACGACCTTTGCCGAGGCCGGCTTGAAGATGGCTGCCACGTGACGCCGCTCGGGGCGCATGAAGCGTCGCAGGTTGCTGTGCAGATAGTTGATGGCGCCAACCGTCGTCCCCAAGTCGAGCATTAGGGACTCCTGGCGCGCCCTGTGGCCGAAATCGGCATCGAGCGCGGCGACGAAGGCATCCTGGCGCGCCAGAATGGCTTCCTTGAGTTTCGTAAGATCGTCCCGGCGCTGTTTCAGCGTCGGCGGACCATCGCGCAAGAAGGCAGCGCGCTGAAGTGCAAGCGTGGCGTGCAAGGCGCGATCTGCCCCGGGGTTGAGCTCTACTGTGTTCGCGGCGTTCATTGGCGTCTCCTTTCGCAGCGTCGATCACTTGACACTGCCTAAATTGGGCGAAAGCACCTGACACTGTCAAGATGCTTTCGCCGTGTTCTGCCTTGGCATTCTGGTGTCTCTCCACCATTCACCTGGGATTAGGAACGGCCCCAATCGGCGCCGGCGGGAATCGGTGACAGTCGATAGAGAGGCGTTGCATCATTCAGCTTCTGCGGTTCGATCCGCGCGGCCTCTGGCGTCAGTGCAAAGATGACAACCAAGGCGACTAGAACGTTGATGACTGCGGTCGCCAAAGCGCTGCCTACAATCGCGTGGGGTCTCGTCATGGTGAACCTCCTAGACATCTGCTTGATGCGAATCTTCTAGGCTCCGATCAGCGGTCCAAGCGTCGTGGCGGTCCAGGCCCAGACGGACTGCTAGGCTGACGAGGGTTACCGAGACGCTCGACACGAGCACGTAGGGGAAGGAATTGTCGATTTTGTCGGCGTAGGTCACGGCATCCTGCATGGCGGGTTCGAATGTGGTCACGGTGTTCATTGGGGCATCCTTTCTCAGTGGATTAACTTGACAGTGTCTAGTAAATGGGTTCGGACTTGACAGTGTCAAGTGCAACTGCCAAATAATTTCTTGCCATGCGAAATCCGACGGATCTCCGCCAAAAAGTGCTGAAGGCGAGCCTTGCTCTGATCGAAGAGGGTGGGCTTGACCGGCTCAGTATGCGCGAGGTGGCACGCAAAGCTGGCGTGAGCCATCAGGCGCCCTACCATTATTTCGACGACCGCGAGGCCATTCTCGCTGCCCTTGCGGGCGAGGGTTTTTCAAAGCTCGGACAGTCGCTCGTGCGGGCTGCCGCTCAGGCTGGCGCGGAACCGGTCGAGGCCGTAGAAGCCATGGGCCGCGCTTATGTCGAGTTTGCCCTGCGCAACCCCGCCTATTTTCAGGCAATGTTTCGCGCCGATGCGGTCCCGCTTGATCGTTACCCCGACGCGCGCAAACTTGAAGATGAGGCGTTTGGAAAGCTGGTCGACGGTATCGGCCAGGCTTTTGCCCATCATCCGGCCGAAGTCAGACAAGCAATCGCTGTCGCTGCTGGGCGATGGTGCACGGCTTGGCAACTCTCATCCTCGAAGGAAGCCTTGCGCGTAAGCTCAAGATCCCTAGGGCGCGGCAAAGACAAATGGCCAACGAGGTGATTGGCACATTCATGCGCCTGTTGGGCAATAACAGCAGGTGATTCAGGCGCAGCCACGCTTTCAGATTTGAGCACGATTGTGGCGCACGCCACGGGAACTGGGCGACGAGGTTCATGTGGAGGAGGGGGATCAAGTGCTGACCCAAAGCGGACATCCGACGGGTCGTCCGAGGATCGTCGAAGCGGCACAGGAGTCATCGCGCGACCTGTGCGCCTGTGTCAGCGGCACGATCTTCCTCGCGGAGCAAGCGGGCTTTGATCGGCTCGGACGCATGGGCCGCTTAGCTGCTCCGAACAGCCTCCGCAATGGCCTGCCTGAGCGGACGAACGGAGGACCGGCGCCTCCAGCAACCCTCGCTTTCCTGCGCTGAGCGAGGCTGCGTGGTCTGACCGCGGACGCATGAAGCCGCTTCTGACTTAACACCTTTTGAAATAAGCAATCTGCCTAAACGCGGCCCACGCGGCCACCGACACAGGGTCGGAACGTTTCGGAGCCTGCGCGCTTGTTCCTTACACACGTCGGGCGTCGCGTAACTCTTGCCCACCTCTACTTCACCGGGAACATCAAAAGAGGCCGTGGGCCTCTCATCGAAAGGAACTCAGCCATGGGCCGCGCTTCAAAGCCATCGCACGCGAGTGCAATTTTCGTCGCAGCGGCGGCTTCGTTGGCAGCAATGACGGCATACAACGTCTATCGTGCGCGGAAAGCTGAGCGTGAGCACCCGGCAACGGGGCGGTTCGTTACGGTCGACGGAGTTCGACTTCATTACATCGAGAAGGGCGAAGGGCCGCCAGTCGTTTTGCTCCACGGCAACGTGGTTACGGCGGAGGACTTCGCCACAAGCCGAGTGCTGGACCTACTAGCCAAGCGACATCGCGTAATCGCGTTCGACCGCCCGGGCTTTGGATACAGTGACCGTCCGCACGGTTCAGCTTGGAGTGCGCGCGCGCAGGCCGACATTCTAAGAGATGCGCTTGCTATGCTTGGCGTCAACCGTCCTATTGTCCTTGGTCATTCCTGGGGCGCAGCGGTGGCGCTGGCACTGGCGCTGAACCACCCGACCGCGGCAAGAGGGCTGGTACTGTTGTCGGGCTACTACTATCCAACTTGGCGCGCGGACGTTCTGTTGTCCTCACCCCCGGCGATACCGCTCTTAGGGGATCTGCTGCGGTATTCGATTTCCCCGCTCCTTGGCAGACTGATGCAGCCGCTGCTGCTCAAGGGAATGTTTGCGCCTCTCCCGGTGCCAGCCAGCTTCGCGAAGGGCTCTACCCCAAACATGTCGATACGACCCGGGCAGATCCGAGCGGAGAGCCAAGACGGCGTCGCCATGATTCCCGGCGCCTTCGCGATGCGACACCGCTATCAGGAATTGACAATCCCAGTTGTCATTATGGCCGGCGCAAAGGATCGTGTCGTCAGTGCCAAGCAGCCGACCCGGCTTCACGCGCAAATTCCGCACAGCGTCTTGCGGTTGGTTCCTGACGTTGGGCACATGCTTCACTACGCCGTACCAGAGGAGGTCGCTGAAGCGATCGAGGAGGTCGGAGGACCGCGGAAGAGGTCTCGCGATGCTCAACCAACCTCGGCTCACGCGGCTTAGCACGCAAACGCGGGTTTGAACCTGACTCGGTGGGCAGCAGATGTCTGCTTGCGGCACTTTGCTGACTGCTTGAGCACATTGCTTATCCCCGGCCTGACGAACCTGCCGTATCATCGCCTCACCTCGTCCATTTGAGGGGCGCGCTCATGAGGCGTCTTGATCGCGGGACGGGGTGCGGCGCCCGCGGGTCTTGTCGCAACAGGACACTCGGGCGGCATCGGAGCTCCTCCCGGGACCACTAGGAGTCCCTGCCAGGAGCTGGCTGATCGCCCGGCCATAGCCGGTTACGGAAAGCGAGGCCCGGTGCCGGAATGAGAACGCCGCAAATAGCATGCGCTCGCTTAGCGCAGGTGTGGCGAGTCTTGAGATGCGCTATCGGCCTTGGCTGCTTTAGCGCGTTTTTGATGCGCTATCGCTTCGCTATTTGAGCGCTTGTTGGCGCGCCAAGGCGCCCGCCGCATCCGGCAACGGACGCGGACACAGGTTTGCGCTTTTCGGCGCGCCATCCCCCTCGGGGGGGATCGTAGGGTGGACAACGATGTGTCGTTGCCCACGCGGAACGAATGACTGGTGGGCACGGCGCGACGCGCCTTTGGCCACCCGACGCTGTTTGACAAGAGCCGGACGCATCGCGCGCCGCGGCGATGATCATGTGCGCCAGCACCCGGCGGAAGCCGGGGTCCAGGATGGAGGCAGAGTGCAAGCAGCTCTGGATTTCGGCTTACGCCGGAATGACGAGGCTCAATCCTCGCCTCATCGGCGCTCAGCGCAATGGAGCGCCGATGGCCGACATCATGGGGCAGCCGAGCGTCTTCTCGAACGCCTGCACCAGGTCCTGCCGGTTGTTCGCCGTGATGTAGAGGCCGCCGGTTTCCTCGGCGAGACATTTCACATCGAGGATGCTCTGCGCGCCGGTCCAACTGAAACCCCTGAGCTGATAGCCGACGACATGAACGGTGAGCCGGCCGGTCGCGGCGGCTTTGATCGCTTTGCCGAGGGCGCAGGGCGCGCCGCCGCAGGTCTCCTCGCCGTCGGTCAGCAAGACGATGGTGCCTTGGTAGGCGAGGACCTCCGCGGCCCGCTTCACCGCTTCCACCAGCGGCGTCTTCCCGGCCGGGTTGATCGCGTTCACCACGCCCATGATGCGCTCCGCCGCGTTCGGCATCGGCGTGAAGTCCAGCTCGACATTGCAATGCGCGTAGGGCCCGGGACCGTAAGTGATCAGCCCGACCTTGCGGAATTTGGTGGCCGACGGCAGCACCTGCGCCAGGGCTTTGCGGACCTCGTCGATGCGCGTCACGTCGCTGAACAGGCCTTGCACCGTATTGCCGGCCATCGATCCTGACGCATCGAACACGATCATCGCGTCCTCGGTGCAGGGCGTCCGCGCGGCGTCCGCGGCCGGCGCGGCCGCGGATCCGGCCAGGAGTGCGGCAAAGGCGAGCGCGACAGCGCCCATGGAGCGTGACAGCAGGTCCATTCCCGACACTTTAGCCTAGAGCGCGGCTTATTGCAGAGGCGACTTAAAGCCCCGCCTGGATGGCCTTGAGCAGCCGGAAGCGCATCGCGCTGTCGTTGTTCTTGAGCGCGATCACGAAGCGCACCCGCCCATGCTTTGAGGTGTCGGCATAGCCCGCCAAGGTGCGGACGCCGGAAAAGGTGCCGGTCTTGAACAGGGTGCCGTCGCCGCTGCGGAGCAGGTCGGCATGGGGTTGGAACAACTCGAGCACCTTGGCGAGGCCGCTTGCGGTGAAGTGGTTGCCGCGGCTGATGCCCGAACCCTCTTCGATATGGATGAAGTCGGCGAGGCCGTTGGCGGCAAGCATGGTGTTGGCGACCTTGAGCGATTTCTCGAGGCTGACGGGTCCGCCCAGGGTTCCCCCGATCTCCAGGAAGACCTGGTTGGCGATGTAGTTGTTCGAGCCGAGGAGCAGCTGGGTGAGGACCTGCGAAAGGCTGCGGGACTGGCGATGAACATAGACCGGCTTCAGGCCCTCGGGCACCGGTCCGGTCGAGATCCCGCCCTTGACGCTGCCGCCGGCCCGCTCGATGAACGCGGCGATCAGCTCGCCCGCATATTTCAGGCTCACTGCCGGGTCCTTGCTCAGGCTGATGCGGCCGCGCCCTTGCGGGCCCCGCGCCTGGAACTCACTGATCGCCAGCGGCGTGATCGGCGTCTGCTGCTCGGCGGAGCGGACCGTCTTGCCCTTGCGCACGGCGCTGATCGTGTTGAAGTTCACGGCCAGCGCGGAGTTCAGCGCGTCGTAGGCCTCGGCGGTGTCCTCGATGCCCGGGATGCGCAGGTCGGAGGGATAGTAGCTCGCATCGAGCACGATGCCGGTGATCGGCTCCTTGCCGATCGCGGCGACGAGCTCCGTCGCGAGCGGCGCAAGCTCCTCCGAGATCAGGAAGGGATCGCCGCCCCCGCGCACATACAGCACCCGCTTGTCGTCCAGGTAGAACTTGGTCTCGAAGCGGTAGTCGCCGCCGAGCACCTCCATCGCGAGCCAAGCCGTCACGATCTTCGTGACAGAGGCCGGGACGAAGGGCTTGTCGGCGTTCTGCGCGACCAGCTCGTTGCCCTTCTCGTCCATCACGAGCACCACTCCCTGCGGAGCAAGCGCCGCGACCTTCTCCTTGACGCCGGCCAGGACCGGGGTGGGCAGCAGGAGCAGGGCGATGAGGACGAGCAGGCGAGACCACATGGCGATTCCAGCGCGGGCGCAACGTATGCGACTTATGGACCTACGCCAGTCACTCTCAAGCGTAAAGTCGGTCAGATCGCACAATTTCCGCTTGTGGCACTCAGCGGACAAAACCGGTATCGCGCTCCTACGTCCGATTCTGACCCATAGCGGACCTCACCCGAGCTTGCGCGGGCCACCATCCGCTCTGTGCACGCCGAATCGCCGCGCGGGCCAAGGCTTCGATGCAGGGTTAGCTCTCTTGTTCCAAATTCGTACGAATGCTCTGGCACACTTC
>CAWFNK010000006.1:0-108864 GCA_963817175.1 uncultured Alphaproteobacteria bacterium
ACGAAGCTTGGGCAATCTTGCCGCGGCTGGTGCGCGATTGCGCAAATCGGCCCATGGCAAGATCCGGACAAAGGCGGCAATCCCTCGCAAGCGGATCGCCGCGATTGGGCCTAGCTGTCTGTCAGGTTCGATGCGGCATGGAGGACACGCCGGTATGTACGCGGTCTCCGGGGTAACAGGTCAGGTCGGCGGCGCCGTCGCGCGGGCCTTGCTTGCGGCAAAACAGCCGCTTCGCGCCGAACGCGCAACACCGGTAGCGGCCTAGCGCTCGGGCGCGCGGCTTTCCAAAGGAGAGTTTTCACCATGGTTTCAGGTCAACGCAGCCAAGTCCGGCAGCTTCAAGGTCGGCGGCGACATCGAGATCAATCGTCTCGGCTTCGGCGCCATGCGCATCACCGGCGCCGGCATTTGGGGCCCTCCGGCCGACCGCGAGGAAGCGCTCCGCTCGCTGAAGCGACTGCCCGAGCTTGGCATCGACTTCGTCGATACGGCGGATTCCTACGGGCCGGACGTGTCGGAGCTGCTGATCCACGAAGCGCTCCATCCCTATGAAGGGATGCTGATCGCCACCAAAGCGGGGCTGACGCGTCCCGGACCCGGCGTCTGGGAGATGGACGGGCGTCCCGAATATCTGCGCAAGGAGGCAATGAAGAGCCTGAAGCAGCTCGGCGTGGAGCAGATCGGGCTCTGGCAGCTGCACCGCATCGATCACCAAAGTGCCGCGCGACGAGCAGTTCGCCGCCGTCAAGTCGCTGCTCGATGACGGCATCATCCGCCATGCCGGCTTGAGCGAGGTGTCGGTCGCGGACATCAAGGCCGCGGCCGAGGTGTTCCCGGTGGCGACGGTGCAGAACCGCTACAATCTCGTCGATCGCGGCAGCGAGGACGTGCTCGACTATTGCGAGGCTAACGGCATCGGCTTCATCCCCTGGTTTCCTCTTGCGGCCGGCAATCTCGCCAAGTCCGGCTCGCTGCTCGACACCATCGCCAAGCGGCACAAGGCGGCGCCGAGCCAGATCGCGCTGGCCTGGGTATTGAAGCGAAGCAAGGTGATGCTGCCGATTCCGGGCACCTCGAAAGTCGCCCATCTGGAGGAGAATGTCGCGGCGGTGAACATCGCGCTGTCGGACGAGGAGTTCGACGCGCTCGATCGCGAAGGCAGGCTGGAAGCCGTGGGCTAAGCTAGAGCGCAGCGAGCGCAGCCACGCCGCCGAAGATCAGCACCATGCCGCCAAGCTGAAGCGGTGCGATCGGCTCTTTCAGGAACACACGCGCCAATAGGACGGTGATCGCGCCGAAAGCGGAGGAGACCACCGTCGTCAATTCAGGCGAGGGCAGATCACCGGCCGCGGTGAGGGCAGCGAGCGCCACGACGTCGAGGCAACCCATCAGCCCCAGCAATGGCAGCCAGCGCAGGGGCAGCGTCGCGCCCGGCGTGCGCCACAGATAGATCAGGCCGATGGTGAGGAGACCGAAGATCCGCGCGAGCCACACCGTCTCAACGTCGCCGAAGATCGGCACGGCCGTCTGGCCGGCGGTGATGCCGATGGCGAAGCCGATTCCGGCGAGAACGGCGAGACCGAGCACGATCTTCGTCTCGCCTTTGGCAAGCTCGCCCGAGTCCTCGTAGCGGCCGCCGCTCCGCGACGTGATCACAGCACCCGCCAGCACGCAGGCGATCGCCAGCCATTGCCATGCGCTTGGGCGAGCGCCCTGCGCGACGGCGAAGATCATGGCGAGCGCAGGATAGGCGCCGACGATCGGCGCGACCAAGGTGATCGGCCCCAGCGCAAACGCGGCGAACAGCGCCAGCGTGGCAAGCGCGAAAAAGATGCCGGCAATTGCGACGAGCCAAAGCTTTGGCCAGACGATCGTGATCTCGTTGCCGGCGATGAGGACCCAGGCGCTGAGCACCACGAGGCCGAAGAAAGTGACGGCAAGAACCGTGAGGATCGGGCCAACGGCACGCGAGGGAAAGCGCGACAGGAAATCGTAGACGCCCCAGGAGAGCGCGGCCGCCAGGCCGAAGATCACTGCGCTCATGGGCTCTGGCTTAAGGGCTGTTCGCCTTGACCAGATCGTCGCGCGCCTTTTCCAGATGCTCGGTGATCAGCGCAAAGGCGCCTTGCGCGTCGCGCTCGTTGAGCGCGTTGAAGATGGCGCGATGCTGCCGGTTATAGGCGGCGACCACCTCGGGCGTCAGGATCTTCTCCTTCATGGCGTCCCATTGCGCGTGCAGCCGCACATGGTTGATCTGCCGGTAGACGTTGATGAGCAGAGGATTGCCCGAGGCATGCGCGATCAGGAGATGGAACTCGCCGTCCCATTTGGAAAAGGAGTCCTTGTCGGTGATCGACTCCTCGGCATGCTTGAGCACCACCTCCATCTCGTCGAGGCTGCGTCGCGTGGCATGCAGCACCGCGAGCCGCGTGGTGAATGGCTCGACCGCAAGCCGCGCCTCGATCAACTGAATTGGGCTGACCTGATCGGCGACATCGTGCCGTCTGGTAGCCGCAGGGGCGGCGCCGACGAAGGTGCCGCTGCCGAGACGGCGCGATACGAGGCCCGCTTTCTCCAGCTGGTCGAGCGCGCGGCGCACCGTGCTGCGCGCGGCATTGAAGCATGTCGCGAGTTCCCGTTCGGGCGGAAGGCGATCGCCCTCGCTATAGGCGCCGGTCTCGATGGCGCGCTGGAGATAGGCGGAGATAGCGCGCGGACCACGGTTCGGCTTGGCAAGATTGACAATGACGGCATCTGTGCTGCGTTGCTCACTCACGAGTAGCCTCCTCTGAACTGTGCAGCCCACTTTGGGCCCACATCAGAAATTGGTTTACAATCGGTCCTGGCCCATGCGCTAATGGGCTGTGTGAGGTTCGCGCAACCAATGTGGACCATTTCAACAGCCAGGTCCACCGAAGAGAACCAAATCGGGCCAATTGGTGAAGGCTGTCGCCAGCATGATGCTCCCCCAGGCTACGAAATACGCCATTATCGGCGCCGGAATTCACGGTCTCAGCACGGCCTTCCATCTCGCGCAGATGCTGAAGGCGACCGGCAAGGGCTCCGGCGCGGACATTCTCGTGGTGGATAAGACGGCGATCGCGGCCGGCGCCTCGGGCATCGCCTGCGGCGTGGTGCGCAACAATTATTTCCAGCCCGCCATGCGCGAGCTGATGGCCCACTCCGTCGATGTGTGGGAGAGCGACGCCAAGACCTACTCCTATCATCCCGTGGGCTACATGCAGATCAGCCCCGAATGCATGCGCGAGGATGTCGGCTCGATCTACGAGCAGCAAAAGGCGATCGGCTACGAGTCGGTGTTCATCGAAGGCGCCGGCGCCTCAGCCAAATATATGCAAGGCCTGTTCGACGACTGGCAGGCGCAAGGCATCACCTCGGTGCTGCACGAGAAGCGCGGCGGCTACGCCAACAACAAGGCCAGCATGCATGGGCTCGCCGCCAAGGCCGAGGCCGAGGGCGTGCGCATCCTCTCCGGCGTCGAGGTGAAGAGCTTCGAGTTCGGCTCGAATTCGGGCGCGGTGACCGCGCTCAACACCAATCACGGCCGGATCGATTGCGAGACGGTGGTGGTCGGCGTCGGGCCGTGGGTCAACAAGATCTGGAACCTGCTCGAGCTGCCGAAAGAGATCACGGTCAAGGCGAACGGCATGGTCCGTCCCGACGTGCCGATGTGGAAATTCTGGTGCCTCGAGGAGGGAACGCTCGGCGTCGATCCCGAGATGCACAGAACCAATGACGGACGCTTTCCCGCCGGTGCTGCATGTCGACACCGACGCGCCGCTTTACTCCGACCGCGACGGCAAGCTGATCACCGACAAGCTCTGGGGCATCTACTACAAGCCCGATTTCAGCTTCGGCGGCGTCCAGGGCGGCGCTTCGCCCTACAAGGTCGATCAGGATCCCGACCAGGTGGCGATCGATCCTTACGGTCCCGACTCGCCCGAATTCGTGGTCGGCGAGGATTTCATCGATATGTGGTGCTCGGCGCTGGCGCATTGCCAGAAGCGCTTCCAGGGCCAGATGCCGCTCTACAAGACGAGAAGAGAATTCGGGCGGGCTCGGCTGCTTCACCCCTGACAATTTCCCGGTCTTCGACGTGTTCCGCGAGAATGTCTATGTCATTGCCGACTCCAATCACGGCTATAAAATGATCGGCGTGGGCAAGCTTGTGGCGCAGGAACTGATGGGCGAAAAGAGCGCGTTGCTCGAGCCGTTCCGTTTCGCGCGGTTCGCCAAGGGCGAACTGCATCCGACCTCGCACAGCCCTTTCCCGTGGAGTTGAGGAACAGCCAGTCGAAATTTGGAGTAGACCATGGAGCAGCGCGTCAAGACGGCGAGAGGAAAGAGGGCGGGCAAGAGCGCGCCAACGGACATCGAGGCCTTTGTCGATGCGCCAGGGCGACAAAAACAAGTCGCCGAGGTCCGCAAGAAGATCAACGAGCTCGGTATCGAATATCTCTATCTGCAATTCGTGTCGGTCACGGGCCGCATCTGCGGCAAGGGTATTCCGGCCGACCATTGGGAAAGCGTGGCGGAAAAGGGCTTCCAGCTCGTCTACGGCGCCACCATGAATTTGTTCCTCAACCGGCGCGGCGACTATCTCGGCTATGGGCCTGAGGCCGCCGAGCTCGTCGGCATCCCCGAGCCTGAAACCTTCATGCAGCTCCCCTGGGACAAGCGGGTGGCGCGGCTCTGGTGCACGCTGTTCCGCAACCGCGAGGAGCGCGAGGATCCCGGCGCTTTCTTGACGGCGGACGCACGCGGCAATCTTCGCCGCATCCACGACGAGTTCAAGCAAGGAGCATGGGCTCCAGCTTCGGCACGGCACCGAGCCGGAGATGATGTGGCTGAAGAAGGACGAGAACGGCCAGCCGAACGGCGGCTATTCCAATCCTTATTGCTATCACATCGATCAGTTCGAGAGCCTGCGCCCGGTCTATATGCGCGTGATCGACTATTGCCGGAAGATGGGCCTCGACATGATCCAGGGCGATCACGAGGATTCGCCCGGCCAGCTCGAGCTGAATTTCACCTATGACGATGCGCTGCGGACCGCCGACCGGCTGTCCACCTACCGGCAGATCTGCGCGCAGGTCGCGCGCGAGTTCGGCATCATCGCCTGCTTCATGTGCAAGCCGTTCATGGGCGTCAGCGCCAATGGCTGCCACCACAACATCTCGCTGTGGCGCGGCGGCAAGGACGAGCTGAAGCCGCTCGGCAACGACCCGAAGAAGCTCCCCGGCGCGCCGCAGAACTTCATGTATTCGCGTGGCGGCGACAACACCTTCATGCCCGACACCGACGACGTCCAGCTTCCCGGCAAGGTGGGCTTGAAGGCGATCGGCGGCATCGTCGCGCATCTCGGCGCGCTCACGGCCATCGGCTGCTCGACGGTGAACTCCTATCGGCGGCTGTGGGACACGGGCTTCTGGGCGCCGGTGTTCTCCGACTGGGGCTTCCAGAACCGCACCACCGGCTTGCGCGTCTCGGCGCCCGGGCGCTTCGAATATCGCGCCGTGGACGCCATGGTGAACCCGCATCTGATGGCGGCGGCGCTGATCAAGGCCATGGATGACGGGCTCAGGAACGATCTCAATCCCGGGGCGCCGGAGGAGCGCAACATCTATCAGGCGATGGAAGCCGGCAAGCAGGTGAAGAAGCTGCCGATGACGCTCGGCGATGCGCTCGAAGCGCTGAAGAAGGACGACGTCATCCGCTCGGCGATGCCGGGCGAGATGTACCGCCTCTACGACGAATATAAGCGCGACGAGTGGGAGCGCTTCATGGCGACCGTCACCGAATGGGACACCAAGACGTATCTCGACTGCCTGCCGTAACGAGGTCGCGTGCACGCCGGGCTCAAGCAGCGGAGCGGTAGCGCAACGTAGGAGACAAGAACATGTGCGGAATTGCTGGGCTCATCCACCGCGACGGCGCCACCAGCGTCGGCAAGGAGATGACGGCGATGCTGTTGAGTCTCAAGCATCGCGGTCCCGACTCCACGGGCTTCGCCATCTACGGGCCTTCGACGGCCAACGAATATGTCATGCGGCTCAAGCTCGCCGAGCAGGAGGACATGACCAAGGACCACCATATCCGCCAGAAGATCAGGGAGCGGCAGGCCGAGGTCGACAGGATACTCGCCGAGATCGGCGCCGAGACCGTCGAGGTCGCCGAGGCCACTCCGTATGCCTTCCGCTATCGCTTGCGCTATGCCGGCGACACACGGCGGCTCGCCGCAGACATCGAGCAGATCGAGGGGGCGGAGGTGCTGTCTTTCGGCAGCGCGCTCGAGCTGATCAAGGATCTCGGCGACGCCACCCAGGTGTCGGAGCAATACGGGCTCGGCAGCTTCAGGGGCACGCATGGCATCGGCCATACCCGCATGGCGACGGAATCCGACGTCGATATCCGCTCGGCGCATCCTTACTGGGCCTATCCATATAACGACATCGCGGTGGTGCATAACGGCCAGATCACCAATTACTGGATCATGCGCCGCGAGATGGAGCGGCTTGGTCACCGATTCATGTCGAATTGCGACTCCGAGCTGCTCGCGGTCTACACCGCCAACAATCTCGAGCAGGGCGCCACGCTCGAGGACTCGCTGAAAGCCTCGATCAAGGACATCGACGGCGTTTTCACCTACGTCGTCGCAACCGAAAACGAGCTCGGCATGGCCAAGGACACCATGGCGGCCAAGCCGATGGTGCTGTTCGAGAGCGATAATCTCGTGGCGCTCGCCTCGGAGGAGGTCGCCATCAGGGCGATCATGCCGCGCGAGATCGACACGTCCGATCCTTACGACGAAGAGGTTCGTGTATGGCAACGCTAACGCGAGGCGAGCTGACGGCGCAGGAGCTGCTGTCGCACGAGATGGGACTGCATACCGAGAAGCTCGGCGGCCGCTCGCAGCAGGCCTTCTTCGACATCGACCTCAACGAGGCCCATCACGGCTTCTCGCTGCCGAATGCCTACGACGTCGATTACAACAAGCGGGCCGAGATCGACGCCTCCAACATGCCGTCGAACACCGTCAATTTGCGCATCCGCGAGCTGATGCAGGACGGCTACGGCACCATCGTGCTCAAGAATCCGGGCGCCAAGCATTCGATCGCCGTCGGCATTCTCAACCGGCTCAACCTGATCATCGACGGCTCGCTCGGTTATTTCGGGCTCGGCCTGATCGACGGCCCGAATGTGCGCATCTCGGGCCGCGTCGGCTGGTCCTGTGCCGAAAACATGATGAGCGGCACGATCCTCATCGAGAAGAACGCGGGCTCGCAATTCGGCGCGGCGATCCGCGGCGGCGACCTGGTCTGCAAGGGCGATGTCGGCTCGCGCACCGGCATCGACATGAAGGGCGGCACGATCATCGTCGGCGGCGATACCGGCGCGTTCACCGGCTTCATGATGCAGCGCGGGCGCATGGTGATCTGCGGCAATGCCGGCAAGAATCTCGGCGACTCCATGTATGACGGCACGATCTATATCGGCGGCGAGCCGGCGAGCCTCGGGGTCGACGCGGTGTGGGGCGAGATGACCGAGCTCGACAGGGCGTGGCTCACGCGGAAGCTCAAGCTGTACGGGCTGTTGCCGACAGGCGGCGTTGGCGCTTTCCGCAAGATCGTCGCCGGCAAGCAATTGTGGAACTACGACAATCTCGAACCGACCGAGAAGAAATTGGTGCTGTAGAGCGAGGGCGCTGGGCAAACGATGAGCAAGCATAAGAACGGTAAGGGCAACGCCAAGGTCCCGGCCGAGGCAAAGCGGTTCATCCTGGGGCACAGCCAGATCTTCACGCCGGAGGTCATCAACGACATCCATGTGAAGTCGGAGCTTGGCCGCTACCGCATGCGCGGCTTCTCGCTGTTCAAGAAGATTCCGCATTGGGACGATCTCACCTTCCTGCCCGGCACGCTGACGCGCTTCGTCATCGAGGGCTATCGCGAGAAATGCGACACCAAGACGGTGATCGGGCCCAAGGCCAAGCGGCCGATGGTGCTCGACATCCCGGTCTATGTGACCGGCATGAGCTTCGGCGCGCTGTCCTACGAGGCGAAGATCGCGCTCGCCCGCGGCGCCACCATGGCGGGCTCGGCCACTTGCTCAGGCGAAGGCGGCATGATCCCGGACGAGCGGCGCTATTCGATCAAATGGTTCTATCAGTGCATCCAGTCGCGCTACGGCTTCAACCCGCATCATTTGCGGCTGGCGGACGCGTGCGAATTCTTCATCGGCCAAGGCTGCAAGGTGGGCTTGGGCGGCCATCTGATGGGCCAGAAGGTGACCGATCAGGTGGCGGAGATGCGCTCGCTCCCCGCCGGCATCGATCAGCGCTCGCCGGCGCGGCATCCCGACTGGCTCGGCCCCGACGATCTCGCGCTCAAGATCGAGGAGGTGCGGGAGGCCACCAATTGGGAGATCCCCATCCAGCTCAAGCTCGGCGCCGCGCGCGTCTATGACGATGTGCGCATGGCGGTGAAATGCGGGCCCGACTCCATCTATATCGACGCCATGGAAGGCGGCACCGGCGCGGGTCCGCATATCGCCACCGAGGATACCGGCGTGCCCGGCATCGCCGCCATCCGCCAGGCGCGGCGCGCGATCGATGAGCTCGGCAAGCGCGGCGAGATTTCCCTGGTCTATGCCGGCGGCATCAGGAATGGCGGCGACGTGGCCAAGGCGATGGCGCTCGGCGCCGATGCGGTCGCCATCGGCCATTCGGTGCTGATGGCGCTCAATTGCAACAAGGAGATCCCCGAATCCGATTTCGAGAACGAGATCGGCGTGCCGGCCGGCTATTGCTATCACTGCCATACCGGGCGCTGCCCGGTCGGCGTCGCCACGCAAGACCCTGAGCTGCGCAAGCGGCTCGATCCCGACGCCGCGGCCGAGCGCGTCTACAATTTCCTGCACACCCTCACGCTGGAAGCGCAGATGCTGGCCCGCGCCTGCGGCAAGACATCCGTGCACAGTCTCGAGCCCGAGGACCTTGCCGCGCTGACCATGGAAGCCTCGGCCATGGCGCAGGTGCCGCTCGCCGGCACCGACTACACCGTCGGCGTCGACAATTACCACAAGATCGGATGAGCGGAGTTAGGCGCATGGCCGGCAAGAGCAGCAAGAACGGCAAAGGCGACAAGGGCGGCAAGACGCCGAAGGCCAACAGCGACGTCGACAAATATCTGAAGGACGCCGCCGGCCTCGATACCGCGCGCGAGCAGCAGATCGGCCAGCACATCGGCTATCGCTACGACGTCAACCTGCTGCCCGATTACGACCGGCTGACGCCCTACCTCAAGGAATATATCGAGTTCATGGGCTGGGACGACCTCAACTGGCTGGAAGACGTGCATATGGGCTACGAGGCCGGCAAGCCGGCCATTTTCGACCGCAACATCAATGGATGGGTGCGCATTCCGAAAAACATGAAGCTGCCCGACAATCAGCAGGACCGCGACATGCTGGCGCGCGAGCTGCTGGTGCGCTTCCAGACCTCGCCGAACCATCCGCTGCATCAGCTGAACAAGGCCTATCGAAAGTTCTAAGCTTCGAAAGTTCTAAGCGATGGGGGCATTCGCGCTAAGGAGACCTCGGGGCCGACGGCTCTTGCCGCGAGCCGGATTTGTCGGCGTGGGGCTTCTAGCGTTTGCGATCATGTTTCCGACCGCGGGTGAAGCGCGTTTGCGCGCGCATCAATTGGAAATCCGCAAGGAGTGCAGCACGCAGCTGCCTGAGCGGTCGTGGATCCGCGGGGCGGGCTCTTGCAAAGGACAGCTCTCGGCACCGACGGTGCTCCCGCAGCGCGTGCTCGTCAGCGGCAAGTTGGGTGCGGCTCTTGCCGCGGACTTGTATTGCCGCACGTCCTCGATCGACCTCTCCGAATTCACGCGAAAGGCTACTGCGGCGCTGCCGCTTCCCTCGCCGCCTCAGCGGCCGATCGATCTCAGCGGCAACTTGGCCGTCGAGTGGCCGAGCGGCAGATTCGACCCCGGTCCGGATACTGGGATGATCGAGGCTTTCGTGGTCGCGCGGCGTCCGGACGGATGATCCGCGCGGGCGCGCCGGAACGACTGTTTGCCGGTTGCCGCCTCTAAAAAATAATCAGCAAGAGTCGAAGCCAAATATGCGAGCCCTCGAGCTTTCGCATGCAATCGAGCGCTCGTCCAAAGGAGGGGTGGCCATGGTTGCTGCCGCTAAGACTGCCAATATAGCCCCGCCGGCGCGGACGTCTGAACTTCACCGCGTCATCGGTTGGAAAGATGCGTTCTGGGTCGCGAGCGGCGTGCCCGCTCTCGTCCTGTTCTCGATCGGCGGCATCGCCGCCACGGTCGGCACGCCTTCGGTCCTGGTATGGACGCTGTCGGTGCTGTTCGGCTTTATCCAGGCCTTCACCTATGCCGAGATCGCCGGCCTGTTCCCGAACAAATCGGGCGGCGCCTCGGTCTATGGCGCCGCGGCCTGGGTGCGCTATTCCAAGTTCATCGCGCCGCTCTCGGTGTGGTGCAACTGGCTCGCCTGGACGCCGGTGCTGGCGATCGGCTGCGGCATCGCCGCGGGCTACATCCTCAACGCCCTGTTCCCGGCCGACGCCGCGATCAGGACGTGGGAGATCCAGCTGCTCGATCTCGGCTTCCTGAAGGAAGGGCTCAAGCTCAGGCTCAACTCGACCTTCTTCATCGGCGCGATCCTGATCGCCATCTCCTTCGCCATCCAGCATCGCGGCATTCTTTCGACCGCCAAGGTGCAGACCATCGTCGGCGTGGCGGTGCTGCTGCCGCTGCTCATCATCGGCATCGTGCCGTTGATCACCGGCGACGTTTCGATGCAAGCGTTTCAGCCTTTCGCGCCGGGCACCGATCCGGCGACGGCGGCCTGGAACAAGGCGGGATGGACGCTGTTCTTCGGCGGGTTGTTCATCGCCGCCTGGTCGGCCTACGCCTTCGAGACGGCGATTTGCTACACCAGCGAATTCAAGGATCCGGCGACCGACACCTACAAGGCCATCCTCTATTCAGGGCTGCTTTGCATCGCGGTCTACATTCTCGTGCCGCTGTCGTTCCAGGGCGCGCTTGGGCTCGCCGGCGTGATGGCTCCCGGCATCGTCGACGGCTCGGGCGTGGCCCAGGCCATGGCCTCGATGGTCGGCGGCGGCGTGTTCATCACCAATCTTCTGGTGGTGATGCTGCTGCTCGCTTTGATGCTCGCCATCACCACGGCGATGGCCGGCAGCTCGCGCACGCTCTATCAGGGCTCGGTCGACGGTTGGCTGCCGCGCTATCTGACGCATGTGAACAAGAACGGCGCGCCGACGCACGGCATGTGGACCGACCTCACTTTCAATCTCATTCTGCTCCTGATGTCGGATTATCTGTTCGTGCTCGCGGTCTCCAATGTCTGCTACCTGGTGTTCAATTTCCTGAACCTCAACGCAGGCTGGATCCATCGCATCGACAACGCGCATGTGAAGCGTCCGTGGAAGGCACCCGACTGGCTGCTTGCGGCGGGCGTGGTGCTGGCCTTCGTCAACGCCTTCCTGCTCGGCGCGGGCGCGGATGTGTGGGGCGCCGGCACGCTTACGGCGGGCATTATCGCCATCGCCCTGATCATTCCGGTGTTCGCCTATCGGCATTTCATCCAGGACAAGGGCGTGTTTCCGCCGGCCATGCTGGCCGATCTCTCGCCTGACGGCAAAGCGCTTGCCGCGCCCAAGGCGGGGGTCCTGCCTTACGTCACGCTTGCCGCCGGCGTTGCCGTGGCGGCGATCGGCTATGTGATCTTCTGGACGTAGCACGGAGAGGCGCGCGGCATTCGCGCCGCGCATCTCGACGCGATCAAGCACAGTCGGCCGGGGCCTCGATCAGGTCTCGGCCGATCGCCAATCCGGCCTGAAGCCCAGCACCAACACGTCGTCGGGCAGCGAAGGATTGAACAGGCGATTGTGCCAGAGCGTGGCCTCCCTGATCGCCTCGCCAGGGTCGGTCGCAAACGCCGCGCAGGGCAACCGATAGCGTTGCGAGAATTGGTCGAACTCGAGCACGCATCTGCCATCGCCGATGAGCTTGGCGGCGAGCTCGGAGTTTGGCGGCAGCGCCGCGGTCAGAACGTCGCCGAACTCCCCGGGCCTCTGGAAATAGTCGGCCTGCAGATAGGTGAGCGCGCGCTCGTAGAGATCGCGGGGGTCTGCCGTCTTCAGCACCTGGAAGCGGAAGAAGTCGGTGCTCTCGGCGGGATCGCGCGGCACGATCAGCACGGTCAGCGCCGGCGATAACTCCTGGCCCGATCGGTCGCGCACGCGTGGCCGCATGCCAGGCGAGGGACGCCCGCCGTCCTGGCGCATGGCGAACTGCCTGATGCGGCACTGCCAGGCGAGGAAGTCGTCGCGGAAAGTCTTGGCGGCAATCGGCTTCATGCGAGGGGGCCTCGGTGGGTCGCGCCCAAGGTTAATCTGGCCTCGTAAACAGGCCCATTGTGGTCCCGCAACCGCCCAAAAAACCGCAGAGTTTCAAGGCTTTCCTCTTAGTAAAACGAATTTCATATTGATTGACGGCTTTTCGGCGGAAGCCTAGCATCTTCGACCAAGCAGGCGAGTAAATCTCAAAGCCAAAACGGGGAGGGACGAGCAGGAAAATGCACTGTGCCGCGGGGGCGCACAGGGCAGCAGCCTGCGTCAGCAGACGAGGAAGGCAAATTGTAACGCATTGTCCATTGGGGGGGCCGTGCGCACGCGTTCTGGCCGACGCGTTGTCTGGCACTGAGGGAAAAGAAGGGGGTAAATCGCATGGGCGACCAATTAAATGCGCTAACGACCATCTTCACCGAGTTCTACTACTGGGTGACGATCGTCATCATGTTTCTGATCCATGTTGGCTTCTGCACGTACGAAGTCGGCGTGTCTCGCAGACGCAACCATCTCAAAACGCTGATGAAGAATGCGATGGCGATTCCGCTCGTCACCGTCACCTTCTTCTTCTTTGGCTGGTGGATCTATTTTGCCTTCCCGAACGGGCCGGGAATTATGGGCGGATTGATTCCGGCACCTTTCGCCGAACCTTGGAATCCGCTGATGGGGCCGCATCTCTCCGGCGTCAACCCCAATGAGACGGGAGTCACGCCGGCCGATGCCTTGATTTGGCACCGCCTCAATGGCGTGTTCTGGGGCGCGTTCCTGCTGTTCTCGATCACAACCGCCTCGATCGTCTCGGGCTCGATCATCGAGCGCGCGCGCTCAGGCGCATTCTGGATCATCGCCGTGCTGCTCGGCTCGGTTTTGTGGATCCTCGATGCGGCCTGGGGTTGGCATCCGCAAGGCTGGATGGTGAAGCTTTGGGGCTATCATGACGCCTACGCGTCCGGCGTCGTCCATGCCATCGCGGGCGGCGCGGCACTTGCCTTTTTGATCGTTCTCGGTCCCCGCATCGGTAAATTCCGGGCGGACGGGACGCCGCGCGATCTACCTCCCCACAATACCTGGCTCGTATGCATCGGCCTGTTCCTGATCTATACGGGCTTCTGGGGCTTTTATGCCGCGTGCAACATCCCGCTCATCTCGCCTGCGACAATCGCCGGCCAGATCACCGGTGACACCTGGACGGCGACGAATATCTATCTCGCGCCGACCACGCTTTCGGCGATCACGTTTAACTTCCTGATGGCGCTGTCGGGCGGCATGATGGGTGGCTATCTCGTCTCCAAGGGCGATCCTTTCTGGACGTTCTCATGCGGGTTGTGCGGCATCATTGCCGCCTCGGCGGGCAACGACCTCTATCATCCGATCCAGGCCATGCTGATCGGCGCCATCATCCCGGTTATCTGCTACAAACTGCACTATTACGTCGAACGCCGCTTCAAGATCGACGATGCGGTGGGCGCTGTCGCGGTGCACGGCTATGGCGGATTCCTCGGCGTGGTCGTTGCGGGCTTCATGCTGTGGGGACAGCCGTCCTCTCCCTATGAAGGCTTCGCGCACATCAATCCGCTCGGCAATTTCGCCGGTGCTTGCTTGATGTTCCTGCTCGGCTTCATCCCGACCTTGATCGCCTGCAAGATCATGAATGGCATGGGCCTGTTGCGCGTGCCGGCGAAAGTCGAGCTTGAGGGTGTCGACTTTGCGATCAACCAGGCTTTTGAGGCCTCGGTCCGCGAAGTGGGCACGACCGAGAAGGCGATGATCAAATAGAGATCCGAGAGGAGATGCAAAAATGTCGACCAACGGAATGACAAGCTGGGCTGTCGACCTCAAGGATGTCGGCGCCATCTATCCTTTCCAGGGATGGGAGGTGGTCCTGGTCATCCTGGGATTTGCCTTCTGGATCGGCTGGCACATTGTCCAGACGCGCCAGGAGAATGCAGAAATTGCAGCCGATATGAAGGCCGACCGTAGCGGCGACGAAACCAGGTCAGCGATTGATCGCTACTATTAGAGGCCGCGGAAAGTCCGAACCTTAAGTGAGAGGCGCCGGTAGCAATGCCGGCGCCTCATTCTTTTCAAGGCCCTAGTCGGCGACCAACCACCACATCACGGCGACAGGCGCCGGCCATGCCGAGCCAAGCCAGAACGATCTCGGTACGCTTGGGATTGGGGGACTTGTTGTCGGCCATGCAACTCTCCTTGAAGGCGCCGGCAGAATAAACAAATGCCGCGATGCCTCACAAGAGGGCGCGCCGATGCTGTCAGCTTAAGATCATACGGTAGCGGACGAAATCGTCGGCCTTGGCGAATTTGTCATAGAGCCGGCGGGCGGTCTTCGTTCGACACATTGGTCAGCCAATACAGCCGCGACCAGCCCTGGGCGCGAGCCAGCGCGAGCACGTCCTCGATCAGGGCGCGCCCAATGCCGTGACCGCGCGCCGCCTCGTCGACGAAGAGATCCTCGAGGTAGCAAATGGGCTTGAGCGTCCACGTGCCCTCATGCACCACAGAGATGCTGAAGCCCACGATCTCGCCGTTCCACTCGGCGATGCGCCCGAACAGCGGCGATTGCGGCGTGAGCATCCTCGCCCAGGTCCCTGCCGTCACGTCGTCCGGCACCTCGGTGGCGTAGAACGCGCAATAGGCGTCCCACAGGCGCCGCCAGTGAGCCTCGTCGTCAGGCATAGGATCGCGAATGAGCAAGGCTGCTAGCAGTCGAGCGTGTTGGCGCGTTCCCACTCGGTCAAGTGGCGCGAAAAATCGTTCCACTCCCGGGTCTTGAGCTTGATGTAGGAGTTGACGAACTCATCGCCGAGCTCGCGCCGCAAGAGCTGCGAGCCCTCGGTAATGCGCAAGGCATCGAGCAGGTTGAGCGGCAGCTTCTTGGTGCCGGCCGGCGCCTTGTGACCTTCCGCATACATGTCGATGTCGAGCGGCTTGCCGGGATCGATGCCGCGCGCGATGCCGTCGAGGCCCGCGGCGAGCAGCGCGGCCGGGAGCAAATAGGGGTTGGTGGCGCCGTCGGCGAGCCGGAACTCGAAGCGGCCGCCGCCCGGGATCCGTATCATGTGGGTGCGGTTGTTGCCGGCATAGGTCACCGTGTTGGGCGACCAGGTGGCGCCCGAGGTCGTCACCGGCGCATTGATGCGCTTGTAGGAATTGACCGTGGGGTTGGTGATCGAGCAGAGCTCGCTCGCCGCATTCATCACCCCGCCAATGAAGTTGTAGGCGGTGCGCGACAGGCCGAGCCCGTCATTGCCGTCGTCGAACAGATTGCGGTCGCCTTGCCACAGCGACACGTGCACGTGGCAGCCGCTGCCGGTGAGGTTGAGGAACGGCTTCGGCATGAAGGTCGCGCGCAGGCCGTGCTTCTCGGCGATGGCCTTGACCATATATTTGAAGAACGCCATCCGGTCGGCGGTGGTGAGCGCGTCGGCGAACTGCCAGTTCATCTCGAACTGGCCGTTGGCGTCCTCATGGTCGTTCTGGTAGGGCGACCAGCCGAGCTCGAGCATGGCATCGCAGATCTCGCTGATCACGTCGTAGCGGCGCATCAGCGCCGATTGGTCGTAGCAGGGCTTGGATTGCGTGTCGGCGGCATCGCTGATCGCCGAGCCGTCGGGGCTGACGAGAAAGAACTCGCATTCGACGCCGGTCTTCATCGCGTAGCCGGCAGAAGCGGCCTTCGCCACGATCTTCTTCAGGATGTTGCGCGGCGCCTGCTCGACCAGCTTGCCGTTCATGTAAGGATCGGCGGCGAGCCAGCCGACCTCGCGCTTCCACGGAAGCTGGATCAGGCTCGAAGGATCGGGAATGGCGAGCACGTCGGGATCGGCGGGCGTCATGTCGAGCCAGCTGGCAAAGCCGGCGAAACCCGCGCCGTCCTTCGCCATGTCGCCGATCGCCGCGGCCGGTGCCAGCTTGGCGCGCAGCGTGCCGAACAGATCGACGTAGGAAATCAGGAAATATTTGATCCCGCGCTCGCGGGCCTCGACTGCAAGATCGACCGCCATATGACTCCCCTTTTCTACTCCGAAGGCCCGTTTAAGCCTCTCATTCCAATCTACTTCGCTCCCGGGATCCAGTCGGTGCCGGCGAGCGGCACGCGCGCCATGGCGGCAGCCTCGACGGTCAGCGCCACGAGATCCTCAGGCTCCAGATTGCGCACATGGCTCTTGCCGCAGGCGCGGGCGATGGTCTGCGTCTCGAGCGTCAGCACCGAAAGATAATTGGCAAGCCGCCGGCCGGCGAGCGCGGGGTCGAGCCGCGCGGCAAGCACCGGGTCCTGCGTGGTGATGCCCGCGGGATCGCGCCCCTCGTGCCAGTCGTCGTAGCAGCCGGCATGGGTGCCGAGCTTCTGATATTCCTCCTCCAGCGCGGGATCGTTGTCGCCGAGCGCGATCAAGGCCGCCGTGCCGATCGACACCGCGTCGGCGCCGAGCGCGAGCGCCTTGGCGACGTCGGCGCCGTTCCGGATGCCGCCCGAGACGATCAGCTGCACCTTGCGATGCATGCCGAGGTCCTGCAGCGCCTGGACCGCCGGCCTGATGGCGCCGAGGATCGGCAGGCCGACATGCTCGATGAACACGTCCTGCGTCGCCGCCGTGCCGCCTTGCATGCCGTCGAGCACGATGACATCGGCGCCGGCCTTCACCGCGAGCGCGGTGTCGTAATAGGGGCGCGAGGCGCCGACCTTGATGTAGATCGGCTTCTGCCAGTCGGTGATCTCGCGCAATTCCTCGATCTTGATCTCGAGATCGTCGGGGCCGGTCCAGTCGGGATGGCGGCAGGCCGAGCGCTGATCGATGCCGGCCGGGAGCGTGCGCATCTCGGCCACGCGCTCCGAGATCTTCTGGCCGAGCAGCATGCCGCCGCCGCCGGGCTTGGCGCCCTGGCCGATCACCACCTCGATGGCGTCGGCGCGGCGGAGGTCGTCGGGGTTCATGCCGTAGCGCGAGGGCAGCAGCTGATAGACCAGGATGGTCGAGTGGTGGCGCTCCTCCTCGGTCATGCCGCCGTCGCCGGTGGTGGTCGAGGTGCCGACCTGGGTCGCGCCGCGGCCCAGCGCCTCTTTGGCCTGTGCCGAGAGCGAGCCGAAGCTCATGCCGGCGATGGTGACGGGGATCTTGATATGGATGGGCTTCTCGCGCAAAGCGGGTGCCGAGCCACACATCGGTGCCGCATTTCTCGCGATAGCCTTCGAGCGGATAGCGGCTCACCGAGGCGCCGAGAAACAAGAGATCGTCGAAATGCGGCACACGCCGCTTGGCGCCGAAGCCGCGGATGTCGTAGATGCCGGTCGCGGCGGCGCGGCGGATCTCCGACAGCGAATATTCATCGAAGGTGGCCGAGGGGCGCGGGGTGGTTCGCGGCGTCCAATCCATCAATAGGCTCCCGCATTGTCGACGTGGAAATTGTAGAGCTTGCGCGCAGAGCCGTAGCGCTTGAACTCCGACGGGTCGATCGTGCCGTTGAAGCCGGCGCGGCCGAGCACCTCGTGCAAAGCGCGCTTGTGCTCCTCGCGCATCGGCTTCTCGATGCAGTCGGCGCCGAGGCTCTTCACTTGGCCGCGCACGAACAGGCGTGCCTCGTAGATCGAGTCGCCGAGCGAGTCGCCGGCGTCGCCGAACACGACGAGATTGCCGGCTTGCGCCATGAAGGCGCTCATATGCCCGACCGAGCCCTGCACGACGATGTCGATGCCCTTCATCGAGATGCCGCAGCGCGACGAGGCATTGCCGTCGATGCGCAAAAGCCCGCCGCGTCCGGTGGCGCCGGCCGATTGGCTGGCGTCGCCCGCCACATGCACGAAGCCGGACATCATGTTTTCGGCGACGCCGACGCCGGCATTGCCGTGGATCAGCACGGTGGCGAGCTTGTTCATGCCGGCGCAGTAATAGCCGACGGGACCGTTGATCTCGACGGTGATCGGGACATTGAGCCCGGCGGCGATGGCATGCCGCCCCGCCGGGTGGTCGACGATCCAGTGCCGCTCATTGGTGTCGGGGCTCAGCCGGTGGAGCGAGGCATTCAATTCCCTGAGCGGCGTTGCGCCGAGATCGACTTCCGGCACGATCATCGCTCCCAGAAATAGACGGTGGCGGGCTCGGGCTCCCAGATGCGCGCGGTCTCGATGCCGGGCAGGCCGGCGAGCGCGCGATATTCCGAGCCGAAGGCCACATAGCGGTCGGTCTCGGCCATCACCGCCGGTTTGCAGGCGATGCCGTCGCGCAGCACGCCGAAGCCGTTCTCGGTGCCGACCACGAACGTATAGAAGCCGTCGAGATCGTCGAGACTGACTTTCAGCGCATCGCCGAGCGAGAGCCCCTCGCGCATCTTCCAGCTGAGATAGCCGGCCGCGACCTCGGTGTCGTTCTCGGTCTCGAAGGAGAAGCCTTCGCGCTTCAGCACCCGGCGGAGATTGTTGTGATTGGAGAGCGAGCCGTTATGCACCAGGCACTGGTCCTTGCCGGTCGAGTAGGGATGCGCGCCGTCGGTGGTCACGGCCGATTCCGTCGCCATGCGGGTGTGGCCGATGGCATGCGTGCCGTGCATCGAGGCAAGCTCGAAGCGCTCGGCAACCGTCTCGGGGCGGCCGACCTCCTTGTAGAGCTCCATGCGGCGGCCGCGTCCGACCGTCTCGATATCGGGGGCCTCGGCGGCGAGCCACTCGAACAGCCGGGGGACCGACCGGTCCTCGACGCCGACCACGGCATGGGTGTCGTGCAGCGCGATGGTCGCGTCGCTGAAGGCGTGGCCGATCTTGCCGGCAATCTCTTTCATCTCGGCGGCAGACGGCGCGCGGAGCGTGAGCTTGGTCTCGCCGCTCTTTCCTTCGCCGTAGACGGCGAAGCCCGCGCTGTCAGGCCCGCGGTCGGACAAAGTGGCCAGCATGCCGGCCGTCAGCCGGCCAAGCTCGGGCTCGAGAGTTGGGTCCTTGATGAACAGTCCGACGATGCCGCACATGCGTGAAAAGCTCCGGTGAATGCGGCCTTCACCATGCTACGGGGCAAAGCCGCTCGTCAACCCACGTGAAATAAAGTTTCCTATTGGGAAATTCAACTGCGCGGGTAGATGATGATCGAGAGATAGGTCATCGGCCGCTCGAGCAGCTCCTCGGGACCGTGCGGCGCGCCCGCGTCGAAGAACAGCGCGTCGCCCGCCGACATTGGATAGAGCTTGTCGGCGTGACGGTAAATCACCTTCCCGGTCAGCATGTAGATGAACTCGACGCCGTCATGCTGGAACAAGGCGTAAGGCTCGGCATCCTGGCTCAAGGTGATGAGATAAGGCTCGACGATGATGTCGCCCGAGAGCGAATGGCCGAGCAGCTCGTAGCGATGGCCTGACTTGGTGCCGCGCCGCTCGATCAGCACGCCTTGACCCGGCGCGCACATAGGAGCAGTCGCGGCGCTCCTCGAAATCGGCGAAGAAGCTCGTCATCGGCACGTTGAGCGCGCGCGACAGCGCCTGCAAGGTCGAGAGCGAGGGCGAGGTGCCGCCATTCTCGATCTTCGACAGCATGCCCGGCGAGAGTCCGGCCTCGGCGGCAAGCTCGGTCGCGGTGAGTTGCAGGCGCTGGCGGAGCAGCCTGACCTTGCGGCCGATCGAGACTTCGAGCTGGAGCTCGCCGGTGGTCGGGGCGTTGGAGCCCGTGGCGTAGCCGTCGGGCTTCGGGGCGCCGCCGGTAGCCGAGGACGCGCGCGAAGCTGTGGCGCGTCGCCGCGCGTTGGTCCTCGCCCGTAGCATCTTGGATGAGAGTTTCGTCGTCGCCATCGCGGCTCAAGCTAGCACGATCCGGCGAGACGCGGCCACGCTGACCTTCACCCGCTAAGGCGCGTGTGGCTCGGCGGCTCACCGAAGGCGCTTGCATAGGCGCGGGCGAACTGGCTGGCCGAGGCGAAGCCGGTGGCGAGCGCCACGTCGAGCACGGGCAGCGTCGTTTCGCGCAAGAGCTGGCGCGCCCGCTCCAATCGCAGCCAGCGGTAATGAAAGTGGATGCCGTGGCCGATATGGCGATGGAACAGCCGCTCGAGCTGGCGGAGCGAGATGCCGGCAGCGCGCGCCAGCGCGGCGCGGGGCTGCGGCGTCTCGATGCTGGTCTCCATGGCGCGCAGCACGATGAGCAGCTTCTCGTCGGCGACGCCGAGCCGGTAGCGCAGATCCATGCGCTGCGGGCCGAAGCCCTCGCGGATATGCGTGTGCAGGAACCAGTCGCCGACTGATGCGGCGAGCTGGCGGCCGTGATCGCGCTCGATCAGAGCCACCATCATGTCGAGCGCGGAGATGCCGCCCGAGCAGGTGATGCGGTTGCCGTCGATCTCGAACAGCGACGGGACGACGGCGACATCGGGGAAGGCCTCGCGAAACGCGGGCAGATGCTCCCAATGCAGCGTCGCGCGGCGCTGATCGAGCAGACCTGCTTTGGCGAGCACATAAGGTCCGCCGGAGATGCCGCCGACGGCGACGCCTTTCCGCGCCAGCCGGCGGAGCCAGGCGAACACGGATTTGTCGTCGAACAGCGCCGGATTGCCGCCGGCGCAGACGAACACCATGTCGGCGTCGCGCTCGCTGGCCGTGCCGCAATCGGGGATGATGGCGAGGCCGTTCGAAGCCATCACCGGCTTGCCGCCGGGGGCGGCGTTCCACCAGCGGTACAGCTCGCGGCCCGAGATCAGATTGGCCGCGCGCAACGGCTCGACCGCCGCCGCATAGGACATCAGCGCGAAGCCGGGCACGAGCAGGAAGCCCACGGTCTGCGGCCCGCTTCGCGGCGATGGGCTTGAACCGTTACCGCCCGGGCGGCGTATTGGTCGTCTTTGCGGCATGTCGCAAAATGTCAAGCAAGCGGCGTGGAATGTCAATCGCCGCAGGCGCGACAGCGCAAAGATCGCGGCCATGCGCTATTCGCTCGCCAGCCTGCTCGCCAATGCGGTCACCGGCAACCGCAACTGGAAGCCGATCTGGCGCGAGCCCGAGCCCAAGCCCTCCTACGACGTGGTGATCGTCGGCGGCGGCGGGCATGGGCTCGCCACCGCGCATTATCTCGCCAAGGAGCACGGCATCACCAATGTCGCGGTGGTGGAGAAGAGCTATATCGGCTCCGGCAATGTCGGGCGCAACACCACCATCGTCCGCTCCAATTATCTGCTGCCCGGCAATCTCCCGTTCTACGAATGGTCGATGAAGCTGTGGGAGGGGCTGGAGCGGGACCTCAACTACAACACCATGGTCAGCCAGCGCGGCGTGTTGAATGTGTTCCACTCGGACCCGCAGCGCGACGCCTATGCGCGGCGCGGCAACGCCATGCGGCTGCACGGCGTCGATGCCGAGCTGATCGACCGCGAGCAGGTGCGGGCGCTGGTGCCCTTCGTCGATTTCGACAATGCGCGCTTTCCGATCCGGGGCGGACTGCTACAGCCCCGCGGCGGCACGGTGCGGCATGACGCGGTCGCCTGGGGCTATGCGCGCGCGGCCGACTCACGCGGCGTCGACATCATCCAGAATTGCGCGGCGACGGGCTTCCGCATCGAGAATGGCCGCGTGCTCGGCGTCGAGACCGAGAAGGGCTTCATCGGCGCCAAGAAGGTGGCGCTGTCCGTGCGCCGGCAATTCCACGCGCGTCGCGTCGATGGCGGGTTTGCGGCTGCCCATCGAGAGCCATTCGGTGCAGGCCTTCGTCACCGAGGGGGTCAAGCCGCTGATCGACGTGGTGATGACCTTCGGCGCCGGGCATTTCTATGTGAGCCAGTCCGACAAAGGCGGGCTCGTGTTCGGCGGCGATATCGAGGGCTACAATTCCTATGCGCAGCGCGGCAATCTGCCGGTGATCGAGGATGTGTGCGAAGGCGGCATGGCGCTTGATGCCGGTGATCGGGCGCCTACGCATCCTGCGCAGCTGGGGTGGGCTGCTCGACATGACGATGGACGGCTCGCCGATCATCGACAAGACGCCGCTCGACAATCTCTATCTCAATGCCGGCTGGTGCTATGGCGGCTTCAAGGCGACGCCGGCTTCCGGCTGGTGCTTCGCCCATCTGATCGCCAAGGACGAGCCGCATCCTTACGCCGCCGCCTATCGTCTCGATCGCTTCGCCGCGGGGCGCGTGATCGACGAGAAGGGCATGGGCGCGCAGCCCAATCTGCACTGAGGCCTTAGATCATGCGCATCAAATGTCCTTATTGCGGTGAGCGGGCGCTCGAAGAGTTCACCTATCGCGGCGACGCCACGGTGACGCGGCCGCAGAGCCTCGAGCCGAGCGCGACCGAGGCTTGGGTGGACTATGTGTATTTCCGCGACAATCCGGCCGGGCTGCACAAGGAGCATTGGCATCACAGCGCCGGCTGCCATGCTTGGCTCACGGTCACGCGCAACATCACCACGCATGAGATCGTCGCGGTCGAATTCGCGGGCGAGGAGGGGTCCAAGTGAGCTCCCAGCCCAACCGGCTCGCTGACGGCGGCCTGATCGACCGGTCGAAGAAAGTTCGCTTCAGCTTCGACGGCGAGCAGCTCACCGGCCATCACGGCGATACGCTGGCCTCGGCGCTGCTCGCCAACGGCATCCGCCTGGTCGGCCGCTCGTTCAAATATCATCGCCCGCGCGGGATCCTCACCGCCGGCTCGGAGGAGCCGAGCGCGTTGGTCGAGCTGCGCAACGGCGCGCGGCGCGAGCCCAACACCCGCGCGACGACCATCGAGCTTTACGAAGGGCTGTCCGCCGCAAGCCAGAACCGCTGGCCGTCGCTGAAATTGGATGTGCTGGCGGCGAACCAGCTGTTCTCGCCGATCTTCGGCGCGGGGTTCTACTACAAGACCTTCATGTGGCCCGCCGCCTTCTGGGAGAAGGTCTACGAGCCGGCCATCCGCCGCGCCGCCGGTCTTGGCCGCGCCGCGGACGCGCCCGACCCGGACCATTACGACAAGGTCAACGCCTTTTGCGACGTGCTGGTGATCGGCGCCGGACCGGCCGGGCTCGCGGCCGCGCTCGCCGCCGCGCGCTCCGGCGCGCGGGTGATCCTGTGCGAGGAGGATTTCCGCTTGGGCGGAAGGCTGCTCGCCGAGCATTACGCGATCGACGGGCGCCCCGCGCGCGATTGGGTGGAGACGGTGGAGGCCGAGCTCGCCAGCCTGGCCGACTGCCGCATCCTGCGCCGCACCACGGTACAGGGCGTCTATGACGGCGGCACCTATGCGGCGATCGAGCGGGTCAACGATCATGTGGCGAAGCCGCCGGCGCACGAGCCGCGGCAAAGGCTGTGGCGGATCGTGGCCAAGCGCGCCGTGCTCGCTTCCGGCGCCATCGAGCGGCCGATCGTGTTCGGCAATAACGACCGCCCGGGCGTGATGCTTGCCGGCGCCGTGCGTGCTTATGTCAACCGCTACGGCGTGACGCCGGGGCGGCGCGCGGTGATCTTCGCCGACAATGACGATGCCTTCCGCACGGCCGAGCATCTGGCGCAAGCCGGCGTCGCGGTCGCCGCGCTGGTCGACGCGCGGAAGGCCGGGTCGCCGCGCGCGCAGGCAGCGGCGGAGTAAGCGCAAGCGCGTTATCTCCCGGGTGCCGCGATCCAGCGCGTGCGCGGCGGTCACGGGGTCAGAAGCGTCGAGGTGAGCGACGCCAGCGGCAAGACCGAACGCTTCGATTGCGACCTGCTTGCCGTGTCGGGCGGCTGGGCACCCGACCGTCAACCTCACCACCCATCTCAACGGCAAGCCGCAATGGAGCGATGCGCTGTCAGCGCTCGTTCCCGGCTCTCTGCCGCCGGGAATGAGCGTCGCCGGCGCGGCATCAGGCTCGTTCGGCCTCGGCGCATGCCTTGCCGAGGGGGAGGCAGCCGGCGTGGCCGCTGCCGCTGATTGCGGCTTCACCGCCAAGGCGCGCAGCACGCCGTCCGTCGCGGACGAGGCGAGCGCAACGCCAAGCCCGCTGTGGCAAGTCGCCAAGTCCAAAGGCAAGGCCTTCGTCGATTTGCAGAACGACGTGACGGTGTCGGACGTGAAGCTCGCCGCACGCGAAGGTTTCCGCATCCCCGAGCATCTCAAGCGCTACACCACGCTCGGCATGGCGACAGACCAGGGCAAGACCTCCAACGCCAATGGCGCGGCGGTGCTGGCCAACGTCACCGGGCGGTATATCGGCGCGGTCGGCACCACCACGTTCCGTCCGCCCTACACGCCGTTCGCCATCAGCGCTTTTGCCGGGCATCACCGCGGCCAGGATTTCCGCCCGGCGCGGCTCGCGCCATCGCATGGCTGGGCAGTCGAGCTGGGCGCCGTGTTCGTCGAGACGGGGCCGTGGCTGCGCGCGCTTTATTACCCGAAGCGCGGCGAGGAGCCGCAAGATTCGGTCAACCGCGAGGTGGCGAATGTCCGCAAGGCCGTCGGGGTGTGCGACGTCTCGACGCTCGGCAAGATCGACGTGCAGGGGAGGGACGCCGGAATCTTCCTCGACCGGGTCTACGCCAATACCTTCTCGACGCTCCCGGTCGGCAAGGCGCGCTACGGGCTGATGCTGCGCGAGGACGGCTTCGTGCTCGATGACGGCACCACGGCGCGGCTCGCCGAGGACCATTATTTCGTGACCACCACCACCGCCAATGCGGTCAAGGTGATGCAGCATCTGGAATTCGCCCAGCAATGCCTGTGGCCCGCGCTCGACGTGGAGATGGTCTCGGTCACCGAGCAATGGGCGCAATATGCGGTCGCGGGACCTCGCGCGCGCGACGTGCTGCAGGGAATTGTCGATCCGGCTTACGATCTCTCCAACGCCGCCTTCCCCTATCTCGCCTGCGGCGACGTCACGGTGTGCGGCGGCACGCCGGGGCGGCTTTATCGCCTCTCCTTCTCCGGCGAGATGGCTTACGAGATCGGCGTGCCGGCGCGGTACGGCGACAGTCTGGTGCGCGCCATCATGGAGGCGGGCGCCGCTTATGGCATTGCGCCTTACGGCACCGAGGCGCTCGGCGTGCTGCGCATCGAGAAGGGGCATCCCGCGGGAAGCGAGCTCAACGGCCAGACCAGTGCGCACGATCTCGGCTTCGGCAAGATGCTGTCGGCGAAGAAGGATTTCATCGGCCGTTTCATGGCGGCGCGGCCGGCCCTGACCGATGCGGAGCGGCCGTCGCTGGTGGGTCTGCGGCCGATCGACCGGGGAGACCGGATCCGCGCCGGCGCGCATCTGATCCCCAAAGATGCCGAGGCGACCGCCAAGAACGATCAAGGTTACGTCACCTCGATCGCCTTCTCGCCGTCGCTCAACCATTGGCTAGGGCTTGGCCTGCTCGCGCGCGGGCCCGAGCGGCACGGCGAGATCGTGCGCGCTTACGATCCGGTGCGCGGCGGCGATGTGCTGGTCGAGGTGCGCCCGCCCTGCTTCATCGATCCGGAAGGGGAGCGCTTGCGTGTCTGACCGCCATCTCCGCCCCATCTCGGCGCTTGCCGGTGTCGCCACCTCGGGCCGTTTCGGCAAGGCGAATGGCGAGCCTGGCGTGGTCATCCAGGAGCGCGTCGGGCTCGGGCTCGCGACAGTCGCGGCCCGTAAAGGTCAGGCGGCAGCGCTGAAGCAAGCCGTGGTCGGCGCCTACGGGGTCGAGCTTCCCGATAGCTCGCGCGTCGCGCAGGGGTCTTCGGTGAGCTTTGTCGGCTATGGGCCCGGCCAGTGGCTCGCCGTGTCGGAGCAGCTCGGCGGCGAAGCTCTCGCCCGCGAGCTCGCGCAACGGCTGCAAGGTCTCGCCTCGATTTCCGACCAGAGCGGCGGGCGGACGGTGCTCCGCATCAGCGGGCCGCGTGCCCGCGACGTGCTGGCCAAGGGGCTTCCCATCGACCTCGACCCGCGCGCCTTCCCGTTGGGGAGCGCCGCCACCAGCACGATCTCGCTGATGGGCGTGCAGCTTTGGCAGACCGACGACACGCGGAGCTACGACATCGCCATCTTCCGCAGCGTATCGCAAAGCTTCTGGCGCTGGCTCACCGCCTCGGCGGCCGAATATGGCTATGAGGTCGTGACCGGCGACTAGCTGCCTAGCTCGCCTTCTTCTTCGGCACCTTCTTGCCCTTCTTGCGGGCCTCCGACAGGCCGATGGCGACCGCCTGCTTGCGGCTCTTCACGGTCTTGCCGCTGCCGCTCTTCAGCGTTCCGCGCTTCTTCTTGTGCATCGCGCGCTCGACATCCTTCGAGGCGGATTTGGAATATTTGCGTGGCATGGGTGAACTCCTCAAACGCAAGTGACGCCCGGCGATGAACGCCGGGCGTCACGAGGAGTTCCTGAACCGGCCAGCGTGTCGCAGTTAGACCGGCTTGACGCTGACGGCGACGGCGCGGGTGACCTCGAGCACGACCATGTCGCCGACCTGGACCTGGTTGAAGCCCTGCACGCTGGGATCGACCCTGATGGTGCGGGTCTTGCCGCCGGTGCCGGTGAAGGTGATGGTGCGCTGCTGCTTGTTGATCGCCGCGACCGTGTCGGTGATCTCGATGGTGGTGAGATCGGCGGCGCCGCTCGGCGTCGCCTCGACCCAATCCTGCTCGGCGACCGTTTCCGGGTTCATGTTCATGCCGGCGGTCTCTTCCTGCTCGATGACGTTGCCGGGCTGCGGATTGTCGAGCTTGCGGAGCCCGACGGCCACCTCGTCGGAATAGGAGATGGTGATCTTCTCCTTGAGCTTGATCAGCTTGAGGTGCTCGGGGCCGACCTTGACCACGACCCAATTATTGTGCGGGCCGACCACCGTCACGACCTGCTGGGTCGCGTCGATCGCCTCGACGGTTCCGACCATGGTGACGACGCCGGCGTCGGCTTCGATTTCGGTCGCCTGAGCGCGAGCGGCGTCGATGAAGATGAGGGAAACGGCGAGAGCGAGAACCACCCGGACTGACGCAACAAGAACCTGCATGAAACTTACCTCCCAGACTGACATTGGAATTGCATGTTACCAGTGGAGGGCCACGCCCAGCACTGGCGAGCGCCCCCAAAACGGAGCCCAAAAACTTAGCATTTCTCGTATTTCCGGGGATTGCAATCCGGCAACAGGCACGGAAATTCCTTCCGGGCCGGAGCTGTGACGAAGGCTCGGCCGGCAGGCTTAAGCGGAGGCTTTCGCCTTGCGCGCGCGCGCGATGGTCTTGATGCGTCCGCGCGGGCGGCCGGAGCGTTCGGCGATCTCGCGATCCTGCATCTCGACGAAGGCGCGGGCCGGCGTGTCGCCGTCGAGCCCGCCGAGATCGGCGGCAGGAACCTTGCGGTTCGAGGTCTGCGTGCCGTCCTCATAGAGGACGTCGAAAAGGACGAAGCCGTTGGGGCGTGCTTGCTGTTTCTTGGCCATGGTTCGAACTCGCTCTCGGGCGTCCTATTCCGTCTTGCCCGGCTCGGGCGTGTCGCTGCGCGCGGCTTTGCGCTTCGCCGTCTCTTCCTCGAGACGTTTGCGCTTTTCCTGCTTCTTTTGTTCCTTCGCCCGGTTGCGGTCCGCGCGCTGCTGATTGTAATTGGGCTTGAATGCCATGTTGGTTACTCGCTGTTCAAGGGGACAACCCTAAGTCTGTTTCGATCGCCGTGGCTTGGGAGCGCGCGGAGCGGGAGGAGGCGCGGCGGCTTTCAGCTTCTCGTCCTCGGCCTCCTTGGCGAGACGAAGCTCGCGGAGCCGCGCGGTCTTGAGCGCGACCGCTTCGCTCTCACGCTCCTGCTCCTGCTTGAAGTTCGCTTCCCGCTTTTGCGCTTTGCTCAGAAGCGCCTCGGCATTGCGCCGTGCGGCGGAGTGGCGTGGAGTTCTGGCTCATCTCAAATCTCCTCTAAGGGGATGAGCGCGCTCGCCCCTGGAGGACGGCTGCGCTGCGCGTGGAAGTCCGGCAAAGCCCCGGCCATTTGAACGCCCGCGCCGCTTGCCCGCAGCGGGCGCCTTGCCTTGCGGCCGTGGCTTATGCGGCGCCGGCGGCGTGGCGGGCGTGACGGCAAGACGATGCTCGCCAACGTTGACGCTCGAGCGCATCAATCGCTCGATCGCCTGAAGGTATGGACGCTCGCTTTGATCGCAGAACGACAGTGCCGCGCCTTCGGCGCCGGCCCGCGCGGTGCGGCCGATGCGGTGCACATAGCTCTCGGGCTCGTTCGGCAGCTCGTAATTGATGACATGCGAGATGTTGGGAACGTCGATGCCCCGCGCGGCGATGTCGGTGGCGACGAGGATGCGCACTTTGCCGGTGCGAAACGCGTCCAGCGCGCGGACCCGCGCGTTCTGCGCCTTGTTGCCGTGCAGCGCGACGGTAGCAATGCCGGCCTGGCTGAGATTGCGGCAGACGCGATCGGCGCCGCGCTTGGTGCGGGTGAAGACCAGCACGCGATCCATGCGGCGATCGGTGAGCAGGCTTTCGAGCAGCGCCCGCTTTTCCTTGGCGCCGACGAAGAACACGCGCTGCTGGATGCGATCCACCGCGACCTTTACCGGAGCGATGTCGACGCGGACAGGATCGACAAGAATGTCTTGAGCGAGTTTGGCGATCGGCGCGGGCATGGTCGCCGAGAAGAGCAGCGTCTGGCGCTCGCGCTTGCAGAGCGAGACGATCTTCCGCACGTCGTGGATGAAGCCCATGTCGAGCATGCGGTCGGCCTCGTCGAGCACGAGGATGGAAACCTTGTCGAGCCGGATATGGCGCTGATTGCAAAGGTCGAGCAGGCGGCCGGGGGTGGCGATCAGGATGTCGACGCCGGCTTTGAGCGCCTTCACCTGGTGATGCTGGTTGACGCCGCCGAAAATGACGGCGGTTCGCAGGGGCAGCCTGCGGCCGTAAGCGGTGAAGCGCTCCGCGATCTGGCTCGCCAGCTCGCGGGTCGGCGCGAGGATGAGAGCGTGCGGCGCGCTTGGCGTGCGCGGAAGACGCTGCTCCGAGAGCCGTTGCAGGATGGGCAGAGCAAAGGCTGCCGTCTTGCCCGTTCCCGTTTCGGCGATGCCGAACAGGTCCTTGCCCTCGACAAGCAGGGGAATGGTCCGCACCTGGATCGGCGTCGGTTTGAGATAGTTTTCGGCCTTCAGCGCAAGCTGCAAGGGCTCGATCAGGCCGAGGCCGTCGAAAGTCGTGTTGGTCACTAAGAAATGGTCCTTATGCGCCGGGAACGGGCTAAAGCGCGCAAGCATGCGCGTTTGCGAGGCCGTAATCGGCGTTTGCCTCGCCCCACGCGCTATCTGGGGACAGACGATGAAAGAGAAATTGTCTCGGGATGAGGCGCCGCGGATGTGCGGCAGCTACGCGCGATCGCGAGCAATCGATGTAGGCGGAACATGGAGGCCAAGCGGCTTAATGTCAAGTTAAACAGCGGGACAGGCGGTTAACGGGCGGCGCGCAAGCCTTGGGCCTAGCTGACTTTTCTACGCCGCAAGGGATATTTGGCGCTGTCGTACAGCGCGCGGATGCCGAAGCCGTCGAATTGCTCTTCGTTCACCTCGAGCGTGCTGCCGATCAACAGCTCGGGTGGAAGGACCTCGACGGCATATTTGATCGCTTCGGCGGCACTCTTGAAGCGCGTGTAGCGCATGGGCCGCTTACCCGTCTTGCTCGCGCTGGCATAAAGCTCGGCGGGAGCCCTGTAGTCGAATGCACTCACTCGAGCATTAAAGCATGGCGGGGAAGGCAAGGCCAGCGTCGGGGGTCGCAGCGCCGCCTTCACCGCTCGTTTGCCTAATGCCCTATTCACTGCCGAGCCGCGTCGCCTGGAGCACGCTAAGGGATTGTCGGCGGCGTCATTCATTGTCAGGGTGTGGGTCAGGAGCTCGCCCCGATGCTGCATGTGCCGCCACTCGTTTCCACGATCGCGATCGGCCTCGTGCTCGCCTTCGCCTTCGGCGTGCTGGTGCATCGCTTCAAGCTGCCGCCGCTGGTGGGCTATCTGATCGCGGGCATCGTCATCGGCCCGTTCACCCCCGGCTTCGTCGCCGACCAGAACATCGCCATCCAGCTGGCCGAGGTCGGCGTCATTCTGCTGATGTTCGGCGTCGGCTTGCATTTCTCGCTCAAGGATTTGCTCTCGGTCCGCGCCATCGCCGTGCCGGGCGCGCTGGCGCAGGGGCTGGTCGCCACGCCGCTTGGCATGGCTGTAGGCTGGTCGCTCGGCTGGTCCGCAGGGGCCGGGCTCATCTTCGGCGTGGCGCTGTCGGTCGCCAGCACCGTGGTGCTGCTGAGGGTGCTGCAAGAGCGGCGGCTGATCGAGACCGAGCGCGGGCGCATCACCGTCGGCTGGCTGATCGTGCAGGACATCGCCATGGTGCTGGTGCTGGTGCTGTTGCCCGGGCTCACGGCGCTGTTTCGCGGCATGGAGGGCGCGCCCGGCGCGGTCGAGATCGCGCGCTCGATCACCATATTGCTCGGCAAGTTCGCCATCTTCATCGCCGTGATGCTGCTCGTCGGCAAGAAGCTGATCCCGGCCATTTTGCATTATGTCGCCCACACCGGAAGCCGCGAGCTGTTCCGCCTCGCCGTGCTGTCCATCGCGCTCGGCGTCGCCTATGCCGCGGCCGAGCTGTTCGGCATCTCGCTCGCGCTTGGCGCCTTCTTCGCCGGCATGATGCTGAGCGAGTCGCAATTGAGCCAGCAGGCCGCGACCGAGTCGTTGCCGTTGCGCGACGCCTTCGCCGTGCTGTTCTTCGTCTCGGTCGGCATGTTGTTCGACCCCAACATCGTGGTTGAAGCGCCCCTGGCGCTGATTGCCACCGTGCTCATCATCCTGGTCGGCAAGTCGCTCGCGGCGTTTGCCGTGGTGAGGCTGTTCGGGCATTCGCGCTCCGCCGCGCTGATGATCACGGCATCGCTGGCGCAGATCGGCGAGTTCTCCTTCATCCTCGCCGATCGCAGCCTGGCGCTCGGGCTGCTTCCCGAAGATGGCCGCGACCTGATCCTCGCCGGCGCCATCATCAGCATTCTGGTCAATCCGCTGCTGTTCGCCGTGCTCGACGTCTACGCGGCGCGGCGCGAGAAGGCGCTCGCCGAGGCGGCCGAGGCCGAGCCGCGAGAAGAAGTGGCGCCGATGCGCGAGCCGATCCGCCCGACCAGCCTCAAGAACCATGTGGTGCTGATCGGTCATGGACGGGTCGGCAGCTATATCAGCTCGGCCTTGAGCGAGCAGAGCGTGCCGCTATTCGTCATCGAGGACGACGAGGAGGGCGTGGCGGCGCTGCGGCAGGAGGGCATCGAGGCGCTCGAGGGCAACGCCGCCGATCCGGCGGTGATCCAAGCGGCCAATCTGCCCGAGGCGCGCTGCCTGCTGGTCGCCATTCCCGACGCCTTCGAGGGCGGCCAGGTGGTGCAGCAGGCGCATGCCATCAATCCGAGCCTGCCGATCATCGCGCGGGCGCATTCGCAGGAAGAGATCGACTATCTCCGGCGTCACGGCGCGACGCTCGTGGTCATGGGCGAGCATGAGATCGCCAAGGCCATGCTCGACAACGTGGCGGAGATCGCGCTGCTGGTGGCGCAGTCCAGCCGCGAAGGCGCGCCGGCCCTGTCGGCCGTGCCGATGCTGGTGGAAAAAGAGGCCTCGACCAGCTAAAGCTGTCGGCGCCTGTCATGCCGCATTACACGCCCCTCATCACGACCATCGTCGCCGCATTGACCCTCGCCTGGGTATTCGCGGCGATCGCGCATAAGGTCAAGCTGCCGCCGCTGGTGGGCTATCTCCTGGCCGGCATCGTCATCGGCCCGTTCACGCCCGGCTATGTCGCCGACCAGAATCTCGCGGGCCAGCTCGCCGAGATCGGCGTTATCTTGCTGATGTTCGGCGTCGGGCTGCATTTCTCGCTCGAGGATCTGCTCTCGGTGCGGAAGATCGCCATCCCAGGCGCCATCGCGCAGATCGCTTGCGCGACGCTGCTCGGCATGGGGCTGGCGGCCTGGCTCGGCTGGGGCATCGGCGCGGGCCTCGTGTTCGGGCTCGCGCTGTCGGTGGCGAGCACGGTGGTGCTGCTGCGCGCCATGCAGGAGCGGCGGCTGATCGAGACCGAGCGCGGGCGGATCGCCGTCGGCTGGCTGATCGTCGAAGACATCGCCATGGTGCTGGCGCTGGTGCTGCTGCCGGTCGTCGCCGGGCTGCTGCAGGGCGAAAGCGCGAGCCCTGGCGCGATCGCGTTGGCGCTCGGGCTGACCGCCGCCAAGATCGCCGCCTTCGTCGCCGTCATGCTGATCGTCGGCAAGCGGGTAATCCCGTGGATCCTGCATGCCATGGCGCATACCGGCTCGCGCGAGCTGTTCCGTCTGTCGGTGCTGGTGATCGCGCTCGGCGCGGCGTTCGGCGCCGCCGAATTGTTCGGCGTCTCCTTCGCGCTCGGCGCCTTCTTCGCCGGCATGATCCTGAGCGAGTCGAAACTAAGCCAGCAGGCGGCCACCGAAACCCTGCCGCTGCGCGATGCCTTCGCCGTGCTGTTCTTCGTCTCGGTCGGCATGTTGTTCGACCCGACCATTCTCGCGCGCGAGCCGCTGCCGGTGCTCGCCACGCTGCTCATCATCGTGGTGGGCAAGTCGCTCGCGGCCTACGCCATCGTGCGCGCCTTCGGCTATGCCAACGCCACCGCGCTCACCATCTCGGCCTCGCTGGCGCAGATCGGCGAGTTCTCCTTCATCCTCGCCAATCTCGGCGTCGCGCTGATGCTGCTCCCCGAGCAGGGGCGCGACCTGATCTTGGCCGGCGCCATCCTCTCGATCCTGCTCAATCCGTTCCTGTTCTCGGCCTTGGACGAGCTGCTGGCACGCCAAGAGGCCCGAGCCGAAGGCGCCGAGCCCGAAGCGGAAGGCGCGCCAAGCGAGCCGATCAAGCCCACGCGCTTGGAGGACCATGTCGTGCTGGTCGGCCATGGCCGCGTCGGCAGCGTGGTCAGCCAGGCGCTGAGCGATCGCGGCGTCAAGCTCTTCATCATCGAGGACAACGAAGACGAGGTCGCCGAGTTGCAAGCCCAAGACATCGCCGCGCTGGCCGGCAACGCGGCCGACCCGCACGTGATCGAGGCGGCGAATCTGCGCGCGGCGCGCTGCCTGCTGGTCGCCATTCCCGATGCCTTCGAGGGCGGCCAGGTGGTGCAGCAGGCCCGCGCCATCAATCCCAAGCTCACCATCGTCGCGCGGGCGCATTCGGAGGCCGAGATCCTGCACCTCAAGAAGCACGGGGCGAGCCTCGTGATCATGGGCGAGCACGAAATTGCCATGGCGATGGTGGAGCATGTCACGGCGGGCGCGCCGACGGACGCCAAGGCGTGAGCGAGCACAGATGGCCAAGTTGAAAGACATCGTCGACGAGCTCGTCACCGCCAACCGCATCCTCGCCGATCAAGGCATCGTCGACTCGTTCGGCCATGTCAGCGTGCGCCACCCCAAGGACGACAAGCTTTACCTCTTGTCGCGCGCCCGCGCGCCCGAACTGGTCGAGGCCAGGGACATTGTCGCCTATGCGCTCGACGGCGAGCCTGCCCACCCCAAGAAGGCCAAAGGTCTCGCGCCCTATATCGAGCGCTTCATTCATGGCGCGATCTACGAGGCGCGGCCCGACGTGCAGTCCGTGGTGCACAACCATTCGCCGAGCACGATCCCGTTCGGCGTCACAGGCAATCCGCTGAAGCCGGTACAGCATATGTGCGCCTCGATCGGCCATGAGGTGCCGCTCTGGGATTCGCAGGATCGCTTCGGCGACACGGCGCTGCTGGTCAACAGCATGGAGATGGGCCGCGATCTGGCCAGCCGGCTGGGCCAAGGCGCGGCCTTGCTGATGCGCGGGCATGGCGCGGTGGTGGCGGCGGGCTCGATCCGGCAAGCGGTGTTCGTGTCGGTTTATCTGGAGCGGAACGCCCAGTTGCAGATGCAGGCCATGAGCATGGGCCGGGTGAAATTCCTGAGCAGGGGCGAGGTCGACGCGGTGATCGCGCGGACCGGGCCTCAGACGCTCGACCGCGCCTGGGAAGCGTTCGCGCGCCGCGTCGGGCGGAAGCGCAAGGAACCGCGCTGAGTCGGACGCGTTCCACCTAAACCTTGATGCAGTGCGCGGAGCCCCCATATGCGACGCGCACGCTTTACGAGGCTTAGGAGCACATGAGCAGTCGAGTCGAAATCTTAAGTCCCAGCGAGCCCGACCCCTGGTCGCGCGCGCGAGGGCCTGCCGAATATCTGCGCGACTACACCGCAAGGATGAGCCATGAGGAGCGGCTTGCCCAGGTGAAGTGGCTCGCCACCATGATGGACGACCGGTTCCGCATCCCCGGCACGCCGCTCCGCTTCGGCTGGGATTCGGTGCTCGGTCTGTTTCCGGGCCTCGGCGACGTGCTGACCAGCGCGCTGTCGCTGCTGATCGTGCATCACGCCTGGCAGACGGGAGCCTCGAAACTGACTCTCGCGCGCATGCTCGGCAATGTCGGCCTCGACTTCGTGGTCGGCGCGATCCCGTTCCTCGGCGATCTGTTCGATTTCGTGTGGAAGGCGAACCGCAAGAATGCGCGGCTGCTCGAGCAGCATCTGCACCGGCAGAGCGGGAAGGCGCGCCCCGGCCGCGCGCGGGCGCGGAACTAGCGCCGGACCTGCGGCGTTTTGCTTGCAGCACAACGCGTTTTTCCGAGTCCTACCCAATATCGACGGGGGTCAGAGCATGATTGCTGAGACCGACACCTCGCCTGCGCGGGGCACAAGCCTGCGCAAGGCCGCTTTGCTCGCTTCGCTCGCCGTTTCCTCGCTCGCTTTGCCGACGCTGGCCTTTGCCGCGGAGGAGACCAAGTCCGATACGATCGGTCCTTGGGAGATCGAGGCGACCTTCAAGGGCGACAAATTCGATCGCTGCACCATCAATCGCAAGCTCGACGACGACGTCGTGGCGAGCTTCGTGCGCACCGGCGACGATCTCGCGCTCGAGCTCGAATCGCCGAACTGGAAGCTCGATCGCGGCAAGACCTATCCGGTGAAGATGAATGTCGGTCCGCTCAGCTTCGATACCGAGGTCGCCGCCGCGCCGAACTCGGTGTCGATGGACGTCAAGGACAAGAAATTTGCCGACGGTCTGCGCTCCGCCAACGCGCTGAACGTGGTCGCCGCCGGCGCCACGATCCGCGTGCCGCTCGACCAGAGCACGGCTGCGTTCGAGCGACTCGATCAATGCGTGGAGAAGAACAGCAAGGCGGTCGAAACCAACCCTTTTGTGGTTCCGACACGTCGGCCGTAACGGCCGGCGTGTCGGAGGGCCAAGGCCCCGAATGCCCGCAAGAGACCAAGGCTGAGCCGGAAGCCAAGCCAGGTCAGGAGACCAAGGCGGCTGCCGAGGCCAAGCCGGCGAAGAAGGTCAGATCCAAGAACGCGGGATCTCGCCGGATACCGTCATTTCTGCGAAGGGTCGATCTTCTGTTCCAGGGCCGCCAATAAGGGTCCGCACGCTCCCTCCTGCGGGGCAAAGGGACCTAGGGGGGCGACGTTAGGGCTCCCCCGCGAAGAGCGCCGGCGCTCTATATTGGTGGCGCGCCGGGTTGGACGCGCCCGTCTCTCACCAGCGTTCTGCAGCAGGGCGTCGCGCCGGCGCGCGCTCGGAGAGTTGACGTGCCACTCGTCAAGACGATGTTGCGGCGGGCCTGGGGAGCGCTCGGCCCCGGGCTGACCACGGGCGCGGCCGACGACGATCCGAGCGGCATCGCCACCTATTCGCAGGCCGGCGCCCAGTTCGGCTATACGCTGACCTGGACCATGGCGCTGACGCTGCCGTTCATGGCGGCGATCCAGCTGATCAGCGCGCTGATCGGCTGGCACACCAAGAAGGGACTGGCGGCAAACATCGCGGCGAGCTTGCCGCGACCTTTGCTCCTGCTGCTGGTGGCGCTGCTGGTCATCGCCAACACGGTCAACATCGCCGCCGATCTCGCCGCGATGGGCGAGGTGCTGCGCCTCGTGATCGGCGGCTCGGCGCTGCTCTATGCATTGGCATTCGGAGTCGCATGCTTGCTCGCCGAGATCGTCGTGCCGTATCACTCTTATGCCGGCTATCTGAAGTTCCTGACCTGGGCGCTGCTCGCCTATGTCGCCACGGCCTTCCTCGTCGCATGTGCCCTGGGGAGAGGTGCTGCGCTCGACGCTGCTCCCGTCGCTCTCGCTCAACCGCGATCTCTTGCTGATGGTCGTCGCCATCTTCGGCACGACGATCAGCCCCTATCTCTTCTTCTGGCAGGCCTCGCAGGAGGCGGAGGAGTCGCGGCTCAGCCATCGCTCGCAGCTATCGCAGCGACAAGCAACGCGCGAGGATGCTTTCAGAGCAGATCGCGCTGGATACCTGGATCGGCATGCTCGCCTCGAACGTGATCGCCTTCTTCATCATCGTCACCACGGCGGCGACGCTAGGCGCGCATGGCGTCACCAAGATCGACACCGCGGCGCAAGCGGCAGAAGCCTTGCGGCCGATCGCCGGCGAGCTGGCCTTTGCGCTGTTCGCGGCGGGGATCATCGGCACGGGGCTGCTTGCCGTGCCGGTGCTGGCGGGCTCGGCGGCCTATGCGGTGGCCGAGAGCTTCGGCATCGAGGGGAGCCTCGAGCTTCCCGCCAACCGCGCGCTCGGCTTCTACGCGATCATCGGCGCCGCTACGCTCGGCGGCGCGGGGCTGGCGGCGACCAGCATCGATCCGATCGCCATGCTGTTCTGGGCGGCGGTGCTGAACGGCGTCGTCTCGGTGCCGATCATGGCGGCGATGATGCTGACCGTCTCAGGCAAGATGCGCGATAAGATTGCGCTGCCGCGCTGGCTGTATTTCTTGGGCTGGCTCGCCACCGCGTTGATGGCGTTGGCGGTCGGCGCCTATGTGGTCGTGTCGCTGATGGCTTGAGGCGATTCAGACGCCAGCCAGCGCATCGACTTCCTCGTCGGTGAAGACGCGGCTCCGCGTCAGGAAGCGCACGCCTTCCGGCGCTTCCAGAGAAAAGCCCGAGCCGCGGCCCGGGACGACATCGATGATCAGCTGGGTGTGCTTCCAATAGTCGAACTGGTCGGCGTCCATGTAAACTTTGCAGCCGCCGATGGCGCCGAGATGCACGTCGTTGCCGCCGACGCGGAATTCGCCGTCCGGATAGCACATCGGTGCCGAGCCGTCGCAGCAGCCGCCGGACTGATGGAACATCAGCGGCCCGTGCTTGCGCTTGAGGCGCTCGATCAGATCGAGCGCGGCGTCAGTGGCAAGGACTCGTTCGACCATTGGCCCGATCTCCTTCGCCGACCGCATCGTTGTTCGCGGGTTCTATCTTACCGAGTTGCTGCAGCCAACGGGCAAGCGACCAGCACAGTGCAGCCCAGGCGGCGCCGATACACCATCCGGCGAGTACGTCGGTCGGGTAATGCACGCCCAGATAGACCCTGCTCAACCCGATGGCCACGGTGAGGATGATGGCCAAGCCGATAAAATAGAGCTTCAGCCGGCGCGAGCTGTGCAGGCTCGCCAGCAGCGCGCCGAGCGTCAAATAGGTTACCGCCGCCAAGGTTGCGTGCCCGCTTGGAAAGCTTGAGGTGAATACGCGCGCAAGCGGGGCCACGAGCTCTGGTCTCGGCCGCGCGAAGGCAAATTTCAATACGTTGCTCAAGAGAACACCGCCGAGGATCGAGGCAGAGACCCAGAGCGCGGCGCTCCGCCGTTTGGTCATCAGGAGATAAGACACTACGGCACAGAACACGAAACCGAGTACGGCGTAGCTGCCCAAGCCGGTGATGTCGCGCGCCGCCTCTTCCAGCCATGCCGGGCCGAGCGGATCGGACGAGTCCGAAGGGCTCCGCAAGGCGAGCATGACGGTCTGGTCGAACTTGGTGGCGTCGCCTTCGATGACCTCCTCGGCGATGTGCCCAAAGGCCAGCAGCAGCAGCCCGGCGAGGAAAACCCCGCCGAGCAACCAAATCTCAGGCCGCTTACGCCACGCCCAAATCGGCAGGCTGCTTACCAGCGCAACGAGGCCCGAGCGCGATTGAACCTCCACAAGACTAGAAGAAGCCCATCGCCTTCGGGCTATAGCTCACCAGCATGTTCTTGGTCTGCTGGTAATGGTCGAGCATCATCTTGTGGTTCTCGCGCCCGATGCCGGACTTCTTATAGCCGCCGAACGCCGCGTGCGCCGGGTAGAGGTGGTAGCAATTGGTCCACACCCGCCCGGCCTGGATCGCCCGGCCAAAATTGTAGGCGCGGTTGATGTTGCGCGTCCACACGCCGGCGCCGAGCCCGTAGAGCGTGTCGTTGGCGATCGAGAGCGCCTCCTCCTCGTCGTCGAAGGGCGTGACCGAGAGAACAGGTCCGAAGATCTCCTCCTGGAAGATGCGCATCTTGTTGTTGCCCTCGAACACGGTGGGCTGCATGTAATAGCCCTCGGCGAGCTCGCCGTTGAGCGCGAGCCGCTCGCCGCCGGTCAAGAGCTTGGCGCCTTCCTTCTTGCCGATATCGACGTAAGAGAGGATCTTCTCGAGCTGGTCGTTGGAGGCCTGCGCGCCGATCATGGTCGAGGGCTCGAGCGGATTGCCCTGCTTGACCTTCTTCACCCGGGCGACCGCCTTCTCCATGAACTTGTCGTAGATCGAGCGCTGCACCAGCGCGCGCGAGGGGCAGGTGCAGACCTCGCCCTGGTTCAGCGCGAACATGGTGAAGCCTTCGAGCGCCTTGTCGAAGAAGGCGTCGTCCTCGGCCATCACGTCGGCGAAGAAGATGTTGGGCGACTTGCCGCCGAGCTCGAGCGTGACCGGGATCAGGTTCTCCGACGCATATTGCATGATCAGCCGCCCCGTCGTGGTCTCGCCGGTGAAGGCGATCTTGGCAATGCGCTTGTTCTGGGCGAGCGGCTTGCCGGCCTCGACGCCGAAGCCGTTGACCACGTTGAGCACGCCGGGCGGGAGGAGATCGCCGATCAGGTCCATCAGCACCATGATCGACATCGGCGTCTGCTCGGCCGGCTTCAGCACGATGCAATTGCCGGCAGCGAGAGCGGGCGCGAGCTTCCAGGTCGCCATCAGGATCGGGAAGTTCCACGGGATGATCTGTCCGACCACGCCGAGCGGCTCGTGGAAGTGATAGGCGATGGTCTCATGATCGATCTCCGACAGCGAGCCCTCCTGGGCGCGGATGCAGGAGGCGAAATAGCGGAAGTGATCGATGGCGAGCGGGATGTCGGCGAAGGTCGTCTCGCGGATCGGCTTGCCGTTGTCGATGGTCTCGACCGTGGCGATCACCTTGAGGTTCTCCTCCATGCGGTCGGCGATCTTATTGAGGATCGCGGCGCGGGTGGCCGCCGAGGTCTTGCCCCAGGCGTCCTTCGCCTTATGCGCGGCGTCGAGCGCAAGCTCGATATCGGCGGCTTGCGAGCGGGCGATCTGGCAGACCGGCTTGCCGGTGATGGGGCTGACATTGTCGAAATACTGGCCGTCGACCGGCGCCACCCATTTGCCGCCAATGAAATTGTCGTAGCGCGGGCGCAGCGCCACGCGCGCATTCAGAGTCTCGATGACTTGGTGAAGCATACTGTCCTCCCATGGACACGAGGGGCCGCTTTATAGGTTCTTCTGGGCCAATCCTGTTCCTCCACCTTGACCTGCGTCAAGCGAAAGCGGGGGCAAGCGCGGGGTCTCGCGCGGAGGTCGAAAGCTCGGTAGTTTTCCCGTCAGAAACGAGGCAGACAGACACCGCAACCGGCAAACGGCGCGCTATAAGGGGAACGGGCGCGGCTAGCCAAGCGTTCGTCAGGAAACTCAACAACTCAGGAGGGATATCGATGGGAGGCAGAATAAGTCCGCTGCTGGCCTTTTTGCTCGGCGTGGCGGTGGTCGGGCTCGGCGTGCTGGGTTACATGCTCTACGAGCGGCAAAACCGGCAGGTGCTGAAGATCGACGTGCCGGGCTTCTCCGGCGAGATCACCAAGGGCAAGGGCATCGATATCGAGGTCGACAAAGACCGCTAGCCCGGGGCGTCCCTAGGGAATCAGCACGGCGGCGCCGGTCAGCTCGCCCTTGCGCAAGCGCTCGAGCGCCTGGTTGGCCTGGCTCAATGGCATAGGGCTGACGCTGGTCCTGACCGGAATCGTCGGCGCCAGCGCCAGGAACTCGCGCGCGTCGGCGCGGGTCAGGTTGGCGACCGAGCGCAACACCCGCTCTTCCCACAGGATGTCGTAAGGGAAGCTCGGAATGTCGCTCATATGAATGCCGCCGCACACCACCACGCCGCCCTTGCGCACCGCCTTTAGCGCGGCCGGCACCAGCGCGCCGACGGGCGCGAAGATGATCGCCGCGTCGAGCGGCTCGGGTGGCATGCGCGTCGGAGCTTCCGGCCCAAACCGCGCCGAGACCTAGCGCGAAGTCTTGTGCTTGCCGGTCGCCCGCCCGCGTGAAGGCGTAGACCTCGCGGCCTTGGGCGCGGGCGACCTGGGCGACGATATGCGCGGCAGCGCCGAAGCCGTAGATGCCGAGACGAGAGGGATCGCCGGCGAGCTTCAGCGAGCGATAGCCGATCAGCCCGGCGCAAAGCAGCGGCGCCGCCTCGGCGTCGCTGTAGCCCTCGGGCAGCTTGAAGGCGAAGCGCGCGTCGGCGCGCGTGTATTGGGCATAGCCGCCGTCGATCTGGTAGCCGGTGAAGCGCGGGTCGTCGCAAAGATTCTCCTCGCCGCGCCGGCAATAGAAACAGGTGCCGTCGGTATGGCCCAGCCACGGCACGCCGACGCGATCGCCAGGTGCGAATTGCGCGACGCCCTCACCGAGCGCCGCCACATGGCCGACGATCTCATGGCCGAGCACGAGCGGGAGCTTGGGCTGCGCAAGCTCGCCGTCGAAAATATGCAGATCGGTGCGGCAGACGCCGCAGGCCGCGACCTTGATGAGGATCTGGCCGGGTCCCGGCTCGGGCACTTTGAGCGTGGCTTGCTTGAGCGGCGTGCCCGCGCGTTCGAGCAGCATCGCCTGCATTTGCGCGGGGATGGCCATGCGCGCTTTGCGCTCCTTGCCTGGTTGACCTTGCGCCTAAGACGCTATCCCGTCCTGCCGGCGTCCTTGCAAGAGACGGTGTCGCCGAAATCCGCGAGCGTCAGCGAGGCCTGGATCTCAGGCGGCAGAAGGCCGGCGATCAAGCCGGCGACGAAGCAATTATAGGCCGCAAGCGCGAGCGTCCTGTCCTGGTTCGAGCGGAACCGCGCCGAGCGGTCGAGATTGTCCATCTGCCTCCGCGCGGCATCGATGACTTGCCGGAGTGCGGCCATTGAGGAGGCCGGTAGCGACGCCTCGATCTGGTCGAGCTTCGCCTCGACCGCGTCTCCGTTCAGCTTGACGATCAGCTGGCAGCTATCGGCGAGATAGCCCTGATAGGCCGGCGACCCTTTATCGGGCGCGAGCAGGTTCTGCTCAGCCTGGGCAAGCGCCAAGGCAAGAGCACGCGCATCGTGCGAGCTGTCGCCCAACAAAGCCTCAATCGCCTCGCGATAGGCTTGCCAGCGCTCGGGCGCGATCGGCACCGGCGAGGACGCCGAAGCGAACGCGACGATGTCGCAGCCTTCGATGCTCTTGAAGGCGAGCGCGGGCGTGCCGCCGAGCGAGGCGGCACACAACGCGAACAGAAGGAGACGATATCTCACTCGATGCTTTGACGGATTTGCTCGAGCAGCGAGGAGCGGCTCGTCTGCGGGCTCAATTTAAAGCGGTAGTAGCCGACCATGTCCTTGACGCGCTGAATCTGCTGCGGCGTGAAATGCTTCATGCAGGCGTCGTCGGAATAGTCCATGTAGTTCTCGACCGGGATGAACCGCGTCTCGCCCGGGCAGGTCGATGGCTGATCGATCGGGCAGCCGGCAGCCGGCCCCTCTTCGAACGGCGTATCGGTGATGTCGTCGCCCGGCGCTTCGCAGCCGCCCTGGAAGGTGTGGTAGAGCCCGCACCAATGGCCGATCTCATGCACGGCCGTCATGCCGAGATCGAACGGCCAAGGTTGCTGCTCCCAGGGCGTCGGCGAATTGGGGAGGCTTGCGTGGTGCAGAACCACGCCGTCGAGCTGAGGCGTCTCGGCAAGCCACCACGGGAAGGTCGCGTAACCGAGCAACCCGCCGCCTGGCTCGCAAGTGTAGATGTTGAGGCAGCCCTCGGTGTCCTTGCCGAGAGCGGTCTTCATCTCGGTCTCTTGGTCGGTGCCATATTCATGCCGGAACCACGCGGGGTTCTGAACTTCCGCGACGTCGATGGTTTTGAACTGGACGCCGGAGGGCTTGTAGATCGTGTTCAGCATGGCGACCTGCGACTTCAGCTGCCGATCGGTCAGCTTGCCGGCCGCTCCATCCTGGATGATGTGGAAGCGGATCGGCACCGTCGTCGTGCCACGGAAATTCATGCGGTGGGTGCGGAGCGCGGTGATGACGCGGTTCGCCTGAATCTTGGCCGCAGGGGTGGGGGGCGGCGTGCCGCAGCGACGTCCCGGCAAGGCCGGAACCGCGGCGGAAGCGGCCTGGGAAAGGAGCGGATTGATGTTCGCGGTGGCGGTGGCCAAGCAGGCGCATGCGGATGACATGAGGAATTCACGCCGATTCACGACTAACCTCCCAATGGTTCTGTTTCTCGCTGGAAGCCTCGAGCCTGGCCCCACCTTAGCCAGGCACCGATCGCTGCCGAGCGGCGAAGATACCGATACATCGAAGGGTCAGGAAGCGTTTTCAGCTTAAGCTTTTGTCACCTTCGAGCCGCTTGGCGCGCTCCTTGAGCGTGTCTTCGAGCTGCTTGATCCAGCCGGCATCCTCCCCGCGCGTCTCGCGCATTCCCCGGATCAACCCGAGATTGCGCGCCGTGGTTTCCAGCTCCCAACCGGCGCGCGCCACCGCCAGCGCATCGCCAAGCTTGTCAGCGGCGTCGTCCGCGTCGCGGGCGAGCACGGCAAGCTCCAGCAGCGTGGCGTGGTCCCAATAATCGGCGTTCTTGGCGGCCTTGCGCGAGGCCGAATAGCGCACCACGGGGAGGATCTCGGCCTGGCGCGGATCGGCCTTGGGCATCATCTCCATCAAGGTCACCGCATTGATGCCGGGATAGGCATCGCGCCAATCCGCCTCGAAGCCCGCGAGATAGGTGTCGATGGCGCTCTTGAGCAGCGCGCGCGCTTCCGGCAGGCCCTGCTTCTTGGCAAGGTCCCAGCGGTCCTTGTACATGCGTCCCAACAGCCCGTTGGTCTCGCTCGACGGGCCAAACTCGGCGATCACCTCGGAGAGCACTTTCTCGGCTTCGGCGAAGCGGCCTTCGCGGTTGAGCGCGAAGCCCAGCTGCTCGCGCATCATCTTGGCGCGCTGCAGCGGCAGCGGCATGCGGTGGTAGAGATCGATCATGGCGGCATGCGCCTTCACGTCGCGCAGCGAGAGAAACAGATCGACCACGACGCCGCTCTCGACTTCGAGCAGGTTTGACAGCGCGGGTTCGCCGGCGACCTTCTTCACCGAGTCGGCGCCTTCCTTCACCGCCGCGCGCAAACGGTCCTTGTAGCGCTTGGAATAGTCGACTGCCTTGCGGAAGATGTCGGTCTTGGAGTGATCCACGTCCCAGCGCGGCACGCCCTCGACCAGCTGGAAGATCGGGCTGTCGTCATGCGGGCTGCCGCGCGCCGCCTGAAGCTGGCTGGCAATCGCGCCGAGCGTGGTCTCCGACGTCGACCGGCTCGCCGGCGCCGTCGGTCTTGTAGGCTAGCCCTCGTACCAGGGCGATGTCGAAGGGGAGCACCGTCCCCTCGGCGAACACGATCACCGTGCTAGCGCGGGCGCATCGCGTGCCGGATGCCGAGCTCGTAGAAGACATTGGGATTGGCGCCGGTGATGTCGGCCACGGCGTAGTGGCAGAGCATCAACCGCTCGAACATCGGCTTATGGATGGTGCCGCCGATCTTCTCCTCGTCGGCGCGGATCGGCTCGAGGCCGGATCGCTCGACCGCGGGCGCGATGATCTTGGCGTAGACGGAATCGAAATTGGTGACGCGCCCGGCGGCATCCATCTTCTTGCCGAAGGGCATCAGCACGAAGCAGAGCGGAGCAAGCTGATCGCTGTCGTCCACGACGTAAACTCCGCCATCGAACCACGCGCGATGCGCGGGCTTCGGAGCTTACTCTAACATGGAGAGCTAATGCCGGACGAGCGGCCAGCCTTGCAGGCTTGGGCGAAGCGCCGTGACTGGAGCGTCGGTGCGTTCATAGGCGCCGGAGGGACGCGCCGTCACAGGGCCGGTGAGGCGCCGCTCGGGCACCAGCGTTGACGCCGCCCACAGGGCCTCGAAGGCGAGGCGGCCGAGACGCACCGTATCGGGGGCTGCCTCGTCGAACAGGGTCAGCGCATTGCGCTTGTCGGCATCGCGGCGCATGGCGTCGCCCGACCAGCACATCGCCTCGCCGTAAGTGACTTGCTCATGCGCGTCGAGCAGGCGCGGATTGCGCGCCCAGCGGATCAGCTCGCTGGCGCCTTGGTCCGGGGCAAGCTGCGAAAGGGCGGCAAAGAGTTGCCGGATCTCGTCCTCGGGCTCGATCTTGGCGAGGATCGCCTTGACGCGCACGCCGCAGTTCTGCAGCGCACCCTTGACGCCGACCAGGGCCTTAGCCGGGTCGGAATCAGCCGAGCGCAGAATCATGGTGAGGGTTGCGCCTGGTTTGGCGCCCTCGACAAAGCGCGACATCATTTGTAGATGCCGACGAAGCTCGCTCTGCCTGAAGTCCCTCGAACTCTCCGAACCGACCACAACGCGCATCTTCCCCCTCGCTCTTGTGGATTTGGTTGAAGGCAGACGCTATGGCGCTTGGCCTTGCCTTGCCATGAATAGCAAGAACAGGGTTAAGGAAGACTTGACCGAAGTCCTCTTTTGACGCGTCAACGCTTTACTCTGCCGGTTTATGGCCGTTGGTGGCTTTGGCTTCGGGGGTGGGTAAAGACGGCCGGCGATGTTCATCGTCGTCCGCATCGGAATAGCCGCCCGCCTCCAGGCGGCCATTCGCGAATCTCTGATCTCGATCGTGCTTGCCGTTGGCGCCGTTGGTCGACGGGCCATGCCCATTCGGCTTGGCATGCTCGGCCGCGGCGGGGCCGTTCGTGCTCGCTTGCAGCTCGGACGCTGGCTTCGCCGCGACGACCTCACGCTTTTCGGCGGGGAGGCGCGGGCCGGTGCCGAGAATCGCATCGAGCACGAGCTTGGACCAGGCGCCGTTGCGGAAGCGGTAGAGCCGGTAAGCCTGTTCCTGCGCGAAGGCGCTGCCTTGCAGCTTCAGCTTGCGCCGCACCACGAAAGCCGGCGGCAGCAGCACGCGGTCGATGATGCCCTTGCCCTCGAGCCCGACGAACAGATTGGCGAGATAGCGCGCCTCGGTGCGCTCGGCGTTGACCGGCACGGCGACGTAGTAATCGCCCAGGAAGTCGAACACGGCGTGCTGGAAGATCTCGAATTCTTTGCGCAGGCCGGTGAGATGCGTCTCGTGGAAGCGGGCGAGGATCTCGCCGACAGGCCCGTCACGCGCCTCGCGCACGCTATGCGCCAGCATCTGGAAGCGGTTGATCGGTCGGTTGATGGAGACGAGCAGCAGGCAGAAATCGACGAAGATGGCGACGAACAGCGGGATGTAGTCGCGGGGGCTCAAGCCCGCCTCGCGCGCCATCAGGCTTTGCACTTCCTGGGGACGCGCCGCTTGCTGCATGGCCTGGCGCTGCAGCTCGCGGAGCTTCTCGGGCGAGGGGGGCAGCTCGAGCGTGAGCGCGCCGACGGTCGTGGCGGTGAGCCGGCGGAACGCCTCGACGATGGCTTCCGAGCCTTCGACCGCGGCGATGTTCGGTTTTTCAATGGAAGGCAGGCTGTCGATGGCGCGCACCACGCCGTTGAGCGCGGTCTGGAGCTGCGGATCGGGGCAGAGGAAGCTGCCGCCCTTGCCGTCGTCGAAGCTGGTCTTGCCCGCGCGCTCCGAGAGCGCATTCTTCTGCTCGGTCAGCTGCGGATCGGTGCGCAGCGCATTGAAGCGCGTCAGCGTCAGATCGAGCTTGCGGTTCAGCCCCTGCATGAAGGCGTTGCGCGTGCCGGTCAGCGCATCGAAGGTGGAGGGGTCGCGGGAGAGCACCTTGGCGAGGTCGCCATTGAGGCTATCGAGGTCGGTCTGGATGCCGCCCGCACGCGATTTGATGAAATCGGAGGTGAAGCCAAAGCTCTTGGCGTCGGATTCGCGCAAGCGCATGCGCGGGCCAGAGCCTGGCGGGCTGTCCGGGCAGGTGCCGCCCCTCACGCGCTCCTCGCTCTCTTTCTCGCGCGACACTACGGTCAGCGTATCGAGCGTGGCGCCGAGCTGGGCGATGCGCGTCTTGCTTTCTTCCAGTGCGCGCTGCACCTGGCCGATCGCCGCTTCGGCCGAGCGCGTCGCCTCGCCGCGAGACTCCAGCACCTTCCAATAGAAGCCGAAGCCGAAGCCGACCGAGATCAGCGTCAGCAGCACATAACCGAAGATGTAGAGGACGCGCAGCCACCAGGAGATCGGCGAGAACAGCGCATCGAGAATATACAGGATCATCAGCATCAGCGTCGCGACGGCGAAGCCGATGGCGATCTTGTGCGCGAGCGAAACGTCGCCGGTATTGGCGGCGATCAGCTCGAGCATGCCGACATAGGTGGCGAACCACGACAGGCCGGCAAGGCAGACGATCAGGAAGATCTTCTTGAAGCTCGGGAAGATCGCGCGCAGGCGCTCGAGCCGCTGATTGTGGAATTCGAGGCTGTCAATGGCGCGATCGAAGCGCGCGCCATCAGGACCTGGCGGCACAGGGGGGACAGACATCGCCTCGATCGTACTCCCAACCCGTCGACCGGCTTTTCGCCCCCCAGCGCTCCGATCATTAACCCGCTCACGGTCAAGGCAAATCTAGGCCAATTCGTGACGTGTACGTGGCAACACTCGCACTCTCCACCGCTCTCTGCGGCGGTGCGCCAAATCACTCGGCAGAGGTGACTTCCTTGGGCGCCTGGTCGTTCTCAAGGTCCTCCAGAAGCACCCGCAGCAGCGGCTCGGCCACCTGGCCGGCATAGAGGTCGCGGGCCCAAGGATGCGCCGGCGAGCCGGTGCCGATCAGCAGCACATAAGAGTAGCTCGCGCCCGAGTTGAATTTGATGCCGCCGGCGACCCAGAGATCGACCGTGTCGTAGGCGGCCGGATCGAGCACGCCGGTGCCGCGCGTGCCGGTCTTGGCGAAATGCAGCGCGACATTCTTGCGGTTCGCGGCGCACCAGTCGGAGAGGCGCTTCAATGTGCCGTGCTTGTAGCAGAGCGGGCTTTCGAGGAAGGCGGCGAGCTCGCCCTTGCTCTCCGGCTTGATCAGCGATGCGGGAATAATGGCGCCGGTCGTATCGCTTCCCTTCGCCTCGCTGCTGAGAGCGAGATCGTCGATCAGCGTCGGCAGTCGCATCGGCGCTTGCGGATCGCCCGCAAGACTGGCGAGCACCGAGCCGGCCAGGCGATGCATGGTTCGAGGCGCGGCCGCGACCTGGCCGACGACGATGCTCTTGGCCAGATTGGCGGCGGAGGTCACGGGATCGGCCAGGGTAATGCCGAAGCCCTGCACCAGCCGCGTCAGCTCGTCCAGCCTCACGCGCGCGGTGCGCCAGGCGAGCGGCGTGTTGAGCGAGCAGGCGAACGACACGCGCGCGCTGCGCAGGCGGCGCAGCTCGCCCTTGCCGCAGGCTTCAAGCCCCGTCGCGGGCGATTTAGAGTCGACCCAGCGCGAGTTCGGCGTGTCGCGTCCCTGATTGGCGATCGCCACCGCCGCCAGGATCTTGCCGAGCGAGGCGATGGCGCGGGACTCGCGCGCAGGATCGTAGCGGCCGGTCTTGGCATCGCGCGCCAACGCCGAGCCGAAATAAGAGGCGTTGAAATTGGTCTCGAAATAGCGAACCAATCGCCCGTTCTCGTCGGCCGCGGCAACGATCACGTCAGGCAGCAGGCTAGCCTGATTGTCTTGACCGTCGCCAAGCGCCCTCGGAGCGAGCGCGTAGGCTGGAGCGAGGCTCTCCCTGTAGCGCTCGTCGAGCTTCGCCAGCACGGCCTTCTCGCGCGCGCCGAAGCTGAAATTGTCGGCGGCATCGAGCGTCAGATGCACGGCGCCGACCTTGCCCCGCCAGGAATGGCCGAAGCGGCGCTTCAATTCATCGCGCACGCCATATTTCACGGCCGGCAGCAGCGCGTTGGCGCGGTACACCGGATTGGCGCCGACGCGGCCAGCGTTTCCCGGCGTCAGCGCGGCAAGCACTTCCTCGGTGCCCGGCATCGGCTTGGGGTCGGGCGGGCTCGCGGCAAGAAGCTCAAGCTCGGCGGCGACGCGCGCCCGCTCGCTCATGTCCGCGATCAGCGCATTGGCGCAATTCACGGCGCGCGAGCCGGCGACGCGCTTCCAGCTCGACTGGCGCAATTGCTCCAGTTTCTCGCTGCCGCCGATCAGCATCACCGGCTGGTTGACCGCCGCGGCAAGAACGTATTGCTCGGCGCGGTTCAGGCCGCTGGCAGGCTTGCCGAACAGGATCAGGCTCGTCTCCTCGACGCCGTAAAGCTCCTGGCCGCCGGTGCGCTGCGCCAGCGGGAAATGATTGGCGGCCCAGCGCTTCAGTGCGCCGGGATCGCCGGCCCGCGTCAGCTGCCAATGGATCACCGGCCCAAGCCACCACTCCTTGGCTTTGCGCGACAGCTTCTCGGTCGCGCTCTCGTCCGAGCGCGGCGGCGTCTTGAAGAAGATGCGCGCGAGCTGCATCGACAGCGTCGAGCCGCCGACGCCGAGGCTCGGCGAGCGGTTGGCGATGCTGCGCGTCAGCGTCGACACCGGGATCTTCAGCACGCCGTAAAGATCGATGCCGAACGGATTGATCAACCCGCCGAGATGCCGGTCCTCCTGGTAGGCGAGGCAGCGCCAATAATCCTCAGGGACTTGGCCGACATGCAGCGTCTTGTGGTCGGGATAGGCGATGTAGTGCGGCAGCGCGATCGGCCGCCCCGTGTAGTTGAAATCCTCCTCGCTATCGAGGATCGGATCGAAGATGCCGACGAAACGGCCCTTCACGTCATAGATGGCGGTGCCAACCGAGCGCTCGTCGGCATAGGCCAGCACCTTCGCCATCCACATCTGGCCGATCGCGCCCCTGATCGGCGCATAGACATAAGTGAGGGTGAGCGCGAACAGCACATAGAGCACGGCCGGCGCCACGACGAGGCGCAGGCGCCCAAGCCGCGGATTGAAGATGAAGGTGGCGAATACGAAGCGCGCCGCCCGGTAGGGGAGGGTGATCAGCAATTCGCACGCCAGCACCAGCCAGCGAACCAAGCGGAGCATCGTTGCTTACTCTGACCGGGAAACGGACCCTATGCGCTCATGCCCCCGACCCCATGTGAGGGCGAAATTGTGTCGCCGTTGCGACCTGACTTCGCCGATGCGCCTCGGGCCCCGAATGTGGTATTCACCGCACGTCGGAGGAGGCGAAATGACCAATCGGAGCGTTCTCTGCAGTCTGCTGCTTCTCGCCGGCGTCACATCTGCGTCGGCGACGTCAGGGCCGGGCTGCCTGGTGGTCGTGAACGTCGCGGCCGACGACGCGCTCAATCTTCGCGCGTCGGCCTCGGCGCTGGCAGAGATCGTCGACAGGTTGGTGCCCGGTCAGCACGGCATCATCCATCTCGACGGCGACTGCCAGCCGAACAGCGTGGCCTGGGGCAGAAGGTGGTGCCCGGTCAGCCATTATTTCGGCGACAAGACCACGAAAGGTTGGGTGAAGGCCCGCTTCGTCAGGGACAGCGACTGCCCCTGATCGAGAAAAGGGACAGCTATTCGCCCGCGACCGGCGTGATAGGTTTGTACCCGACGGCAAGTGCAGCGTTCGAATTGGGCGTCAGACAGCGGGGCCTTAATGGATTTCTCGGTCATCGACATAGAGCTGGTGGCGAAGCTTCTTCTGCTCTTGCTTATCGGTATGGGTCCGAAAATTGCGCTGGTGCCGTTCCTCGAGAAAACCAAAAACTTCGACGCCGAGACGCAGCGGGCCGTAGGCCGGCGAATGGTTGTGACGGCGGTCGTTACTGCGCTCGTCCTATTCGCCTTTGGCGGGTTGCTCATGCGGCTCCTCCACATCACCGGGGGTGCCGTCGCGGTTGCTGGCGGGATCATCCTGGCTATCCTGGCCATCAATATGGTGGCTGGACCCGGCAAAAAGGCCGTGGAGGAAGTTGGGGTTCAAGAGGACCCACAGCACATCGCGGTCTACCCACTGGCGATACCGTATCTGCTGAATCCGGTCGGCATCACGATACTGATCATTGCGTCCGACGAGGTCGTCTCGATAGCGAGCATCGGCCTGGTTTTGGGGCTCGTGCTATTGGTAGGGGCCTTCGACTATTTGGTCTTCGCCAACATCGACAAATTGGCAAAACGCCTAAATCCCACTGGATTGATTATTTCTGAAGTCGTGTTCGGGATCCTGTTGACCGCGGTTGCGGTGCAACTAGCGGTCAGCGGTCTGGTCTCGCTCGGGATCATCGCCCCCGTCTCCACTCACTAAGAGCGTCGATACGATGGCTGTGAAGAGTGACGCCAAGAATGACGAGGCCCCACGCGATCCCGTAAGGCGGTGGACGCTGATCGTTCTCGGCCTGATCGTGGTCCTGTTCCTCTATTCGCTGATCGCTGATCGGCTCACGCCTTACACCTCGCAGGCTACCGTTCAGGCCTTCGTGGTGCGAATGGCGCCGGAGGTTGCGGGGCGGGTGATCGAGGTCAATGTCGTCGACAATCAGAAAGTGAAGGCCGGCGAAGTGTTGTTTCGCATCGACCCGCAGCCTTATGCCATCGCCCTGCAACAGGCGGAGGCCAGACTGGCGGGCGTCGGTCAATCCATCGGAGCGAGCACCGCGGCGGTTAGCTCGGCACAGGAACGCCTGGTTACGGCACAAGCCAAGCGCGACAACACGCGCGAGCAAGTCGCGCGCATCTTCCAGCTCGTCGAGAAGGGTGTCTACGCCAAGGCTCGGGCAGACCAAGCCACGGCGCAGATCCAGTCGGCTGAGGCCGGCGTTAGAGAGGCCGAAGCCGAGCTCGAGCGCGCCAAGCAGGAGCTCGGGCCTCAGGGCACGGATAATCCGCAATTCCGCGAAGCGCTCGCCGCTGTCGAGAAGGCAAAGCTCGATCTCGTCCGCACCACCGTCTCAGCTCCTACCGATGGGGTGGTGACCAACCTACAGCTGACCCTCGGTCAATTCGTCGCCGTCGGTCAGGCCGCACTCACGTTCATCGACGCGCGTGACGTCTGGATCAACGCCAATTTTCGCGAGAACAGCTTGGAGAACATCAAGGCCGATGCACCTGTCGAGGTGGTGCTTGACGTGCTTCCCGGCCGCATCTTGTCCGGCAAGGTTCAAAGCGTGGGGTGGGGCGTGTCGCAGGGCTCGATCGATCCGGCAACGGGAATGCCGAAGATCGGTGAGCCGATGGGGCTCGTCCGCAATCCACAGCGCTTCACCGTCACGGTCAATCTGGACAAGGAATACTTCCAAGGCATGCGTTATGGCTCGCAAGCCAACGTGGTCGTGTATGGGACCAATAACCCAATCGTCAACGCGCTCGGTGCCGTCTTTATCAGGCTCGTCGCCGTTTTGACCTATGTCAGCTAAGGCGGCCATCGTACCGACACAGACCGAAGCAGCCGGGGAGGCCCATGCGCTGGCCTTCAGGATCGCCTTCGCCGCCGCCGTGGGCCTCACGCTCGGCGAGGTGCTCGGCTGGGACTTCCCCTTCTTGCCGGCCATGCTTGCCGTTCAACTCTTGACCGGGCGCGGCCCCATAAGTGTCAAGCAGGGCGTTGCTTTTGTCATTGTGATGGTGGCGGCCTGCGCCTTCTCGATTCTCCTCGCTCAAATTCTCGTCGATAGTCCGCTCGTCTTGGTCCTCGCCGTCTCCCTCCTGATCTTCCTCGAATTTCTGCTGCTCGCCCGCGGCCAGGCGATGGGCGTCGCCGCCATCTTCCTGATCACGACAGCCGTCGTGCCACTGCTTGCAGTCGAATCCATGTCCGTGGCTTACGGGCTCATCCACTCACTGATTGCCGGAAGTGCGCTCGCGGTGCTGCTCGCCTTTGCCGCGCACGCGTTCTTCCCAACGCGAGCACTTGCCGAGCCCGTTTCCGCCCGCGCGCAAGGCGGCGCTCCAGTCGCCGTCGCGCTTGCCAATGCGGCGGTGCTGATGAGCCTTGTGATCTATTTCATGCTGACAGTCTCGCCGGTGAGCATCGTCGCGGTCTTGACGGTTATTGGCATCCTTCGCCAGCCGGCCGACCTCAGCGGCGGCACCGCGGCTGGCTTGATCCTTGGCAACCTGGTCGGAGGCCTCGCCGCGACCGCCGCTTATATTCTCGTCACGCTACTTCCTTCCCCTGCCTTTCTTCTGCTTGTCGTCTTGCTGGTCGGGCTTCTTTTCGGCGACCGCATCGCTCGCGGCGGCGAGTCGGCACCGATCTACACGGTCAGCCTCGCGACCTTTCTCATCGTGCTGGGCCTTGGGCTCTCTCCCTTGCCGCAGGACAGCGGCACGCTTTTCATTGCCCGGGTCTTCGACGTCATGGTGGCGGCCGTCTACGCCATCGGCATGGCTAGCCTGTTGCGCTCGGCGTTTCGCGCTTCTTGATTATCCCCGCACAATCACCGCCTTCCAAATCTCCCTTATCATCGGCCCACCTCGTCCACTGAAGGGGCGCATCATGAGGCGTCGTGAGGTGCGGACGAGGCGCGGCGCCCGCGGGCTGATGTCCGCAGCATCAGCACTCGGGCGGCATCGGGGCTCCTCCCGGGACCACTACGAGTCCCCGTCAGGAGCTGACTGACCGCCCGGCCAGAGCCGGCAATGGAAAGCGAGGCCCGGTGCCGTAATGAGAACGCCGCCTTGGCGCGCCGGAAGGCGCCCGCGTGCCGCAAGGCACGAAACCATACTGGACTGCGTCTTTCGGCGCGCCATCCCCCTTGGGGGAACCGTAGGGTGGGCAACGTCTTCGTTGCCCACGCGGAATGAATGGTGGGCACGGCGCGGATCGCGCCTTTGCCCACCCTACGATCGGTCGCCCCTGGATCCCGGCTTTCGCCGGGATGACGCTTGCGAACGGCTTATCCCCTCCGAACCGGCCCGGCACGCGTCCGCTGCAAGCCAATCCTTTACCGGTTCGGTGTAGCCATCTCCCGGACGGAGCGACGACACGATATCGTGCCCGGAGGCTGCCGGACGAAGGAGGGACGAGATGGTGGCTTGGCTGGTTTTGATCGGCGTCTTGTTGGTGCCGAGTGCCGGATTTCTGTTGTGGAGCTGGCGATCGTCGCGCAGCGACATGGCGCTGATGCGTGCCACGGAGACGACGCCTGCCGCGGAGGTGGCCAAGCTCCCACCCGGGAGCCTGGTCGAGGTCAAGGGCAGGCTGCGCTGCACCTCTCCCGTGACCGGCGAGCTGTCGAACAGCCCATGCGCGCATTTCGTGTCGACGGTGGAACGCGATTACGAGTTCTTCGAATATGATTCGCACCGCAAGACCGCATGCCGCAAGCGCAAGACGGAGATCGTCAAGACCACCACGCTGTTCGCGCCGTTCGAGATCGAGGACGATAGCGGCAGGGCGCGGATCTTGCCCGAGCAAGCCATCATCGAAGGCATCGAGGCGGTCGCCCGCGAGGATGTTCGCCGCCATATGGCGGAAGGCGAGAGCGTGATGCAGACCGCGCTCGGCATGATCAACAACACCAATCGCACGCTTTGCTTTCGCTACAAGGAGACGCATTTGCCGGTCGACGTCGACATCTATGTGCTCGGCGTGGTCGGCGAGGACCGTTGCATCGGCGCGCCGCCGGAAGGCGCCAAGGGCCAGCGCTTCCTGATCAGCGTCAATTCCGAGGAGGCGCGTGCGGCAGAGCTCGGCAGCAAGAGCCGCGTGCTGCTCGGCATCGGCGCCGTCTGCCTGGTCGGCGCGGTGGTTTGCCTCGGCTCGGCGGTTTGGCTCGCCCGCTACGGCCTCGATCGCCCGGCGCCGCCGCAAGACATTTTGCAAACCGAGAGCTGGTGGTAATCAAGGCTGTTGGTCTTGGCGCAAAGCAGGACTACATAACGTCAATGACCGAACTTCCCACCAAACAGCGCGTGCTCGAAGCGCTGAAGCGCGTCAAAGGCCCTGACCTCGGCGCCGACATCGTCTCCCAAGGCCTCGTCTCCGAGATCGTCATCAACAAGGGCAAGGTCTATTTCGCGATTCTCGTCGACCCGGCGCGCGCCGGCGAGCTGGAAGCCTTGCGCCAGGCGGCCGAGAGCGTGGTCAAGGCGCTCCCCGGTGTCGACGGCGTGGCTGTGACGCTGACCGCGGATCGTTCGCCGGGCAGCGCCGCGCGAAGCGGCGGCAACGGCAAGGCCGCCGAGGCGCCGCCACAAGGCTTGAGCCCGCACTCGGCCGGGCGCCGCACGCGATGCACGCCACCGCCCTGGCGGGGTGCCCGGCGTAACCCACATCATCGCGGTCGCCTCCGGCAAAGGCGGCGTCGGCAAATCGACGACGGCCGTCAATCTCGCGATCGCCCTGAAAGATCTTGGGCTCAGAATCGGCGTGCTCGATGCCGATATTTACGGACCGTCGATGCCGCGCCTGCTCGGCCTGAAGGGCCAGCCGCAGCAGCTCGCCGGCAACAAGCTCGCGCCGATGGAGGCCTATGGCTTGAAAGTGATGTCGATGGGCTTCCTCGTCGATGAGGAGACGCCGATGATCTGGCGCGGGCCGATGGTGATGTCGGCGCTGTCGCAGATGCTGAAGGACGTGGCCTGGGGCGAGCTCGACATCCTCGTGGTCGACATGCCGCCCGGCACGGGCGACGCCCAGCTCACCATGGCGCAGCAGGTGCCGCTCGCCGGCGCGGTGATCGTTTCGACGCCGCAGGACCTCGCGCTGATCGATGCGCGCAAGGGACTCAATATGTTCCGCAAGGTGAACGTGCCGGTGCTCGGCATCGTCGAGAATATGAGCACCTTCATCTGCCCGCATTGCGGGGAGCGTTCGGATATTTTCGGTCATGGCGGGGCGAAGAGCGAGGCCAAGCGGCTCGGCGTGCCGTTTCTCGGCGAGGTGCCGCTCACTCTGGCGATCCGCGAGACATCCGACGAAGGACGCCCGGTGGTGGCCACCGATCCGACGTCGCCGGCGGCGCAAGCATATCGCGAGATCGCCGCGCGCGCCTTTGCCGAGCTTGAGCGGAAGGAGGGCGGCGCCCGCCCGGCTCCGCAAATCGTGATGGAAAACTAAAGCCTTGCAGCGGCCTAGGCGACTCAGCTAATTCGAATTCCAGGGTAAGCCGAGTAGACGCAAGCTTCGCTCCTCGCTGCCGTGATCGATCTGAAGCGCATCACCATCCCGGTCTTTCTCATTTATGCCGGCATCATCCACGCCATCGGCCTGGCGCTGCTGTTGCCGATGATCGTCACGCTGCCCGGGCCGGGCAGCATGATCACGCCCAAGGACACGCCCATCGCCGTCGAGCTCGACGCCGCCGCCGCTAATCGGGACGTCACCTCGGCGCTGTCGGCGCCGCCTAAGCTCTTGGAGAAAGATGCGGCGATCGGGCCTGCGCCGGATGCTGCCGCGGATGCCCCGGGCAATATCGCCAATCTCCTCCCGCCCTCAACCGAGGCCGAGCCGGAAGCAGCCGCGCCCGAAGCGAAGCCTGTCGTGGCCGCGCCGAAGCCCAGGGAGAAAGCGGCATCAACCGGTGCCAAGCCCGCCAAGTCGGTGAAGAAGCCGGTGGCACAGCGCAGCGGCAAGCCCAGCGTGCGCCGCTCGGCCAAGAAGGACACCAAGATCGCCCCGTTTGGCGGGGGCATGAGCGGGCTGTTCACGCCCGGCGCGCCATCCAAGCGGAGATAAGCGGGAAGGGACTCTAGGCGGCGCTGCTGCGCGGCGCGGTGATCGAGGTCACGTTGCCTTCGGCTTTCACGCCGGTCTCGGCGGCGCCGGGATAGCCATAAAGAAAACCCTGCACCTGCGGGCAGCCGAACTCGCGCAGCATCGCCGCCTGTTCCTGCGTCTCGACGCCCTCGGCGGTGATGATCACATCGAGCGACTTGCCGAGCGCGATGATGGTCTTGACGATCGCCCGCATGGCCGGATCGCGCGTCATGTTGCGGATGAACTGGCGATCGATCTTGATCTTGGAGAAGGGAAAGCGGGCGAGATAGCTCAAGCTCGAATAGCCGGTGCCGAAATCGTCCATGGCGATGGCGACGCCGAGCTGGCGCAGGCGGTTGAGCTTGCCGAGCACCTCTTCGGTATCGTTGATCAGGAGACTCTCCGTGATCTCGAGCTCGAGCCGCTGCGGCGGCAGCGCGGTCTCTTTCAACACTTCGGCCACGGTCTCGGCAATGTCGCCGTCGCGGAACTGCGCGGGCGACAGATTGACGGCGACGATCAACGGCTCGGGCCATTTGACCGCGTCGGTGCAGGCGCGCCGCAATACCCATTCGCCGAGCGGGACGATCAGCCCGGTATCTTCGGCCACGGAGATGAAATGCCCCGGCGCGATCTTGCCGTGCACCGGGTGTTGCCAGCGGACCAGCGCCTCGGAGCCGCATTGCTTCTCGGTGGCGAGATCGTATTGCGGCTGGTAGACGACCTCGAATTCCTCGCGTCCGAGCGCGAGCCTAAGCTCATGCTCGACCATGCGCCGGCGCTGCAACGCCTTGTCCATGCTCTGCTCGAAGAAGCACATGCGCTGACCGCCGTCGCCCTTGGCGCGGGCGAGAGCGATGCCGGCGTGGCGGAGCACGGTCGCCGCGGTGTCGCCGTCGGCCGGCGCAAGCGCGATGCCGACGCTGGTGGTCACCATCATCTCCTTGCCGGCGACCTGAAGCGGCCGGCGCAGGGCCTCGACCAGCCGGTTCATGAACGCCATGACGTCGCCGAGATTGGTGATGTCGACAAGGGCGATGGCGAATTCGTCGCCGGCGAGCCGGGCGATGAGGTCGTTCTGGCGCAGCGTCGATTGGATGCGGCCGCCGATATCGCGCAGCACCTGATCGCCGCCGGAATGGTCGGCGGCCTCGTTGATCTCCTTGAACTTGTCGATGTCGAGACAGAGCACGGCGATATGCGTCCGGTCGCGGTGCATGCGCACGATCGCCTCGGACAGGCTACCGACGAAGGTCTTGCGGTTGGAAAGCCCGGTGAGGGCATCATGCTCCTCGAGATAGCGGACTTGTGCCTCGGCCTTCCGCCGCTCGCGCCCGCGCATCCAGGCGAAGGCGGCGGGCAGGGCGATGCCGGCGCCGAGCAGAGCCAGCGTGATGCCGACCACCCAGGTGAAATAATTGGCGAGCACGGTCGCCTGATCGCTCTGGTCGAGATAGACGACGAGGGTTCCGCGCGGCTCGCCATTCAGCGCGAGCGGAAGCGTGAGCGAGGCAAAATTGGACGGTTTCCTACCGTCTTGACTCTGGTAGAGCGCGACTTTCGGCGCTTCCATTGCCGGCGCGGCGAGCACGGTGGCGAGCTCGTCGTCGAGCTTCAGCCCGGCAAGCCCGCTGGTGAAGGTGAGGTTGCCTTCCTTGTCGTAAAGCTCGTAGCGGAGCACGCGATGGCCGTAGCCCCACTTATTGAGAATATCGGCGAATTGCGTGGTGAAGGACGGGCTGGCGAGCGCATAGAAGAGCGTGTCGGGCTCGTTCAGCATCTGCACTTTCAGCCGGCCCGCCGCGGTTTGCGCCTCGCGGTCGAGCTCGTAGCGGCTGATCTTGCCGGGCGCGACAAGGGCCGCGGCCGCGATCAGGGCGCTGAGCACCACCAATCCCGCCCAGAGCCAATGTTTCTTGAGCGATACCAAACCCGACATGACGGCCGATTCTGCGCCCCTATGCGTTAAGAACGGGGTAAGTCGATTGATTAACAAAGCTCTGCCCGGACAGCGAGGCGATGCGGGGCCTACGGAATAAATCCGCGGAAATCGTGGGTTTCCGCGGTTCCTAGCCGCCCGTCAATGACATCGGCCGCGCCAGAGCCGGCCGCTCGCCCCGGCCGATGACGAAGTCATGGCCTTTGGGTTTACGGGCGATGGCGGCGGCGATCGCGGCGTGGAGCGGACCATCGTCCTGGCTCGCCCGCAGCGGCTCGCGAAGATCGGCCGCGTCCTCCTGGCCGAGGCACATATAGAGCGTGCCGGTACAGGTGACGCGCACGCGATTGCAGGACTTCGCAAAAATTGTGGGTCATCGGCGTGATGAAGCCGAGCCTGCCGCCGGTCTCGCGCACGGTCGCATAGCGCGCCGGCCCGCCTGAGCGGTAGGCGATCTCGTCGAGGCTGAAACGCTGGCTGAGCCGCGCGCGCACCAGCGAGAGCGGGAGATATTGCTCGGTGCGATCGGCGCCGATCTCGCCCATGGGCATGGTCTCGATCAGCGTCAGGTCGAAGCCCTTGCCATGCGCCCAGCGCATGAGCTCCTCGATCTCGTCCTCGTTCACGTCGCGCAGCGCGACAGTATTGATCTTGATCTTGAGGCCAGCGCGCGAGGCGGCATCGATGCCACGCAGCACTTGCGCAAGATCGCCTCTGCGGGTGATGTCCTTGAACTTCGCGGCGTCGAGCGTGTCGAGCGAGACGTTGATGCGGGCCACGCCGCAAGCGGCAAGCGCTTGCGCATGTTGCGCGAGCTGACTGCCATTGGTGGTCAGCGTCAGCTCGTCGAGGCCTTCACCCAGATGCCGCGACAGCCGCTCGATCAGCCACATGATGTTCCGTCGCACCAGCGGCTCGCCGCCGGTCAGTCGCAACTTGCGCACGCCATGCACGACGAAGGCGCTCGCCAGCCGGTCGATCTCCTCCAGGCTCAACAGATCCCGGCGCGGCAGGAAGTCCATGGTCTCGGCCATGCAATAGATGCAACGGAAGTCGCAGCGGTCGGTGACCGAGACGCGCAAATAGGTGACATGCCGGCCGAACGGGTCGATCAAGGGCTTTGCTGTCATGCCTGATCGCTTTCCTCGCCTTGCGGCCGGGCCTTGCCCTTGCGGCTATAGGCCTTGGCGCTCTTGACCACGCGCTTGCGGTAGAGAGGCGTCGCGAGCGCCGCGGCCGGGGCGCTGCGGCGTTTTACTGATCTGCTTAGCCTTCATTTTGCGGCCGGGTTTCTGCTTCGGTCTCGCGCGGGCCTTCTCAGAGGTTACCGGCATGGGTTTTCGTCTCTAATATAAGCGCTTCGCCTTCCCATAACACGGGACGAAACGCTTCAGGAGGCCCAGGATGGACGAGCATAAGTTCAATATGTCGCTGCGCAAATATCTTAAAGAGGTCGGCGTCACCTCGCAGCAGGAGATCGAGCGCGTGGTGCGCGAGGAAGGGCTTGGCGGCAAGGGGAAACTGAAAATGAAGATGGTACTGACGGCCACGGGCACCGGGCTCAATCATGTCGTCGAAGGCGATATCGACCTCGGCTGAGGGGAGAGGAAGCGACGATGGCCGATTCCTGGCCGACCGAGCTCAGGCTCGACAAGGACAAGCGCGTCCTTACCGTCAGCTTCGACGACGGGAAAAGCTTTGCGCTGCCGGCCGAGCTGTTGCGCGTGCTGTCGCCGAGCGCCGAGGTGCAAGGCCATAGCGAAGCGCAGCGCGTCACCGTGGCCGGCAAGAAGAATGTCGGCATTGCCAGGATCGAGCCGGTCGGCAATTACGCGGTGCGCATCGGTTTCGACGACGGCCATGACACGGGTCTGTTCGTCTGGGAATATCTGCGCGAGCTCGGCGAGAACCAGGAAGCGCGCTGGCAGGGCTATCTCAACGACCTCGCCGCAAAGAAGCTCTCGCGCTGATCTGCCGGCTCACGACTTTGCCTCCTTGGCGAGAAGGGCGCGTTTGCGCTCGATGCCGCCGCGATAGCCGGTCAACGACCCGTTCGACCCGACCACGCGATGGCAGGGGATCGCCAGGGCGATCGGGTTCGAGCCGCAGGCGCGGCCGACGGCGCGCACCGATTTCGGCGCGCCGATCGCCTTGGCAATCTCCGCATAGGTCGCCGTGGCGCCCAGCGGAATGCGGCGGAGCGCCTCCCACACGCGACGCTGGAAAGCAGTCCCGCGGATGTCCAAGGGAAGATCGAGGTCGACGCGCGGGTCCTCGACGAAGCCGATCACCTTGGCCGCAAGCGCTTCGAAAGCGGGATCGCCGCCGACGAGCCGCGCGCGCGGGAACTGCTTCTTCAGGTCGCGCGCAAGACCGTCAGCGTCGTCGCCGAAGAAGATGGCGCAGACGCCCTTGTCGCTCGTGGCGATCAGCACCAGGCCGAGCGAGCTTTCGCCGATCGCGAACTTGATCTCCGCATTGGCACCGCCGGCGCGGAATTGTCTTGGCGTCATGCCGAGCGCCTCCGACGAGGTCGCGTAGAAGCGGCCGTTGGAATTGAAGCCGGCGCCGTAGATCGCTTCGGTCACCGTGGCGCTCCGGCCAAGCTCCTCGCGCATGCGCTTGTTTCTATGCGCGGTGGCGTAGGCCTTGGGCGTGACGCCGAGCACAGATTTGAACACCCGGTGGAAGTGATAGGGGCTCAAGCCCACGGCGTCGGCGAGCTCCTCGAGCGTGGGCTCCTGCTCGGCCGTCTCGATCAGGCGGCAAGCCTCTCTCACTTTGTCGGCGTGCTGCCGGACCAGCGATGGCTCGGCCGGCTTGCAACGCTTGCAAGGCCTGAAACCGGCCCGCTCCGCTTCGCTGGCCGTAGCGTAAAAGCGCACATTCTCGCGCTTTGGACGCCGGGCGGGGCATGAGGGGCGGCAATAGATGCCCGTGGTTCTCACCGAAACAAAGAACTGTCCATCGAGAGCGGCATCGCGGGCGACGAAGGCTGCCCATCGGGCATCGTCGAGGCCGAGGGTCTCGGTTCGCGGCGCGGTGGAGGCTGAAGTTGGAAACTATGCGCCGCATCGGCTCTGTCCTGGGGTTGATTGCTCTGATTGACCCAGAGATAGGCGGCCGGCTGCGCCGGCGCACCCCGATCCTTGCTGTCGAATTCGCGTCCCAAGCATACGCCGGCTGCCGGCGCGGGCAATTGCTAGAACGGGCCCTTACCCCCTTCGAGCATCTCGCCATGCGGAAGCTCGACGCGGTAGAGCATCCCCTCGGAGCCGTCGGTCAGCACATAGAGCACGCCGCTCGGGTCGATGCGCACATCGCGGATGCGGCCGAGCTGGTGGCGCAGCAGGCGCTGCTCGCGCAGCACGCAATTGTCGGCGAGGCTGAGCTGCACCACCATCTCGCCGGCAAGCGTGCCGACCCAGATCTCGGTGGTGGCCGGCTGCGTCTCGACCGCAAGGCTCGATGGCGCGACCGAGATCGGCACCCAATAATGCACGGGCAACTCGGTGCCCGGCTGCTCGCTGTTCACGGCGATCGGCTTGCCGGTATAGTCGACGCCGAACGTGGCGATCGGCCAGCCGTAATTGCCGCCGCGCACGATTCGGTTGAGCTCATCGCCGCCTTGCGGACCGTGCTCGTCGGACCACAATTGCGCCGGTGGCGCGATCGAAGGCGAGGCCTTGCGGATTGCGATGACCATAGCTCCAGATCTCCGGCCGCGCGCCGGTTACCAGCCTGAAGGGATTGTCGTCGGGCACCGTGCCGTCGGTTCTGATGCGCACGATCGAGCCGGCGGTATCGGACAGGTCTTGCGCGCGCGCGCCGTCCCAGCGATCGCCCAGCGCGATAAACAGATAGCCGTCGCCGGTGAGCGCGATCCGGCCGCCGATCTGCTCGGGCCGCGGGCCCCGGGCTGCTCTCGAAGATGACCTGCGTCTCGGTCAGCGCCTCATTGGCCTCGTCGAAGCGCGCGCGCAGCACGCGCAGGACCGACGCGATCTCGTTGCCTTGCAGATAGGACAAATAGACGAAATGATTTTCCTCGAACTCGGGATCCGCCGCGACGTCGAGCAGCCCGCCATGCCCGACATAGAACACGGGCGGAATCCCGGCGACCGGGTTGGTCTCGGCGTTCGATCTGACATGCTGGAGCCGACCCGGCCGTTCGGTCACGAGGAAGGAGCCGTCGGGCAGAAGCGCCAGGGCCCAAGGCACTTCGAACGGGCCCGCCATGCGCACCGCGGCAGATCCGCCTTCGGCAAGCACGAAGTCTCCTTGCTCGTCGGGGCCGGTGGTCCAGGTCTTCGAGGGTGGGCAAGCGAGGGCGAGCAAAGGGGCGCCCATAGTCTGGAGAGTGAAGAGAGCAGCGAAAGTCAGGCAGATAGCTTCAGACCGCATGACAGTCCCCCGGGATTGCGCGGCGTGGCGTGATTGGTAAAGGGCAGGAAGAAGCGAGGCGGGCTCACATCCCCATGGCGAAGGCGTGAGCCAGCACTATATCAGTAGAATGGAAGATATGACGACGCCGGGATTTTCGTCATCGGACTGTCACGCAACACCCTCAAGCCCGTCGCAAAAACGTGATAATGCAAAGTCAATCATTAGCGATGAGCCGCTCCGCGATTCGCCCGGACAGGCGGGGAGAAGCCATTGAGCGATCAAGCAGAACCGAGCGCGCGAACGCTTGAGCCGGGCCTCCTGGTGCGCGTCGGCCATGCCGTCATGCGCCCGTTCCGGGAGATCGGGGCGAGGCTCAGGGCGGCGCAATGGCTGATCGTCGCCGTCGGCGTGATCATGGCCTCGCTGGTGCTCATCGCCGGTCTCTCCAAGGCCTTCGCGCTGATCGGCTTGGTCAGTTTCGTGGCCTCGGTGGTGCTGTTGCCCCGCCATGACGGCCGACCAGGGTCTTACCGAGGCGCTCGACCGCCCCGCCGCCGCGTCGCGCACGGCATCGGCCATGCATCTCATGGCGGATGCGCTGCCGGACCCCGTGATCGTGCTCAACCCGGCCGGGCATGTGCTGTTCTGCAACGCTCCGGCGCGCGGACTATTCGCTTCGCTGCGCGAAGGCAGCCACATCTCCTCCGTGATCCGGACGCCCGAGTTTCTCGATGCCGTCTCGGCAGCGCCGGAGCGCGGGCGCGCCGTCACCGTCACCTATGCCGAGCGCGTGCCGGTGGGCCGGCGCATGGCGGCGACCGTGGCCCCGCTGGCGCGGGGCAGCGAGCGTGGCGGCAGCATCCTCGTCCTGCTGCGCGACCTCACCGAGGGCGAGCGCATCAACCAGATGCGCGCCGATTTCATCGCCAATGCGAGCCACGAGCTCAGAACCCCGCTCGCCTCGCTGCGCGGTTTCATCGAGACGCTGCAAAGCAGCGCCAAGGGCGATCCCGGCGCGCGGGAGCGCTTCCTTCCCATCATGGCCGAGCAGGCCTCGCGCATGACGCGGCTGATCGATGCGCTGCTGTCGTTGAGCCGGGTCGAGATGAACGCGCATGTGCCGCCGTCCGATCTCGTCGATCTCAATGACGTGCTGAATCATACCAAGGACGCGCTCGAGCCGCTCGCGCGCGAGACCGGCTTCCAGCTCGAGGTCGGGCGCTTCCAGCGGCCGGCGCTCGTGCGCGGCGACCGCGACGAGCTGCTCCAGGTGATGCAGAACCTGGTGCAGAACGCCTTCAAATATGGCGAGAGGGGCGGGCAGGTGCGGATCGAGGCGAAGCACATCCCCTCGCTCGGCCGCCAGTCGGGCCGCTACGCCATCGCCGTGGTCGACAACGGGCCGGGCATCGCGCCCGAGCATCTGCCGCGGCTGACCGAGCGCTTCTATCGGGTCGACGTGGCGTCGAGCCGGGAGAAGGGCGGCACCGGGCTTGGCTTGGCAATCGTCAAGCACATCCTCAACCGGCACAGGGGCGAGCTCGCCATCGCCTCGAAGCCCGGCAAGGGCTCGACCTTCACCGTCATGCTGAACGAAGCGCGCGCGAGCCAGGCCGACCGGGGCGCCGCCGCGAGCTAGACGCGGGCTTACATTGCGCCGAGATTCACGCTGAGCGACTGCTTCTCGAGCTCTTCCTTGCGCTCGCTATAGCTGTGAGGTAGGCCGACATATCGCGGGTCAGCAGCGTGAATTTCATCAGCTCCTCCATCACGTCGACTGTTATTGAACTGTCGCACGACTGACATAGTAACCGTATTGCGCGGCGCTGACGCTCGACCGGCGGTCGGGGAAGAGGCCCCCGGCCTGGAGAGCAACCATGAGGCTCATATACTTTGCGGCAGCTGCGAGCCTGACGCTCGCCGTGTTGCTTGGCGCGGCTCTGGCAGCGCCAACGATTTCCGGCGCGGGCGCGACCTTCCCCGATCTGATCTATGCGAAATGGGCCGACGCCTACAAGAATGAGACGGGCGTCGAGCTGATCTATCGATCGATCGGCTCGGGCGGCGGGATCAAGCAGATTGAAGCCAAGACGGTGACCTTCGGCGCCACCGACAAGCCGCTCGGCGAGAAGGAGCTTCTGCGACGATGGGCTCGTCCAGTTCCCCATGGTCATGGGCGGCATCGTCCCCGTCATCAATGTCGAGGGCGTCAAGGGCGGCGAACTCGTTCTCGACGGAGCGACGCTTGCCAAGATTTTCCTCGGCGAGATTACAAATGGGACGACGCGGCGATCAAGACGCTCAATCCAACAACGAAGCTTCCCTCTCAGGCCATCGAAATCGTGCACCGCTCGGACGGCTCGGGCACCACGTTCAACTTCACCAACTATCTGAGCAAGGTGAGCGAGCAGTGGAAAAGCAAAGTCGGGTCTGAGGCCTCGGTCGAATGGCCGGTCGGCGCGGGCGCCAAAGGCAATAAGGGCGTGGCCAGCGAGGTCGCCGACACTGAGGGCTCAATCGGCTATGTCGACTATGCCTACGCCAAGCAGCAGAAGCTGACTTACGCCAACATGATCAACAAAGACGGCAAGACCGTTGCCCCCGAGCTCAAGTCCTTCCAGGCGGCCGCGGCGAATGCCGACTGGAAGGCCACGCCTGGCTTCGGCGTGATGCTGACCGATCAGCCGGGCGAGGCGTCCTGGCCGATCACCGCCGCGACCTTCATCCTGATGCACAAGGTGCCCACGGATCCGGAAGCATCCAGAGAGGCGCTCGCCTTCTTCGATTGGGCCTACCAGAAGGGCGATCAGATGGCCGAGGAGCTCGATTACATTCCCTTGCCCGACAGCGTCGTCGACCTCGTGCATGAGGCGTGGCGTTCGATCAAGGATTCCGCCGGCAAACCTCTCTTCGCCATGAAGTGAAGAGGTGAGGGCGGGCGAACCAGCGCGCCCGCGGCATTTTTCCAACCGGCGCGCTTATCCACAGCCCCTACCACAGGTATAATCATTTATTATCAATAGGTTATACTGTCATAAAGCCGAATCATGGCCGTCATAAAACAATTATTGCGGAGGGCTAGCGTCCCGGCCGAGCTGGCGGCGGTTTATTGGCTCGCGCGGCGGAGCTCACATCCAAACAAGGGAGAGCGAAAGTGAACAGGATTTGTATCATAGCGTCGACGCTTGCCGTCGCCGCTGTTTGCACGACCGGCCCGGCGCTGGCTCGTGACCAACTCAAGGTCGTCGGTTCTTCGACGGTCTTCCCATACACCCAGGCGGTCGCCGAGGAGTTCGGCAAGAAGACCGGCCAGAAGTCTCCGGTGGTCGAATCGACCGGCACCGGCGGCGGCATGAAGATCTTCTGCCAGGGCGTGGGTGAAGCCAACCCGGACTTGACCGGTGCTTCGCGCGCCATGAAGAAGTCGGAGTGGGAGCTCTGCAACAAGAACGGCGTCGTCGACATTACCGAGATTGAGATCGGCTATGACGGCCTCTCCGTCGCCCAATCCAAGAAGGGCAAGCCGATGGATCTGACCAAGGCGCAGCTCTTCCTGGCGCTGGCCTCAGAAGTCCCGGACGGCGACAAGCTCGTTCCCAACCCCAACAAGAAATGGAGCCAGGTGGACAAGGCGCTCCCCGACGTGGCCATCACGGTTTACGGGCCGCCGCCGACCTCCGGCACGCGCGACGCGTTCGTCGAGCTCGCCATGCATGAGGGCTGCAAGGCGCTCGACTACTTCAAGAAGAAGAAGGGCGAACTGGACAAGGACAAGTTCGAGGCGCTCCTCAAGGAGAAATGCACGCCGATGCGTCAGGACGGCCCCTTCATCGAGGCCGGCGAGAACGACAATCTCATCGTGCAGCGCATCGAGGCCGACCCCAACGCGCTCGGCATTTTCGGCTACTCGTTCCTGTATGAGAATCAGGACAAGCTCCAGGGCGTCAAGATCGCCGGCATTGAGCCGACGTTCGACACCATCGCCGACCACAGCTACGGCCTGTCGCGCCCGCTGTTCATCTACATCAAGAACGCCCACCGGAAAGTCATCCCCGGCATGAACGAGTTCGTCGCCGAGTACACCAGCGACGAGGCGATGGGGAAGGACGGCTATCTGCATGAGCGTGGCCTCGTGGTGCTCAGCCCGGAGCTGCTGAAGGAAATGCAGGACCGTGCCAAGAACGCGGAAAAGATGTCTCCGCCGACCTCGTAGGCTTGTGCAGTTGAAGATTGATAATCGAAGCGTGGCCGTGACCTGGGGTCGCGGCCACGCGCTCGATCTGAAAAGCGACTCGCGTTGGATGCCGGGCTCTGGCGCCCATGCGGGAAGCGGCGGTGAGAAATGATCGGCTACCTCCTGCTAGGCATCATCGCGCTGAGCGCGCTCAGCTACGTGTTCGGGCGCCGGCGAGCCGTTGCCTCGGTTGATGGCCGGGAGCATGAGCTTCATTCGCGACCGGCCTATCACGGCACCTTCGTTGCCGCCTGGGTCGGCATTCCGGCGTTACTGCTGGTGCTTATTTGGCTCCTGCTCCAAGGGCCCGTCATCAACACGCTGCTGCTATGGAGCTTGCCGCCAGGCACCACCGACGGACTCGATCAAGGTCAGATCGACCTATTGCTGAGCGAGATCAGGTCGGTCGCCGCCGGCAACGTTTTCGGCGAACCGAGCCTGGTGGTCCAGGCAGCCGCCGAGCGCTACCAGCATTGGCAAGGAATTGCCCGCTGGGCCATGGTCGCGGTCGCGCTGAGCGCTTCGCTGCTTGGCCTCCTGTTCGCCTCTCGCCGCATCGCTCCAAAGTTTCGGGCCCGGCACAGCGCCGAGCGGATCGTGACCGGCTTGCTGATCGCCTGCTCTCTGATCGCCATTCTCACCACGCTTGGCATTCTGCTGTCGCTTCTGATCGAAGCCTTGCGCTTCTTCGAGAAGGTGTCGCCGTTCGAATTCTTCTTCGGCCTCAACTGGGAGCCGCAAATCCCTATTCGCGAAGGCCAGGTGACGGCGGGCGGGGCCTTCGGCGCCATTCCCGTCTTTACCGGCACGCTGCTGATTTCCGCGATCGCCATGATGGTCGCCATTCCCATCGGTCTCTATTCGGCGATCTATCTCTCCGAGTACGCCCATCCGAGGCTCAGGGCCCTGGTAAAGCCTCTGCTCGAGCTTCTGGCCGGCATTCCGACCGTGGTCTACGGCTTTTTCGCCGTCCTCACCGTGGCGCCGGCCATGCGCAATTTCGGCGAGTTGATCGGCGTGCCGATTGCTCCGAACAGCGCGCTCGCCGCCGGCGCAGTCATGGGCGTCATGATCATTCCCTTCGTCTCGTCGCTGTCGGATGACGCCATCGCCGCCGTGCCGCGCGCGATGCGCGACGGCTCCTACGCCATGGGCGCGACCAAGGGCGAGACCATCACCAAGGTTCTCCTGCCCGCGGCCCTGCCCGGCATCATGGGCGGCATCTTGCTCGCCGTCAGCCGGGCCATCGGCGAGACCATGATCGTGGTGATGGCCGCCGGCATCATCGCCAGCCTGACAGCCAATCCACTCGAGCCGGTCACCACGGTGACGGTGCAGATCGTCACGTTGCTCATCGGCGACACCGAGTTCGACAATCCGAAAACACTCGCCGCCTTCGCGCTGGGCCTTGTCCTGTTCGTGGTGACGCTCGCGCTCAACGTCCTCGCCTTGCGGATCGTACGGAAATATCGAGAGCAATATGAGTGATGCACAAGCAATAGATCGGCTGCCGCCCGCACGCGAATTCGCTTCCGCCGAGTCGAACCGGCGCGTGCGCCGGCGCTATGCCGCGGACCGGCGGCTGCAAGCCTATGGCATCATCGCCATTGCGCTCGCCGTCGGCCTGCTCGGCATCCTTGTCACTTCGCTGGTCATCACTGGATTCCCAGCCTTCGTGCAAACCAAGGTCGACCTTGCGATCTTTGTCGATCCGGCCAAGGTGGATCCCAAGGACCCGGCCGCCGGGAACTATCGCGCTCTGGTGCGGGATGCTTTGGCGAGCTTCATTCCCGCCGATGCTACCGACAAGCAGAAGACCGACGTCGCGAAGATTCTGACCTCCGATGCGCCCTATATCGTGCGCGACTACGTGGTCAAGCATCCGGACAGCATCGGCAAGACCATCACTGTACCGATTTCGGTGTCCGATCCCTTCGACCAGCTCAATAAGGGCGTGATCCCCAAGGAGGTCGATGCGCTGAGCTGGAGTCAGGTCCGTCTATTTCGAGCGGTTGCAGAATCGCGGCGTCGTGGTCGAAGATGGCGGCCGACACCAGCCTCAAGCTCGACGTCTATGTCGATCCCGCCAAGATCGAACCGGGGCCGCCTCCGACCGGCGACTTCGCTGCCTTGGCACGAGACAGTCTTCAGGCCTATCTGCCCGACGTGCACGATACGGCGCTGTTCGGCATGCTTGCCGACGACGCTCCCGATGCCATCGCCAAGCTGGTTACCGCCGATCCGAACCTGATCGGCAAGACCGTCCAGGTTTCCTTCCCCGTCTCACCGCCTTTCGCCGAGCTTGCCGAGGGCAAGACCCCCAAGGTGCCCAATCCGCGCTTCACGCCAGGTCAGATCGAGGCCTTCGACGCCATGACGGCAAAAGGCCTCGTGCACATGCCGTTCAATTGGGAGCTGTTCTTCAACGCCGACAGCCGCTTCCCCGAGCGCGCCGGGCTCGCCGGCGCCATCACCGGCACCTTCCTGATGCTTCTCGTCAGCTTCGCGCTGAGCTTCCCGATCGGCATCGCCGCGGCGGTCTATCTCGAGGAATTCGCGCCCAAGAACAAGCTGACCGATCTCATCGAGGTCAACATCAACAACCTCGCCGCCGTGCCGTCGGTGGTGTTCGGTCTGCTCGGCCTTGCCGTGTTTATCGGCTTCTTCGGCATGCCTCGCTCGGTTCCTCTCGTCGGCGGCATGGTGATGTCCTTGATAACCTTGCCGACCATCATCATCGCCACGCGCGCCGCGTTGAAGTCGGTGCCGCCCTCGATCCGCGAAGCGGCGCTTGGCGTCGGCGCCTCGAAGCATCAGGTCATGTTGCATCATGTCTTGCCGCTCGCGATGCCCGGCATTCTGACCGGGACCATCATCGGCATGGCGCATGCCTTGGGTGAGACGGCGCCGCTGCTCTTGATCGGCATGAACGCCTTCATTCCCAGCATTGAAAGCATGGGCATTCTCGAGCCGGCCACCACGCTGCCGACTCAAATCTATAGCTGGGCCGACAGTCCCGAGCGGGGCTTCGTGTCGAGAACCTCGGCAGCGATCCTCGTGCTGCTTGGCTTTCTGGTGATCATGAACTTGCTCGCTGTCGTTCTCAGGCAAAGATTCGAGCGGAAGTGGTAGAAAGGACTCTCGTCATGGAGGCTAAAGTGGAGGCACGGCCAGTGATCCGCGTTGAACCACCCGCGATGCGCGAGCCGCAGGAAGGGGCGTTGCCGGCCGCGCAACACGAACTCAAGATGGCGGCGCGAGACGTCAATCTGTGGTACGGGCAAAAGCAGGCGCTGTTCGATGTCTCGCTCGACATTCTCGATAGCTCGGTCACCGCGCTGATCGGCCCTTCCGGTTGCGGCAAGTCGACCTTCTTGCGCTGTCTCAATCGCATGAATGACGTGATCGAGGGTTGCACGATCACGGGCGACATCACCCTTGACGGGCAGGACATCTATGCGCCGCAGGTCGATCCGGTGCAGCTTCGCGCCCGGGTCGGCATGGTGTTCCAAAAGCCCAATCCGTTCCCCAAGTCCATTTTCGAGAACGTCGCGTACGGGCCCCGCATTCACGGCCTTGCCACGTCGAAGGCCGATCTCGAGGAGATCGTCGTCAAAAGTCTCACCAAGGCCGGCCTGTTCGAGGAGGTGAAGGATCGCCTGACCGAGTCCGGTACCGGGCTTTCCGGCGGACAGCAGCAGCGGCTTTGCATTGCCCGCGCCATCTCGGTGAACCCCGAGGTGATCCTGATGGACGAGCCCTGCTCGGCGCTCGACCCGATCGCCACGGCGCGCATCGAGGCCCTGATGGACGAGCTCAAGGAAAACTACTGCATCGTCATCGTCACTCACTCGATGCAGCAGGCGGCGCGCGTCTCCCAGCGCACGGCCTTCTTCCACCTCGGCAAGCTTGTAGAGGTGGGTGACACGACAAAGATATTCACCAATCCGAACGACGTGCGCACACAGGACTACATCACGGGCCGCTTCGGCTAAGCCTCGAGCGCCAGGAGACCGATCGCATGGAAAAGCAGCACGAACATATCGTCAGATCCTACGAGGAGGAGCTTTCCCTCCTCAACAACAAGGTCGCCAAGATGGGTGGCCTTGCCGAGCAGGTGCTCGGGCAGTCGATCGAGGCGCTCGAGCGCCGCGATCCGGAGCTCGCCGCCGCCACCATCAATGAGGACGAGGCCATCGACACGCTGCAGCGCGAGATCGAGGAGCAGGCGGTGGTGATGATCGCCCGCCGTCAGCCGCTCGCCTACGACCTCCGCCAGATCATGGCGGCGCTGCGCATCTCCAACGATCTGGAGCGCATCGGCGATCTCGGCAAGAACATCGCCAAGCGCGCCGTGGCCGTGGTCAGCGAGCAGCAGCCGAAACAGCTGATGCTCGGGCTGAAGCATATGGGCGAGCTCGCGCTCGGCCAGCTCAAGGAGGTGCTCGACGCCTTCATCGAGCGCGACGCCGACCGCGCGCTCAAGGTCTGGTTAAAAGACGAAGAGATCGACGCCATGTACAACTCGCTGTTCCGCGAGCTGCTCACCTACATGATGGAGGACCCGCGCAATATCGGGCTCTGCACGCATCTCCTGTTCGGCGCCAAGAATATCGAGCGCATCGGCGACCACGCCACCAACATCGCCGAGACCGTCTATTATCTCGTGCACGGCACGACGATTACCGATCAACGCCCCAAAGGCGACACCACGAGCACGACGCCGGTCGCGCTGAAGCGGTCGGCGGGGTAGCCCATGCTTGAGATGAATGTCGTGAGCCCAGGAGCCAAGGTTCTGGTGGTCGAGGACGAGGAGCCGCTGGCGCTGCTCCTTCGCTACAACCTCGAGGCGGAAGGCTATACGGTCGACGTCGTGCATCGCGGCGACGAGGCCGAGATGGCGATCGCGGAAAGTTCGCCCGATCTGATCGTGCTCGACTGGATGCTGCCCGGGATTTCCGGGCTCGAGCTTTGCCGCCGCTTGCGCACCGGCAAGGACAGCCGCACCATTCCGATCATTCTGTTGACCGCGCGGAGCGAGGAGAACGACCGCATCAGGGGGCTCACCACCGGCGCCGACGATTACGTGGTGAAGCCGTTCTCGCTGCCCGAGCTGATGGCGCGGGTGCGCGCGATCCTAAGGCGCACCAACCCCGAGCGCATCGCCTCGGTGTTGAGCGTCGGCGATATCGAGCTCGACCGCGAGTCGCACCGGGTGACGCGGAACGGCCGGCAAGTGCATCTCGGCCCGACCGAGTTCCGCCTGCTCGAATTCCTGATGCAGAGCCCCGGCCGCGTGTTCAGCCGGGCGCAGTTGCTGGACGGTGTGTGGGGCCGCAACGTCTATGTCGATGAGCGGACCGTCGATGTGCATATCGGCCGCTTGCGCAAGGCGATGATGCGCGGCAACGAGACCGACCCGGTGCGCACCGTGCGCGGCGCCGGCTACGCCTTCTCCGACAAGTTGGAAGAGACGGCTTAGGTCTCGCGCGGCCCTAGTCGATACCGCACTCGAAAATAAAGAGGCGCCACTTGGGCGCCTCTTAAGTCGTTCTGCCGCATCTTTCAGTCGGGCCAAGCCTAGCCGGTGGCGAAGCGCTTCTCGCGGCGTCGCATCTGCACGGGCTGATAGGCCATGCGGGCGTGATGCTCGCAATACGGCAACGTCCCGCAGCTCTTGCGGCCGCAGAAGTGAAACTCCGGCTCGCCGGGATCGCCGATCGGCCAGCGGCACATCGCTTCCTTCAGCGTGAGGATGCTCGCCCGCTCGTTGAGCGGGATGACAAGCTCCTGGAGCGGCGCCGGCGCGAGATCGAGCTCGGTCTCGTATTGCGGCTTGAGCGCGGTCGCGCCGCGCGTGCCGAACATCAGCGCCGGTGTGCGATTGGCGCGGGGCACATGCGTCCGCCGCGGTCTTGGGCTCGACGAGCGCGAGCTGGTCGCCCGCCCCGACAGACCAAGACGATGCACCTTGCCGATGACCGCATTGCGCGTCACGCCGCCTAAGCGGCCCGCAATTTGACTCGCACTCAAGCCCTCGGCCCAAAGTTTCTTTAGCAGTTCAACCCTCTCGTCAGTCCAAGCCATGGTTTGGCCTCCTCGAATTGGACTCAGAATCCCCCCGTCTGCCTAGAGACGGCGTTTGAAAACTCGGAATTACTGCTGGGTTTGACCGCCCGGGCGCGACGCAGCACCCACGATATCTTGTAGCCGAGCGGTTATACGCTACTATATCCGGCAGAACCCGGCAAGCGTCCGCCACGCTTGTCTGTCCGTTGTCCACCGGAACAACTGGATTCTGCCACTTCTGTTGTAAGAACACAAACCCATGCGTGGATGGAAAGGTGGACGAGCGTTGGATAAAGCCGTCACGTGCCCTAATTGACACGCTCGAAGCTCAGACCTAATGCTCTGAGATTCCTTGCTGCCGCCGGTCGGCGGCAATTTTGTTTCAGGACAGCGAAGATCCGATGTCGGCCCTCCTTCCGACCTATGCCCGCAGCGAGCTTGCCTTCGCCCGCGGGGACGGCGCCTATCTCTTCACCACCGAAGGCGAGCGCTATCTCGACTTCGCCAGCGGTGTCGCCGTCACCGCGCTCGGGCACGCGCATCCGCATCTCGTCGCGGCTCTCACCGAGCAGGCGAAGAAGCTCTGGCATGTCTCCAATCTGCATCGCATCCCCGAGCAGGAGCGGCTCGGGGCGCGGCTTTGCGCGGCGACCTTCGCCGACATGGTGTTCTTCGCCAATTCCGGCGCCGAGGCCGTCGAATGCGCGATCAAGGCCGCGCGTCGCTACCATTTCAAGCACGGCGCGCCCGAGCGCTACCGCCTCGTCACCTTCGAAGGCGCCTTTCACGGCAGGACGCTCGCCACCATCGCCGCCGGCGGCCAGGCCAAGCATCTCGAAGGCTTTGGGCCTGCCGGTCGAGGGCTTCGACCAGGTGGCTTCGTTCGACATCGACGCGGTCGAGGCGGCGATCGGCGATGAAACGGCCGGGATCCTGATCGAGCCGATCATGGGCGAAGGCGGCATGCGGGAAATCTCGTGGCGCTTCCTCCAGGATCTGCGCGCACTCGCCGACGAGAAGGGCATTCTGCTCTTGCTCGACGAGGTGCAAACCGGCATCGGCCGCACGGGTAAGCTGTTCGCGCATGAATGGGCCGGCATCACCCCCGACATCATGGCGAGTGCCAAGGGGCTTGGCGGCGGCTTTCCCGTCGGCGCCTGCCTGATGACCGAGGCGGTCGGATCGGCCATGACCGCCGGCAGCCACGGCTCGACCTTCGGCGGCAACCCGCTTGCCATGTCTGTCGGCAATGCCGTGCTCGATGTCGTGCTCGAGGACGGCTTTCTCGATCATGTCGCAAAGATGGGCTTAAGGTTGAAGCAGCGCCTTGCCGCGCTGAAGGACGAGCATGGCGAGATCATCGAGGAGGTGCGCGGGCAGGGGCTGATGCTTGGGCTGAAATGCAAGCTGCCGAACCAGAAGCTGATCGAGGCGCTGCGCGCGCGGAAGATGTTGAGCGTGCAGGCCGGCGACAATGTCGTGCGCCTGCTGCCGCCTTTGATCATCGGCGAAACTGAAATCGAGCTGGCCTCGACCACGCTCGATGCCGCCTGCGTCGCGCTGAAGCGCGACGCGCTCGCCCACGCTTAGCCACACATAACCCTCGCCAGGCCTTCGCTGCCATGCCCCTCAAGCCACCGCCTAAGCATTTCCTCGATATCGACGCGCTGGACCGCAAGACGCTGCGCGGCCTCATCGATCTCGCGGCGGAGATCAAGCGCAAGGGCCGAGTGCCTAAGAGCCTCAAGCTCAAGCCGGGCCCGGTGCTCGCCATGATCTTCGAGAAGCCCTCGACCAGGACGCGCGTCTCCTTCGAGGTGGCCATCCACCAGCTTGGCGGCGCTTCCGTCGTGCTCAATCCGCAGGATATGCAGCTCGGCCGCGGCGAGACGCTTGGCGATACCGCGCGCGTTCTGTCGCGTTATGTCGATGCGATCATGCTCCGCACCGGGCCGCAAGAGACGCTGACCGAGCTTGCCGCCAACGCCACAGTGCCGGTCATCAATGGCCTCACCTGCCGGTCGCACCCCTGCCAGGTCATGGCCGACGTGATGACCTTCGAGGAGCTGAAAGGGCCGATCAAAGGCCGCATAATCGCCTGGATTGGCGACGCCAATAATGTCGCGACCTCGTGGGTGCATGCGGCGGCGCGGTTCGGCTTCACGCTCCGGATCGCTTCGCCTGTCGCCTACGCGCCGTCGCCGGCTTTGCTCGATTGGGCCAAGGCCGAAGGCGCCTCGATCGAGGTGGGCGACGATCCGCTCGCCGCCGCGCGCGGCGCCGACTGCGTGGTGACCGATGTTTGGGTGTCGATGGGCGACAATGACGCGAGCAAGCGCGAAGCGGCGCTGCGTCCGTTCCAGGTCGATGGAAAGATCATGGCTGAAGCGGCAAGCAATGCGATCTTCATGCATTGCCTCCCCGCCCATCGCGGCGATGAGGTAACGGCGGAGGTGATCGACGGCCCGCAATCCGGCGTGTGGGACGAGGCCGAGAACCGGCTGCATGTGCAAAAGGCGATCCTCGCCTGGTGCATCGGCGCTGGGCGTCTGGGCGGCAGCGCCAAGCGCCAGGCCGGCAAGAGCAAACGGCGCGGGGCCAGGCGATGACGGAGCAGCCCTCGGAGAGCCGGATCGAGCTCAACATCCCGCAGGACGATCTGATCCTGCCCTTCCAGGCCGAGCAGGCCGACGTGGTCGGCCGCCTGGTCAAGCTCGGGCCGACGGTCGACACCATCCTGTCGCGCCACGACTATCCCGATTCCGTGTCCAAGCTGCTCGGCGAGGCGGTGGCGCTGACGGCGCTGCTCGGCGCCGCGCTCAAATTCGAGGGCAAATTCATTCTTCAGGCATCGACCGATGGGCCGGTCGATCTCCTTGTCGCCGACTATCAGGTGCCGGGCGGCTTGCGCGGCTATGCGCGCTTCTCGGCCGAGCGCTTGGCGGCGCTCACGCCCGATGGCCGGCTGCTCGGCGAGGGCCATCTCGCCATGACCATCGACCGGGGCGTCGATACCGAGCGCTATCAAGGCGTGGTGCCGCTCGAAGGCGAGACCCTGACCGAGGCGGCCGACACCTATTTCCGGCAGTCCGAGCAGCTCCCGACCTTCATCAGGCTCGCCGTGGCGCGGCACTATCGCGCCGGGAATGCCGATGGACGGCCCTGGACCTGGCGCGCCGGTGGCCTGCTGGTGCAGAAGCTCACCCGTGAGGGCGGCCGCTCGGTCAGTCGCGAAGCTGCGTTCGCGCATGAGGATTGGACGCGCGCCAGGGCGCTGGCCGAGACGGTCGAGGATCACGAATTGCTCGATCCGATGCTGCCGCCCGACCGGCTGCTCTATCGCCTGTTCCACGAGGAGCAGGTGCGCGCTTTCCGCGCCATTCCGCTCGAGAGCTATTGCAGCTGCTCGCGTGCGCGAGTGGAGGACTTGCTCAAGCGCTTCTCGGCGGAGGATCTCGCCGAGATGGTGGTGGACGGCGAAGTCTGGGTGACGTGCGAGTTCTGCAACAGCCGCTATCAGTTCGATCCGGCGTCCTTCGCCGACGCTTAGTCGCTAAGCATATCGGCCAGGCCTTCGAGGAAGGCCATGCAGGCCTCGAGCTGCTTGACGCTCACATATTCATCCGCCGCGTGGGCTTGGGCGATGTTGCCGGGTCCGCAGATCACCGAGGGGCATCCCGCCTGCTCGAACAGCCCGGCTTCGGTGGTGTAGGACACTGCGTGCGTGGTGCGCGCGCCGGTCAGCTCGAGCGCGAGCGCGACGGCCTCGGATTGCGGCGCGGCGACGAAAGCCGGGACCGAGCCCTGCGTTTCGGTGTCGATCGCGGCCTCTTGCGTTACGTGTCGCATGCGCGGCAGGAGCGCATTCTCGGCGAAAGCTGCGAGATCGCGCGGCACCTCGGCGGGCGCGGCCGACGGCAGGCTCCGCACCTGCCACTGAAATTCGCAATGTTTGGGCACGATATTCGGCGCGGTGCCGCCTTTGATGGTACCGACCGAGACGGTGGAGAACGGCGGCTCGAAGCGAGGATCGTTCTGCCGCGCGGCGATGTCGGCGCCGAGCCGCTCCAGCTCGCCGATCAGCGCCGAAGCGGCGGCGATGGCGTTGACGCCGATTTCCGGCATGCTCGAATGCGCCTCGCGGCCGGTGACGCGCGTGCGGTAGGAATCGATGCGTTTATGCGCGTCGATCACCTTCATGCTGGTCGGCTCGCCGACGATGACGGCGCGCGGCCGCGGCAGGTCAGACCCAAGCCGCGCGATCAACGGGCGCACGCCGGTGCAGCCCACCTCCTCGTCATAGGAGATGATGATGTGGATCGGTTCTTTCAGCTTGCGCGACTTGAACAGCGGCACCGAGGCGAGCACGCAGGCGAGAAAGCCCTTCATGTCGCAGGCGCCGCGGCCATAAAGCTTGCCGTCGCGCATCGTGAGGGTGAAGGGGTCCGAGGTCCAGCGCTGCCCCTCGACCGGCACGCAATCGCTATGACCCGATAGCCCGATACCGCCCGTAGTACTCGCGCCGATGGTGGCGAACAGATCGGCCTTGGTTCCGTCGGGGGAGGGCACGCGGCGTCGAGGCGATGCCGTGGCGCTTGAGATAGTCCTCGACGAATTGGATCAGCGCGAGATTCGACTTGGCGCTGGTCGTGTCGAAGCCGACCAGTGCTTTGAGCAAGTCTTGCACGCCGGCTGTCTCGGAGGACAAAGCAGACTTTCCTTGCAGCTCGACCGTCATGAAGCGGGAAACCGCGCCGCCGATCGCGCACGGGCCTTCAGCGCCTCGACCTCGCGGTCGCGGGGCGGCGCGGTGGTGATGAGGGAATCGATCAGCTCGCGCGCGGCCGCGGACACTTTGTTCACGGCGCGGTCGAATGCCGCCTGATTGGCCGCCGACGGCCGCGTGAAGCCGCTCAGCTTACGCACGAATTGTAGCGACGACAGATGAATTTCCTCGTCGCTGGCGGGGGGATCGAAATTATGCAGCGTCTTGATGTTCCGGCACATGATCATCCTCGCTAGACTGCCGAAAATTGGCGCGAAAGTTGGCACACAGGCTCGGCGTGAGCAAGGCGCCGGTCCACACTCATTTCGCGGCGGCCAGCGCCTGGTCGAGATCGGCCATCAGGTCGCCGGCGTCCTCAAGCCCGACCGAAAGCCGCACGCTATTGTCGAAGATGCCAAGCTCGGCGCGCACCTCCGGCGCCAGCCGTTGATGCGTGGTGGTGGCGGGATGGGTAATGAGACTTTTCGCATCGCCAAGATTGTTGCTGATCTTGATGATCTCCAGCGCGTTCATGAATTTGAAGGCCGCGTCCTTGCCGCCCTTCACCTCGAAGGCGACCAGCGGGCCGCCTCCCGCCATCTGCCGCTTGGCGAGCGCTTCTTGCGGATGATCGGCGCGGCCGGGATAGTAGACGCGCGCCACATCGGACCTCGCGGCGAGGAAATCGGCGATCGCCGCCGCCGAGGCGACATGCCGCTCGACCCGCACCGGCAAGGTCTCAAGTCCTTTCAGCAGGACCCAGGCATTGAACGGGCTCAATGACGGGCCGGTATGTTTCAGGTAATTGTGCAGCTTCTCCTCGATGAACTCCTTCGACCCCAGCACGACGCCGCCAAGGCAGCGTCCCTGGCCGTCAATATGTTTGGTGGCCGAATAGACGACGATATCCGCGCCGAGCTCGAGCGGCCGTTGCAGCAGCGGCGTGGCGAATACGTTGTCGACAACCACCAGCGCGCCGGCCCGCTTGGCGATCTTGGCGACGCCTTCGATATCGACCAGCTCGAGCACGGGATTGGTCGGCGTCTCGAAGAAGAGAACGCGCGTGTTGGGCTTCACCGCCGCCTGCCAAGCCTTGAGGTCGCGCCCATCGACCAAAGTCGTCTCGATGCCATAGCGCGGCAGCAGATCCTCGACGATGTAGCGGCAGCTGCCGAACAAGGCGCGCGCCGAGACCACGTGGTCGCCCGCCTTCAGATGACAGAGCAGCGAAGCCGAGACGGCGGCCATGCCGCTCGAGGTGCCGCGCGCGGCCTCGGCGCCTTCCAGCGCGCACATGCGGGTCTCGAACATGGAGACGGTCGGGTTAGCGTAGCGGCTATAGACATAGCCCTCTTCGTCGCCCTTGAATCTCGCTTCGGCCTGCTCGGCGCTCGCGTAGATGTAGCCCGAGTTGAGGAAGATGGCTTCCGACGTCTCGCCGAATTGGCTGCGCAGCGTCCCCTCATGCACGAGCCGCGTCGCCGGCTGCCAGGCGCGGGCGCGTTTCTCTTGGTCCTTGTTTGCGGCCATGGTCAAGCTCCACTGTCAAATCCCGTTCGGACCGGCCGCATAAAAAAACCCGGACTTTGGCTGCCGCCAAAAGACCGGGATCGGCATGAAAAGCGCCTCGCACGGCCTTTTAGCGACTTGTTTAACGTGGCTGCAAGCCGGCCGGCCAAATCACCACGAGGGCCATTAATGCCCCCGGCGAACCGCTTCCGTCAAGTCTCGGCAAGGTCAGCCCGTGGAGAGGGCAAAGAGAAAGGAAACGACGGCAGCCGCGCCGAGCAGGGTCCGCACCGCATGCAACTGACCCCATTTGACGATCAGGGCGCGACTGTCGGGGCCCGCTTTGGCCGGGTCGGTTGCCAGCAGTGCGTTGTTGGTGGGCATGATGACGAGAAGGGTCCAGGGCCAGGGCGCCAAGATCAACAGCGCCCCGACGAGGAAGGCAAGGATGCCGCTCTGCCACCAGGCGATGGCGCCGAGGATAAAAGCGAGCATCGCCAGGCTCGCCTGCATGGCGAAGCCGCGCTTGTAAGAGGGCTTCCATTCGGTGAGCAGCGCCTGGTCGTCCAGATAGAGCCTGTGCGGGTTGCTCGGCGAAATTGACGTAGAAGGCGGCGCCGGTGAACAGGGCGGCGATGGTCAGAGCAAGATGGCCTATAAGCATGAAGAAGCCTCGGGTTCGCGGCGCTCACCCCTTGTGAATCCGGGGGAGAAGGCCGAGCTTAAGGTGACGGCAACCCCGCAGAGTGACAGAAACTAGCATGCAGCCAGCAACCCCGCATGACAGGCTCTTTGAGGCGCTTCCCGACACGCCGCGGGCGGATGCCCCGGGCGAGCCGAGCAAAAGCGCGTTCGCCCGCACCGGCATCCTGCCGAGCCAGGCCATCCGCGCGATGATCGCCGGCGGCGAGATCGCCGGCGCGCCCGAGATCGACACCGACCAGATCCAGCCGGCGAGCCTCGACCTGCGTCTTGGCAAGGTGGCCTACCGCATCAGGGCGAGCTTCCTTCCGGGGCCGGACGCCACGGTGCGCGACAAGCTCGCCGAGCTCAAATTCCATGAGATCGATCTTACCAAGGGTGCGGTGCTGGAAGCGGGCTGCGTCTATCTCGTGCCGCTGATCGAGCAGCTCAAGCTGCGCTCGACCATCGCCGGTTTCGCCAATCCGAAGAGCTCGACCGGGCGGCTCGACGTGTTCACGCGGCTGATCGCCGACCGGCAGGACGGGTTCGATAGCGTCGAGGAAGGCTATTCCGGTCCGCTGTTCGCCGAGATCTGCCCGCGCACCTTCTCGATCAAGGTGCGCTATGGCTCGCGGCTCAACCAGATCAGGTTCCGCCGCCGCGTCGGCCAGCAGCTCGATGCCGACGAGCGCCCGGGCCGGGTGACGGACCGGCGCTTGCGCGAGATCCATTCAGACGTTGGCTTGGTCGAGGGCGATGCCGCGATCCGCGAAGGACTCAATCTGCGCATCAGCCTCGCGCCGATCGCTCCGTCGGGTCTGGTCGGCTATCGCGCGCGCCGCTTCGCCGGCGTGATCGATGTGGATGAGATCGGCGCTTACGATGTCGGGCAGTATTGGGAGGAAGTGCGGCTCGGCAAGGACCGCCGCCTCGTGCTCGACCCGCATGAGTTCTACATCCTCGCTTCGAAAGAGAGCGTCTCGGTGCCGCCGGCCTATGTCGCCGAGATGGCCCCGTTCGATCCGCTGATCGGCGAGTATCGCGTGCATTATGCGGGCTTCTTCGATCCGGGCTTCGGCTACACCGAAGGCAAGGCGCCGGGCGCCAAGGCCGTGCTCGAAGTGCGCAGCCTCGATATCCCGTTCATCCTCGAAGACGGGCAGATCGTCGGCCGACTGGTCTACGACAAGCTCACCGACATCCCCGACACGATCTATGGCCGCGGCATCGGCTCGCATTACCAGGCGCAAGGGCTGAAGCTGTCGAAGCACTTCAAGCAGGAGTAAGTTAGCTCACGACGAGCAGCTGCCGCCGCCCAACACGCAGAACTTGGCGCAATGCGGATGGCAGAGCTTGACCGCGCCAGACTCGAACATGCCACCATCGGCACGCGCGGCGTCAGCCAGCGTCTCGCCCATCTCGAAGGCCGGGTCGTAAGGCAGCAGCGTGCAAGGCAGCACGACCGGCGCGGCGGCGCCTTTGCGCTTCACCACCATGCGGCTCGAGGCGCACATCACGTCCTTCGGATCCTTGTGCAGGATACCCCAGCAGGCTTTCGGTGATCTCCGGCACGTCGGCGCGCAAATCCATCTCGGGGAAGAGGACGAGCGCGGCAGGATCGTACGCATCGATCCGCCAGCCGCGCGCGGCGATCAGGGCGGCATAGCCGTCCCGCGCGGCCCGCTCGGTCTCGCCCCAGCAGGTGCGCCCGGCAAGCGCCAGCGCGAACCCTTCGCGCGCAAGCCAGTCGATGCCTTCGATCGTCTTGGCGAACGAGCCTGAGGTCCGCTCGGTGTCGTGCAGCTCTCTCGTGTAATGGTCGAGGCTGACGCGAAGGAGAAGGCGGCGGCCATGCGCGTCACGGAGCCGCATCAGGCCATCGCGGATGCGTGGCCGCAGCATCGGCTGCATGGCGTTGGTCAAGAGCAGGACCTGGAAGCCGCGCTCCAGCGCATCGCCGAGCATCGCGACGATGTCCGGGTTCATGAACGGCTCGCCGCCGGTAAAGCCGATCTCGCGCACCGGCCAACCGCCTCGCTCGATCTCATCGAGAAACGCCAGCGCCTCGGCGCGGGTGATATAGGCGAGGCGATCATTCTCGGGACTCGATTCGATGTAGCAATTGCGGCAGGTGATGTTGCAGAGGCTGCCGGTGTTAAGCCAGAATATGGCGCGGGCTATGTCCGGCGAATTTAAATACTTTGCTCGGCCCAGTGGGTCGGACGGACGGGAGGTTCCACGCTGATGCAGCTCCGAATCGCCGCCAGCTTCACCGCGTCGGAGTTTCTCGACTGCTCGAGCGTCTAGGTCAACGTGAGCGTCGAATGCGTCTCTCACTGATCTGGGCAATGGCGCGCAACAGGACCATCGGCCGCGACAACGCGTTGCCGTGGAGTTTGCCGGACGAAATGCGCCACTTCGTCCGCAACACGCGCGGCAAACCCGTGATCATGGGCCGCAAACAGTTCGAAGCGATGGGTGGCGTGCCGCTGCCGCAACGGACGAACATCGTGCTGACGCGCAACCCGACGTTCGCGGCCAACGGTGCGACGGTGGTGCGGACGCTCGACGACGCGGTTGCTGCCGCAACGACGGCTTTGAACGCGGACGACGGCGAAGCGATGGTCATCGGCGGCGCCGAAATTTATGCGCTGGCGTTACCGCGCGCCGACCGGCTGTACTTCACGTTGATCGATGCCGATATCGACGGTGATACGTTTTTCCCCGCGTTCGACGCGGGCGAGTGGCGTGAAATCAGCCGCGAAGATCACGCAGCCGACGCGCGTCACGCGTACGGTTATACAATCCGTGTTCTCGACCGGATTGGTCGTTGAGGTCAGCGCAGGCGTTGCCGCCAATGCGCCATCGGAATGTCGGCAGCCGGGCCCAGCCGGCGACCGGAGAGCAACATCGCGGTGCGTGTATCGAGCTTGAGTTCGAGGTCAGTCAGACGCGATTCGTTCTGCACGGCTTGCCATTCGGCGCCGGCACGATTCACGTCACAACTGCCGCGGTTGCGGTCGCGTTGGTAGCGTTCGATCACATCGTCGTCGAGCAGCGAGGTTCGATACGTCCGTTGCACCTGATGCGGACCGGACCAGTCGAGCATTTCGATCAGGTACGCCTGATGACAGACGCGGCAGCGGATGATCGCGTCGGTCATGCCAACCTGTTCGTCGAGGACCATCTCGACGTCGAACGGATACGCAACCGGCGTACTCACCGTCAGGTGCGCGCATGCGATGTTGTTCGGCAACGCTTTTGCCAATGAACTTGCCTCGCGTTCGTCCAGGTCAATAGGTTAGCAGCCAATTCCACCGATTGTTCATCCATGACCTTCGTCCGGGAATCCGCAATGCGGTTCTCTGTGCGTTTTTGTGTCTCGCCGCCTGTACGTCGGCCCCGGTTGCTGAAAAACCCGCTGCGCCGCCCGCGCCCGTCGTGCACGCGGGAGCCCGTGTCGAAAACGTGCCGCCATTTCCGGCAGAGTTGCGCGCGCGGCTGCGCCCGTATCAGAACGTCCGCTCGGCGCAAGCGATTGGCTGGATCGGCGATTCGCTGCTGATCACGACGCGGTTTGGCGAGACGAACCAACTGCATCAGGTCGATCGTGCGTTGGGTGCACGCACACAACTGACGTTTTCCGATGAAACGGTGTTAGGCGCATGGGTTGCCCCACAACGCGAAACGCCCGGGTTCATCATCGCGCAGGACGTCGGCGGATCTGAGTTGTATCAACTCTACTGGTTCGATCGCGCCAGCGGCACGACACGGTTGTTGAGCGACGGTGTATCGCGCAACGACAGCGTGCTCTGGACGCACGCAGGCGATCGTTTCGGTTACGTGCGCACGTCGTTGGATGGCACCCGGCGCGACGTCGTGATCGCGACACCCGATGGCACGAGCCAGGTCGTATACACGGCAAGCGCCGGTGCGTGGACGATCGAGGCGTTTGCTCCGGACGATCGACGCGTGTTGTTGCGGCAATATCTGTCGATCAATACCACATTCCTGTTCGAACTCGATTTGACGAGCGGCGTTGCGACGCAGCTGCTGGCCGATGAAAAGACAATCGCAATTGGCGATGCGCGCTACGGTAGCGACGCGAACACGATCTACTTCAGCGCCGACATCGGCGCCGAGTTCGTACGCCTGCACCGCCTCGACCGCAGCACTGGCCGTTTGGAAGTGCTGACTGGATCGGTGCCGTGGGACGTCGATGCATTCGAAATTTCACCAGACGGCAAACATCTCGCGCTTTCCGTCAACGAAGACGGTATTTCGCGGCTGTCGGTGTTGAACCTGCCGGACCTCTCGTTCGTCGCGTTGCCGGAGTTGCCGCGCGGCGTCGCGAGTGCGCCGCTGTTTTCTCTCGATGGAACGCGCGTTGCGTTGTCGATTGCGAACGCAACGAATCCGAACGACGCGTACGTCGTCGACTTGAAGGCACGCCGTGCCGAACGCTGGACACAAAGTGAAACCGGTGGTTTACCGGTGCGGACGTTCATTGCCCCCGAGCTGATCCGTTATCCGACGTTCGATGAGGTCGATGGCACGCGCGCGCGAAGTGCCGGCATTTTTGTACCGGCCGAAGGGTGCCGGACCATTTCCGGTCGTGATCTACATTCACGGCGGACCGGAGTCGCAGTTCCGGCCGACGTTCTCGGCATCCGTTCAGTTCTCGTTGCGCGAACTCGGTGTCGCGGTGATCGCGCCGAACGTGCGCGGTTCGGCGGCTACGGCAAAACGTATCTCAAGCTCGACGACGGCTGTCGGCGCGAGGACACCGTCGCCGACATCGGCGCGTTGCTCGATTGGATCGCGACACGGCCGGAGCTCGACGCGAAACGGGTCGCCGTAATCGGCGGCGTCTTACGGCGGCTACATGATGCTTGCGCGCGTCGTCCATTTCGGCGATCGATCGCGGCCGGCGTCGAGTCGGTCGGCATCAGCCGCTTCGTTACGTTCCTGCAGAACACTTCGGACTATCGGCGCGATCTACGCCGCGTCGAGTATGGCGACGAAAGCGATCCGCGATGCGCGAATTTCTTGGAAGATTTCGCCGTCACCATGCGGCAAAGATCGCGAACGCCGATGTTGATCATGCAGGGCACGAACGATCCGCGCGTGCCGCGGCGAAAGCGAACAGATCGTCGCCGCGCTGAAGGCTCGAACATCCCGGTCTGGTACGTGCTCGCTCGTGCCGAAGGTCACGGCTTCCGACGCCGCGCGAATACCGATTACGCTCGCGCAGTGACGGCGCTGTTTCTGCGGCAATAGCTGCTCGGCGAACGCGATGACGCGGGTGAACCGCTCGCGATCTGCGTCAATCCGATGTCCGGCCGCGACGTGCGCCGGCTCGCGGCGCGCGCGAGCAACATGACGCACGAAGCGAAACGCGACATCGTCGCGCGGTCGCCGCGGGGGCGGAGGCAACCGGCGTCACGGACTTTACGTGACGACACGAACCGTTTCGAATCGCATCGCTCGCGCTCGACTAATGGATCTCGAATGCCGCGTCCACGTCCTCGATCACCGATCGCGAACGACGCGAGCGATACGCGCGGCAAGTGCAGGCGTTTCAGGCTGCCGGCTGCGACACGATCGTCAGTTCGGCGGCGACGGCACGAATCGCGCGCTCGCGCGACGGTGCGAACGTGAAGCTGATTGCGCTGTCGACCGGTACGAACAACGTGTTTCCACAACTGCTCGAGCCGACGATCGGCGGCATGGTCGCGGGATTCGTTGCGCCGGGCGCTTGCCGCTGACCGCGTGTCGCGGCGCGCAAGGTGATCCGCATCGAGCTGCCGAACGGTCGCATCGATGTTGGACTCATCGACGCGGCGCTGCTGAAGACGATCATGTCGGCAACTTCCTGCCGTTCGATTCGCACCGCTCGCGTCGATTCTGTTGACGCGCGCAGAGCCGGACGCGTCGGCATGTCGCCGATCGGCGGCTTCATCGATCCGGTTGGTCGCGACGGACGATTGCGGCTTGCTCGCGATCAACTGCGCGCCACGGACGTGGTGACACCTGCCGGTAACGGCTTGACCTTCAGCTGCAACGGGCAAGCGATTGCCGGCTACCAGTCGGTGTGCTCCAACGGGCTGATCATTCTCACGATGAAGGACGGGAAGCAGACAGACCCGCAAAACGTCTTCATCAAGTAGCCGAACACTCAGTCAGAACATCGAAGCCCCTGCCTCATCGAGGCAGGGGCTTCGATGCTTTCTCGCCGACGAAGCCGTCGAGCGTGCCGAACCGACCGTCGAGCGGGCCTTAGTTGCTTGTGCGACAGCAGTTTCGGCACGCTCAACGGTGATTTGAGCACGTCGGCGGGGTTCCCCGTTGAGCGTGCCTTTGTTGCCGTCGAGCGGGCCTTAGTTGCCGTCGAGTGGGCCTTAGTTGCCGGTGCGACAAGTAGTTTCGGCACGGTCGGCGGTCGGTTCGGCACGGTCGACGGGGTGGACAAGACGACTGACCCCCTCGGAGTCTGGAGACTCTGAGGGGGTCAGTGTGTTGTGCGATGGCGTATTTCAGCGGTGAACCCAACCGACGTCGTGCCAGATCGTTTCCAGCTCGGTCACCGGAACCGGCCAGGTCTCGATGTAGGTGACGCCTTCCGGGCCGGCTGTCATCGTGTACGGCGTATTCGCATGGCTGACGAACATATCTCCCGCACGCACGACCACCGTTTTGGTGCTGCCGTCCGGTTCGTCAACCTCGATGCTGTACTCGCCTGCGAAGACGAACAACATCTCGTCACAATTGTGCTGGTGCTTGGGCACGACGAAGCCCGGGGTCACCCGCAGCGGATTGCGGTTGAAGTGCATGAGATCAATGGGCTCGCTGGTCAGATCCATGTGATCAGCGAACGTGGCAGCGAAATCCACCGGCGCATCGTTGAGAAGACCACCGTCTTTCCAGAAGTAACTCGGCACCCCCTGCTGATCCAGGGGCATATGGAACCAAGCATCGGGGTTCAGCAGATTGCCAAAACTGTTTGTCATGGCAACCACGGTAGGTGCGGCCGCCGGCGGTGTCACCGGACCATTCCGCTCGATGGAATTTGCTTGTCGAACAAAGCTTTCGGGTTCATTCCGTCCAATGGGACCGTCGGATGAAATCACCGGCGGCGTTCGCAACACTCGTGACATGACAATTGAGCACTTTAGCCTTGTGGCCGACGGAGGCTGGGCAGATCTGGCGATCGACCAGTACTCCCCCAAACACTTTTGGACTGAAGGGGGCCTCCTCGCCGACGCCCCGGTCAACGTGGACAAAACGTTCAACGGCGTGTCGGTCTCGACAAAGGTCAATCAAGGGTTCCACCTGAACGGCCTGCGACTTGCGCCGAATTATTCCGGCCCGAGACGCCACCAGAATCTCGACCAACTGATCTTCGTGTTCGCCGGCGAACTGCGGGTCAACTGGGGCGCGAACGGCGAAGAAGGAGCCCGGACGATCCGTCCAGGTCAATTCTGGGTCACCACCGCCGAAACCCCGCACCGCCTGACGGCTGGTCCGGAAGGCGCGATCTTCGTCGAGACCTGGTCCAAACCGATCGCCGAGCTCGAAACGTACTGGCACGACGAGGGCTGGATCCACAACTGACCCGGTCGGTTTCGTCGGACCCGCAGCAAAGTCCCTGGCTCTCCACGAGCCAGGGACTTCGCATTTGTTGTCCTGTTCCGCTGGCCGGGATTTTCACCACGATTCGGCCACCATTCGAATTAGCGTCGAATCAGGCCAATCCACGCCTCGCGCGTAGTTCCCGACGTGGCGACGTCTGCGGTGCCCCATCCCGTAGACGTCCTGTCGCTGTGTCGATGCACTACCAAAGCCGAGAGCTGTTGCAGCCAGCGCTTTTTGAAACATAGCCGCAAAGAATCACAGAAGCCCCTGCTCCTGTGTGCACGGAAAACTGTCAGGAAGGCACGCACACCCATGACGAGTGCAATCACGTTCGAGTCGACACAGAAAACCGCCCAGGTCGACGGAGTGAAGTTCAACTACCACGAAGCCGGCGAGGGCGTACCTCTGATCCTGCTGCACGGGTCCGGTCCGGGCGTCACCGCGTGGTCGAACTTCGGGCCCAATCTACCGTTTTTCGCCGACACCTTCCGCACGATCATGCCCGACCTGCCCGGTTTCGGACTCACCGATCTCCCTGAACTGGACGAGATCTACACGATCGCCGCAGCCCGCTGGATCGCCAAGTTCATGGACCACCTCGGTATCGAATCAGCTGTCTTCGTAGGCAATTCCATGGGCGGTGCAGTCGTCGCAGAACTCGCTGCACTACACCCCGAACGAGTCCAGCGTCAGGCCATCATGGGCTCGGGCGGCATGTCGGTCGGAATCTTCCAGGCCGAACCCAGCGAGGGCTTCCTGCGACTGTTCGAGTTCCTCGAAGACCCGGTCCGCGATCGCATGATCGCCTGGATCAAGACAATGGTCTACGACAAGGCCCTGATCACCGACGAACTCGTCGACCAGCGCCTGACGAACGCATTGGCCGACGGCGTACTCGGCAAGACCAAAACCATCTTCGGAACATTGTTCAACCCGGCCTTCCGGACCTCCTATGTACCGCTGTGGACCAAAGCAGAAACACTCAAGACCCCCACCCTGCTGCTCTGGGGCCGCGACGACCGCATGATTCCCTACGACCAGGCACATTTCGCAACCCGTTGGCTCCCCGAGGTCGAACTACACACCTTCGCCCACTGCGGGCACTGGATCCAGGTCGAACGCAAAGCCGACTTCGAACGCGTCGTGCACGAGTTCCTGACCCGGCACACAGCCTGAAAATGTCTCACTGAGTGGAAACACTCGGCTGGCCAACGGGTTCCAGGCAAGACAATCAAACAGACCTGCCGCCAGGGCGGGAATGTGATCCACAAGGAAGTATGAGGTACGCGCCATGACACACGAAGTAGTCAAACGCAGTGAAGAACTCGGCCCAGAACTGGCGGCACTCGCAGAAGAAAACGAACGCCTGGGCAAACTCAGCGACACCACCGCCGACCTGCTCCGCCAGATCGGCGTGATGCGACTGCTCCAGCCCACCGACTTCGGCGGCTACGCTGCCCACCCCCGCGACTTCGCCGAAGCAGTCATGGCGATCGCGAAACATGACCCGGCAGCAGGCTGGGTCTCCGGGGTCGTCGGCGTGCACCCCTGGGAACTGGCACAGATGGACCGCAAGCTCCAGCAAGAGATCTGGGGCGAAAACCCCGACACCTGGGTTGCCTCGCCGTACATGCCGAACGGTGTCGCCAACCCGACCGACAACGACTCATACGTCCTCAGCGGCCGCTGGCCGTTCTCGTCCGGTGCAGATCACTGCCAGTGGGACTTCCTCGGTGCCATGAAGGGCGACGGAACCGGCAAACCGATCATGCCGCCCGAGGTCATGCATGTGGTACTCCCCCGCAAGGACTACACGATCATCGACGACTCCTGGGACGTGGTCGGGCTCTCCGGCACCGGCAGCAAAGACGTCGTCGTCGACCAGGCCGTCATCCCCGACTACCGCACAGTGCTGCAATCCGACATCGCCGGTGGCGTCGCCGCCGCCCGCGTAGGACGCACCGACACCCTCTACAAACTGTCCTTCGGTGTCATGTTCCCCCTCGGCATCACCTCCGCAGTGATCGGCGCGTGCGAAGGTGCACTGGCCACTCACCTCGAGATCCAGAAGACCCGCGTCGCGGTCACCGGCGTCCAGGTCAAAGACGATCCCTACGCCCTCTACGCCGCCGGCGAAGCCGCCTCCGAAATCTCGGCGTCACGCACCCAACTCATCGACGGCATCAGCCGCCTCTACGACATCGTCGAATCCGGTGGCACACCCACCACGGAAGACAAGTCCAACCAACGCCGCAACCAAGTGCGCTGCGCCTGGCGCGCAGTACACGCAGTCGATGAGATCTTCACTCGCTCCGGCGGCGGCGCCATCCGCAAGAACAGCCCCATGCAACGCTACTGGCGCGATGTGCACGTCGGTCTGCAGCACATGATCCACGTCGACGGTATCGCCTACCACTCCAACGGCCTGCACATGATGGGCCTGGACGACCCCTCCCGGAATGCTGGTCATGCTCTGATCGGCAGAACACACCACCTGCAGGACACATCGCTGTAGGGCAACCCACACAGGGGAAAACGCTGTGACAGAAACGAAAGAGCCGATGACCAAGTCATTCGACGCCCGCCATCTTCGCGACGTGATGGGCAACTTCCCGACCAGCGTCGTCGCGGTAACCACGCTGGGGGCGGAGCAAGAACCGGTCGGCATGGTCGTCGGCTCTTTCACTTCGGTGTCCCTCGATCCACCTCTGGTGTCGTTCCTGGTCGACCGTTCATCGTCGACACTTCCGAAAATCATCGCAGCACAGCGCTTCTGCGCCAATGCACTGGCTTCGGATCAGGAACGACTGTGCCGGCAGATGGCCACCCGCGGCGCCCAACGCTTCGATGGAGTCGCCTGGGAGAAGTCGCCGGCGGAGAACCCGATACTCGAAGGTGTTGTTGCCTGGGTGGATTGCAGCATCGACAAAGTCGTCGAACTCGGAGACCACTTCTTGGTTGTCGGTCTCGTCCGTGACCTGGGTGTGGCATCGACGAAGACACCACTGCTGTTCTTCCGCGGCGGATACGGCGACTACAAGTCCACAGCACACCACATGCTGGACGACCTTCACGGCTGGTGAACTGAACTACGACAGGCAAAGAAGCAGGGCCGGTGGGAATCTCCCACCGGCCCTGCTTGTGTCATCTGCGGAGGCAGCCTATCGGCCGGTCCATTGTGGCGCACGCCGCTCGGTGAAGGCTCTGGGGCCTTCGGCGGCATCATCAGACGCGAACACCGGATCGGTGTACGCACTCTGCCGTTCGAAAGCCTCTGCGTCGGTCCAGGTCCGGGATTCGAGCGCCAGGGCTTTGCTCGGCCTGGACGGCCAGCGGGGCGTTGGCAGCGATGGTGGCGGCGATCTCCCGGGCCACCGTTACCGCGGTACCGTCCTCGACCACGCGGTTGATCAATCCGTATCCGTGCGCGGTGGCAGCCGTGATCGGTTCACCGGTCAAAAGCATCTCCAACGCGATCGCCTGCGGCAATGCCCGAGGCGCACGGAAGATCCCGCCGGCCCGGGCGGCAAGCCCACGTTTGACCTCGGGCAGACCGAACTTCGCTCCTTCTCCCGCGACAACCAGATCCGACGCGAGCACAAGCTCGAATCCACCGCCGAGGGCCCACCCCTCCACCGCAGCGATCAACGGCTTGCGCGGCGGGGCCTGGACCAGACCGCCGAAACCCCGTCCTTCGACAACTGGCCGCTCACCCAACTGAAAACGCTTCAGATCCATGCCGGCACAGAATGTTCCACCATTGCCGGTCAGAATCCCGACCCGGAGGTCCGGTTCGGCGTCGAGGCGGATGAGGGCCTCGGCGATCAGCTCGGCCGCCGCACGCGTCATCGCATTGCGCTGCGCCGGGCGATTGATGGTGATCGTCAGGATTCCGGAATCGACCTCCACGAGAACCTCGCTGACCGGGCCGGTCTCTGAAGTGCTGACCGGGTCGGTCACCGCGGAGCCATCCGGATCGAACCGTCGAGACGGATGGTCTCGCCGTTGACATACCCGTTCTGCAGCAGCGTGAGCGCCAGGTCGGCGTAGTCGTCGGGCCTGCCGAGGCGCTTGGGGAACGGAACATCGGCGGCCAGTCCCTCGCGGATGTCGTCGCGCAACCGGGCGAGCATCGGCGTGTCGAAGACCCCCGGGGCAATGGTGTTCACCCGGATACCCACGCTGGCCAGGTCACGTGCGGCCACCAGGGTGATGCCGTGTACGGCAGCCTTCGACGCGGTGTACGAGGTCTGGCCGATCTGGCCGTCGAACGCGGCAACCGACGCGGTCAGCACGATTGCGCCACGCTCGCTGTCGATCGGTTCGTTTCGCGCGATGCGCGACGCCGCGAGGCGCAGCACGTTGTAGGTGCCGATGAGGTTGACCTCGAGGACATCTCGGAAGCTGTCCAGCGACGCGGGATTCTTCTCCCTGTCGAGAATTCGGACCCGGTCGCCGCCACGGCCCGCGCAGTGCACCGCACCGCGCAATGTGCCGTGCGCTTCGGCGGCGTCGAGCGCCTCGCCCAGCGACGCCTCGTCGGTGATGTCGGCGGGAACGAACAGTGCGGCATCGCCCAGGCTCTTCGCGGTGTTTCGCCGTCAGAGGTCGCCAGGTCGGTGATCACCACTCGTCCACCTCCTTCGACGATGGCCGCGGCCGTCGCGGCGCCGAGGCCGGAAGCTCCGCCGGTGACGAGGAATGTGTTGTCCGTCAACTTCATTGGATTCAGACTTTCTCTGTGGTGTACATCTGCCGTGGCATGGATCAGGACTCAGGCCGGGTATCGCGCAGCGAGTTCGCGGCCGATGATTTCTTTCATGATCTCTGTCGTGCCGCCGACAATGGTCTGCACGCGGGCGTCTGCATAGGCGCGCGAGATCGGATATTCGTCCATGTAGCCGTAGCCGCCGAAGAACTGGAGACAGCTGTCGATCACACGTTTCTGCAATTCGGTTGTCCACCACTTGGCCTTCGCACCCACCGCGGCATCGAGGGTGCCATCGTTGTATGCCAGGATGCTCTGTTCCAGGAACGTCCGGGTGATCTCGACCTCGGTGGTCAATTCCGCCAGCTTGAAGCGCGTGTTCTGGAAGTCGATGACCCGTTCTCCGAACGCCTTTCGTTCACTGGTGTACCGAATTGTCCAGTCCAGAGCGGCCTCGGCCGCGCACAACGACCGCCACGCGATCGAAAGACGTTCCAGCGGAAGCTGAGCAGTCAGGTGGTGGAATCCGCGCCCCAGCTCGCCGAGCAGATTGGTCGCCGGAACGCGAACATCGGAGAACGCGATCTCCGCGGTGTCCTGCGCATGCAGACCCAACTTACGAAGTTTTCGGCCGCGGGAGAATCCGGCAGTTGTGGTGGGCACCAGAATCAACGACAGCTGCGGCCGCCCTTCGCGCTCACCGGTACGCGCCGCGCACGATCACCACATCGGACGAGAATCCGCTCGTGATGAATGTCTTTGCACCGTTGATCACCCAGTCGTCACCGTCTGCGGACAGCGGTGGTCTTCATTCCGCGAAGGTCACTGCCCGCCGCCGGTTCAGACATCGCGATCGATGCCACGATCGAACCGTCGGACATACCCGGAAGCCACTGCTGTTTCTGCGCTTCGGTTCCGAAGGTCGTCAGATACGAGCCGACGATGTCCTCGTTGATCGAGAACCCGGATGCGAGTGCCGCTGCACCCACCCGCGCGAACTCTTCCTGGATGACGCACCGGAACCGGTAATCCCGGGTACCGCCGCCACCGAACTCCTCCGGGAAGCGGATCGCCGAGTACGCCTTGCTTTACCGGCGGCGAGACCAGACGTCACGGCCTGTGCTGCGGTCCTCCTCCCAGCGGTCGATGTTCGGCACGACCTCGCGATTGACGAACTCCCGGACGACATCGCCGGAATGCAACATGGTCGGACTCGTAAAACGGTTGGGGCACAGCGGTCTCCTGGTTGAAGTGACAATCGGGTCAGCGCGAGCGCGATGCGCCCGGATGTCTCACTCGATCAATTCGTAGATGGTCGCGTTCGCGGTTCCGCCACCTTCACAGATCGTCTGCAGGCCGTAGCGGTGCCCTTGATCGCGCATGTGGTAGATCAGCTTCGTGGTCAGGATTGCGCCGGTGGCACCGAGTGGGTGACCCATCGCGATGGCGCCGCCGAGTGGATTGATCCGGTCGAGATCCGCACCGAGCTCGGCTTGCCATGCCAGCGGTACGGGCGCGAATGCCTCGTTGATCTCGATGGCGCCGATATCGCCGATCGACAGACCCGTCCGGGCGAGCAACTTCTTCGTCGCGGGGATGGGCGCTGTCAGCATCTTCACCGGATCATCGCCGGCGACCGAGCCCGCCACGATGCGCACGATCGGGGTCAGTCCCAGTTCCTTCGCCTTTTGTGCCGTCATGATCATCACGGCAGCAGCGCCGTCGGAGATCTGCGACGCGTTTCCGGCGTGGATGACGCCGTCCTCACGGAACGAAGGCTTCAGTTTTGCAAGGGTCTCCGTGTGGTGCCACGACGTAATCCTTCGTCGACCTCCAGTTTTCCGTCTGACCGTGTCGACCTTCACCAACTGTGCGTCGAAGGCACCGCTGTCGATCGCCTCGCCGGCCAATCGGTGCGAGCGCGATGCGTACTCGTCGAGCATGGCTCGCGTCAGCCCCCACTGGGCGGAGATGATCTCGGCGCCGGTGCCCTGGTCGAGATGGTCCGTCTCATAGCGGTCCAGAACTGTTTGCCCGTACGGGAATCCGGTGGCCCGGGCCGCGCCGAGCGGGATCCGCGACATCGATTCGACGCCACCGGCAACGGCGATCTCGTAGGCACCGGATATGACAGCGTGGGCGGCGGATTCGATGGCCTGCTGGCCCGACCCACACGCCCGGTTGACGGTCACCGCAGGAACCGAGTCGGGCCACCCCGCGGCCAGCACCGCGAACCGGCCCACGTTGCTCGACTGGTCGCCGAGTTGCGTGACACATCCCCACACCACGTCGTCGACCGTCACCGGATCAACACCGGTCCGGCGCGCCAATTCTTTGAGCACCACCGCGGACAGATCCACGGGGTGGATACCGCTCAACGATCCGTTTCGCTTGCCGATCGGTGTACGCACCGCTTCGACGATCACTGCTTCTCGGTTCTGCATGACTATTTTTGCTCCGATCGCTATCGCTCGCACTGGAGGCACGCGGAGCAAATACATGTGCTACACGCGTATTGCTTCTCAACATAGATCCTCATGGTTAAATACGTCAAACAGATTGAAAGGAACGCCATGGACTTCGCGTTGAGCGCCGAACAGACATCCCTCGCCGATTCCGAGCGCGCGTGGCTCACCAAAAACGATCCACTGCAGACGCGGCGGCAAACCGTGGACGAAGGACCGGCACGCCTGAGCGCTGCGGACCGACGCCACCTGACCGAATCGGGCCTGATCGGGTTGCTCACCGACGAAATGGGCGGCACCCATGTGGATCTCGCCGTTTTGACCGAGGAGCACGGACGGGCCGGCAGCGCCATCCCGCTCGCGGAACTCGCTGTGGCAGCCCGACTGCTCGAGGTCATCGACCACCCGATCCGGGAGGTCGCCGAGTCCGGCACCGAACTCGTCCTTCCCGCCGTGTCGACGCGGGAGGATTCCGCACTACATGCGGACGTCGATGGAACGGCCCTGCGCCTGAGCGGTGCTACCGCGCCGATCAGTGGACTGCTGGACGCCGACCACATTCTTCTCGTCACAACCACCGCCTCCGGTACCGATGTCGCAGCGCTGCTGTCCGTCGATTCGGTGACCGTACGAACCCTGGAGACACTCGACCTGACCCGATCGTGGTCGGTGGTCGAGCTCGATCTGGTTGTCCCGGAGTCGGAGTGGAGCGCGCTACCCACCGGAACCGCTACCTACGTGCACGACGAACTGTCCACGTACCGCTCCTTCGATGCACTCGGCGCCGCCGCACAGCTGGTGGATGTCACCGTCGAATACGCAGGCCAACGTACCCAGTTCGATCGTCCGATCGGCAGCTTTCAGGCGATCAAACATCATTGCGCAAACATGGCGGTGGCAACCGAATCCTCCCGCGCAGCACTGTGGGCCGCCGCTATAGCCCTCGACGACGACCTCGACACCAGGCCCACCGCCGTGTCGGCAGCGGCCGCGTACGCCGGTGAGGCCACCAGCACGACCGCGCAAACCGCACTGCAGGTGCACGGCGGTATCGGGTTCACCTGGGAACACGACCTGCATTTGTTGCTCCGTCGCATCAAGGTCGATGAATTGCTGGACGGGTCTGTCTCCTACCACCGGCGCCGCCTCGTCACCGCCTGAACCACAGGAACCTACAACTCGATAAACGATCAAGGGCGGGAACCGATTTCGGTTCCCGCCCTTGATCAATTCTCTCGCAGTCGTCGCTCGGTGTCAGCGAGCCTGCCACTTCGGTTCACGCTTCTCTGCAAAGGCCCGTGGGCCTTCCTTCGCGTCGTCACTCTTCCGCAGTTCCGCCCACTCGGCCGCCGTGAGCGCCCACTGAGCGTCCTCGTCTGTGCGCACGCCGTCGACGGCGCCGAACGCAATACGCTTGCTCGCCTGTACCGACAGTGGGGCGTTGACCGCAATCCGCTGAGCCAGCTCGATGGCTGCATCAACCGAACCACCTTCGGGCGCAATCTGATTGATCAAACCGAGCTCGAGGGCACGGGCGGCGGTGATCGGATCGCCGGTGAAGAGCATCTCCATCGCCAACCGTCGCGGGATCTGGGCCGCGAGGCGAAAAGCGCCGCCCGCTCCGGCCAGCAGCCCACGTTTGACCTCGGGCAGGCCGAACGATGCATTCTCGGACGCAACGATCAGATCGGCGGCCAGCGCCAGTTCTGTGCCGCCACCGAGTGCGGTTCCGTTGACTGCGGCGATGGTCGGTTTGTCGACGAACCTGTTGACGAATCCGGCAAAACCCCAGTCTTCATGACCCGGGTGCGTACAGGCTCTCGCCGCGCGAGATCGCCTTGAGATCAGCACCCGCACAGAAGGACTTGTCGCCGGCGCCGGTGATGACGATGGCCCGAACGTCCGGATCTCGGGTCGCCTCATTGAGGGCCTCGCCAACCGCTTCGCTGACCACCGAGTTCACGGCATTGCGCGCATCCGGCCGGTTGATCGTGATGACCATGACGTTGCCCTCGCGCCTCACGAGCGCACCGGCCTGTGTTGTCGTGGTTTCTGTCATTTTTCCTCGCTCGGGTCGATCAGTTCGAGAATGGTGGCGTTGGCCTGCCCACCGCCTTCGCACATGGTCTGCAGGCCATACCGAATGTTGTTGTTCCGCATGTGGTAAATCATGTCGGTCAGGATTCGCGCACCCGAACCACCCAGCGGATGTCCCAGGGCAATGGCCCCGCCGTTCGGGTTCACTCGCTCCGGATCGGCCCCGATTTCCTTCAGCCATGCCAAGGGCACCGATGCGAAGGCCTCGTTGACCTCGAACGACACCGATGTCGTCGACGCTCAAGCCCGACTTCTTCAGGGCCTTCGCCGTGGCCGGGATGGGTGCGGTCAGCATGATGACCGGGTCGGCACCGGCCACCACGGCCGTATGGATCTTCGCGATCGGGGTCAGGCCGTGCTCGGCAGCTGCCTCTTCACTCATGATCAGCAGAGCGGCGCAGCCGTCGGAGATCTGAGATGCGTTGCCGGCGTGGATGACACCGTCTTCTTTGAAGACAGTCTTCAAACCGGCGAGCTTCTCCACCGTGGTCCCGCGACGAATACCCTCGTCTTTCGAGATGACGGTGCCGTCCGGTGTGGTCACCGGCACGATCTGTGCGTCGAAAAGACCGGCGTCCTGCGCTGCGGCCGCACGTTCATGTGATCGTGCCGAGAATGCGTCGAGTTCAGTCCGGGACAAATTCCACTTGTCCGCGATCATCTCGGCGCCGATGCCCTGATTGGGAGCGGTCTCGTATCGGGCCATGAATGCGGGGCCATAGGGCGAACCACCGATCTTGCCGGCCGAGCCCATCGCCACCCGCGACATCGACTCGACGCCACCGGCGACGACGACGTCGTAGTGACCGGCCTCCACACTCGCAACCGCGAAGTTCAGTGCCTGCTGCGAAGATCCGCACTGCCTGTCGATCGTCACGCCCGGCACCGAGTCCGGCCAGCCCGCGGACAGCACCGCATTGCGGGCGATGTCGTTGGCCTGATCACCGAGCTGCTGCACACAGCCCCAGATCACGTCGTCGACGATCACGGGATCGATGCCCGCGCGCTCCACCAGTGCGTTCAACACCGCCGCGGACAAGTCGGCCGGATGGACACCCGACAACCCACCGTTCCTCTTACCGACCGGCGCCCGGACGGCGCCGACGATCACTGCAGACATGTTGTGCTCCTTGGTGCTTCGTGCCGGGCCGCAGGTGCCCGGATTTCAATTGATCGCGCGAGATTCAGACGCGCGCGGTTTCCAGTTCGGCAACCATCTCCAGGAGTCGACGGCGGTCGACCTTCAGGGATGGGTTACGGGGCAGTGCACTGACGGTGTGGATGGCCACCGGGACCTCGTAGCCGGTCAGCTGTCCCCGCACGAATTTCTTGAGTTCGTCCTCGTCGACCGGCTCGGCGTTCTCGACGAGTTCGATGACCGCGACCGGCACCTGTCCCAACCGGTCATCGGCCTTCCCGTAGACCGTGGCGTCGTGTATCGCGCTGTGCGCCCGCAGGGCATTGCACACCGTCTCCGGTTGCACCTTGAATCCGCCGCGGACGATGGCGTCGTCAGCGCGTCCGTCGATGTAGAGGAATCCATCGTCGTCGAGATGCGCCAGATCGCTGGTTCGCAACCAATGGCCCTCGCCATCACCTACCTGCTTCGCCGACACCTCGAGCCGACCGGTCTCACCGACCGGCAACACAGTTCCCTCGGCATCGACGGTGCGCATCTTGACGCCGGGAAACGGCCGACCGACACTGCCGCGCTTGTTCTTCCACCACTTCTCGATCAGCGGTTTGCTCCATCCGGCCACTGCCCCACCGAACTCTGTGGCGCCGTAGACGATCATGACCGGGATGTCGTAGCGATCGGTGAACTCGTCGGCCAGTTCAGGACTGACAAAGGTGGTACCGGCGGTCACCGCACGAAGACTGGCCAGCTTCTCCTTGGGCACGCCGGCACTGAGTACCGACCGCATGGCGGCCGGTGGCAAACTCGCGACCCGGAGCCCGTGCTCACTGACCGCATCGACCCACCCGTCGACGGTGAAGCGTGGCAGCAGGACAAACGGGCGGGCTTCGGTCAGGGACTGGATGACGCTGAACATTCCGCCGATGTGAACGATCGCCAGTGTCACCAGGGCGACGCCACCGGTCAACGGCTCCCGCCCACCCGTTGCCGCACCGGTGTGCCCATGCACTGCCGATATCGACGACTCGAGCTGGCGCCAGGTCAGCGGAATCCGCTTGGGGGTTCCGGTGGTGCCCGACGTGAACATCTCGACGGCGACCGGGTCTTTGTCATTGCGCTCGGCTGACAGGGTGATCTGCTCGCCACCACAACGCTGCTCGACGTCGATGCCGTCGAACGAGAATCCGACGATGCCGGCATTGGTCACTGCGGCGACGAACTCGTCTTCATCCCAATAGGTTTCAGATCCGAGTACCACCTGAGGCAAGGACGCGACCGCGTCAGCACTCACACGCGCCACCGGCTGCATGGGGTTGAGGGTGACCACGGTGCGACCCTTGGCCAGGATCGCGATGAGTGCCGCGATCGACTCCATCCGGTTGCTGAGCAGGACGCCGATGCGAGCGCCCTCTCCCGCGCCGACCCGGGTCAACTCCGCGTCGATCCGCTCTGCGAGCGAGCGCACCTGTCCCCAGGTGTACCACTGCTTGTCCTGCTGGATCATGCGGGCGTCATCTGACGCGGTCCACAACGAGCCCAACGCTTCTCTGATACTCGTCATGTCGATGACTCCACTTCTGCCGACGAGAAAACTGGCACTTTCATAGGTGACTGGATGACGAAGGGCTAGCGGGGCAGGCCCAGCCCTCGTTCGGCGATGATGTTCCGCATGATCTCGGAGCTGCCACCGGCGATCGTGTAGGCCCGGGCGTAGAGAAATCCGTCCTGCCATCGACCGTTTTCGATCGCGCCCGGATCACCCTCGACGAGAATCCCTGCCTGACCGCTCAATTCGAGGGCGAAGCGTTCGATCTCGACGCCGATCTCACTGAACATCAACTTCGCCATCGGGGCGTCATACGCGCGTTCGGTCTTGCTGGACCATCGGCTGATGTTTGCGTACACCAGCGCCGACAGTGCCGCGACGGACGCCGTGAGTTGTCCCAGCCGATCCTGGACGAGAGCGTCTTCGATCGCGGGACGTCCGCCTCGCGTGACGTTCTTCGCCAGATCCTTGAGTGCATGAACATTCTGCTGGAGTCGAACGGCGCTCGCGGCCACTCCCGATCGTTCGTGCCCCAGACTCGAGTTCGCGATTTTCCAGCCCTGGCCGGGCTCGCCGATCAACGCCTCGGAAGGGAGCTCGACGTTGTCGAGGAACACCTCGTTGAAGTCCGACGTACCGGTCATCTCGCGCAACGGCCGCACGTCGACACCGGGCGTGCGCATGTCGATGATGAACGCGCTGATGCCTTTGTGCTTGGGCGCATCTGGATCGGTACGTGCCAGGAGGTAACCGAAATCCGCCCACTGGCCGTGGGTGGTCCATACCTTCTGGCCGGAGATCCGGAATCCGTTCTCGGTCCGAACAGCTTTCGTGCGCAACGAGGCGAGGTCGCTACCCGAACTCGGCTCACTGAAGAGCTGACAGAAGATCTCCTGCCCCGACCGGATCCCGGGCAGATACCGCTGTCGCTGGGCCTCGGTACCGAAATCGAACAGTGCGTGTGCGACCAGATTTCCCGCACCGGTCGCCAGTGGGGCACGAGCCCGCGCCGCCTCCTCACCGACGACGACGCTGCGCTCGGCCGAGTGGATCGAACCCGAGCCGCCGTACTGCTCGGGCCAATCACCGCCGAGATAGCCGGCTGCGAACAGCTTGCCGGTCCACTCTTTGAGCAGTGCCAGTTCTTCGACCGACTCCGCGCTGCGCACACCGGCTTTGGGGGCGATGGCAGGCTTGTTCGCGGCAACAAAGGCGCGTACTTCTTGCCGGAACTCTTCGAGTTCCGGTGTCATCCCGTAGTCCATGTCAGATCCTCCGCTCGAAGCTCATGCCGGGCCCCGGATCTCGAACTCACGGGTGGGCACTGCCGATCGATCCACCTGCGCCTTGCCGATCGGATTGCCGATCACGGTGTAGGACATCGCCGTCGCCAGTGCATGCGAACGTCCGGTGTCCTTCGACTCCCAGATCGCGCGGACCGTGCCCTGGATCGCGGCGGCCGGCTTGGCCGCGATGCGATCCGCGAGTAGCGCGGCCCGACCCCAGAGTTCGTCGCGCGCGACGACTTCGCTGACAAAGCCGATCTGATGTGCACGCTGGGCCGACATCCGTTCGTCGAGACCGAGCAGCGCCATCCGCAGCACCTCGCCGATCGGAATCCGGTGTGCCAGTCCGATCGGTTCGAGCGCCGCGACGATTCCGTACGAGACGTGCGGATCGAAGAACTGTGCATCTTCGCTCGCGATGATGATGTCGGCCTCGTTGAGCCAGTACAGCGCACCGCCTGCGACCATGCCCTGCACAGCGCAGATCAGGGGCTTCCAGCATCCGTTGTGCTTCGGGGACAGATCCGCCCCGGGATCACGCCTGCTGAAAGGGTTCTCGGCCACATAGGTGCCCTCTTTGACATCCATGCCGGTACTGAAGGCGCGGTCGCCATTCGCCCGCAGGACAACGACGTGGACATCGTCGGTTGCGTCCGCGTACGCCCACAAGTCGCGGAACTCGCTACGCATGGTGTTGGTGAACGAGTTCATCCGATCGGGACGATTGAGGGTGATCGTCAGAACGTGGTCTTTGACCTCTGCGATCACCGTGGTCAGTGCGGTCAGCTCCACAGTTCCTCCTCTGGTACACGCGGGACGCATTCCCGCACAACGATCAACGGGATACTCGGCGGAAACCCGCTCGCGGCGACATGTACGAACACCGTCTCCGCCACCCCGGCCCTCGCCGCGGGTCAGGCGTTACGCTGTGCCGCACGCAACTCACCGTGTCGCTTGAGCATCTGGACGGCAATGGCGCTCAGATCTGCCGGCGGGGTCCGCAGAGCCGCCAGGCCGGTCTCACGACTCGGCAGCGAGACCGTTGCCGTCGCCGGACACGTGACCTCACCGCGCTGGCTGGTACCACGGAATTCGAGGTCGACCAGGTAGCGATCACCCTCGATGCGCTTGCCGACCACCTCGCCGGTGAATCGGTGAGTGTCGCCCAGGTAGTTGAACTTTCGCATCTGGCTGGACATCGTCTCGATCCAGCCGTCGTCACCGATCCAATTGGTGAGGAAGTGGGTCAGCCAGCAATCGCGCATCATGCCGTAGTCATAGGACGTCGGCAGACCGATCGAGCGGGCGTATTCGGCATCCCAGTGAATACGCTGCGCAACATCGGGAATGCCCTGCTCGTTGGGGATGTAGAACGCACCGATGCGTTGCCGGTTCTTGTAGGCCAGCCGGCCGGTGCACGGCGTGTACGGCGCGAAACCGTAACCGCCCGAATGGAAGACAACCATGTCCGTCGTGGTCAGCGGGCCCTTGGCCATCAAGCCCAGATCGTCCCCGACCTGCACGTCTTCCCAGTACCGGGTGTCGGCACCACGCCGCACCTCGGCCTCATAGATCGCGTCGAGCTCGGCGATCTCTTCCGGGGTGTAGGTGGCAGGTTCGATGGCGTCATACTTCTTGCGCTTCTTCGACTCATGCCGCTCGGTGTGAATGGTCAGCACCTTCTGGATCTGGACGATCTCGGCGCGCTGATTGAACTCCACGTGAATACGGGTCACGATCAACGAGCGTCCGGCGAACTCCGACTCCTTGATCTCCACGTTGTGAAAACCCTCGTACGAGTAGAGGGTGTCCCCCTCATAGAGCGGCTGATACCAGTCCGTCGTGGTCCCGGACACGAAGACGTGGATGCCACGGAACGCCGGCCGGCGATGCTCTTTCGGCATCTTGTCCGCGAGGAGGTTTTTCGTCAGGGCGATGTTGATCATCGGCGGGGCGATCTGGCTCCCCCATCGGGTGTTGACGCCGTAGTCCTCGTCGGTGAACAACGGGTTGTCGTCCCCGTAGCTGCGCGCGAAGGCACGCAGGACGTCGGGGCTCGCGCGGGAGAACTGTTCGCGCTGGGTCACCGCGTGATAGATGCCCACGATGTCCCGCGCTCGCTGGATGTCCTCGTCTTTGAACGTGTAGATCTCGGTCTTCTTGTCAGTCGTCTCGGTACTCATGTATGCCTTCCGGTGATAGGGCGCTTCGGCCGGGGCCGGCGCCGCTGAGAGGGTGCTTGGTGTGGCGCGGTCAGACGCCCGAGGCCTGCTTTGTCAGTCGATCGACCACATGGCGACGCACGAGCTTGCCGGTTTCGTTGCGCGGCAGCTCATCCCAGTACACGATCCGTTCTGGTGTCTTACTGCTCCGCAACGCCGCGCGAATGAAGTCGCGCAATTCGTCCGGCGTCACTGCCGAACCTGGCCGGAGCACGGCGGCAGCTTCGATGCGTTGGCCCCAATCCGGGTCCGGCATCCCGACCACAGCCACATCGAGAACCGCGGGATGTCGCAGGATCACATCTTCGATCTCGGCAGGTGCGATGTTCTCGGCGCCCCTGATGATGGTGTCGTCCACCCGCCCGCCGACGAACAAAAAGCCTTCGTCGTCGAGGAAACCCTGATCGCGGGTGTCGAAGAAGCCGCGATCATCGACCATCCGGCCGATGCCTGCGTACTCGGCCGAAACCTGTTCTCCGCGTACGCAAATGCGGCCGGTGACACCCGATTCGAGCACTCGGTCATCGGCGTCCCGGATCTCGAGCTCGATCCCCGGTACCACCTGTCCCACCGAACCGAGTCGCGCCCGGACGGACTCGTCGTCACTGTCGAGCGCGGCACGATGATCGTCCGGGCCCAGAACGGCGATGGTCGAGCTCGTCTCGGTCAGACCGTAGGCGTTCACGAATCCGACGTCGGGCCAGATCTGCAGTGCCCGTTCGATCACCCGCGCCGGCATCGGCCCTCCGCCGTACGCAAGACCACGGAGCGATGGCATGGCCTTGTCCGCATCGGACTCGACCACTCGCGCGAGCATCGTGGGCACGACGAGGGCATTGGTGATGCCTTCTCGACGCGCGGTATCGAGCCATTGTTCCGGTGTGAACTGTTCGAGCACAACGGTTCGCCGCCCGGCATAAAGATTGGTGATCACGTTCGCCACGGCCGCGATGTGGTACGGCGGAACGCTCACCAGCGCGGCCTCATCCGCGCCGGCGGCAGCGAACTCGACGGACCCCAGAACATAGGACGACAGGTTCTCGTGCCGCAGGAGAACGCCCTTGGGCGCCGATGTGGTGCCCGAGGTGTAGATGATCACGGCCGGGGCGTCGGAATCGCCGTCCTCGACCGCAGCAGCGTCGGTCCCACCGTCGACCGAAGCTGCCAACGCGCTGAGCCACTCATCGGGCGACAGGACGGTCAGCCCGGCTCGGTGCAGGGCCTGCGCTTGTTCTGCACCGGCGATACCCAGTGCGCGTGGGTGATTCGACAGAAGGGCGTCGAGTTGCTCTCGACCCAGACGGTAGTTGACCGGCACCAGCGGGACACCGGCCCGTGCCGCCGCGAACATCGCGACCGGAAAAGCCGGACCGTTTACCGCCAGGTAGACCAACGCGTCCGCGCCGGACTTCCGGATCATTTCGGCACCGGCATACGAAAGGTGCTGCAGCCGAGCCGGTGTCAGGCCCAGGTCCTGACCGCCGACCACCACACGGTCACCGAATCCGTCCGCGGCCATATCCAACAACATCGTGATATTCATCCGACACTCACTTTTGGGATCAGGGGCTTGGCGAAACCGGAGGTCAGTCCGACGCCGGCAGCGGCTTGGCGGACTTGATCGGCAGCACGGTGCCGTTGACCTCGAGGCGACCAACACCCGACTTCGTGCACAGCACCTCCAGACCGAGTCCTTCATCGACGTACCGCTTGCCGAGAAGCGCGCCGCCGGTGTGAGCGGGGTCGACCGACGAACCATCACCGCCCGGCTCGCGGCCAGGAATCATGTCGGCCCCACCGCAGGTGAGCAAAATATCGCTTGCCGGCGCGCGGACCACGACGATCGTGGTCGCGTCAACGGAACTGGCCAGAGACTGGCCTGTCTTGAGAATCATGATTCCTCCATTCGAGCTGGATGCGGGTCATGGACCGGGCAGCAGCGATACAAAGACCCCGGAATCCGAGGCAAAGATAGTTAGAGAGTAGAAGAAGTAATCTCTTTCGAAGCCGGATGAATCCACTGAGCGGAACGCATCCGGCCTCGACTTCGAGCAGGTGGGGCTAGGTAACGGCGCCGGCGATCTTGAGTTCGATCAGTTGGTCATCGTCGAGTCCGAGCTCACGCAGAATCTCATCAGTGTGCTCGGCGAACTGCGGGGCCCGCTTCATATCCACCGACGCGTCGTCGAACTTCACCGGATTGGCGACCAGCTTCTGCGTCACGCCATCGGCATCGACGACTTCCGAGATCCGCCCGTTGGCGATCAGCGCTTCATCGTTACCCAGATCCCAGCTGTTCTGCACGGGAGCCCAGGGTCCACTCAGACCCGCCAGCTTCTGCCGCCACTCTGCGTACGTGTGCTGTGCGAACGCGTCGGCAAACCAGACACCGATGTCCTCGCTGGCGGCGGCAATTGCCTCCATGGTCGCGAATCGCTCATCGTCGACCAGGTGAGGGAGCCCGATCGCGGTGACGAACTCATTCCAGAACCGGGTGGGCTGCAGCATCGAGAACTGCAACCAGCGGCCATCGGACGTCTTGTACGAACCGGTCAGCGGGTTACCCGCCGCGGCTGACTTCTTACGCACCTTCGGCAGCGGGCCGCCGGTGAACAACGCCAGATTCACCGTGAACTGGGTGGCCCACGCGCCGACACCGAGCAGTGAGACGTCCACGACCGAAGGTTCGCCGGTCCGCGCCCGACCGAGCAGAGCAGCGCTGATACCGCCGGCGATGGTCATGCCACCGATGTTGTCTCCGTACGCACCCGCCGGCATGAAGGCCATGGAGTCGGCATCCGCGGGCATGACACCGTCTGCGCTGCCTCCCCGCGCCCAGAAGCCGGTGGCGTCGTAAGCGCCGCGATCGGAATCCGGCCCCTCGCTACCGAATCCGCTTCCGGTCACGTAGATGATGTCCGGATTGATCGCTCGAACATCTTCCAACGTCAGACCCAGTTTGCGACGAACGCCGGGAAGGTAATTGGTGAGGAACACATCGGAGCGGCGGATCAGGTCTTCCAGGATCGGGCGCGCGGCCGGGTTGGCCAGGTCGATGCCGATGCTCCGCTTGCCCCGGTTGGGCCCCTCCATGATGGGGGCAAACGACGATCCTGCCTGGGCACCGTCATAGCCGAGGACCTTGACCAGGCCGCGCTGGGGATCACCGGTCTCGGCGTGCTCCACCTTGATCGATGTCGGCGCCCCAATCCGCCAGTACCGCACCGGCGGCGGGCACAAAGGTGAACTGGGCAACCTCGAGAATGCGGATCCCTTCCATGGGACGGTGCATGAGAACTCCTGAGTTGATTGAAGACGGTTCGATTCAATGGGACTGGGAAGCAAGATAATTCATACGTTGCGGAGCAGGATTGCGCCGGAGGGAACACCGCCGCCGGAGCTCACCACCGCGACCTTCGGATCGGCCACCTGCCGGCCGGGCGCCTGCCCGCGCAGTTGCAGCATCGCCTCGCGGAAGAACCCGTAGCCATGCGTCCGGCCGGCGGAGAGCTGACCTCCATGCGGATTCAGCGGCAGCCTGCCCGTCGATCGCGATCCCGCGACCGGAATCGATGAAATCGCCGGCGCCACCGAGCTCACAGAACCCGAGGCCCTCGAGCCACGACAACGCGTTGAAGGTGAACCCGTCGTAGAGCAGTGCGACGTCGACGTCGTCCTGCCGCAGATCAGTGCGGCTCCACAGATGCGTGCCGATCCCGAGGGACTGTGGCAGGTGGCTGAGGGTGTCCTGGTCCCAGGACAGCGTTCTCCATGATCTGGGTACCGACCGCTTCCACGTACACGGGCGGATCGGCCGGTCCGCCGCGGTCTCGGCCGCCGAGATGATCACCGCGACCGCACCATCGACCGGGACATCGCAGTCGTACAGGCCGAATGGCGACGACACCATTCGCGCCGACAGGTAGTCGTCCATGGTGATCGGATCGCGGTACACCGCTTCGGGATTCGCGGACGCGTTGCTGCGGGCGTTGACCGCGATCGCGCCCGAGGGTCTCCCTGGTGCCGCCGTACCGGTGGAAGTAGTTCGACGCCTGACAGGCAATCCAGTTCGCCGCCGACATCGCGCCGAACGGGGCACGATGCTCGATCATCCCCACCGCCGGGCCCGCGGCCGGTTTCCATCGCCCGGCCTTGACCGAGCTCGGCGTAGGACGACTCCCACACCGGTGCGGAAGCACAGCACGTGGCGGCACAACCCGGAGGCGACCGCCAGCATCGCCGCGACAATGGCATCCGTTCTGCCCCGGCGATTCACCGGCACCGTTGATCCAGGTGGGCCGGAGCTGACAGTGCCTGCTCGACGGCCACGATGCCGCCCTCGGACATGCCGGCGGCACCACCCGCTTCCGGGATACGTGGACAGCCCGTCGATGTCCTCGAGTGTCAGCCCGGCATCTTCGACTGCTCGCAGGCAGGCATCCACCGTCAGCGACAGCGGTTCGACCATCAGCCTGCGCCCGATCTTCGATTGCCCGACACCGGTGATCGCGACCTCGTGCTCGAACCTGCGCGATGACGCCGGCGGACGGAGCCGTGGCCGGAGATCGTCCGGCTCTGGCACAGTCCCGGCCACACCTGCCCGTTCGGGATCCAATTCGAACAACGGCAGCCAGACATTCTCTGAAACCTGTTCGAACACCACCCGGACCTGCGTGCCCACCGAGACGTCCGCCGGGTCACACCCGACGATGTTCGTGGTCAGCCGGACACGCGAATCTTCTTCCAGCGCAACGATTGCCACCACATAGGGAGGAGGAAACTTGGGAAGCCATTGCTGGACATTGATCGTGAAACCCACCACGGTGGCGCGCCCGGACACCGGCTCCCAGCCGATGTCCCGACCGCGACAATGCGGACAGCACGTTCTGGGTATGCATCCATCCGGCGCAGTCCCGGCAGCGCGCGATCCGCAGGAGCCCGTCGGCACCCGAGGCCCAGTAGGGTTCCCGTCCGGGTGTCGGCTGCGGCACCGGCCGTCCGGTTTCAACGATCGTCGTCACACGTTTCTCCACTTCACTCACAGTCGCACGCGCCGCAGTTTCAGCCTCTGTGCGCGTTCTTGGTACGGATGTCGATCATCGCCGCGAGCCTGCGTTCCATGTCCGCTTTGCTCATTACGATGTCGTCGCCGCCCTCACCACGCTCGAGGCGCGCCAGCCGGTCACGCTCGGCAGCGATCTCACCGTCGAGCAGCGAGCCCGCCAGATCCCGGGTCAACAGATCCTGTTCCACCCAGTCGTCCTGTGGAATCTGTTCGATCGGCTCTTCCATTGACTGTTCAATCCTTTTCGGTGATAACGGCTTTCGGCGAAGAAATCAGCTGGTGCGCGGGAAATTGAGAAGCCGGCGGGCGTTGAGCTCGACCATCTTGTGCACATCCTCGTCCGGGATATTGAGCATGGCGTCGTGCACGAGCTTGCGACTGTTCGGCCAGTTGGAATCGGAATGCGGGTAGTCACCTTCCCAGGTGATGTTGTCGACTCCGACATGGTGCCGATTCGCCAGACCGAACTCGTCCTCGATGAAGCAGCCGAACAGGTGCTTGGCGAAGAGTTCCGACGGGAGTGCGCTCTGATTGATGTTCTGGTAGAAGCGATGCTTCGTCCAGACCGCATCCATCCGCTCGAGCATGTACGGCACCCAGCCGATGCCACCCTCGGACAACATCACCTTGAGTTCGGGGTGGTTGTGAAAGGTCGGCGAGAACAGCAGATCGGCGGTGGCATACATCGAGTTGCAGCCGAACAGCGACGTCATCACGGCCATCGGAGCCTCGGGCGCGGTGATCGGCGCCTTTCCGGAGGTGCCGAAATGGAACGCAGAGC
>CAWFNK010000007.1:0-94548 GCA_963817175.1 uncultured Alphaproteobacteria bacterium
TGATGAGGCTGCGGGGCTTAATCGAGAACTTGGGACCAACTCATTCTGGCAAGTTCTTCAATCACGACGGACGCGAATACGCTTGGTAGTGCATCATTTGCAGACATGCAGCCCACCGTTCAAGAGACGACACGCCGATGATGATCAGCCGCCATAGAGAGGAGCAATGAAGATGGAGAGGCAAGGTATCAACCTGTTGGCCGCGCCGAGTGGCACCGGATGCGCTGAATGTCTGGCGAATGGCGGATGGTGGTTGCATCTTCGCAGATGTGCCGAATGTGGCCATATCGGCTGCTGCGACACCTCACCAAATCAGCACGCATCGAAACACAACGCCACGACTGGTCATCCGGTTATCACAAGTTTCGAGCCGGGCGAGGAATGGTACTACGACTATGGCTCACGCGAGTTTTTTGCGGGTCCTAGCCTTGCCCCCTCCGCGCTCACATCCGGAAAACCAACCGGTACCCGGACCAGCTGGGCTCGTGCCCTCAAACTGGCAAACACTTCTCCACTAGCAAGGCAAGTGTTGATGCGGCGCTCAGACTTGACGCCACCCTTAGCCTGGATCGGCCGGCTTTTCATTTGGAGCTACCTGTTTGATCGCCACGATGCTGATCTCCCCAGGATCGCCCTCACTAGCCTTGTAACCAAGATCAAAAATGTCGGCCGCAAGGCGAAGCCATTTCACACGATCCTCGAGACGCCAGACACCGCCGGGTTTCGGCAGAAGATCAATAGACCCCGAACAAGGCCATCGATCGCGCGCTCATATTCTACCGTGTGCCTTGCCTGGGCGTCAGGTTGCAACCTTCGGCAATTCATAAAATCAGTTCTCTGATCTAGAGGGCCGTTGCCTCGGGGCGGTGGATTACGGCTAAGAAAATCGGAAAAACTCTCCATAACAGCTACTCCCTACGCTGCGACGACCATGTGGCCCCACGCCTTCGGACGGCGTGGGGTTACAGTCTTGGCGCCGACATCAAGCCGCATGTTGTGTCGAGAGACACGCCGGATTGCAGCAATACACCATTAATAGCGACTGAACAGACTATGTGGCTTGGCCTTGAGAGAATTGCTGGAGCCTACCTTCGGGACACCGCTGTTTTGATAGGCCGGCGCTGACTTTGGCATTACTTCGAGTGACGTGGGTAGGCGCCGCGAGCGAACTGCAGAGCCGTTTTGATTGATAGCGTCGCGAGCTCCTCGCTTTGACCAATTGATGCTGCGAGCTGATTACTGAAGTGAGCCGCTTGCAGTTCAACCATCTCACCAAGATTTCTAGCCCCCGCTAGTCTCCTGAGAAGACTGAAGCTGGCATTCAGGTTGCGCTGGACCAGGTCGATCATTTCGCGATGGAGGACGAGACGAGAGTCATTTGCCGCATCGCAAACTTGCCGCGGCCAAACCATGAAAGTCAGGTCGAGGAGAGGACGCGGTTCTTCAGCGGGCGCTTGCGCAGGCAAATCCGCATAAACAACCGTGAGCTCGCGAGCTAGATCGCTTGCATGCGAATGAGCGGTCATTTTCGCCTCGATCACACCTCCCGTGCGGAAGGCTCTCCACTCATTAGTGCGCCGGCTCCGGCTGTTTGTTCCGCCGCTTGTTGAGCACTGCACGTAGAGCGATTTGCTTCAGCCGCTCCGTGTTTCGTTCACCGGTGCAGGCGGAAGCGAGAATGATCTGCGCGAGGTTGTTCTTTAGCACCGAGGCCTCGCTGGCCCTGATGTGCTCGGTGGCGCGAACCTCTTGCCACACGGCAACAAAGGCCGCCGTCAACGCTTCCAGTTCGTGCGGCTGGAAAAATGCCGCATATTTTTTGAAGATCATGACAGCTTACTCCCACGGACCAGGCGGGAGTCTTGCGCTCTCAGTCACCGGTGTTGCCTGGCAGGTCATATGCACCGACGATGGTTAAGCCTAACAGTCCGGTCTGGGAGTGTCTTCATGCGGCGCAACGAACGAAGTGCGACGCAGCATTTGACTCCCGCGGTTCACAGCTTGCCACAGGCCGGCGGCCTAACCTCCACGCGCCACTCGAAAGTTGAGGCGCCGCTATGGGACATGTCGTGATGACCCCGGGGGATCAAGCGGATCTTGAATGTTGGAACAACTAGCTCCGCCAGAGGTTTTTGGCATTGGCACTAAGAGGGCTATGAAAATGCAAGCACATCTCGCCGACGAATGTCGGGCTAATGCGTTGCATTGCGTCGAGGTTGCAAATCATGCTCCCACGCAGGACGACCGATCTGAATTTCTCGCATTCGCAGAGTCGTGGTACCGGCTCGCGGACGAAATTGACATCAGCAGCCGTCTAGTGGCTTTCATTGATGGCTTGCCCGCCGTCGCAATGGGCAACACGGAAGCAGAAGAACTTGAGTTCGGCATCCGTTCGCTGAAGCGGTTGACCGCAGCTATCGTAGCCATTTCGTCTTCATTTTTGGCCGATCAGCTCGCCGCGGTAGATCCCGGCCCGTCCAACTCTCACTAAGGCGAAGTCTCATTGGGCACTTCGACATTGGCTCGCGTTGAGAGCGACACGCGGATCAAACATCAGCCTGCCGCGGCAAAACATTTATTCCGATCAAAATGCCTGGCGCGTCCATGCGATTGCCGGATTTCATGTGGGCGTCACGAGAACATCCGGTGGATCCCCCACGTGGTGCTTGGCACTCCCTGCGCTAATGTTCGCTTTGGTCAATTCGGTCCCGCTGAGACGTTCCGATTAAATAGCAGATCCCGAAGCACCCCGGCTCAGGATTGTCTCGAGCAGGACGCCAGTTCACTGGAGTGATCGCGTGCCCAGATGGCCGCCTGCGTACAATTCTGCAATCGAAGTTTGCGCATGATGGCCTTCATGTGGACCTTCACGGTTGACTCCGTAATCACCAACCTGAGCGCGATACCTTTGTTCGAACTCACCCTCCATGAGCGTTCGCAGAATCAGCATCTCGCGGCGGGATAGGTCTCTGGCGACATCGCCCATTTGGCTTTTGCCCGAGGGTTCCGTCGCGACGCTCGGGAGAGTACGATGGAATCGCGAATAGGAAGGCTGGGACAAGTGCGCACCGCTATCTGCCTGTAAGGTGCGGTTGTCTTCCAATTCATCGTTCGTTTGACTCTGTCCAACCGCCGTCTGCCCCCCGGAAAACTGGGGATACACAACCATGCCCCCGAGCGCCATCAATTCCAAAGATTTGGTAAGGCGCTCGCCGGGAATGTCCTGGCAAAGAAACCCGCAAGCTCCTGCTTTCAGCGCCGCCAGAATGTCATCTGGCCGCAGATAAGCGGCAAGGATGACAGCTTTCACCCCAGGGGCTGTCGTCACTACTCGTTGCACGAGTTCGACGGTAGTCGAGGCAAATCTCTCTACGCCGATCAACCAAATACAGCTGCTTAGCGATCGCAGATGCGCTTCCAATCCCTCATCAAGCGTGAGTGCGATGCGCACCGGCTGAAAGCGGGATTTTGAGAATATCTGGCGCAGCCCATCGTGGACGAGAGCGCATGGATGAGTGACGACAACGGGGGTACTCAATACCTTACTCCGCGCAACCAATGTTACCGAGGAGCTGCAAGATGCGTGCCGTTGCGGTGGTGTCAGCCCCCGGGAGTTGCCCCCGGCGCTGCAGAGAAGCCCCCATTTACCTTGGCGCTAGCCCTTTGCCATCGGGCCTATTTGTCGTTGTAGAAACCGCTCATGAAAGATCAGCTAGATGTTCTCGCAGCCGAGCTCAAAGCTCTGAAGAGCAAAGTCGGAGCCTCAGAAAAGCTGCTTGAGCGCATTTTCCTCAAAGGCCCGTATCCGAGAAGCAATTGGAACGGGCTCTGCGTGCCCTGCGCACAGGTTCGGCCGATACGCACAGTTAACTGGGCATGCGAAATCAACGCGGCTGACATAGCCAAATGTCCGCTATGGGTCACTAGCAGACCTTCGACGCGTCGATCTGCATGTCCGCTTTCGGCCCGGAACCGGACATCGAGAAGTGCGCGTCAGTACGTCCGCTAAGTGCCAGAAGCGGACTTTCTCAGTGTAGGCATCAACGGCATGAGGTTCAGGTCGTTCAAGGCTCGCAATCGTAGCTTAAGCTGCTCGGACCAACTGCTCCAGTTTCACCATAAACTGGGCATACTCGGCTGCGTCCTGAACGTTCTCGCGGCCGAGTGCCTCATCTAGCTCGCTTGCGCAGATCGATATGTTGGCAAGACCCAGCATGCCCGACGTGCCGGCGACGCGATGGGCCAGCTTTTTCAATTCGTCTCTGGCGCTTGGCGAGCCGGAGCCAAGCAGACGCTTGACCTCTGAAAGGTCGGCTGCGCATTGCGTCACGAATTCACCACGGAGCTTTGCTAGTCCGTCGTCCGCGGTACCAGCCGACTGACCGGACTCGCCGGTCCATTTTTCCAACACGGCAAACAGGGCGGCAGGCGTAATGGGCTTGGCTAGGTAATCATTCATCCCGGCCTCGCGGCATGCGGCGATTTGCGAGGTCAGAGCCTGGGCTGTCATGGCGACGATGGGTAGATCCTCGCAGCCACTCATGGCCCGAATGGCCCGGGTTGCTGCCAATCCATCCATGACGGGCATCTGCACGTCCATCAGCACGAGATCGTAGTCTGCCGATTTGACCGCGCTCACCGCCGCCGCACCGTCCGACGCCTGGTCGACCATGTGTTCATGCGGGGCAAGGAGGGCAAGCACCAGTTCCCGATTTAAGTCGACATCGTCGACAACGAGAATTCGGCGCTTGTCGGCTTTTTTATTGGCCTCGTTATCGGCTGCGGGCCTCTCAACAAGAGCGGCAGGGTCAATACGGGGTAAAGTGAGCGTGAACCAGACGGTAGTTCCAACGCCTTCGACGCTTTCCACCCCGATGGCGCCGTTCATCGATTCAATAAGCCGCTTGGAAATTGCAAGGCCAAGCCCTGTGCCGCCAAAGCGGCTGTGAATCGAGGCGTCGGCCTGGGCAAAGCGCCCAAACAGGGTCTTCATCTTCTCCGGGGCGATACCGATGCCGGTGTCGCGCACCTCGACACGAAGATGTTGCATCGAATCGGAATGCTCTTCGGCCGACAGAAAAACGGTCACGCCGCCCTTAGACGTGAACTTAATGGCGTTGCTGAGGAGATTGACGAGCACCTGTCGGATGCGCATTGCGTCACCGAAATGGGCCCTCGCTACCATCGGCGCACAAACGATTTTGAGCGTTAGTCTCTTGTCCTGAGCGATCAAAGAGAGCTTCGTCGCGACCTGCTCGATCAGCTTCTGGAAGGAGAGGGGCGTGGGGTGAAGAACTAGACCGCTGTTTTCGAGGCTCGAGAAATCAAGGATGTCATTGACGAGGGCGAGCAGAGACTGGCTTGAGCTCTCGATAATTTCGACATAACGCCGGTCGGTTTTGCCGAGCCCCCGACTTTTTGTCAGGAGGCCGGTAAACCCTATGATGCTGTTCAATGGCGTCCTGAGTTCATGGGTCATGTTGGCCAGGAAATCTGATTTCGCCGCTGTCGCCTGCTCGGCGGCGGCGCGGGCCCGCCGCAAATGGCTTTCCAGCCTATCGCGCCGTTCCAGGTTCCGGCCCAGTCGATTGGCGATAACACCGGTCCGCCAAGCCACCACCGTCAGGAAAAAGACGCTCGACAGGGCAAATAAGTCGACGCCTAACTCGGCGGTGATAATCGAGCCTATGATGGCCTGATTGAGTACCCAACCGAGGGCGATGGGCAGAACAACGAGACTCGGCAAAAGCCATGGCGCGAATGCGCCGGTCACCGAGTCTGGAGCCAACAACGCCACCCATCCAGTGTCCGGGCGGGTCATCGCTGCGCCGACAAAAAGCACGAAGAATGTCACGGCCGTGTGGAGGGCGATCGAGCTTGCACCGATCGGCTCGTAAAGGATTGGGAGTTTGTACAAATACCCGGCCAAGATCAGGAGGGATATCAGCAACCCGACAAAAGTCATGGCAACGAACGTCACGTCATTCCGACGCCCTTGGCGGGGCACAAGCATCGCAGCGCCGAACAGAAGGAATTCCAGCGCGGAGACGACAGACATTGGATGGGTCGCCTCGCCCGACCAACCCTGGGCAATGAGATCGTCTCCTATGTGGAGGTTCGCGCCAAATCCGAATTGAACCAAGGTCAGGAGGGCGACGCCAAAGATGAGCAGCAACAAGACGGTTTGGACTCCGTCCAGGCGTTCCTCGAGAGTTCCGCGAGCGCGCAGCCAGAGGACAAAGCCACTGAGAATAAAGGTGACGGCTGTGACCGGCTTCATGGTCGCTTCCAGCTCGAAAACGACGCGCTTCAACGGTCTCGATGCCGAACACCCAGCCGAGGATAACCACGACACCCAGGGCAATGGTGACAAGGCCCGCGAGCCTTGCCAAGACGGCGAGCGCTGGCGTCGCGTTCGCGAGCTGATCGATGTCGTGAGCAGGAGGTCGGTGCGAGCGCCTCTTCCCTGCTCCTTCCGCCGTTCTCGTTTCGCCCATTTCCTCAACTTCGCGCCGCGCATCTCCGACGTCCTTCACTTCGAGATAGGGGAAGGGGAGTCGAATGGTACTAGATTTGGCAGCCATGCTGTGCTCGGGCCCGTGTTGCGTTTCGGCCTACGACCGGCCAAAGCCCAGGAAGTTGCGGGCCTTGAGTAGCTCACCGAGCATGGTCGCGTAGCGCGAGACGCTCACTTTCTGGTTCAGCGGGAACGCTGACGGCGTCGTGAGTTTAATCTTGGCAAGCTGATTGCGATCAGACGGTTTGAAGGTGTTCTGAAATTCCTTCGGCAGCGTGTCGGTCACCGGCAGTATTTCGGTGATGACTCCGTCCGCAACGTCTCGTCCGTCGGTGAGGCGCAACTCCATACCCACATAGATCGGGAACAGGTACCGGCGCGGCAGGTAAACGAGCACATAGGGGTCGCCGGAATAGATGGACAGAATGGGCTCGCCAGGGCGATAAACGTTGCCGACCAAGGGAACGCTGGCGCCGATGGATCCGCTGACCGGCGACCGTACCACGCCGTCGGCGTACAATCGCCTTCAGCTTGGCAATCGCGTCGTCGGCATCGGCAAGGGCATCGTCCAGGGAGGACAGCTCTTCCTCCAACACCTGACGCTGGGTGATGAGATTTACCCGGTCGTGGCTGGCCTCGTAGTTCACACGCAACGCTTCCTGATAGCGCGCTGCGGTCACGAGCTTCGCCGCGGCCAGCGTGTCGAATTGCTTGATGGTGTTGACCGCTTCGGCGACACGGCGCTCTGCCAACGGCAGCAACTGTGCAACGCTTGCGGCCTTGACCTTGAAGTCGGTTTCCTTGGCGACGAGTTCAGCGCGCTTGGTCGACAGATCGGCAAGACGCTCGAGGATTTCGGTCGACTGGAGCTTGAGCAGAGGGCTCCCCGCCTCGACCGCTTGACCCTCGGTAACGTCAACGCCTTCCACGCCCGCCACATAGGTGGTCGCTACGACATGCTGGTCGCGCAGGACCAGGCCGTCAGCTTCCAGCAGGACGTAGTCGCCGAACATGTAATTGAGCACCGTGAGGCCGAAAACGGACAGCAGCAGGAGATAGATCGTGCGCCCGGTCCGGCCACGCATGACGCGCTGCTCACTGGGAATGTTGTCGGGACGCAGACGTTTCTTGAGAGGCTGCATGACTACCTCCGCACCCGATGCACTTTGCTGGGCACGTAGGTGTCGCGGTAGGAGGCCTCAACAACCCACTCTTGCACATAGGCGGCAAGCCGAACGAAGCGCATCACGAAGCCGTTGAACAGGCTGTAACCGACGACATAGGGCGCGAGCGGCAGGGCCTTCACCTTCGGCGAAACCAAGGCTGCCAGCATGAAGGTGGCACTGTCGAGCACCAGCATGCCGGCTTGCGCGCCGATCAGGATCATCAACGCCAAGTCGCCATAGGTGGCGAACAGCCACACGATGTAGATCGGAAAAATGATCGCCGCGCCCACATTGAAGACAGCAAACTCGATTTCGTGCAGAAGCTCAGGCACGCTGAAGCTTGAACTAAATGGGTTCACCAGGCCGCTGTGCTTACGGTAACGAAGCCGCACCGCGTCACGCTCCCAGCGAAAGCGCTGCCGGACTAAGACGGCCAATGTCTCAGGAGCGTTCGTGTAGCAGATCGCCTCCGGCGCGAAGAGTGTTCTCCATCCTGCGCTGCGCAGCCTCAGCGTAACGTCGAGATCTTCTCCCCCGCCGGCGTCGAGGCCGCCAACCCTGTTGAGGGCGGCGCGCCGGAACGCCCCGAAGGCGCCGGACACACATGTCATCTGATCAGTGAGATCGGCCGCCTGTTTGCCCTGGGAAATGCTGATCAGATACTCGATCGCCTGGAAGCGGGTCATCAAGCTGCGGTCCGCATTCCCCACAATGATGTTGCCGGCTACTGCGCCCACGCGCGGATCGGCGAAGGGCTCGATGATCTTCTTTAGCGCATGCCGATCGAAGGTGCAGTCGCAGTCGACATTGATCACGACGTCGCCGGTGGCGCGGCCCAGGGCCAAGTTGACCGCCGCTGACTTACCCGAACGCACCTGCGTGCAGTGTCCCTCCTTGATCAGCCCGCGCTCTTGCAATTCACGCAGCTTTTCCGGCATCCGATCGGTGGAGCCATCGCTGACCACGATAATCTCGTCAGGCGGGCGGCTTTGCTCAAGCAGCGATTGAACGCACCGCTCGATCGAGTCTTCCTCGTTGTGCCCGGCGATCAAGACGGTCACGCGGTCGGCGCCGGCGACGTGCCGACGCTCCGGTTTCGGGCGGAAGCTAAGGGCGGCGACCGATACGAAACCCAAGGTGTAGCGCGGGATCTCGAAGATGGCGACGAACCAGAACAGACGCAGCAGGCTTTCGCCGCTCTGCGACAGCAGATAAGTGATTCCGTCTGAGGTGGCCTGCCACATCAGGAAAAGTCCTCCGGGCCGAAGGCCTGGAGCATGACACCGAGATCGACGCTGAGCGTGCGGCCGGCGCGCTCCTTGAGATGGTCGAAATCGACTTGGGCCTGTTCGGGGCCGATGGCCTCGAGCAGCGCGAAGTCGTGCGACTGACCCTTGACCACTGTGCTCGGCTTGGGGAGCGCATTGCGGAGATTCTCGATGAACAGGTCGCGCGCCTGAGCAAATCGCCGAGCGCCGAACTCGGATACGACCTCGCTCTCATTGCGGTAGAGTATGTTGACCAGGGTAAATGGGGTCTTGTCTTCGTTGTACTGCTTCGCCGCCGCATTCAGGGCGACCACGAGTTCGAGAGGCAAGTCAGCGAAGCGCAACACCTCCCTGGCATAGCCGAGGACGGCGCCGCCCTTCTCTGCGAAACTGACGCCTTGATCGGTGAGCTGGTAGGAGAACACGTCACGTGTGGCTGCCACATCGGAATCGGTATGAACGCCGCAGTCGAGACAGACAAAACCTACGCTGGGTTCAGAGGCGGCATGGCCGCAGCTCCCGCACATAACCATGGTTCCGGGACGGTCATAGTCGAAGCCGAAATGGGTCAGCTCGTGGTGGCATTTGGGGCAGATGAGCTCCTCACCGCGCCGGAAATCGGCCTCAGGGCCCTGAAAAGCACAGCGGAAGTGATGCAGGTACTGCTCCTCTGACAAATTCGAGGAGCGGCATTGCGAGCATTCCTCGCGCACATGGAGTCGATAGGAATCGCAGCTCGGGCAAATGTGGAAGCGCTCAAAGAATTCACGCTTGACCAAGCCATGCTCGCACAGAGCCTCGGCCTCTCGCGTCACCAAACGCCTGCCCAAAGGGACGTCATAAGCGGCGAGATGGCGGTAGCGGGGATCGAAGGCCGCCGTCAGCGGCCGATTGGCCACGAACATGCGGCCGAGTAGCTTCTCGTCGAGTTTGTCACTGAAGAGAAGGTCACGATGCAGACGCGCACGGCGGTCCTGAAAGTCGCGGACCAGCCGTCCGAGACGCTCCGTGTCAGCCGTACTGAGTTCGGTCCCGTCGAAGTCGGCCATCCGGCCGAGCGTGCCGGTTAGGTCGACGATCGGAAGCACGTAGAGGGCCTTTCGCTCCCACAAACTGCTCAAGGCTTCAACCGAAAGCGGCTGGGTGATCAGGATGGCATCGAAACGCGGGTCGCCCAGGGTTGCCTGCATAGCCCGCGCCGAAAGACGCCTTACGTCAATATCTTCAGGCCACAGCAGAAAATCGTAGCCGAGCCCCTCGATGGCGAACGGCTGCCGCACGGCGGAAGGGATGGCAGCCCGAACGGGCGAAGGCGCAACTTGGGCTCCCGGTTCGAGAGACTTGGTCTGCTGCTCGTCGCGAAGCTCAGCTTGCTCCTCGACGAGCTGACCAATGCGGTAAATGTCGAGCGGCTTGGGAATGACGACGTCGAAATTCTCGCAGTCCTCGGTGTGGGCGAGCAGTCCGGGAAGGTCGGCGGTAATGGCGACCAACCTCGGCACGCGTCCATGCAACTCCCTTCTAACCGTAGAGGCGACCTTCAGGCCATCCATCTTGGGAAGATGAAAATCCAGCAGCGCCACGTCGTATTGATTGTGCAGCAAAGCCTGGAGGGCCTGCTCGCCATCGGTGGCGATGTCGACGTGATGTCCGCGCTGCGTGAGCAGCAGCTTCAAGATCTCATGGGTCGTAGGACTGTCTTCCGCGACCAAGACCCTGCGGCCGGCAACGGCGTGTAACACGGGTTCGAGATTAGGCGCTGCGGCGGCACTCATCCTCTGGTCCCTGAGCGCCTTGGGCTTTTTATGGTTGGCGCCGCGAGACCCTAGCCTGTGAACAATAAACTTACGGTGAATCAAACCAGTAGGCCGAGGACCGCGCTTAACAAGCCCCTGCCTCATGAGGGTGTCGGCGAACGGCTTGGTAAAAGGCCAGGTCGGGTCAACCCCATGGAAAAACGGCGGCCCGTTAATCAAATTATCGGCTCCAACTTAAGCCGGCCTTATGCAAGTGAGTGTTAAGCGGAGAGCACGCTGGCGAAACCCGCACGGCGATACCGACCGACCAGAGAAACCTCGATGACACTCCAGACCGCCACTCAGTCGACCAGACCCGTTCTCGACCGAACCAAACTCACCGGTCTCAAGGAGTTGATCGGCGAGGCGAAGTGCAACGCGGCAATACAGCGTTTCAAAGGGGAGCTCTTTGCTTGCCTCGCTGCGATAGAAGGCAATGCTCCCGAACGCGCCGTTCATGCCCACAACCTTGCCGGCGTGGCTGCTCTGCTTGGCTTCGAGGATCTCGAGGACAAAAGCCGCCGCTTCTTGGCGGCGTTGCATGAGAAGAAAGAGGACGTCCGCCCGTCCGCTGAATCCCTGTTGCTGGCAGCCCAGAAGGTCGAACGCGAACTCGATACGATCTCTTGATCGCAACTTTACGGCGTCCGCTTTGGGTCAGAAGCGAAAGTCGCAACGCCCATCGATTTTTCGTCCGCTTCGTGCCAAAAGCGGGGCCGCCAGAGGCGCCGAGCGCCTTCCTACGTCATGCTCTGAGTGGCGAGGGACAGCCCAGACAGCCTTAACGTTATCCTAGCTCCTAGGCGTTAGCATCTAACGGTCCCAGGTTTTCGCGACCGGCTTGCCTTGTCCATGGCTGCTCTATCAAGCGCTGAGTTCAGTTCTGCATTCCAGGGCAGGACCGTCCTTGTGGCAGACGACGATCCGATCATTCGCGATTACCTTGCTGCGCGTTGCAGCCAGGCAGGCCTGAAAGTTGAGGTTGCCGGAGACGGATTGCGGGCCCTTCTGAAAGTCTCCAAGGAGAACCCCGATCTACTGATCTTAGACCTTCATCTGCCTGACGTTGAAGGCTTTCGCGTTTGCGAACGGCTGACAGACCCAAAGTTTCGGCCGCTGCCCGTCATTATGCTAACGGCAAGCTCTGATGAAAAAACGATACGTCGATGTGAGGAACTTGGCGCCGTTTACGTGCAGAAGGGGGCCCAGCTTTGGGATGAGTTGTCGGTCGCTATGCGCCGCATCTTTGAGACTTCAAACGCCAATGATGAGAAACTTAACGCGAAAGAGGTGGCAAGAGCTCCGAAGGTCCTCCTCGTGGACGACGACGCCATCATTCTGAAAGAACTGACATCGCGGCTGGCCAAATACGGCATCGAGGCCGTTACGGCATCGAACGGAATGCAGGGGTTCTGGATGGCCCTAAGAGAGAAGCCGGATGCGATCTTTACTGACTACTACATGGCAGGAGGCGATGGGCACTATCTATTGAATCGCATCAAGAGCACACCGGCCACCAAACATATCCCGGTAATAGTTTGCTCGGGAAGTATGCGCGACGCCAAGGCCCGCATGCCTGTCGAGCGCGATCTGCGCGGTCGCGCAGGGGCAGCAGATTTCTTGATGAAGCCGGTCAGCGTCGATACCTTACTAGCGTCACTGCGACGCCATGCTGGCATCTCTGTTGACCGTTGATCTGCTTCTGGCCGCACCTGTTCGTGCAATGCGATTGCGAATTCTCGGATGCGCTTGGGTCCAGGCTTCGGATGGCGGAATTTCGACTGCATTACGACCAGCATCTTTCGCCTTGTAGAGAGCTAGATCGGCTTGGGCCAGAAGTTGGTCAACATTCTCCCCACACACAAGCTCAGCAACGCCGATGCTGCAAGTAAGGCTTACCTTGCCATCCGGGGTCTTGAGGTGGGAAGCCGCGAACCGACTTCGGATAGCCTCTCCTGCTGCGGCAGCTTCTTTGAGGCTATGAGCACGAAGCAAAAGACCGAACTCATCACCGCCGACGCGGCCTATCACGCCGTCGTGTTCTCGAAGCGCGTCGGCTAGGCTTCGTATCGCTGCATCACCGCTTTGGTGCCCATAAAGATCATTGATCTCCTTCAGAAAGTCGAGATCGACCAACAGCGCGCTGATGGGCCCACAGGGGTTGGCAACTACAGGCGCCATAGCCTCGAAGAAGCCGCGCCGATTTAGAAGACCGGTGAGCGGATCAGTGAAGGCAAGGTCGATTAGCTCCCCTTGCAGCCGCGCAATTCGCTCAGCAGACCTGAGTCTTGCAAACAGTTCACGGGGAGATGGAGGCTTTGCGATGAAGTCGTCGGCACCAGCGTCGAGCGCTTCCGTAACCGCCTGCTCGTCGGTCAGCGACGACATGAATAAGATGTATAAAAATCGTCGCGGGCCGCTTAGCAGACGCGCCTGCCAAACAAACTCCAGTCCCGACATGGTCTTGAGTACGGAGCCCGTTATCACAGCATCGAGTTGTGCGTCCGCCGCTAGAGTACGCAGGGCTTCTGGGCCATCCTCGAACGATCGCACTTCGTGCCCGCCCCCTTGCAGCAGGCGCGTAATGATCGTGCGGTTGACGTGACTCGGCTCAGCCAGTGCTATGCGCATGGCCAAACTTTAGCGGTGCGCTATTAAGCCATGCTTAAACTTGTCTGCTGCCGCGAGCGCAAATTCCACCGTTTCCAAACTTAGTGCCTAAAATGGCAAAACCGAATGGGTAGGTGAAGATGTCCGCCTTGGGTCAAAAGCGGACCTGATGGCGGGGAATACGAATGCCGCTTCGTGCCAGAAGCGGATCTCTCGCATCCGCCTCATAGGGGGCTGATCTTCGTCGGGGCTTTATGTCGCATAGTTCGTCGCCATTGTGTCACGCGGCTCGGCTATAAACCCTCGGTCATGAGTAGCGTCATCTGAACCAGAATGCCGTTCCAAGAGTTCTCACCGTTCTTTGGTCCCGACGAACTGGACGCCATGAGTGCGGCTTACAATTCGGCTTGTTGCCAATTGTGGGTCGCGGACATGGCTGTTACTCCCCATCGGGCTGGGGTCGTCGAAAGGAAGCTGATCCAAGTTATTCTAGCGGCGGCCTGCACTGGCGAGCGTAAGCGCGAGCGACTAAACGACATCGCCCTGCGCGCTCTGTCTGTACGATAAACGACGCCAAATTCCCTGAGCCTACCTAAGCGCTTCCCACTAGCGCCGATGCCCGAAGGTTGAGTTAATCGACGCGTGAATGATTCCACATAAATTTTGCTTCGCCTTCGTTTCCCGTCCTGCTCAAATCGAGTGCGCCACTGCACTCTTTCGGGCAGTCTTTAGCACGGCTGGCTTCATGCCTAATCCAGCTGCCCTGGTGGCATGTAGCGCAAAGTGTTTGAGCTTGGCTGGATCGGTTTCCCCGATCGCTGCCAAGGCAACGATCGTCGTGGCGAGCTTCCGCCGAGCCATCACTTCGTCGTTAGGATTATCTTTTTGCAGCTCCAGCCATGCCTGCTCAAGTGTAGAGTCGATTAAGCTGCGAATCTCAGGATGAAAGAAGGCTGGGATTTCGTTTAGCGGCATGACAGGGCTCCCACAAAGAGTGAACAAGTACTCTGCCCCGTCATTCCGCACTGTAACGCATTCCGGACCAGACAACGAATCCCGAATTTTGTCTGCTTTGGGTCATAAGCCGACGTCGCAATAGCTCATGGCCAAGTCCGCTAAGTGCCATTAGCAGACTTTCAAACAGCCACTAGGATCGGGCTTCCATCGGCACGTAGGTGCGCTCGGTGGGGCCAGTGTAAAGCTGGCGCGGCCTGCCGATGCGCTGCGAGGGATCGTCGATCATCTCCTTCCAATGCGCAATCCAGCCCGCCGTGCGGGCGATCGCGTACAGCACGGTGAACATCTCGGTCGGAAAACCGAGCGCCCTTAACGTGATCGCCGAATAGAAGTCGAGATTCGGACAAAGCCTCTTCTCGACGAAGTAATCATCGGAGAGCGCGATGCGCTCGAGCTCAAGCGCCACCTTAAAGAGCGGATCGTCGCGATGGTGACGACCCACAGTTTCGAGCACCTCGTGCAAGGCCTTCTGCATGATCTTCGCTCTTGGGTCATAGGTCTTGTACACGCGATAGCCAAAACCCATGAGGCGGAACGGATCGCTCTCGTCCTTGGCGCGCTTGATGTATTCCGGGATGCGGGCGACCGTGCCGATCTCCTTCAACATCATGCAGCACCGCCTCGTTGGCACCGCCGTGCACAGGTCCCCACAGAGAGGCGATGCCGGCTGAGATGCAGGCATACGGGTTGGCTCCCGACGACCCAGCAAGGCGCACAGTGGCGGTGGAAGCGCTCTGCTCGTGGTCAGCATGAAGAAGAAAGAACTGCCTCATGGCGCTGGCGAGGGCGGGGTCGACCTCGTATTCCTCGCTTGGCACGGCAAAGCACATATGCAGGAAATTCGCCGAGTATTTCAGCTCGTTCCTCGGATAGATGAACGGCTGGCCGATCGAATATTTGTAAGCCATGGCGGCAATGGTCGGCATTTTCGCGATCATGCGGATACTCGCCATCTCACGCTGCGCCGGATCCTTGATGTCGATCGAGTCGTGATAGAACGCCGAGAGTGCCCCGACCACGCCGACCATGACCGCCATCGGATGCGCGTCGCGGCGGAACCCGGAGTAGAACCGGGTCAGCTGCTCATGCACCATGGTGTGCTTGACGATGCAGTTGTCAAACGCCTCGTACTGCTGGGCCGTCGGGAGTTCGCCGTAGAGCAAGAGGTAACATGTTTCGAGAAAGGTGCTGTGCTCGGCGAGTTGTTCGATCGGATAACCGCGATAGAGTACGATCCCCTTGTCGAAGTCGATGAACGTGATCTTCGACTCGCAACTTGCCGTGGAGGTGAAGCCGGGGTCGTAGGTGAAGCGGCCTGTGTCCTGATAAAGGGTACTGACGTCGACCACGTCCGGGCCTAACGTGCCCTTGCGCATCGGCAAGTCGTACCCCGTGCCGCCGATAACGACGGATGCGTCCTTCTCGGTAGCGCCTTTGGTGCGGAGGTTGTCGGCAACGGTCATCTATAACGCCCTCTGTCCATGTCTTAGCAGACCGACAAGGCCAGGCACAGACCACGAAGAGGATTGGGCGCGTGCAGGGCAGCGCGCAGTGTCAGTGCCGGCGGTTAATGGCGCCGTGGTGAATTAGCACGATTGCAAGAGGCGATGGCGAGGCCCTTGGCTCCGCTCGAGCTCGCCCAGATGATCACCTTGAACACTCCTACCTCCCTTCCGTCTTGCTGCTGGCGTGCGGACTTTCGTAGCCTGTCAGCGGATGCATTCCCATAGGTGGGTTTCGTCGTCCAGCCGGTCGATCTCCATCCCCATGAAATCACTCCGTGAGACGACGCCCCAAATCCTTCCGCTCTCGACGACCGGAAGATGACGGAAGCCGCGATTGCTCATCTCACGCAGTGCGTCGATTGCGCGATTATCGGGAGTGATTGTAATTGGATTGGCCGTCATCGCACTCGCCAGCGTGGTCACCTCAGCGTTCTTGCCTTCGGCAATCGTGCGCACCGCGTCGCGGCCGGTGAAGATGCCAGTCAAGTGCTGTTGGTCATCGACTATTAGCACCGACCCCGTGCGACGCTCCCACATGCACCGGCAGGCTTCCTGCACCGTCGCGCGCTCCGCCAGAACAAGTGCCTTCTGGTCTTTGACGATATCCGCGAGCTTTCGGTTGGTCACAAAGCCTCCGTTTCGGCAGGCAGGTGGGCAGTTTAAGATCGGCTTCCACGAACGCTAATTTCCCTACCACAATTTGGCCGTTTGGAACTTGATCCGCGTCAAGCTCCCTCGACTAATCAAGAGGAGCAGGCCAAAGGGCCGGACTTCCGCTTTGGGTCAAAAGCGGACTTTCGGCCGTGTTTTGTGAGGTCCGCTTTCGCCCCAAGAACGGACCTCGAGCCGACACGCGGACTAATTGTCAGTCTGTCGGAACGAGCAGCCAAATAATTGGAAATCCAAATCAACCACCCGCACCCATTGGCGCGTTGACCACCTCGGCTTGGGTTTTCAGTGGGTGTTGCGCAAGCGCTCCGCGAATCAAATTTCGCTCTAGCATCGGCGCCGGGTACCTGCTCCCGGCGACGCGGCGTCAGCCGCCCTACAGAGCGCCTCAACGCCGCTCAGCGGCATCGCGGTCATGAAGCTGAGGCATCAAATCGGCCGCCAGTCGCGTTGGGGCTTTGTTCGTGGCGATTTCTGGGATTTCTCCTGACGACACCGCTGTCTCCATCTTAAGAACGATCGCCCACAATTCGGAGGACGATCGATGAACGATAAAACTGCAAAGCCCACGATTGAAATGGTTACCCTCAAGCAGCTGTGTGCGGAGCTGAAACTTGAGCCACGTGAGGCACGCGAGCGGCTTCGCCTCGCGGTGCGCGACGCTAAGAAAAACCCCGAACTCGTGAAGTCGCACAAGTCAGGTCACACATGGGAGTGGCCGAAGAACTCAGCCGCTCTGAAGGAAGCCAGAACCGCGCTGACTGGCGGCTGTTAACCGCTGATTCGATGCGCCTTGAACCCTGCTCCTCGGTCTCCTCCATATCGGCAGTCTCAAGCGCGCGTTCGACGATGTTGCCGATCCAGACTGAAAAGCCCGATAGGATGCCTATTGCCACCAGGCCGACCTTGAGCACATCGGAATATTCAATGATCCAGATGAGTCGCCAATCAAAGACGGTGAGATATCCGTGAAGAAAACGGTTGCAGCAAAGACCGGTGCGGCGACCAAAAGGCCGAACAGAAAAGCAAAATGCGTGCTCGCGAACTCGAGAAATTGCGAGTTTCGATCTTGAGCACGCTCTTGCGCCCCTCAGGCATGATCGAGAGACAACGCTCTAGGCCGCTACCCTCTCCAACTTGATAGAGTCACGAACCCGCTTGCGAACTCTCGACAAGCTCTCAAGGTAGTCATCCGCTGCAAGGGACAAGCTCTCCTTGCTCAGAGCCGCGCCCATAGCTGCGCTATCCCAGTCCTCGTTAGCCCGTTTCGCAAGGGCATAAACTACCGCTTTGCCTACGCGACGCGCCATTTCCGCTCGCGCCGCGTCCGTCACAGCCGTGCTAAGAAATTCAGCGTCGGCTTGCCCGACGAACTCCGGCTCAACATCCTCGATGGTCCGGTCCACGGATTCATAGAGCCCGTTAATGAAAAGGTCGCCGGTTTCGATGACGAAGCTCGCGGCACGGCCTTTCAGCCCTTTTTCCGATACGTCCTCTGGCGAGTTGAGCATGATGATGTTTGGGGCTTTTTCGTAGACCTCATACAAGGATGTGGCCACCGCCCCCTCGGGCGTCTCATGGAAAGACCTATGCCTTTCGCCGGCCAATCCTCCACTACCACTGCGTCCAAAAACTCGACCCGCCTTTGCCGCTGACGGTGAGCCCGATGGACTCAGCGCCCGACCCGGAGCGCGCACCTTGTATTTATTGAGCAGTTCTTGCAGCTCCTTCTGGAGGTCGTTGTAGTTGTCCTTTGGATGGGGACTCGCGGCACGGATCACCTCCTTCACCCACTCCGGCATCCGCTCCCGGACCCAGTGCGCGAAATCCTGTGGCACAATATCGCGCCCTGCTGGCTTGGAGATCAGTCTCTCTCGATAACCCGCGGCCCTCGCGTCATCGTCATGCAGTTCGACGTGCACGCATAGCTCTTTCGAGCCAAATGGGATGCCAAAATGCGGCGCGGCCGCAGACCACTCTGAGCCTGTGGTCACTGAATACATTTCACCTGTGGTCACTGAATACATTTCATCCTTGTGAACTAGGCAGCAGGTTGTGGTCGAGCTTCCCAAGGCATTACTGGACGACATCCGAAGGCCTGACTTGTCGCCAACGCTAGGGTCGTGAAGGTAATGGACGGTGATGTTCGCGTCAGGAATATGCACGCTCTCGGTGCGTTTGAACTTTTCGGATCGTTGGCCAATCGGCGTGAAGCGGCGCGTGCCCGAAAGGCGATGGTAGACCTCGTCAATCCTGATGATCACATCCGGGGGCAGACGGTAGAACCGCCGATAAAGTGCGGTAGCGACGTGAGCCTTCTCCGTCTCCTCTGACTCAAAGGGCCGAGCTACCGTGTCTTGGTCCAAGCTATTGCCAATAAGCATAACCTCGGTCCAATCAATATCCGTTCGTTTTCCCTCCTTTGAGCTCGCAAATCATCGTCCAATGAGGTGCGCGTTCAATTTGAGCCTTCACCAAAAATGCTTTGTCGAAAATGTCTAGGATTTCGTTGGCCATCATTGCCCCCGCGTTACAGTTTGAAATTCGTTTGAGTCGGGCGGTTGCTCGGATCAAACTTTCGCTCGGTCTCCGCGATCGCCTCTTTCAAGGCTTTGAAAATCTTCCGCACATCCGAGTCGTCAAATGAATAAGAGCGGCGGTTCGATAGGTTGCCGATCTTCCTAATAGCCGTCAGGGCTGCTTGAACGCGCCCCTCAGCCAGTTTCACGAATTTCGTGCGCTTTTCGTTGTCTTGTTTCATTGCGAATCTCCTGAATTTCGCAAAGATGTGGGGCATATTGTGGTGCATTTCAAGTGACATTTCAGAAAGAATGCCACTTTTTAATGTGCAGGGAGCACCGGATTTCAAGGCTCCGCGCTATCGCTTGACCAAGGAAACGAGGAAAAGAAGGCTCGGTCGTGGATAGGACGTCCAGTCCTGTCCCAAAAGACTGCCGGGGCGCACCGCGCCCGGCTCTTTGTGAGCGCGCTAAGGGGGAGAAGCCCTGCACGCGGTCTGTCGCGGTTGTTCGGGTCGTGCTCCGGGACACTCAGCGACTTGTCCCAGTCTTTTGCGCCGTCACTTTGCAATAGGCGAGCGGAAGAAGGAACCCAAACCTCATTCGTCCGCTCACAACTCGAAAGCAGACATTGCCCCATAGGGATTTTTCGGCCGTTGTCTGCCTATCAAGGTCTGCTGTTACCCAAAATGTTACCCACGACACAAACATGCGTCATCGCCGAGAAGTGTTCTCAGAGTTCAAATCATTGATCTAGAAATGAAATGAGTGGTGCCCAGGGGCGGATTCGAACCACCGACACGCGGATTTTCAGTCCGCTGCTCTACCAACTGAGCTACCTGGGCCTATTGGGCAATTTAGTGAGGCTCGCGTTTCCCCGAAAGACGGAAGGCAACGGCCTCAATGGCAAGGCCTTGGCTTATAGAAAATCGCGTCAACCCTGTCGAGACAAGGATCGCGCCCCCTCGCCGCTATTCTTCGCCCTCCTCCGTCGCCTCGCTTGCCGCAGGCGCGCCCGGAACCACATAGCGGCCCCCGAGCCAGCGGCCGAGATCGACATCGGCGCAATGTTTCGAGCAGAACGGCCGGTAGTCCTCGGATCGCGGCTTGCCGCAGATCGGGCATTTGGGGCGCTTGGCCGGCGCCTTTGCTGACGTGCCGGAACCTTGCGGCGCCGCGGGAGCGCGCGCTCACTCGGTCTCGACCTCGGCTTTCGACAGCCAGAGATGGCTCACCGGAAAGCCCTCGCCCTGGAGCAGGCTCACCACCTCGGTCAGCGGCAAGCCGACGACATTGGTATAGGAGCCGACCAGCTTCACCACGAACGACCCGGCAATGCCCTGGATGGCATAGCCGCCGGCCTTGCCCTTCCACTCGCCGCTCGCGAGATAATTGCCGATCTCCTCGTTGGTGAGATTGCGGAACCTGACGCGCGTCTCGACCACCCGCTCGCGCCATTTGCCGTCAGGCGTCAGCAGGCAGATGGCGGTATGCACGCGATGCGCGCGCCCGCGCAGCAGCCGCAGCGCATCGCCCGCCTCGTGCTCAAGCTCGGCCTTGCCGAGCACGCGCCGCCCGACGGCGACCACCGTGTCGGCGGCGAGCAGGAAGGCCTTCGCGTAGTCCTTGTCGCCACGGATCAGCTTGAGCGCCGCTTCGGCCTTGGCGCGCGCGAGCCGGCGCACGATATGCCGCGGCACCTCGCCCTTGGCCACGCTCTCATCGATCGTCGCGGGACGGAGCGCGTCGGGGGTGATGCCCACCTGCTCGAGCAGCGCCAGGCGCCGCGGCGAAGCGGACGCCAGCACGAGCTTCGGCCGGAACGCGCTCGGCGCCGCGCGAGTCCGCTGCGCGGCGCGCGAAGGCGGCGGCGCAGCCCTGGCCTTTTGCGGCTCGGGTCTCGCCTGCTCCGGCTTGGCGGGATCGGCCCGCCTCAGCCCGAGCTTGCTACTTAAAGCGGTAAGTGATCCGACCTTTAGTGAGATCATAGGGCGTCATCTCGACCAGAACCTTGTCGCCCGCAAGCACCCTGATGCGGTTCTTGCGCATTCGTCCCGCCGTGTGCGCGATGATCTCGTGTTCGTTCTCGAGCTTCACCCTGAACGTGGCGTTGGGGAGCAGTTCCGTGACCACTCCCGGAAATTCGAGCATCTCTTCTTTCGCCATAAGGCTCCTTCCGACCGAAGTTCGGCGGAGAATGGTCGCGTGAGCGCTGAAAATCAAGGCCGATTCCGGCCCCCCTTCCCGCTAAAGTCCCTCATCGGGAATTTTGAGGAGCTTGCCACAGGCCTTGCAATGAACTGCATCCAGTTCGTGGCGCTCAAGCGCGCACGCAGGGCAGCGGAATCGCACCTTCTGCGGGCGGAGCAGCGTCTGTAGGAGCCGCAGGAAAAGCGTCACTCCAAAAATCATTATCAGCACCGCGATAAGCCGACCAAGCGACCCTTCGAGGGTGATGTCGCCGAACCCCGTGGTCGTTAGCGTTGATACGGTGAAATAGAGCGCATCGACATAATTGGCGATCTCAGGATTGCGCCAATGTTGCGTCTCGTAGACCACGCCCGTCATGATGAAGAGGAACACCGCAAGATTGGCCACGGCGATGATGGCCTCTTCGTTCCGGCGGAAGAAAGCGCTGTCGACACGCAGACGCGCTACGAGCTGGTAGGTGTGCAAGAGCCTGAGCGTGCGCAGAATGCGCAAGAAGCCGAGACCTTCGCCGACGACAGGGGCGAGAAAGGAAAAGATCGCCACCATGTCGGCCCAAGTCGACAAATGAGCAAACTCGCGCACCGGGTGCGGACTGACGTAGAGGCGTGCGCAAAAATCGGCGAGGATCAGGAGGCCGAAAACCAGATCGAGCCATTCAAGCCAGGGCGCTCGTGACACGAACGAGGTGCCGATAATGAACAGGATGGTGCCGATGTCGAAGGCAAGCAATCCATAGCGAAAGCGATGGGCCGTCTGACTCTTGCCGAAATAGAGGAGCCTCAGTCTCTCGCGTAGCGAAGGTCGCTCGGCTTGAGCATCACCTGGCTGAGAGGCCGAGGAGCGCGATCCCTTCCTGGTTGAGGATGCGGCCGATCGTGCGGGGTTTCTGGCGACCATTCGTGACCTTCAGCAGTTCGCACCCCCGGCTCCGGTGGGATTAGCCTAGCCCATCCTCCTTCAACAACGCTCGATGAATCGCCACTGCCGCCTTGGCGCCCGCAGCGATAGCGACAGCAACGAGCCAAACATCACGGCGCCCTCTCAAAGCTGCATCGTCACCGGCACCGGAATCATGAGCCTGTGGCGACGCGGCCACAGCGCCTCGGAATGCTGGAATTATCCCCAGGACCAACGGCTTAGGCGGCGCGAATTCAAGAAATCCGAGAAACATACCACCAAAGGAACAACGCAAAGTTCGTCTGGGCCGACGCGCCTGTCGAAGAAGCGATCGGCAGCGTAATGGAGGATGACCCCTTAGATGAATGATGGGTCGGGTCGTCGGCGCTCAACAACCGCGAATAGACCGGACCTACACTCCTGACCTTTGTCGTGCCCGGCTTTACACGCTTGGCGCTTCGCCAAGCTTGAAGCGCTGCTTGATCTTGCGAAACAGCGCATCGCGCAAAGCCCTATACGCGTCCAGGATCTGCTCGCGACTGCCCTCGGTCAGCGCCGGGTCCGGCGTCGGCCAATATTCGACGTCGACGGCGAAGCCTCGCGCCAGATCGAGCGCCTTGTGGTGCGCTTCCGGCGAGAGGCTCACGATCAGATCGAACGACCCGTCATTGAGCCGGTCGAGCGATTTCGGCGCATGGGGCGAGAGATCGATACCGATCTCGTCCATCACCGCGGCGGCGAACGGGTCGGGCTCGCCGGCGCGCACCCCTGCCGAATCCACATAGACGCGCGAGCCGGCGAGGTGCTTGAGGATGGCTTCGGCCATGGGCGAACGCACGGCATTGTGGTTGCAGGCGAAGAGGACCGCGCCCGGCAGATCGGCCCCTGCCCCCAAGAGATCAGCCCTTCCAGTGCAGCGCGCAAAGCAGCGTGAACAGGCGGCGGGCGGTGGCGATATCGACGGCGATCTTGCCCTTGAGCCGCTCTTGCAACAGGCGGCTGCCTTCGTCGTGCAGCCCGCGCCGCCCCATGTCGATCGCCTCGATCTTGGAGGCAGGCTGGGTTTTGATCGCCTGGTAGTAGCTCTCGCAGATCAGGAAATAGTCCTTCACCAGGCGACGGAACGGCGAGAGCGACAGCATCACATGCTGGAGCGGCGCGCGCGCGGTATCGCCCACGGTGAACACTAGGCGATTGTCGGCGAGCGAGAGCCGAAGCGTATAGGGGCCTGCCCCGTCGTGACTCTCCAGCGCGAAGCGGTTGCGCTCCAGCAGGTCGAAGATGGCGACCTCGCGCTCATGCTCGACCTCGGTGTTGTTGCGGCCGATCGACGCCTCGTCCAGCGTCACCTCGATGAGACGCGCCACTTCGGGCCAATCTTGCTGCTCGTCAGCTTCGTCCTGCCCCGCCATGGCCTAGTCTCTCGGATTGAGCCTGATGGCGACCGAGCGCCGATGCGCGTCGAGGCCTTCGGCTTCCGCAAGCGCCATCGCCGCGGGTCCGAGCGCGGCGAGACTGTCGGGATCGAGCTTCAGCGTCGAGGTGCGCTTCATGAAATCGAGCACGCCGAGGCCGGAGGCGTAGCGCGCGCTCCGCGCCGTCGGCAGCACGTGATTGGAGCCGGCGACATAATCGCCGATCACTTCCGGCGTGTAGCGGCCGATGAAGATAGCGCCGGCGTCGCGCACGCGCGCGGCGAGCGCGTCGGCATCGCCGGTGGCGATCTCCAGATGCTCGGGCGCCAGGCGATCGGCGAGAGCGGGCGCCTCGTCGAGGCCTTTGACCAGAATGATGGCACCGAATTCCTGCCAGCTGGCGCGGGCGGTCGCCGCCCGCGGCAGCACGGCAAGCTCGGCCTGCACGGCCTTCTCTACCTCGCGGGCGAAACCTTCATCGTCGGTGATGAGGATGGCTTGCGCGGCCGTATCGTGCTCGGCCTGGGCGAGCAGGTCTGAGGCGATCCAGGCCGGGTCGTTGTCGCGATCGGCGATCACCACCACCTCCGACGGACCCGCCACCATGTCGATGCCGACCTGGCCGAACACCTGGCGCTTGGCGGCGGCGACATAGGCGTTGCCGGGGCCGACGATCTTGGCGACGGGCGAGATGCTCTCGGTGCCGTAAGCCAGCGCGGCAACGGCTTGCGCGCCGCCGACACGATAGATCTCGCTCACACCGGCGAGCTTGGCTGCCACCAGCACCAGCGGGTTGAGCTCCCCTTTGAGGGACGGCACCACCATGACGATGCGCTTTACGCCCGCGACCTTGGCCGGCACCGCATTCATCAGCACCGAGCTCGGATAGCTCGCCGTGCCGCCCGGCACATAGAGCCCGGCCGAGGCGACCGGCGTCCAGCGGGTGCCGAGCTCGACGCCCAGCCTGTCCGTATAGAGGTCGTTCTTCGGCAGCTGCCGCTTGTGGTGGTCGAGGATGCGCTCATGCGCCAGCTCGAGCGCCTGAAGCGTCTTCTGTTCCACCTTGCCGCGGGCCGCCTCGATCTCGCCCGCAGTCACCTTGAGCCCCACTTTGCGCAGATCGAGATCGTCGAACTCGGCCGTGAGATCGATCAGCGCGGCGTCGCCTTCGGCGCGCACGCGCGCGATGATGGCGGCGACGGCCGCGTTCACATCGGCGGCCTGCTCGCGCTTCAGCCCGAGCAGAGCCGTGAAGCGGTCCTCGAAATCGGGATCAGCGGTCTTGAGCCACGCGGCCATGGGAAAGCGCGTTCAGGAGCCGGGCTCGTTGCCCGGATGCTCAGGCTTTGAGCGCGTCGTCCAGGCGGGACCGAGATCCTTGAGTTCGGCCTCGATGCACTCGACCTTGAGCTGGATCGAGGCGTCGCCGGAGAAGGTGAGCGTGACCTTGCCGGCCGGAGCCTCGTCCGGCTCGAAATGCACCGCGAGCAGCGACAACACTCTTTCCTCGGCGCTCGGCCTTATGTTCCTGAGCTTCGCGCCGAACACGCGGTCGAATCTGAGCGCGGTGCGGCGGCGCTTATAGTCCTTGCCGTTGCTACCTTGCGCGGTCTCCCAGTCGAAACGATTGAGCACGGCGGCAAAGCGCTTCTTCGAGGGTTGATAGACCATGTCGCCGACCCGCACCACCGCATCCTGGAGATGCGACGACACGACGGCGAGGTCCTCCTCATCGAGGGCGATCAGCTTGAGCGGTTTCATGGCGGCAGGGTGGCCAACTCGGTTCGGCGTAGGGCTAGCACGACCCGGCACGACATGAAACTGTCAACTTGCAGCGGACTCTAGCTCGACAACCGCTCGATCTGGGCGCCGCATTGGCCGAGCTTCTCCTCCATGCGCTCGAAGCCGCGATCGAGGTGATAGACCCGGCCGATCATGGTTTCGCCTTGCGCGGCAAGGCCGGCGATGACCAGCGACACCGAGGCCCTGAGATCCGTGGCCATGACCTGCGCCCCGCGCAGGCCGCTGACCCCGGTAATCAGGGCGGTATCGCCCTTGAGGTCGATCTTGGCGCCGAGCCGGGCCAGCTCCTGCACATGCATGAAGCGGTTCTCGAAGATGGTCTCGCGCACCTCGGACGTGCCGTTAGCCATGCACATCAGCGCCATGAACTGCGCCTGAAGATCGGTGGGGAAGCCCGGGAAAGGTTGGGTCTCCACCGACACGGGCTGCAGGCCTCCGCCGTTTCGCGCCACCCTGATCCCGGTCGGACGCTCCTCGATCTCGACGCCTGACGAGCGCAGCGTTTGCAGCGCTTCTTGCAGCAGGTCGGCTCGAGCCCCGTCGAGCAGCACGTCGCCGCCGGTAATGGCGGCCGCCATGGCATAGGTTCCGGTCTCGATCCGGTCGGGCAACACGCTATGCTCGGCGCCGTAAAGGGTTTCGCGCCCTTGCACCCAGAGCGTCGGGCTGCCGAGCCCCTCGATGCGCGCGCCCATCCTGATCAGGCAATTGGCGACATCAACGACCTCGGGCTCGCGCGCCGCATTCTCGATGAGGCTCTCGCCGCGGGCGAGCACCGCCGCCATCAAGGCATTATGCGTCGCCCCGACCGAGACCTTGGAGAGCGAAATCTTGTTGCCGGTAAGGCCGCGCGGCGCGCGGGCGATCACATAGCCGCCTTCGAGCTCGATCTCGGCGCCGAGCGCCTCGAGCGTCTGCAGATGCAGATCCACGGGACGCGTGCCGATGGCGCAGCCGCCCGGCAGCGACACCTTGGCCTTGCCGCAGCGCGCGACGAGCGGCGCGAGCACCCAGAAGCTTGCCCGCATGCGCGCCACCATCTCGTAAGGCGCGGTGGTGTCGACGATCTCCGGCGCGGTGAGCCTGAACGTCTGGCCGTCGCTGCTGCGCTGGCCGGCGCGCTTGCCGGCGATGGTCACGTCGACGCCGTGATTGCCGAGAAGGCGGCCAAGCAGATTGACGTCGGCAAGCCGCGGGACGTTGTGCAACGTCAGCGTCTCGCGGGTCAAAAGGCTGGCGATCATCAAAGGCAGTGCAGCGTTCTTGGCGCCACTGATGGGTATGGTGCCGGTCAAACGCTGGCCGCCGACAATGCGGATACGGTCCATGACGTTATTACTCCCTCACGCCCCTGCCCCTGTCTCTTCTTGTTGTGAAGACCCCCGTCTTCGCGGGCAGCCGGACCCCTGTCAGGCCGCCACCAACACACCAATCTACTCCTTGCGGCTTAACTCTGTCTCCCCTCATTACGATCCCTATGGGGTTGTTTGGCCTTGGCCTGGGCCTTGCGTTTCAACAGATTCGCCCTGAGCTCGGCCTCGAGCCGGGTCCGGCGGGCCGCCTCCTTCGCGTTTTGACCTGGCTTGTCCTTGGGGTCTCCGCGCATCGGTGCCGCCATTCTACTGGAACTGCCTTTATATCATGCCAACATGATGGGCCGGATCGAGGCCTTCGCCTTGCATGCGCTTCAGCGCTATGGCAGGGTCGCGCGCGGAAAACGGGCCATTCTCGGGGAGCGGGCTGCCGCCTCCGGAACCTCGACCGTTCTCTAAGCCGTCGTAGCTCAGTGGTAGAGCACGTCATTGGTAATGACGGGGTCGGTAGTTCAATCCTACCCGACGGCACCATCCTTCAGCATGCCGTGCCTATCGGGACCCTCTGCTTTCCACTGGATGTCGAGCGTACCGGCGGCTTCGCAATGGTGGCTACTCATTAAGCAACAAATCTGATCTGACACGTATTCAGCCGCCGCTGGTTTAAAATGAAGTGCCTCATCACCCACTCAGCGAGATCAGGCATGAAATCATTTCTGATAGCGTTTCTGGCGATCGCCTTGTTGTGTTCACCAGCATGGGCCGCACGGGAGCCCCGGGCGCAACAGGGTGCTCAGCCTGGTGAGGTCTACCGCCCATACGGATGGGGCTGCGACAGCCGCATTCGGCTTTGCTACGTGGGCCCGATCTGGGGACGCAGTGGCTACAAAGGTTATTTCCGCTGCTTCACTCCGGGTGATGGTTGGCGGCCCTGCCCCTGAGACATTGCAATTCCGAACTGGCGGCGAGCGGCCTTTTGTTTTCCGTTTCTTTCCCAAGACCCGAACGTCGCGTTGGAGCGGGGCTACTGCGTCGCGAGGATTTTCGGCGGTGACGCACGGGGTCCTGAATTTGACTGCAGCGACGGACGTACTCGGCCGGATGCCAGAGGTCGGCGGCACGCGCCCTAGGCATCGTCGCACTCGCTATTTCGTTGGCTAGCGGCCTTTTCGACCGGACTGGAAAGTTTCGCTGACCTTGAAGCCCGAATTGCCGCATTGCCGACGCAGCAGGATCGAGGCGATGCCTTCGAGGTCTTCGCCGAGGCTTACTTAGCCACCCAGAAGCTCGTGGGGGCCGAGGAAGTCTGGCCCGCCGATCAAGTTCCAATCGCTGTGCTGCAGAGCTTGTTGCCTGCCCGCTCAAGGACATGGGTGCGGACGGCGTCTACAAGACGTGGGCGGTCAATACAACGCCTATCAGTCGAAGTTCCGCACGGGCCGACCAGCGCTGACGTGGCAGGAGCTGTCCACGTTCATGGGTCTGACCGATCAGGTCGGCGAACGTGTCCTCTTCACAAACTGTGACGACCTGTCGGCGGTCATGGACGACCGCAGCGGCTTCTTCTGCATTCGCGGCACCGATCTCGAAAGACTGACGAAGGATGACCTGGAGGCCATTGCCGATTGGCTTCGAGGCGCGGCCTTCACTCCGAAACGCAAGGACCCGCTTCCCCATCAGTCGGAAGCGCTCGAAGCCATTCTCGCCGGTCTTGATGAGCACGACCGCGTCACCGCCGTGATGGCGTGCGGTACGGGCAAGACGCTCGTGGCGCTATGGCTGGCCGAGCGCAGGAAGGCCAAGCGCATTCTGGTGCTCGTTCCATCGCTGGCGCTGGTCCGCCAGACCCTGCACGAATGGCTCAAGGAGACGGCTTGGGAGCGGCCTCGATTTATCGCCGTATGCTCCGATCCGACGGTCGTGCAAGGGCGTGGAAGACGCGCTCATCGTTCATCAGAGAGATTTGGACTTCCCGGTGACGACCGATGTCGGCGAGGTGCGTGAGTTCCTCGCAGCTCCTGGCGACGGCGTTCAGATCGTCTTCTCGACTTATCAGTCGGCGCATGTTGTGGGCGAAGCATGTCGAGGGAATGGACGCCTTCGATCTCGGCATCTTCGACGAAGCCCACAAGACCGCCGGACGCGAAGGCGCGAACTTCGGCTTCGCTCTAGAGGATCGGAATCTCCAAATTGCGAAGCGGGTTTTCCTGACCGCTACGCCTCGCCACTACGACGTGCGGAAGAAAGACAAGGAGGGCGACAAGGCGCTGGTCTATTCGATGGATCAGCCTGCGACCTACGGCCCCATCGTCCACACGCTCTCGTTCGCCGAAGCGGCGAGAGCGCGGCATCATCTGCAATTACAAAATCATCATCTCCGTCGTCACCAGCGAGATGATCAATGCCGATCTGTTGAGCCGAGGAGAGGTGATCGTTGAAGGCGACGTAATTCGTGCCCGCACGGTCGCCAATCAGATTGCGATCCAGAAGGCCTGCGAAGCGCACGACCTCAAGAAGATCTTCTCGTTTCACCGCAGCGTGGCATCGGCCGACGACTTCACTGGCGACACGGCGAGTTCCATCACGGACCCATTTGCCTGACTACGAGGCCTACCACGTCAATGGTGAGATGCGGACCGCTCGACCGCGAAAAGGAGATGAAGGCGTTTCGGGAGGCTGATCGCGCGATCATGTCGAACGCTCGATGCCTGACAGAAGGCGTGGATGTTCCCGCCGTCGATGTCGTGGCGTTCCTGTCACCACGCAAGAGCAAGGTGGACATCGTCCAGGCGGCTGGCCGCGCTATGCGGAAGGCTGACGGTAAGGAGACGGGCTACGTCCTCCTTCCGCTGTTTCTGGAGACGCAAGAGAACGAGACCATCGAAGAGGCGCTTGAGCGGACCGACTTTGAAGAAGCCTGGGATGTGCTCCAGGCGATGCAGGAGCAGGACGCAGTGCTTGCGGACATCATCCGCGAGATGCGCGAGGAAAGAGGACGCAGGGGTGGCTTTGACGACAGCAGGCTGCGAGAGAGGGTCGAGGTTCTCGGGCCAGAAGTTTCCCTCGATGTGCTGCGTGATGCTGTGGTCGTATCCAAAGCCGAACTTGGTCGCCGCGCCTAGCGTCAAGCCAATGGCCATCGCCAAGATGACAAGCATGGCATTTCTGGCTGCATCGCTACCCATGCCCCGAGGCTAGCGGAACAAGCTTACAGTTCATTGAAGGCCCTGCACCGGGCTTCGACGGGCCATTCTCGCCCGAACCGACCGATCTTCCGACCTGACCTAGCGTTTGAAGCCCTGCCCGGACGCCTCTACACCGCGAATCGCATGGCCGAGAACGCGCTCGGCGTGCTCGCCGAGACGCCGGCGCGCGTCATGAGCGATCGCGCCGTGCGGCGCAGATCATGCAGCGCCCACGGCTCGATGGGGCATTTGGCGTCGAACAGCAACTTGCTCTCGCGTAGCCGGAGAAGTGCGACCCGGCGCGCCCAGCGAATACGAACGGATTGTCGCCGACATCCGCGGTCGGCTCGATGATGCCGAGCGCCTCGGCGCCGAGCACGAGCTGCAGCGTTCCCTTTCTCGCGGTCCTCGGAGGGAATCGTCCAGACGCCGTCGAGCGAGATGTCGGCCCACCGCATGCTCGCGACTTCTCGCGACGCTGCCCGGTCAACAGCAGCAGCCGAAGGAACGCGCCAAACTGCCCGTTAGCTTCGGCCTGTTTCCAGACCGCTCGAAGCTCGTCGTCGTCGAAGATGCGCTTGCGCGCTCGCTCGGCTGGCTTCGATCGGTGCATGCCCTTTACGATCGGCGAGTCGCACCCTCGACCCGCTGGGCGTACCAGTTGAAGATGCGCGATAGGATCGCCAGCACGCGGTCGGCGGCAACGGGGCCGGCGCCGTCCTCGACGGCATCCAACAGCGCGGTAACGTCGGCGCGCCGAACGGTTTCGAACTCGCGGTTCTTCCGATGCTGGCAGGATGTGCCGGTCGAGGCATGCGCGGATGTCGCGACTTGATCGCAGTTTCCGCTCCCCACTATCGACGCGGCGCGCGAACCACGGTCGGCGGCCGCTTCGAAACTCTGCGGCCCCGCAACGCTCACGTCGACGATCGCCCGATGATCGACGGTGCGATGCTGCACGCCTCTGCGACGGTCATGGTCTGGTGGTCGCCCACATCGACCAGACGAGCTTGCCGCGCGCCTGCTTGGCGACCCAGCAGTTTGCGGCCTTCGCTTTCCTCCGCACATAGAGGTGACGGCACTGCGGCACGGCGGCAGTCGCGCCGACGGCCAGCTTCTTGATCTGTAGGTCTGTGAGTATCTTTGCCATGGTGAGCCTCCTGGCTAAACAGTGGCTAAAGGGAGAGAGGCATAAAACCGGCTAAAGGGGTTGCGCTGCGCCATGCTTCAACTTTAATTCGTTACGCGCTATTTTGGCGTAATGGCGCTGACGCCTGAACAACACGCACAGATTGCGGCGGTCTACGATAAGTGCGCAGCCGACCATATGGTGCCGCCGCCACAGCGCGCAGCATTTGCCCGCAAAGCAGAAATGTTTCGCATGCTTGCTCGCTTGGGAGCCAAGCCAAAATCGGCCCCGACACCGCGCACGCCCCAAAAAGCTTCCGACGCTGCCAACGAGACACTAGGCAATCCCGGAATGCTCTCAGCGGCGCGGCACCTATTTGCGTGGCAGCAGCGTCGGTAGCTTGGCGATGTTGCTGGCGACGCGCCGCGCTTCGTCCATCGTCAGCACCTTGGCGGTGTCAGCATCGGCCCGCGTCTCGCGCGCATAGACGTAAGCGAGGGCTTGGCCGCTCGCGTCCTTCACGACATAGTCCCCGCGAATGCGATCCTTGGCGGTCAGTTGGAGGAGGCGAGACGCCAGACCCAGCCAAAGCCGAATGCTGTTATCAAGCCCACAACCACGATGAAAGTCCACACGCTGACCCTTGTCCAAACGTCTTCGACCTTCATGGCCCTAAATGCCTGCAGCATGGTCGGCTTGGGAACCCGCACTAAGAAAGATTTGAAGCGGCGCTGATCGGACTCGGCCGCAATCCAGTCGTTTGGCGGCACGAAAGATTGGAAGCGTTGATCGGCCTCGTTATCAGTTGCAAACCAGTCTTCTGGAGATGGGGTTAGAACCCATATCCTCCCGTCTGAAAATAAGGTCAGGTCGGGCGCACGAGGATGTTCAAGGCGGAGGGTGTCCACGTCCGACTCCCCCCAGCGAACAACGTAGCCCTTTGCTACCAGCTTGTTGAGGCGCTCGAGAACGACATCCTTGGACATAGAAGCAACCCGAGCGAAATGAGTGCCGGATGAGAGGGTACCAAGAAACAAAAAGCCCCGGCAGGGTTAGCGGGCTAGGCGCTCGATTTCCGCGCTCGATTTGAGCGCAAGCAGCCGCTTTAAAACGTTTTGTTAACCATACTCGCCCACCCTCTTCGCATGGCTTCCCGAAGGGCAAAGGCTATGAGCGACACCACAATAGCAAAGGAAGGTGCGGCGGCAGCCGCAACAATAGCAAAGGAAGGATCAGCGGCAGCCGCAACGGGCAAGCGACGCGCAGCGGCAGCCGCAACGGGAGCGACGGCAACCGGCTATCGCGTATCGTTGGTGCCCGGTGGGCTCGAGGTTTCGGCTCGCCTAGCGAGCAACGAGGAGCTGGCGATCCTCGTCAAGGTCCTGGAAGCGAACAAGGGCAGCTTGGGCAGATCGTTCGACTAGAGGTGTCGCAGAGTTCCGAGGAGCGCCACCGTCGCACCCAGCAGCGTCGGGGTGCAGGGAAGTCGCCGAGGGCCTCGCACAGCCGAGTGATAACCCCACACTACGACTGCCTGGAGCCACATTAACGTTCAACGAGCGCGACATCGAGGGCAATAGCACGCGACGTGCGTGAAGCCGTCATCGGCAAACTCCTCGATGGTGGCGTGCAGCGGGTCCATTCAGAAGCGCCGGGGGTAGTCGGCAACGGCAATGTTCACCGGAGGCACTGCGCCAGCAATTCTTCTTGGGCGTCTGCCAGCTTGGAGGCGAGACGCTCCCAATTCTGAGCGGTGCTTAGCAGAATTTCCTGTGCATCGGGGTCTGTCGTCTCGGCGGCTAGGTCCATACACCGCTGGGCGTACTCGTGACACTCGTGGGGGTCGAGAGGCATAACGCACCTCCTACGCAGTTACTAACCAATATCCATTCCAAAAACACACGGCAGTTTCAAGACTCAAATCGTGGGGTGCAAAGCTCGGGGCACAGACATAGCTGGTTCGGTCGCGGCCCCGCCATAACCCAATGCGATAAGACGGCATGATGCTATAACTGACAAGCTATGAGGGCAGACACAATTGCGACAACTGTGGCGGCGAGGGCCGTGAGCATCGCCGGGATCGATGGCGATCTAGTGTCTTAGCGCTGTCCCACATTGTCCTGCTTTCCCTTGGAAACTAAGGGTTTCTTGTCTTGCCTTGTCCCACACTGTCTCTGTATATTGCAGAGCAATTAGTTGGTAGGGTCATTGGCAAGAGGTTTTTCAATGGCAAGGAAGGCAGCAAAACGGCTGACGCCCAAAGGCGTCCTGGCGCTCAAGAAGGAAGGCTACTACGCCGACAGCGAGGCGGTTGGCCTCTATGTCCAGGTCGCCTATCGGCAGAAGGCTGGCAAGCTCGACCGCAAGCACGGCGTCAGCCGATCATGGGTCTACAGGTTCACGTCGCCGGTCACCAAGCAGCGTGCGGTGGATGGGCCTCGGCAGTTGCGACGTGGTTCCCCTGGCCGAGGCACGCGATCTCGCCAAGCACGCGCCGTAAGCTGGTCACGTTTGGCGCGGACCCGATCGAGCACCGCAAGGCGACCGTGGCGGCAGAGCGCGAAGCCTATCTCCGCGAACAGGCCAGCAAGATGACGTTTGGCATGTGCGTCGAGCAGTACCTTGCCGAGCACTTGGACAGCTTCCGCAACGCGAAGCATCAATGGCAATGGAAAGAAACGCTCCAGCGTGCCAGCGATGCGTTCGGTGATCTCAACGTCGGCGCCATTGACGCGCCGATGGTCATCAAGTTTCTGACGCCGATCTGGCACAAGACACCGGAAACAGGTTCGCGCATCCGGGGCCGCGTCGAGAAGGTGCTCGACTGGGCGAAGGTTCACCAGTTCCGCGACGGCGAAAATCCCGCACGCTGGAAAGGGCACCTTGAGCATGTCTTCGCCTCTGCCAAGGGCGGCAACTATGCGGCCATGCCGTTCACTGAGCTTCCCGCCTTCATGGCGCGACTGCGCGAGCGTGACAGCGTGTCGGCCAGGGCGCTGGAGCTTCTGATCTTGACGGCAGCGCGGAGCGGCGAGATTCGCGGCGCGACGTGGCAAGAGGTCGATCTTGACAAGGCGCTTTGGACGATTCCTGGCGAGCGCATGAAGGCTGGCAAGCGAGCACGACGTTCCGCTCAGCAAGCCCGCCGTGGCGCTATTGAAGGCGCTGCCCCGCATCGGAGATTACGTCTTCCCCGGCGCTGTCGAGGGCAAGCCGCTCAGCAGACATGGCGTTGATGCAGTTGCTGCGCGGCATGGACGCGAACGGATACAAGGTGCACGGCTTCCGCTCGAGCGTTCCGCGATTGGGCTGGTGATCTCGGCCACTTCGACCGCGAGGTGATCGAGCACGCGCTCGCGCACCAACTGCCGGACAAGACGGAAGCCGCTTATCGGCGCGGCACTGCGCTCAACAAGCGGGCGCTGCTGATGCAAGCGTGGGCTAACTATCTCGACGGCATCGCCAATCAGCCGACAATGTGGTGCAGTTTGCGGGTTGAGACGCTGGCAAAAAACGCTGGTTCACTGTGAATGCCGGGGAGGTTAAAAGCTGCTTGAACGCCGCTCTTTCCCTCCCGGCTCGGTTCGACGGACGTCTCACTACCTAATTCCTCGGCGGATATTGCGGCGGGCAATTCCACGGGCGACTCCATAGCCGCGCCTATAGCCGTACGGCCTATACGTGCCATAGCCGTAGCGCCTGTAGCTGTAGGGACTATACGTGCCATAGCCGTAGCCGCCTGTAGCTGTAGGGCCTATACGCGCCATAGCCGTAGCGCCTATACCCGCCGTAGCCACGGGCGACGCCGCGGTAGCGGTAGCCAACATTCGGGTTTCGGTCGTCATGCCGTCCGGCTGATGAAGCGGCGGAGGCGACATGGCCTGCGCAGATGTTGCGAGGGCTAAGGCAAAGGCAGCAAAAGCGATCAACCTGATCATTGTTTCCTCCATGTTTTAGCTTGGGGCAAATCATGCCTTGTCTCGGTCGGTAACCGCAAGGTTTCGCGCGGGAAGGTAAACAAGCGGCGGTGCTGAGTATGGAGAGCATCAAGCTCGTCGCCGTGATCGCAATGCAGAAGGGGCGGCAGCGCCGCACGCCACCGCCCCCGAGCCCGCTTGAACCGCAAAAGAACGGGCCTCGATGGTAGTTTAAGCCAATCACCGGCAACAGCAAGGGTAGCAAGGAAAGTTTGTGGAAGCCAAGGGGTTCGAACCAAACTTTACGGCCCGTTTGAAGCTTTTGGCTGGCCAGAAGGGCAGGAAAAAGAGCCGGGAGGGTCAGCGTTCAGCGGCCCGCGAGCCCAACTGCAGGAAAAGTCAGACGCCAATGTGTCGACGCGGCACTGCGCTAAAGTAGCGTACGCTGTTGATGCAGGCGTGGGCAAGCTGCTGCTGGTGAAATTCCCGAGATTTGCCCGCCGGTAGCGCCGGGTCTAAAAATAAGAGGGGCTGGTCGTGCCAGCCCCTCTTTGACCTTCCTCAAAACAAGCGCCGTTGGTGTGGCCCAAACCTTCCGTGCTCAGTTCGGTGGGCGTCTCAGTGCTAATACCACTGACGGCAAACGTGCCCTGCACCCCACACCGCGCACCTGCGGACTTGGCGTTTGGTGGTTCTGGCCACGCAGACACCATTAATTCGTACCCTACCCGCGCCGCATGCTTCGCGGACTTGCGTGATCATGCCGTCCGGCTGATGAAGCGGCACGGGCGACATAGCCTGCGCAGACGTTGCGACGGCCAAGGCAAAAGCGGCGAAAGCGATCAATCGGATCATTTCGTCTCTCCCTGAGAACCTTCAAGAAGATGTTAGGGGTGAAGGTTACGACGCTCCCCAGCGCCGTAACCTTGGTTTCTGACCTCTAGTCGTCGCCAGCCGCGGCGTTTGCCAGCGCTACTTTGCAGGCATCGCTAAGATCGGCGATTTTAGCTTTCAAGCAGGCTTCAATTTTGCCGCCGCCAGCCTCCATGCCTGCGCAATGCTGTTTCACGTCATCCGCACAGGCCTTGACGTTTACGGCCTTGACCAAGACCTCCTTGCACTCGTCGGACAGGCCCTTGATGTTCGTCTTGAGGCAGTCCCTGATCTTACCTCCGCCGGGCGCCACCCCTGGGCACAGCGCCTTGGCATCCTTCAAGCAAGCGCCGCTTAGTTCTGCCGAGGCCATTGAAGGCGGGAGCAACAACATGGCGGAAAGAAAAAGAGCGCTAGTAAGCAATACGCGTGGTCATGTGAACCTCCTAATGGAGGCCCCTCCAATCCGACGCTACTTAAAAGTGACGCCAAAAAAAAGGCGTCCAAACGCTCCTTCTCGGCCTGACGGGCTCGAAGCGCTGATCCGCTCCGGACCCATCGCCTTCGCTCCCAATCCGCCCTCCAAGCGCGACAGATATGGGCGGCTGCTCGTGCAACTCCTTGTCAACGGCGAGGACGCCGCCTGCATTCTCATCCGCGAAGGCTATGCCCGGCCCTGGCGCGGGCGCCGCGAGGATTGGTGCACGGAAGTTTCGCTCGCCCAGCCTGAAGTTACCGAGGCGGAGGCCTGCGCCTCGACCTCATCCGTCAGATAGACGCCTCAGAGCGAAATCCCGAACCTGCCGAGCGTCCACACCATCGCCGCATAGAGCGCCAGCGTCATCAAGCACGCCAGCCCGAGCGCGGGCCAGAAACCTACGCCGTTCCGCAGCAGCGCTGGCAGCACCAGGAACATCGGCAGCGTCGGCAACACGAACCAAAACGTGGATTGCGCGAGCGCCGCGATCCGCTCGCTGTCTGACGTATCGCGCCACAGCCAAATGAAGGCGAGGATCGATATCAGCGGCAACGACAGGATCACGGCGCCGATGCCGGGGTTGCGCTTAGCCGCCTCGGAAGCGGCCGCGACGATGACGCCAGAAAGCAGAGCCTTGATGGCGGCGTACAGCATGCGACCCTCCCATGAGGCCGAGCGGCCTTAGCCCTTGTTGTACAGCGCGTAGGCCGCGTAGCAGAGCGTCACCGCGAGGATCGGCCTGAGCAGCCATTCGGGCGCCACGCCGGCGAGCCGCGCGCCGATCAGAATGCCGGGGATCGATCCGCACAGCAGCGCGACCAGAAGGCCCCAATCCATGTTGCCGAGGCCGAGATGGCCGAGGCCGCCGAGCAGGGTGAGCGGCACGGCGTGGGCAATGTCCGAGCCCACCAGCCGCTTCGCCGGCAGCATGGGATAGAGCGCCGCCAGCACGGTGACGCCGATCGCGCCGGCGCCGACCGAGGTCAGCGTGACGAGAAGTCCGAGCACCACGCCGAACAGCACGGTGGGCAGCGTGCGCGGCGGCACGTCCCCCTTGTCCTCGCGCGGCGAGGTGCGTGTGACGAAAGGATAAAGCACGATGGCGAGGCCGCTCATCGGCAGCGCCACGACCAGGCCCATCCTGATCCAATGCGCGAGCGTCACGTATCGATCGGGAAGAAAGGCCATGACGGCAAGCAGCAATGCGGCGGCGGGCAAGCTTCCCGCCGCGAGCCGCGCACGATCGGCCAATCGACGTGGTCGGAGACGTGGTGCCGCCAGCCGCCGGCCATCTTGGTGATCGAGGCGTAGAGCAGGTCGGTGCCGACCGCGACCTGCGGCGGCACGCCGAAACTGGAGATCAGCAAGGGCGTCATCAGCGCGCCGCCGCCGACCCCGGTCAGGCCGACCAGCATGCCGACGGCGAAGCCGGCCGCAGCGAGCGGCAGCAAATGCGCTGCCCAGGCAAAATCGACCATGGCCGAAAAGTCCCCTCCCCTGACGCAACCAACCATGCGCCCCCGAACGGGGCGTCTTATTATAGAGGCATTATAGCGGCTTATAGCTCGATCAGCACCGGAACGCCGACCGATCGCAGCAGCACCGCCACCTCCTGCGCGCGCCGGTTGAACTCGGCCGTGTCGGCTGGGGAATCGCCGAGATCGGCGCAGAGCCCGCGGGCGAGCAGCTCGCGATTCAGCACCAGCACATTGTCGCCGACTTGCGGCGCGCCGGCCTGCGCCCAGGTGATGACGCCGCCGGCGACGGTCGCGCCGTCGATGGCGCTGACCAGCACGAAATTGCCGGTGAGCGGCAGGTCGCGGAACAGGTCGATCGCCGCGGCGCGGCCGAGCAGGATGCGGCAATCGGCGATGTCGTTGACGTTGCAGCCATGCGCGGGTGTCGACGCCAAGGTCTCGAAATCGACCAGCGCCGAGACGCTCATGCTCGTCACCGGCGTGAGATCGGTCGCGGTGCGGAGCAGATAGCCGGCTTCCGGATCGAACGGCGTCTCGGACAGCCAGACCAGCCGCGCCTCGATCACATCCGCATTGGTCGGGCGCCGCGGCACTTCGGAGAGCACCGCGCCGCGCGAAATGTCGAGATCGGTGTCGAGCACCAGCGTCACGGCCTCGCCCTTGCCCGCCGAGGAGAGGTCGCCGTCCATGGTGGAGATGCGCTTCAGCATGGCGCCGAGGCCGCTCCGCGCATCGACGATCCTCTCGCCGACCCTGACGCGTCCCGACGTGATCGTTCCGGCGTAGCCGCGGAAATCGCCGGCGGCGCGCAGCACGAGCTGCACCGGCATGCGGAACGGCGCATCTTCTTGGATGGCCTCCGGATCGACCGACTCCAGATGCTCGAGCAGAGTCGGTCCCGCATACCAAGCCATCCGCGTGGAACGGTTGACCACATTGTCGCCGGTCAGCGCCGCCACCGGGATGATGGTGACTTGCGCGAAATTGAAGCTCCCGGCCATGGCGCGGAAGTCTTGCTCGATCTCGCGATAGCGCGCCTCGGACCAGTCGACGGCATCCATCTTGTTGACGGCGAGCACCACCTTCTTGATGCCGACCAGATCGCAGATCGCGGCATGGCGGCGGGTCTGGCGCTTGGCGCCGTGACGGGCATCGACCAGCAGGATGGCGATGTCGGCGTGCGAGGCGCCGGTCGCCATGTTGCGGGTGTATTGCTCGTGGCCTGGGGAATCGATGATGATGAAGCGGCGCTCGGACGTCTCGAAATAGCGCCAGGCGATGTCGATGGTGATGCCCTGCTCGCGCTCGGCCTGGAGGCCGTCGAGCAACAGGCTGAAATCGATCTTCTCGCCGTTGACGGCGCGATTATGCGAGGCGTGCAGCACCGCCGCGGCTTGGTCCTCGGTGACGCCGGCGCCGTCCCACAACAGCCGGCCGATCAGCGTCGACTTGCCGTCATCGACCGAGCCGCAGGTGAGCAGGCTGAGCAGCGCGCCGCGATGCGCGCGCGGAGGCAGCCACGGGCCTGGTCTCGACAGCCTCTTTCAGTTGCGTCGCGAGATGCATCGGAAATCGCCCCTAGAAATACCCTTCACGCTTCTTCATCTCCATGGCGCCGGCCGTGTCGTGATCGATCAGCCGCCCGGCCCGCTCAGATACGCGCGCGGCGAGCGTCTCCTCGACCACCGCATCGATATCGGTGGCGTCGGAGTCGATGGCCGCGGTGAGCGGCCAGCAGCCGAGCGTGCGGAAGCGTACTTTGCGCGTCACCGGCGTCTCGCCCGGCTCTAGCCGCATGCGCTCGTCGTCGACGACGATGAGCTGGCCGTTACGCGTCACGACCGGACGCTCCGCCGCGAAATAGAGCGGAACCACGTCGAGCTTCTCGAGCGCGATATAGCGCCAGACGTCGCCTTCCGTCCAATTCGACAGCGGAAAGACGCGCACCGTCTCGCCCTTGCCGAGCCGTCCGTTCAGGAGCTGCCACATCTCGGGCCGCTGCCGCCGCGGCTCCCAGCGATGACCTGCGGCGCGGAAGGAGAATACGCGCTCCTTGGCGCGGGAGGCCTCCTCGTCGCGCCGCGCACCGCCGAACGCCGCATCGAAGCCGCCGGCGTCGAGCGCCTGGCGCAGCGCCACCGTCTTCATCACGTCGGTATAGACGGAAGGCGGATGATCGAACGGATTGATGTTGCGGGCGAGCCCATCGTGATTGGTGTGCACGATGAGATCGAGGCCAAGCTCGCGCGCGGTCTTATCGCGGAAGGCGATCATGTCGCGGAACTTCCAGGTCGTGTCGACATGCAGCAGCGGGAACGGCGGCTTGGCCGGCCAGAAGGCCTTCCGCGCCAGGTGCAACAGCACGGTCGAGTCCTTGCCGATCGAATAGAGCAGCACGGGCGCGCGGAACTGCGCCGCCGCCTCGCGGAAGATATGGATGCTCTCGGCTTCGAGCAGCTTGAGATGCGAGGTGAGCGCGGTCATGCGGCCTTCCCTCCCCGGTTCGGGTTCATGTGCAGGCCGCACTCCTTCTTTTCCTCGTTCTCCCACCACCAGCGCCCCGCGCGCGGGTGCTCGCCGGGCTGAATGGCGCGGGTGCACGGCGCGCAGCCGATCGAGACGAAGCCGCGCGCATGCAGCGGGTTCACCGGCACGTTGTTGGCGGCGATATAGGCGGTGAGGTCCTGCGTCGACCAATCGGCGACCGGGTTGACCTTGATCAGCGCATGCGCCTCGTCCCAGGCGGCGAGCTTCACGTCGGCACGCTCGTCGGAATGCTCGCGCCGCAAGCCGCTGATCCAGCCTTGCGCGCCCTTCAGCTCGCGGTTGAGCGGGCGGACCTTGCGGATCTCGCAGCAGGCCTTGCGGTTCTCGATCGCGTGCCGGAAGCCGAACACGCCGTCGCGCGCGACAAGCTGCTCGACCTCGGCCGCCTCTGGCGCCACGAGCCGAATGCGCACCCCATAGCGAAGCTCTGACAGTTCGACCGTCTCCAGCACTTCGGGGAACAGCCGCCCGGTGTCCAGCGTGAACACGTCGATCTCGGCGCCGGACTCGGCAATCGCATGCAGTATCGCCTGGTCCTCGAGCCCCAGGCTGGTGGAGAAGGCAATGCGGCCCTCGATTCTGCGGCGCATCTCCCTGATGCGGTCGGTCAAGCTCTTCACCCGCGCGAGCCGCTGATCGAGCGCCATTGCCTCCTCGCGCGTCGCGTCGCTGCGCAGCGGCAGAAGGTTGCGGTAGCCCTTCTGATAATTGTGCTTGTAGCGCGACACGGCGGCCTTCCAGGTCGCGGCCTGCTCGGGATCGGTGATCTCGGCCGTATCGAAACCGGAGCGCAACAGGAACTGCGCAAGGTCGGGGATCAAATAACCGACCGCCCTGATTTCGCCCTTGAAGCCGTGCCGCTCGCGCAAGAGCACGGCAAGGCTGATGCCGCGCCCGTCACCGAAGGTCGGGAAGCGGATGGCGATCGGCCCGGCATTGCCGCCGGCCGCGACGGCGAGCGCGCCAGCATCGGCGGTCGGCTCGAGCAGCGTCGCGATCTCGGCCGGATCGGCCACGAGCGAACCTGTGGCGAGATCAACCAGCGCCATAGAGAGCCTCCTTGAACGGCTGAGCCCCGACGCGCCGCCAGGTATCCAGGAATGTCTCCCCGTCGCTCCGCTTGGCGAGATAGGTGTCGATGATGGTGTCGATGGCTTGCGGCACGGCCTCGGCGCGGAAGCCCGGGCCGATGATGGTGCCGATCGAGGCATCGTCCTTGGGGCTGCCGCCGAGCGTGAGCTGGTAGAGCTCGGTGCCTTTCTTGTCGACGCCGAGAATGCCGATATTGCCGGAATGGTGATGGCCGCAGGCATTGATGCAGCCCGACATGTTGAGGCGCAGCGGGCCGATCGCCTCCTGCCGCTTCGGGTCCTCGAAGCGCTTGGCGATCTCCTTGGCGATCGGGATCGAGCGGGCATTGGCGAGATTGCAATAATCGAGGCCGGGGCAGCAGATCATGTCGCCGAGCAGGTCGAAATTGCCGGTGGCAAGCCCATGCTCGGCGAGAATGTCGTAAAGCGCGACCACGTCGGAGGTCGCCACATGCGGCAGCATCAGATTCTGCGTGTAGTTGACGCGCGCTTCGCTGCGGCTGAAGCGCTCGGCGAGGTCGGCAACCAGCTCCATGGCGTCTGAGCTGGCATCGCCGGGCGTGCGGCCCGGCTCCTTCAGCGACACGACCACGCTCGAATAGCCCGGCACGCGGTGCGGCCTGACATTGTGCTTGAGCCAATTGGCGAAGACCGGATCGGTAATGCGGCGCTGGTCGAGGCCTTCGTCCTTGATCGGCCGCGCGGGCAACTCCGGCGGGGCGAAATAAGACAGGATACGATCCCGTTCGTCGGCCGGCAGGTCGATCGCGTCCTTATGCGTCGCTTCCCAATCGGCCTCGACGTCCTCGCGAAATTTGTCGATGCCGAGCTGATTGACCAGGATCTTGATGCGCGCCTTGTGAATGTTGTCGCGGCGGCCGTGCAGATTGTACACGCGCAGGATCGACTCGATGTAGGAGAGCAAATGCTCCTTCGGCAGATACGCGCGGATCTCCTGCCCGACATAGGGCGTGCGGCCCATGCCGCCGCCGACCAGCACGCGGAAGCCGTTCTCGCCGTTCGCCCCTCGCACGATCTTCAGGCCGATATCGTGGAAGGCGATGGCCGCGCGATCCTCGGCCGCGCCGGAGATGGCGATCTTGAACTTGCGCGGCAGCCAGCTGAACTCGGGATGCAGCGTCGACCATTGGCGCAGGATCTCGCACCAGGGACGCGGGTCCTCGAGCTCGTCATTGGCCGCGCCGGCGAACGGATCGGCGGTGACATTGCGCACGCAATTGCCGCTGGTCTGGATGCAATGCATCTCCACATCGGCGAGCGCCGCCAGCACGTCGGGAATATCGACCAGCTTGACCCAGTTGAACTGCAAATTCTGCCGCGTGGTGAAATGGCCGTAGCCGCGATCCCACTTCCGCCCGATCATGGCGAGCTGGCGGAGCTGCTTCGGCGACAGCACGCCGTAGGGAATGGCGATGCGCAGCATGTAGGCGTGCAGCTGGAGATAGAGTCCGTTGCGCAGGCGGAGCGGACGGAATTCGTCCTCGCTCAGCGCGCCGGCCAGCCGGCGTTCGACCTGATCCTTGAACTCCGCCACGCGTTCGCGCACGAAAGCGTGGTCGAACTCGTCATAGCGGTACATCGTACCAATCCTTGGTCAAAGTGGTGCGGTGCGAGGCGCGGATGCGCTCGCGCACGGAAAGCGGATCGACCGCGCCGTCATGCAGCGCGACGTCCATGGGATAGACGGCGACGACCTGGCGCGCCTTGACGGCTTGCGCCGCTTGCGCCTCGAGCGCCGCGACCTCATCCTCGGTCTCGGCGAGGCGCGCGCGGGAGATCTCCTCGGTCCAGCTTCCGTCGGAGGCGAGATAGACGACGATGCCGTCTCTGAGGCGGTTGGCGGTGACAACGCTAGGCACGCTTCAACTCCTCCAAGCTCAGAATGTCCTCGATCACGCCGGAAGCAGGCAATCCGGCCACCTCGCCGAAGATCAGGACCGCGGGGCTCTTGAGCCCGAGCCGTTCAGGGTTCGCGGCAAGCTCGGCGATGGTGGCGAGCACGCGCCGCTCGTCCTCGCGGCTTGCATTTTCAACCGCAAGCACCGGCAGATCGGCCCGAAAGCCCGCCTCGATCAGCTTGGCGGCGATATGCCCCGCGGTGCTCACGCCCATATAGACGAGCAGCGTGTTCTTGCCGCCCGCGAGCGCCGCCAGATCGAGATGCTCGAACGACGCCTCCTCGCCACCGGCCTCATGCCCCGAGAGGAAGGTCACGGTATGCGACACATCGCGATGCGTGAGCGGGATTTGCAGGCTCGCCGCCGCGGCGATGCCGGCGGTGACGCCCGGGACGATCTCGAGGCTGATGCCGGCGGCGCGCAGCGCGTCGAGCTCCTCGCCGCCCCTGCCGAAGATGAAGGGGTCGCCGCCTTTCAGCCGAACCACGGTCTGCCCGGCCTTGGCCCGCTCGATCAACAGCGCATTGATCTCGTCTTGTGGCACGCTATGCGCGCCCTTGGCCTTGCCGACCGGGATCAGCTCGGCCTCGCGCCGCGCGTGATCGAGCACGCCCTCGCCGACCAGCCGATCGTAGAAAATCACGTCGGCCGCCTTTAGCGCGCGCACCGCCTTCATCGTGAGCAGCTCCGGATCGCCGGGGCCGGCCCCGACCAGCAGCACGCGGCCATGCGGCTGCTGATTGCTCGCGGCCTCCTCGATGGCCGCGCCGATCAGCGCGCGGGCCTTGTCCTCGTCGCCTTCGAGCATCGCCTCGGCGGCGGCGCCTTCGAACACGGCCTCCCAGAATTTCCGCCGCGGCTTGCCCGAGGGCAGCCTCTCGGCCACGGCGCCACGGAACTCGGCCGCCAGCTTGGCGAGCGCATCGAGCCTGCGGATGCAGCTCCTGCTCGAGCCAGGCGCGCAGGCGCTGCGCCAGCACGGGCGAGGCGCCAGAGGTGCCAATGGCAACCGTCACCTCGCCGCGATCGACGATGGCGGGAAGCGCGAAAGTGCAAAGCTCGGGCCTGTCGGGAACATTGACCGGCACGCCGAGTGCGCGCGCGATGGCGGAGACGCGAGAATCCTCCTCGTCGTCCTCGGTCGCGGCGATGACCAGCGGGCGTCCGCGCAATTGATCGATGCCGGGACGCGGCGCGATGAGCGACACCAGCCCTTCCTCCATGAGTGCGGCGATCTCCGCCACGACATGATCGGCAGCGATGTCCACCGAAGGAGCACGCTTCAAGAGGAGCCGCGCCTTGACGGCCGCCAACTCGCCGCCGCCCGTGACGAGCGGAGGCTTGCCGTCGAAGCTCACCAGGATGGGGAAGGTCCGCATGAGGTTAGCCTCCCACCACCAGCCGCTCGGCCGGCACATCGGCGAGGCTCTCAGGCGCAAGCTCGACCTCGAGCCCATCCAGCTCTTTCGACATGATGATCTGGCAGCAAAGCCGCGAGCGCTCATCGACATTGAACGCGCCGTCGAGCATCTCGAGCTCCTCGTCTGTCGGCGGCACGAGCTTGGAGAGCCACTCCTCGCCCACCCAGACATGGCAGGTGGCGCAGGCACACGCCCCGCCGCACTCCGCCTTGATGGGAAGGCCCCAGTCGCGGATCACCTCCATGACGCGCCAGCCCTCAAGCGCCTCGAGACGATGCGACGTGCCGTCAGGCATATGCACGGTGACGAACATGGTCTTAAGCGGCCCTCAGAAGATTTCGCGGCGAGAGGCGAAAGGCGGTCGTGTACTGGAAACCAAGCATCTTGTCAGGCGGCAACGCAGCGAGCAGGCCGCCCAGGCCCACGCCAGCAACCATTAAGCCGCTGAAGGCTTCGCTCGCCTGCATCGTTCGCTCGCCCGATAAAAGTGCCGCTGCAGATATAGGGATTGTAATAAAAAATCGTTCCCCCAACTAGCCGCCCGCACCGAAAAGGAGCAAATTTGTTCCTTTGAGCGGAAATCAGGAGAAATTTCTTCTAAACCGGGCCTGGACTAGAGCTTCCATCCTGACCGGGCGGAATCGGCGCAAATCCATTTTCCGCACGCCTCGCTCCGCTTAGCCCCGTTTCACCAATTCGTCTCTGATCTCCTCGAGCAGTTGCACCTCGCGCGACGGCGGCGGCTCGGTCTGCGGCTCCTCCTCCTGCTTGCGGCGCAGCCGGTTCATGCCCTTGACCGCCATGAACAGCACGAAGGCCACGATCGTGAAGCTGATCACATTGTTGATGAACAGCCCGAAATTGATGGTCGGCGCCCCGGCCTGCTTGGCCGCAGCCAGCGACGGGTAGTCCTGGCCGTTGAGGGCGATGAACATATTCGAGAAATCGACGCCACCGGTGACGACCCCCAGCGGCGGCATGATGATGTCGTCGACCAGCGAGCGGACGATGGTTGTGAATGCGGCGCCGATGATGATGCCGACCGCCATGTCGACCACATTGCCTCTGAGCGCAAACTCCTTGAATTCCTGCAGCATTGCCGCTTCTCCCCTCCCGCGAGGCTCCTGCAAAGTCACCACCATGCCACGTTTCAAAGCCAATGGTGTCCCCGGAGTTTGCAAGCCGCCCGGCACCTGCTAACCCGTTGGCGGTCTTGGTTGGGGGAAGCGAATTGGCGACAGGGGTTCCCGCGAAAGAGCATCCGGCGCGCGACCGTCATCAGCTGCAGACGCTGATCCTCGCCATCGTGCTGCTCCTCACGGTCCTCCTCGCCGTCCTCGCCGCCGTGTGGAGCGCGTCCTGGCTCAATCAGTACGGCTTCCTGCATTTTCCGCTCGGCTTCTATCTTCTCGCGCAGGGGCTGCTCATCTACATCGTCGTCGTGGCGTTCTGGTTCATCCGCATCCAAGAGCGCATCGATCTGGCGCGGAGCGAGCGCGAGGGGCTCGAATAGGCGATGAGCGTCCCCACGCGCCTGCGCACGCCGAATCCGCATCTTGGCGCCTATTACGGCATCGTCACCAGCGCCTTCGTCTCGCTGATCATCATGCTCGCCATGTTCGAGCAGCTCGGCTGGGGGCGGTCGCTGCTCGCCCAATCGATGATGATCGTGCCGCTGGCGCTGTATCTGCTGATCGCCGCCGGTTCGCGCACCTTCGAGGTCGAGGACTATTTCGCCTCCGGCCGGCGCGTGCCGCCGGTGTTCAACGGCTTCGCTCTCGCTTGCATCGCGGTCGGCGGCGTGGGCTTTCTCGCCTACACCGGCACGGTGTTCTTTCTCGGCTTTGATGCGCTTGCCATCGGGCTCGGCTGGACCTTCGGCATGCTGATCGCGGCGATTCTGTTCGTGCCGTATTTGCGCAAGGCCGGCTCCTACACCGTGCCGAGCTTTCTCGGCCATCGCTTCCGCTCGCGCACCTTGCGCATGGCGGCAAGCGTGATGCAGCTGCCGCCGACCGCGCTGCTCGTCGTCGCCGAGATCAAGATCGCCGCGCTGATCGCCTCGCTGTACCTGCCGGTCTCCTTCTCCATCGCCGTGCTGATGCTGGCGGCGCTGATCGCCGCCATCGCCGTTCTCGGCGGCATGCGCTCCCTGACCTGGACGGCGAGCGCCGAGTTCCTGGTCGGCGCGGTCGGGCTGACGATCGTCGTGACCACGGTGTCGATCCTCCTCACCAACGTGCCGGCGCCGCAGCTGACCTATGGCGAGATGTTCTCGTCGCTGCACAATGCCGAGATCACGGCGGGGCTCACGCCGCTCTTGCCGGGCGGGCACGCGACCGCGCTTCCCGGCGCGATGCCGGTACCGACGGTCAAGCCCTTCCTGCAACCGTTCGGCAGTCTCGGGCCGATGGATTTCGCCACGCTGTTTCTCTGCCTCGCGCTTGGTACGGCGGCGCTGCCCAGCCTGCTGATGCGGAGCGGCGTGACCAGCTCGATCGCCGAGCAGCGCCGTTCGACCGCGTGGGGTCTTTTGTTGGTGGCGCTGTTCGTGATGACGGCGCCGGCGATCGCCGCCTTCGCCAAGCTCATGATCTTCCGCGACCTGGCGCTGGCCTCAACTTCTTCGCTTCCGACCTGGCTCACCGAGCTCGCCGACAGGCACCTGCTCCAGACCGGCGACGCCAACGGCGACGGCGCGCTCGGCGCGGCGGAGCTGCTCATCGGCCGCGACGGCATTGCGTTGGCGCTGCCCTGGGCTGCCGGGTTGCCTTACGTGTTGTGCGTGCTGATGGCGACCGCGGCAATGGCGATCGCGCTCGCCGCGGCGGCCGCGCATCTCTTCACGCTTGCGGCAAGCCTTGCCGAGGATCTCTACCGCGTGCTCGACCGCCGCCAGGCGCTGCCGCGCCTGGTCGCCGCCTGGGCCGCGATCGCCGCATCCGCGCTTGCCGCCGCCGTGTTCCTGCTGATCGCCGAGGTCGATCCGCTGAGGGCCGCGCTCACCGCCTTCGCTTTCGCCGCCGCGACCTTCTTCCCCGTGCTGCTGCTTGCCATCTGGTGGCGGCGATGCACCAAATGGGGCGCGTTTGTCGCCATGGCCACGGGCTTTATCGTGGTGCTTGGCGAGATCGTTCTCGGCGGGGCGTTCGGGTTCGGCAATGCCGGCTTCACCACCTCGCTGGCGAGCCTGATCGGCGCGCTGTTGGCGCTTGTGGCGGGCGTCGGGGTGAGTCTTTATTTGCGCAGGCCCTCGCAAGGAGAGGACAACTATTACGAGGAGATGCGCGATCCTGAGGGCGAGACCATTTACGATCGGGCGCAGGCGCGCGCCGCGGCGCAGGCAGCAGCTCGAGCCGCGGCGGCGGCCGAGACCGCACCAGGTCAGTAAGTCACTGAAGCGAGCGGGAGCACGATGAACGAACAGCTAGCGCCGCGGGACAAGCGCCTCACGCTCTTTCCCGAGATCGTCCCCTACCGCACCGGACGGCTCAAAGTCTCCGACCTGCACGAGCTTTATTTCGAGGAATGCGGCTCGCCGGCCGGCAAGCCCGTGGTGCTGCTGCATGGCGGTCCGGGCGGCGGCATCAATCCCATCATGCGCCGTTATCACGACCCGCGCGCCTATCGCATCGTGCTGTTCGACCAGAGGGGCTGCGGACGCTCCACCCCGCATGCCTCGCTCGAGGAGAACACGACCTGGCATCTCGTCGACGACATCGAGCGCCTGCGCGAGCATCTCGGCATCGAACGCTGGCAGGTTTTCGGCGGCTCTTGGGGCTCCACGCTGGCGCTCGCTTACGCCGAGACCTACCCCGAGCGCGTGACCGAGCTCGTGCTGCGCGGCATCTTCACGCTGCGCCGCTCCGAGCTCGAATGGTTCTACCAGCAAGGCTGCAGCTGGATCTTCCCCGACGCTTTTGAGGATTATTTGCGCGTGATCCCCGAGGCCGAGCGCGGCGATCTGATCGAAGCCTTTCACCGCCGCCTCACCGACCCCGACCCCGCCGTGCAGCTAGAGGCCGCGCGGGCCTGGAGCGCCTGGGAAGGCAAGACGCTGTCGCTGCTGCCCGACGCCGAGCGGGTACGCCGCTTCTCCGAGGACCACTACGCGCTCGCCTTCGCGCGCATCGAGTGCCACTATTTCGTCAATGGCGGCTTCTTCCACACCGACGACCAGCTGATCGGCGAAGCGCATCGGCTGAAGCACATTCCCGGCGTGATCGTGCATGGCCGCTACGACGTGGTGACTCCCGTCAAGATCGCCCACGATCTCGCCCGCGCCTGGCCCGAAGCGACCTTGCGCATCGTCGCCGATTCAGGTCACGCGATGACCGAGCCCGGCATCGTGCATGAGCTGGTCGCCGCCACCAACGCCTTCTCCCGCTAGGATCAGGCTTCGGCCGAATGGCCGATGAACGAGAGCGCGATGCTCCGCCGGTGCGGGCTGGCGCGATGCTCGATCAGATAGACGCCCTGCCAAGTGCCGAGCGTCATGCTGCCGTCCTTGACCGGAATGCCGATGCTGACCGATGTGAGCATCGCCTTGATATGGCTCGGCATGTCGTCGGGGCCTTCTTCCTGATGCGCGTAGTTGCGATCCTCCGGCGCCAGCAGCTCGAGCGCATCGGCAAGATCGCGGCGCACATTCGGATCGGCATTCTCCTGGATGGTCAGCGACGCCGAGGTGTGACTGACGAACACGGTCAGCAGCCCATCCTGCGCGGCGACGGTTGCGAGCCAGCGCGCGAGCTCGCCGGTGATGTCGATGAAGCCCTTGCCCTTGGTCGCCACTTCGAGCGTATGGCTCGCCTGCACCATCCCGGCCATGGCCTAGGGTTCCTTCCCGCCAATTCTCCGCCGCCCATGGTCACCGCCCCGCGCGCGCTTGACAAGGGCGGCCGCGGACGCGCCCGCGTCCCACAATAGAGCGGCGCTTAACGCAAAATTTACTCGGTCTTGCCACCGTGGTTCGACCGCTTCTTCGCGTGTTCTTGGACCGGTTCTCTCGACCTTTCTGACGCGAACGACTCCGGCGGCTCATGCGCCAAGGGGAACGCGATGGTTTCGGACGCTAGTTGGCATGCCGGTGTGGGCCGATACGGCGATGCGCCCTCGGGCGCCAGCCCCATGGATCAGCAATCGGTCGAAAGCCTGCTTCGCCGGCTCGTGCAACGGGTCGAGGAGAGCGAGCGCCGCTACAGCGAGGCGCTCGAAGATCTGCATGCGCGGCTCGACCAGTTGGCACAAACGACCGACGCCGCCCGTGCTGCCGAAGCCCCCGACGACAAGGCGACTTTCGACCGGCTGCATGACGAGGTGAGCAGCCTCGCGCGCCGGCTCGAGCTTGAAGCCTCCAACCCGCTCGACGATTTCGAGCGCCTCGGCCGGGCCTTGGCGGGCGATCTGAACTATGCCGCGGACCTGAGCAATGCGCCTTCTAGCATCCCTGACCGGATTGGCTCCTCACCATTCCCTTCGCTGCCGAGCGAGCCGCCGCTTTCCGGGGGCCTGCCCTACAGCTTCCCCTTACCGGAGGTGGATTATTCCGCCCCGCCGCTGACGCCGTTCCCATCCGTGAGCGACAGCGAGCTCGACCAGCGTCTCGCCGAGATGGCGCATCGTCTCGAGCATTCGGTCGGTACGCCGATGCCGCCGGCGCTCGACGCCTTGAGCGCGCGGCTGGACGAAATCGGCCGCGACCTCGCCAAGGCGCTGGAAACGCCGAGAACGCTCTCGCTTGAGCCGGTCGAGCGGCAGATTTCCGAAATGGCCAAGCAACTCAGCAAGGCCGAGACGCAGCTCGCCAAGATCGGCGAGATCGAAAGCGCGCTGCTGAAATTGATCGAGCGGGTCGATGCCTCGCCAAGCCCCGACGAGGTGGCCAACAAGGCCGCCGAGGAGGCCGCCCGTCGCGTCGCCGACGAAGCCAAGCTGAGCGGCGCCACCGCCGAGCGGCTCGACGCCATGCATCGCGACCTGATGGCGATGAACGACAGAACCAAATCGAGCGACGACCGTCTCGCCGGCACCATCGAGGCCGTGCACGCCTCGTTGAAGCAGCTCGTGCAGCAGGTCGAGCGTAGCGCCCCGGCAGCCCCCCCGCCGCCTCCCGCACCTGCTTTGCCCGCGACACCTCCGGCGCCGGCGGCGAGGCCTCGCGTTTCGTTCGCCGAGCGGATGCGCGACCTGGCGCCGCTGCCCGGGACGCCCGTGGAGAATGGCGAAGCGCCCAAACCCGCCGACACCAATGGCGGCAAGGATGCCTTGGCCAAGGGCAAGCCCGCGCCTTCCCTTGCGGAATCATCGGAGCCTGAGATTGCGCCCCGCTTCGGCCGCGCCAAGCGCCTTGGCGGCGAGCAGGCTTTCGACCTCGACGCGCCGACCCCGCGCCGCGCCACGGGCAAGTCACGTATCGACGCCGAATACGAGGTCTCCGACGATCTCGTGGCGGCGGCGCGCCGCGCGGCCCAGGCTGCCGCTGCCAAGGCCGAAGAGAGGGGCACACGCATCAGGCGCTTGCCAGGCGACGTCGACACCTCGATCGGCTCCGAGCTGCCCACGCGCCGCAAGCGGTCCTTCCTGATCATTTGCGCGGCCGTGCTGCTCGCCATCAGCGCGGCGCTGCTCTATAGCCGCTTGCGGTCGAAGCCCGAGCCCGAGATGACGCCGCCCGCAGTCGAGCAGAGCGCGCCGGCCCCTGCGGCGCCGAGCGAAGGCGCGGCAACGCCGGACGCCGCCGACGGCGCACCCGCGCCTGTCGAGCCCGCGCCGGAGACGCCGGCAACGCCCGGTGCCTCCGAGCTTCAGTGGGAGCCCGAGGTTACCCCGGCCCCGAACGATGCGGCCGATGCCGGCCCGAGGGGCAATTTTACTGACGTCGCCAAATCGCCTCGCCAGTCTGCCGATGGCGAGACGGCCGCGCAGGCACAGCCTGCGTCCTTGACGCAAGATGGACCTCCCGCCCTTCCGCCCGGCGTGGTCTTTTCGGTCGAGGGCCCGACGATCGGCGGCCAAGGGCAAGCCCCCGCCACTCCGGCGTCGATGCCGATGAGCCTGCCTTTGCCGCCGGCTGATCTAGGGCCGTTGCCGTTACGCCAAGCCGCGGCGCAAGGCGATGCGCGCGCGCAATATGCGATCGCGCTTCGTTACGCCCAAGGCCAGGGCACGGCGCAGAATCTAACGGAGGCCGTGCGCTGGTTCGAGCGCGCCGCCAGCGCCGGTCTCGCCCCGGCCCAGTATCGCCTCGCGGTGCTCTATGAGCGCGGCCAGGGTGTCGCCAAGGATGTCGGCCGCGCGCGCTCCTGGTATCAAGCCGCCGCCGAGAAGGGCAACGTCAAGTCGATGCATAATCTCGCCGTGAGCGTGAGCGGCCGCCAAGACGGTGGCGCCGATTATGCGCTCGCCGCCCGATGGTACGGCGAAGCCGCAGCTTACGGCCTCGCCGACAGCCAGTTCAATCTCGGCGTCCTCGAGGAGCACGGCCTCGGCATGCCGAAGAATCTCGCCGGCGCCTATCAATGGTTCGCGCTCGCCGCCAAGAATGGCGACCAGGAGGCGGCGAAGCGCCGCGACCTGGTCAAGCGCGAGCTCGATGCCGCTTCGCTCGCCGCGGCCGAGCAGGCCATCGCTACCTGGACCGCCAAGCAAACCGCGGCGGAAGCTAACGAGATCGACGAGCCGCAGGACTGGGCCGACGCCTCGGCCGCCCCCAACGTCACGCTCGTCAATCGGGCGCAGGCGCTCCTCAACAAGCTCGGCTATGAGGTTGGCGTTCCCGACGGGCTGATGGGCGCCAAGACGCGCGACGCGATCAAGAGCTTCGAGCGCCGCAACGGCCTGGAAGAGACCGGCAAGGTCACCATCCCCCTGGTCGCCAAGCTCGAGCGCCTGACCAGCTAGCCTCCGAAACTCAGGAAATTCGTTCATGCCCGGCCTCGTGCCGGGCATCCATGTCTTGAGGCCCCTGGACATTCCACATTCGCGGATGGGTGGGACAAGCCCAGCCATGACGGCGCGCATATTTGTGAGGTAATACCAGTCTAGACTCCGGCGCCCTCGCTCCTGGCTTCGATGTTCCAAATCTATCTCCCCATTGCCGAGCTCTCGGTGAACCTGCTGCTCATGCTGGGGCTGGGCACCGCGGTCGGCTTCCTGTCCGGCATGTTCGGGGTCGGCGGCGGCTTCCTGCTCACTCCCTTCCTGATGTTCTCGGGCATCCCAGCCCCGATCGCGGTCGCCACCGGCGCCAATCAGATCGTCGCCACCTCCGTGTCGGGCGCGCTCGCGCATTGGCGCCGGAGCAATATCGATTTCCGCATGGGGACGGTGCTGATCGCCGGCGGCGTGGCCGGCGCGCTGATCGGCGTGTTCCTGCTCAAGCTGCTGCGCGAGGCGGGCCAGGCCGGCCTCATCATCTCGCTCACTTATGTGGTGCTGCTCGGGGTGATCGGCAGCCTCATGCTTGGCGAAAGCCTGCGCGCCATCAGGCGCGCGCGGGCCGGCAAGCCGGTCTCTGGGCGAAGGCCCGGACAGCACAACTGGATTCACGGCATGCCGTTCAAGCTGCGCTTTCCCCGCTCCCGGCTCTATATCAGCGCCATCCCGCCGCTGGTGATCGGCTGGGTCGTCGGGCTGTTGACCGCCTTTCTCGGCGTCGGCGGCGGCTTCATCATGGTGCCGGCGATGATCTATCTGTTGCGCATGCCGACCAATGTGGTGATCGGCACCTCCACGTTTCAGATCATCTTCGTCACCGCCGTCGTCAGCGTCCTGCACGCGACGTTCAATTACTCGCTCGACGTCGTGCTCGCGCTGATCCTCGCGGCGGGCGGCGTCATCGGCGGACAGTTCGGCGTGCGGGCCGGACAGAAACTGCGCGGCGAGCAGCTCAGAGCCTTGCTCGCCATCATGGTGCTTGCCGTCGCGCTCCGCCTCTTGCTCGACCTCGTGCTGAAGCCGTCAGAGCTCTACAGCATCACCCCTCTCCTGGCAGGTGCCTGATGCGGACCGCACTCGCCCTCGCTCTCCTCCTCGCCGCCTTGGGCCTCAGCACGGTGCATGCGGCCGAGCCCGCCCCGCCGCCGGCCCCGCGAGAAGAGGTCATCTCCGACATCTCCACGCGCGAGATCTCCATCCAGTCGAATTTCACCGGCATCGAGATCCTCATTTTCGGCAGCGTCGATTTCAGCGGCACCGCCGAGCCCGAAAAGGAAATCTACGACGTCATTGTCGTGCTGCGTTCGCCGGATCAGCCCATCGTCGCGCGCCGCAAGGAGCGGATAGCGGGGATTTGGGTGAACGGCCAGGGCAAGGTCTATCCCACGGTGCCGGGCTTCTACGCCGTCCTCTCCTCGCGTCCCTTGCGCGCGATCACCTCCGACGAGACGCTGAAGACGCTGGGCATCGGCCTCAATAATATCGATTTCGGCAGAGCCACGAAGAACGACGCCGAGGAGGAGACGTTTCGCTCCACCGTGGTGCGGCTAAAAGAGAAGCAGCTTCTGTTCCAGGAGCATGATGACGGCGTCGCCTTTATCGGCCGCAGCCTGTTCAGGGCCAGCGTCGATCTGCCGGTGAATGTGCCGATCGGCCGCTACACCGCGGACGTCTATCTGTTCCGCGATGGCCAAGTGGTGAGCAAGAATCAGAGCACGCTGGAAGTGAACAAGGCCGGCTTCGAGCGCGCGATCTATCTGATGGCGTTCCACCAACCGCTGATCTACGGGCTGGTCGCGGTGCTGCTCGCCATGCTGGCGGGGCTCGCCGGCTGGGCCGTGTTCCGCCGCGAATAATCAATCGGGGAGCAGCAGGCTGCCGAGCACGGGATAGACGTCGGCGCGGCCCATCATCCAGGCTTCGAGCTGGCGGCGCGAGAACAGCGGCCCGAACGCCTCGTCGAGCACGTTGAGCCCTCCGGCATAGGCGCCGAAGGCCGGCATCACCAGGCGGTTGCCGTCGGTGGCGAAGCAGCGCCGCCGGATCATCGAGCCGCGCCGCGAGATGCGCGCGCACGGGTGCAGATGGCCCGCGATCTCACGCGCGGACGGAACGGCCGAAGGCTCGTGCCGAAGCGTCAGCCCGCGAATCGACAGCGTGGCGCAGACCGTGCCGCCGATCGAGGCTGGGAGATGCGGGTCGTGATTGCCGCAGATCCAGAACCATTCGCGGCCCTGCTGCAGCTTGAGCAGAAAGGCGCGGTCGTCGGCGGCGAGACGCTCGGCCGACTCCGCGCGATGAAAACTGTCCCCGAGCGCCACGACGCGTGAGGGCTCGACGGCGGCGATCACCTTGGCCAAGCGTTCGAGCGTGGTGCGCGTGTCGTAAGGCGGCAGCAACATGCCGAGCGCGGCGAAGGCGGCGCCCTTTTCCAGATGGAGGTCGGCCACCAGCAGCGTGTCCTCTTCCTCCCAATAGAGCGCGCCGGCCGCGAGCGGCCGCATCGCGTGTCCCGACACGCTGATATGAGCACGAAGTGATGGCGCTGTTTCCGGCATGAGATCAGGCTTTGCGCGCAGCATGTCCGCTTAAGGCCTCCGCGATGAGCTCTTCGACCGTCTCACGCAACAAGACCTCGCTCGCCTCCCCTGGAACGCTCTCGCGTCCGATCTCCAGCATGACCGGCACGGCGAGCGGCGAGACCTGCCCCAAGCCAATATGCCTGATTCGCCCGTTGATTCGCCTCAAGAAAGCGCCGAGGCGTCCGACATCGATGAGTCCGGTTGCCGCATCGGCGAAAGCGGCCTTCAGCAGGATATGGTCAGGCTCGTGCTGTCGCAGCACATCATAGATCAGGTCGGAGGAGACCGTCATCTGCTTACCCGGTCTTCTCCTGGCCCGGGTGGCGCCGCTCGATCAGGCCTGAGATGATGGCGCAGACTCTGAACGAGCGCTTCATCAGGCTCAACTCGGCGAGCCAGGCGTCGAGATCGTCGCCCAGCATGTCCTCGTCGAAGAGTTGCGCGAGGTCGAGCCGCCCCGTGCGCACCATCGCGCCCATGTCGTTGAGCGCCCAGATGGCCAGCGCATATTCGTTGGCGACGAAGCCGAGCGGCGCCGCGCGCGCCCGCTCCAGCCGCCGCGTCAGCAGCATGCCGAGGCTCTGATGCGCCAGCCGTCCTTCGAACGGGTAGCAGACGAGATAATGCTTCTGCCCGCGCGGGAAGGTCTCGACCAGGATCTCGTCGGGCCCGGGCACGACCGAGATCTCGGCCTGGAGCCGCAGCCAGTCCGAGACCTGGTCGGGGAGGCGCGACCAGGTGGCGGGCTCGGCCAGCATCTTCCGCACCCGCTCGGCAAGATAGGTCGAGAGCGGGAACTTGCCGCCTTCGTAAGCCGGCACTTTCGGCTCGGTGGCATGCGCGCGCGTGACGATGGCGTCGGTCTCGCGCAAGCCTTCGAATCTCAGCACCTCGCCGGCGAACACGAAGGTGTCGCCGGGGCTGAGCTGCTCGATGAAATATTCCTCGACCTCGCCCAGCACGCGCCCGCCCGCGAGCATGCTCGACGGCTTGAGCGCGCCGCCTTTCAGCCGCGCCAGCCGCACGCGCACCATCGGCGCCTCGACGATGGTGCCGACATTCAGACGGTATTGCTGGGCGATGCGGGGATGGGCGACGCGCCAGAGCCCTTCAGGCGTCTTCTTTAGCTTTGCATAGCGCTCATAGTTCGAAAGCGCATAACCGCCGGTCGCCACGAATTGCACGATCTGGTCGAAGCCTTCGCGCAGCAGGCCTTGGTAAGGCGCGGCGCTCGCCACCTCGCGATAGAGCCGATCGGGATCGAACGGAGCGGCGCAGGCCGTGCCGAGCACGTGCTGGGCCAGCACGTCCAGCGCGCCGGGCCGCGACGGCGGCGTATCCTGCGCGCCTTCCTCCGCCGCTTCGAGCGCCGCCTGGCACTCGACCACCTCGAAGCGGTTGGCCGGCACCAGCAGCGCCTTGCTCGGCTCGTCGATCCGGTGATTGGCGCGGCCGATGCGCTGCGCCAGCCGGCTCGCGCCCTTGGGCGCCCCGACATTGATGACCAGATCGACCTCGCCCCAGTCGATACCGAGATCGAGCGTCGAGGTGCACACCACGGCGCGGAGCTTGCCCTGAACCATCGCCGCCTCGACCTTCCGCCGCTGCGCCACGTCGAGCGAGCCGTGATGCAGCGCGATCGGCAGATTGGAATCGTTGTAGCGCCACAGCTCATGGAACAGCATCTCGGCCTGCGAGCGCGTGTTGACGAAGATCAGCGACATGCGATGCGCTTTGATCGCCGCGTAGATCTCCGGCAGCGCATAACGCGCCGAATGCCCCGCCCAGGGCAGATCCGCGTCCGATCTGAGGATGGCGATATCGGCCCGCGCGCCCTCCCGCGCCGTGACGATCTCGGCGAGACGCGTCGCTTCCTGCCCCTGATGCGGCACGAGGAACGAGGCAAGCTCGTAGGGCCGCGCCACCGTCGCCGACAGGCCGATCGCGGTCAGTTCGGGCGAATGGGTGCGCAGCCGCGCCAGGTCGAGCGCGAGCAGATCGCCGCGCTTGCTCGAGGCGAGCGCGTGCAGCTCATCGAGGATGACGAATTTGAGCGAGCCGAACAGCTCGGCGGCGCCTTTATGCGACAGCATCAGGGCGATCTGCTCGGGGGTCGTCAGCAGAATGTCTGGCGGCAGCACGCGCTGGCGCGCGCGGCGCGCGGCCGGCGTATCGCCGGTGCGGGTCTCGAGCCTGATGGGCAGCTCCATCTCGGCGACCGGCATCGCCAGATTGCGCGCGATGTCGACGGCGAGTGCCTTGAGCGGCGAGACATAGAGCGTATGGATCGCCGTTTCGGGCTTATGCTTCGGCGGCCGGCGCGCCAGATCGACCAGGCTCGGCAGGAAGCCGGCGAGCGTCTTGCCGCCGCCGGTCGGCGCGATCAGCAGGGTGTCGCGCCCGGCGCCCGCATGCTCCAGCAAGGTCAACTGATGCGCGTGCGGATGCCAGCCGCGCGCCTTGAACCAGCCGGCAAACGGCTCCGGCAGCCCCGCGGGGGCCGGATCGAGGATCAGAACTCTTGCGTGCACGCATCGCTGTTCTTCTTGACCTTCGTGACCCTTCGCACCAATTCTGGCGTAATTCGAGTCGAAGCTCCTAGGGCGCATCGGCGCGGCGAAAGGGAGAGCTGACAGATGGAACGGTTTTTTGGCGGCAATCCGGCGCTCGTGCTGCTCAGGCTGGCGATCCTTTCGCTGATCGTGGGCGTGGTGCTCGCCGCGCTCGGCTTCAGCCCATTCGAGCTGATCGACAGCCTGAAGCGGCTGGTCGAGCGCGTCTACGACATGGGCTTCGCCGCGGTGGAGAAGGCGTTCCGCTACTTCCTGCTCGGCGCCGTCATCGTCTTTCCGGTGTGGATCGTGATGCGCGTGCTGAAATCCTTGGGCCGCACGGGTGGCGATCTGGTCGATCCGACCTCGCGCAACCGCGAAGCCTAGAGGATTTTCAGCACGTTCTCCGGCGGCCTGCCGATCGCGGCCTTGCCGCCGGACAGGACGATCGGCCGCTCGATCAGGATCGGGTTTGCCACCATCAGCGCGATCAGCGCGTCGTCGTCCAACGCGCGATCCTTGATCCCGAGCTCGGCATAAAGCGGCTCGCTTTTGCGCACGATGTCTTGTGGCTTCACCCCAAGCTTCTTGAGGATTGCCTTCAGCTCGGTCGCCGATGGCGGCGTCCTCAGATATTCGATGACCTTGGGCTTGAGCCCGCGCGCCTCGATCAGCTTCAGCGTCTCGCGCGATTTCGAGCAGCGCGGATTGTGATAGATCGTGACGCTCATGCCGGAAGCTTCCGTTCCGACCATTCGCCGGCGCGCCGCCCGACCAACGGCGCGAGTGTCGCGTATCCGTCTTTCGCCATCGCCTCGACCACTGCCTGCTTGATGCGGCCGATCAGCCCCGGTCCTTCGAACACGAGCCCGGTATAAAGCTGCAACAGCGACGCGCCGGCCTCGATCTTGGCCAGCGCCGCCTCACCGGAATCGATGCCGCCCACGCCGATCAGCGGCAGCTTGCCTTGCGTCAGCAGAGAGACACGGGCGAGCATCCGCGTGGAGCGTGCGAAGAGCGGCCGCCCCGACAATCCGCCGGTCTCCCTTGCGAAGCCCTGATCGCGCAAGCCGGCCCGGGCCAGCGTGGTGTTCGACACCACGATGCCGTCTGCGCCGCGGGCCATAATCACCCGCACCACCTCAGGCAGATCCTCGTCGGCAAGATCGGGGGCGAGCTTGACCAGAAGCGGCGGCGCTTTCCCCGGCAGCGCGGCGCGAGCCGCCTGCAGGCGGACAAGCAGCGCATCGAGCGCCTCGGGCGCCTGAAGATCGCGCAAGCCCGGCGTGTTGGGCGAAGAGATGTTGATGGTGAAATAGCTGGCGACTTCAGCCATGCGCGCGATGCCCACCACATAATCGCCAATGCGGTCGGCGCTGTCGCGGCCCGCGCCGAGATTGACGCCGACGATGCCCGGCGGCCGATTTCTCAGCCGCGCCAAAGCCGCATCCTGACCCTCGTTGTTGAAGCCGAGCCGGTTGATGACGGCGCGGTCGCCGACCGAGCGGAACATGCGGGGCTGCGCGTTGCCGCTTTGCGGGCGCGGCGTCAACGTGCCGACCTCGACGAAGCCGAAGCCCATGGCGAGCAGCTCGCGCGGCACCCGCGCATTCTTGTCGAAGCCCGCCGCCATGCCGAGCGGATTGGGAAAATCGAGGCCGAACAAACTCTGCGCCAATCGCTTGTCGTCGGGCGCATCGGCTCGGGGATAAAGCCCGAGCTCGAGAGACTTGACCGCAAGGTCGTGCGCCCGCTCGGGCGGCAACGCGAGCAAGAGGCTCTGGCCCAAGCCGAACAGCGCGCTCACGCGAACACTCCTTCAGGCAGGATATGGCGTCCCTCGGGCCCGAGCCTGAGCGGCTCTATCCAGACCATCGCGGCGAGATCGAGCGGCGCGTAGAGGTGCGGAAACAGCGCGCCGCCGCGCGACGGCTCCCATTTGAGGGCCGCCCCTAGCCGCGCGGCGTCGAGCGCAACGAGCACAAGCCCCTCCTGCCCTGCGAAATGCGTGGCGAGCGTTCCCGCGAGCTGGCTGCCGTCCGAAAGATGGATGAAGCCGTCGCGAGCATCGTCGGCGGAGCCGTGGAAATGCCCCTCAGCCCACGCTTGTTCGAAAGCGGCCTCGCTCAGGACTTTATAGACGGGCTCTGCCATGGGTCCGGCGGAGACTAGCCGGAGCCTCTTCCCTCAACAAGGAAGCGATGCTGCCTCCCCCCGGGCAGATTATGCCTTCATGGGTGGAAGCCCCGAGATCTTAAAATCGTCTCCACGCGGCGCGCCAGCATCGGCTCCGTCACGCTCCTTCATGGCCTCGGCGAGACACCAATCGGCCATCGTGAGATTCTGGCTGATCACCTCCGGGTAGGAAGCGTCTTGGGCGCGTTGAATGAACTTCTTGGCTTCGTTGATGTAGTCCATCGATCCCCTCCTTCAGGCTTGGTCGTTTGCTTGGATATCGGCGCCAAGGCGACGAACCGGGAGTGGGCGGCAGTGCTGCGACGCAGATTGAGCGTACGGCAGCGTGCACTCGAAATGCGATGGACAAACGGCCGAAATAAGCCATAATTCCTACCATAGGCATAAATTCCGATTCGCTCAGGCCGCCTCTCGTGAACAGGCTCACCCATACCCGGGTATGGAATGCCATCGACGCGCTCGCGCGCCGCTACAGCCTGTCCGCGTCCGGGCTCGCCAAGCGCGCCGGGCTCGATTCGACCTCGTTCAACAAATCCAAGCGCGTCACCGGCGAAGGACGCCCGCGCTGGCCCTCGACCGAAAGCATCGCCAAGGTGCTCGAGGCAACCGGCGCCTCCTTCGAGGACTTCACCGCGCTGATCACGGCAGAGCCGCGCGCCGCGCGGCCGATCCCGCTGATTGGTCTCACCCAGGCTGGAGGTGGCGGCTTCTTCGACGATGGCGGTTTCCCGGTCGGCCAAGGCTGGGACCAGATTCGCTTCCCCAAGGTCGACGACGAGAACGCCTACGCACTCGAAGTGACCGGCGAGAGTATGCAGCCGCTTTACCGCGACGGGGATATCCTCATCGTCTCGCCGAACTCGGCCCCGCGCAAAGGCGACCGCGTGGTGCTGCGCACCACCGACGGCGAGGTGATGGCGAAGATCCTCGTGCGGCGCACGGCAAAGATTATCGAGCTCGCCTCGTTCAATCCGGCCCACGCCAATCTCGTCTTTCCTCTCGACCGCATCGATTGGATGGCGCGCATCGTCTGGGCGAGCCAATAAGGTGACAAACCGGAGTCGGAAACCGCGAGCCGAGGCCCTAGAATGGCCCAGTCTGCGTGTTTCATGCTGGGTTCTGGTTTGGGGGGTCCAATCGCATCATGCAGCATGGCTCGCGCATCTTTTCCATCCTGCTCGGCATCGCCATAACCTTCCTGCTGTGGCCGGTCGCCGTCCCGCTCGGCTTCGGCGAGGTGTGGTGGGCGAGCCAACAAGCCCAGTCCCGGCCGGAGCCGCCTCGCGCGAAGCCCGAGCCGAAGCAGCCGCTCGTTGCTCCGGCGCCCGCGCCGCCGCAAGCCGAAGCGCCACCATCTGCACCGCCCAAGCCGCTACACGCCGTCGAGCCGGCTCCCCCTTTGCCGCAGCCCGCGCAAAAGCCGCAAGACAAGGCAAAGCCTGAGCACACGGCCGCGCTGAATGAAAAGGACAAGGCCGGCACCCCTGCTCAGCCTACTGAGTCAAAGCTGTTTTACCGCGTCACCGTGCGCGACGGCGGCACGCTGCAATCGAGCGGCGTCGTCATCAGGTTGGCCGGTATCGCCGCGCGCGACGCCGACGCGACCTGCAAAAGCGCGAACGGCAAGTCATGGCCCTGCGGCGCCGCCGCCAAATCGGCCCTCACCCGCTTGATCCGCGCTCGCGCCGTCACTTGCGAGCTACCGAAGCAAAGCGCGCAGAAGGACGTCGTTGCCCGCTGCTCGGTTGCCGGCGCCGATCTCTCCACTTGGTTGGTGCGGCAAGGCTGGGCCGAGCCGAAAGACGCTAACGAGCCCGCGCTTGCCCAGGCGGCACAGGCCGCCAAACAGGACAAGCTCGGGCTCTGGCGTGGCGCGGAATGAGCAGCCCGGCGGCTCGCTAATGCGTGCCGTTCTGGTCTGCTGAACCTGCGCCGGTGGTCGGATTCCTGCGTGCCGGCTGATCGACCTTATCGGTATCGTTCTCCGGCGTGGCACCGAGATTGGCCCCTTCGTGCGTGCCCGCTTCCTCGCCCATTTTGGCCGAGTCTTCGCCATCCGGTTGACCGGCCGCAGGCTGCATGTCGTCGGCAGCGATGATCAGTGTGCCGAGCGGCAGGGGCGCGTCGATCTCCTTGGGTGCGTCGGCACGCGATGTGACGCCCAAGGTCAGGGCAATCACTGCGGCACTCGCTACCAGCATATTGGCTTGGGTCATTTCGCGTTTCCTCAGGCTTTTTTTCGAAACTCCCCCTCGCCTGATAAACCGCTCGCGGCGTCTGCTGGTTCCGCGAAAAACAAGACGCGGACCGGCGCTCTCGCCCGATCCGCGTCCTTGAAACCGGAACGCCGCTACAGTTGCAGCGGCGCTTTGAAAATCCGCTTACGAATTGTCGCAAATGACCTTGACGTCGATGTTGGCTTCCTCGCGGCTCGGATAGGCCTGCTTGCCGACCTGCATGCCGAGCTGTTCCTCGCTCACCATGTTCTGCTCGATGACGCGGCAGTGCTGGTCCTTGTCCTTGATGATGACGAACTGGCTGCCGTCGGCGGCAAGAGCGACACCGGCAAAGCCGAACACGATAGCGGCGGTAAGGACATATTTCATTGTGGGGGCTCCTCCTGGGTTGGTGCCCAGGAATTGGTCACAAACCCTCTAAAGCATGCTGAATCTGAATCCAGCAACTTGCGGAGAACTTGCCGGAGATTGCCGCTCGCGGCTTAGGAGACGGCTTCCTGTTCCGCCGTCACCTCGTCGGTGACGACCTCGAACGAGGCGAGGGTGTGCGGGCCGAACGAGGTGGTGATGGCGACGTCGGTGGCGTCGCGCCCACGCGCGATGAGGATGCGGCCGATGCGCGGAATGTTGTGGCGCGCATCGAACGTGTACCAATTGCCGTCAAGAAACACCTCGAACCAGGCGCTGAAATCCATCGGACAGGGATCGGGCGGCACGCCGATATCGCCGAGATAGCCGGTACAATAGCGCGCCGGGATATTCATGCAGCGGCACAGCGTGACCGCGAGATGGGCGAAGTCGCGGCACACGCCGCGCTTCTCGATATAAGTGTCATAGGCGGTCCGGCCGACATGGGCATGCTCATAGCCGAAAGCGACATGCTCGTTGACGAAGTCGCAGATCGCCTGCACCAGCCCCCAACCCTTGCGCACCTTGCCGAATTTCGACCAGGCGATGTCCGAAAGCCGGTCGGTCTCGCAATAGCGGCTGCCGAGCAGATAGACCAGCGTGTCGACGGGGAGCGTGTCGAGCGAGAGCTGCGGCGCCAACGGCGCGACCACGTCAGGCTCGCCGCTGTCATTGATGAGGAACTCTGACGAGAGCGTCAGCCGCCCTTGCGGCGCGCGGATCACGTGGCAGATATTGCCGAAGCCGTCGACATATTCGGTGATGGGCACAAAGGGATGCACCGTTAGCTTGTCCTCGGTGATGAGGTCGAAGCGCCGGTCCGGATGGACGCTCAAGGTGAGGATCATCGGCGTCGGCTGCAGGCAGTCGTAAGCGATTCTGTAACCTGCACGAACTTTCATCACGCCTCGCCCAGTTTATGAGCTATGCCCAACGCGCAGCTCGAGGAAATGGCCCCAGGCGGCCGAATCGCCTTGTGCCTTTTCCTGATACTCGGTTTTGCGATTAGCTTATCCAGCAACACTCGTGCCAGCCGAACGCTCTAGGCAGCCGCAAGTTCACCGTCGAGCGCCCTTTTTATCAGGGCGCGGGTCTCGGCGATGCCGTAAAGCTCGACGAAGGAGCCGAAGCGCGGGCCTTGCGTCTGGCCGAGCAGCACCTCGTAGAGGGCAGCGAACCAATCCCGCAACGGCTCGAAGTCATGCTCCTTGCCGACGGCATAGACTTCCGCCTGAATCTCTTCGGCCAGCACGGTGTTCGGCAGCTTGGCCAGACGCGCATCGAGATCGATGAGCGCCGCACGCTCCTTGTCTGACGGCGCGCGGTAGAGCTTCGCCGGTTTCACGAAGTCATGAAAATAGCGGATGGCGTAGCCGACCAGCTGATCGAGCAGCGGATGCGCTTGCGGCGTCGCATCGGGCGCATAGCGGCGGATGAAACCCCACAGCACGTCCTTGTCCTCTGAGTTCGAGGCGCTGGCGAGATTGAGCAGCAGGGCGAAGCTGATGGGAAGCTCGGCTTGCGGTGGCTCGCCCTGATGGATGTGCCAGACCGCATTCATCAGCTGCGCCGCCGGTTCTTCCTTGGGATATGCGGCGAGATGCCCGACATATTCGTCGACCGCGCGCGGGATGACGTCGAAATAGAGTCGCTTCGCCTTGCGCGGGCTCTGATACATATATTGCGACAGGCTCTCAGGGCTCGCATAAGTGAGCCACTCCTCGATGGTGAGGCCATTGCCGCGCGACTTGGAGATCTTCTCGCCGTTCTCGTCGAGAAACAGCTCGTAGTTGAAGCCTTCCGGCTGCTGAGCGCCGAGAATGCGGCAGATATGTCCCGAGAGGCGCACCGAGTCGATCAAGTCCTTGCCCGCCATCTCGTAATCGACGCCGAGCGCCGCCCAGCGCATCGCCCAGTCAGCCTTCCATTGCAATTTGCAATGGCCGCGCGTGACGGGCACCTGCGTCAGCCGCCCGGTATCGGGGTCCTTGTAGACGATCGAGCCCGCGGCGAGGTCGCGATCGACGATCGGCACCTGCAGCACCTGGCCCGTGTTCGGCGAGATCGGCAGGAACGGACTGTAGGTGGCGCGGCGCTCGGGGCCGAGCGTCGGCAGGATCACATCCCTGATCGCCTCGTAATGTGCGAGCACCTTGAGCAGCGTCGCATCGAAGCGCCCGCTGATGTAGCACTCCGTCGCCGACAGGAACTCGTAGTCGAAGCCGAACGTGTCGAGAAAGGCTTTCAGCCGTGCATTGTTGTGATGGCCGAAGCTTTGATGGTCGCCGAACGGGTCCGGCACCTGCGTCAGCGGCTTGCCGAGATGCTCCGCCAGCATCTCCTTGTTGGGGACGTTGTCGGGCACCTTGCGCAGGCCGTCCATGTCGTCGGAGAAGCAGATCAGCCGCGTCGCGACCTTGTCCTCGGTGAGCACCCGGAATGCATGCCGCACCATGGTGGTGCGGGCGACCTCGCCGAACGTGCCGATATGCGGCAAGCCCGACGGCCCGTAGCCCGTCTCGAAGATGATGGCGCCGGTCGGCTTCGGGATGCGCTTCAGCCGGCTCAGGACTTTCCGCGCCTCCTCGAACGGCCAGGCCTTGCTGACATGGGCATGCGCCAAAAGCTCGGACGTGACCTCGATCTTCGGCGCGAGCTTGGGCTTCGGCTTGGCCGGCAACGCGGCGTGGGCGTCCTTGACGTGGCTCATGCTCGCTTCGAGTTGCGGCTCGGCCTTGCGGCGCGGGGCAGGTTTCTTATTGCTGGGCGGGCGGGCCATGGTCGGGATAGAGCTGTTCGAACGGCTGCGGCGATTGTCGCCCGACAAATTTCACAAATCGCTATCCAGCGCCAGTCTTTCCATGCCGATGGAGGGGGCTCACCCCGAGGGGCTTGCCCCTATCAGCGCAATTGCCTACGGTCGCGCCGTTTTGGGCCTTAAGCGTAACGACCGAGGGACGCCGCATGACCGAGCCGTTGAACCATCACGCTGCGCTCATCTATGTGATGGTCACCATGTCGGCCGTAGACCGGACCATGACCGACGCCGAGCTCAACCGCATCGGCGAGATCGTGTCCCACCTGCCGATCTTTCGCGATTTCGATCAAGACAACCTGGTCAAGACGGCGGAGGGCTGCGGCGAGATCCTCAGTGCCGATGGCGGGCTCGACCATGTGCTGGTGCTGATCCGCAGCAATCTGCCGAAGAAGCTGCGCGAGACCGCCTATGCCGTGGCGCTGGAAGTGGCGGCGGCCGACCTCAATGTCAGGCCCGAGGAGACGCGCTTCCTCGAGATGCTGCGCGACAGCCTCGAGCTCGATGTGCTCACGACCACTGGCATCGAGCGGGGCATCAGAGCCCGCAACATGACGCTCTAGACGGAAGGCGAACGCCTCGCGGCGAGACCGTGCTCGGTCTTTTCCCATTCGAAGCGCGCGGTCGCGAATTGCCACAGCGCGCGATAGGCGGCCGCCGAGATCAACAGCCAGTAGATCGGCATCAGCGGAATCTGCGCGAGCAGGCTCGCATATCCGCGCCGGCGCAGCGTCAATACTCCAAGCGCCATCGAGGCGAGATAGCCCATCGAAAGATCGAAACAGGCGATCAGCCAGAACGGCCAGCCGAACGGGCTCTCCGGCAGGCCGAGCAATCCGCGCGTGGCGAGATCGAAGCCGGCGAGCGCATAGAACCAGGGATGCACCAGCGCCGACAACAGGGTGCCCGCGACCATGATCTGGAAGGCGAGGAAGCCGCGCGGGCCAAGCTCGCGCCATAAAGCGCGCGGGTCGCGCATATGCACCAGCCAGGTCTGCATATAGCCTTTGAGCCAGCGGGTGCGCTGCCGGAGCCAGCTCATAAAGCCAACGGGCGCCTCTTCGTAGGTGGTCGACCCCAACATCGCGCAGCGATAGCCGTTGCGCGCCAGCCTGATGCCGAGATCGGCATCCTCGGTGACGTTGAAGGGGTCCCAGGCCATCAGCCATTTCAGCGCCGAGGCGCGAAAATGGTTGGAGGTTCCGCCGAGCGGGATCGGCAGCTCGAGCCGGTCGAGAGCGGGCAACAGCCCATCGAACAGCGCGCAATATTCCACGGTGAACTGCCGGGTGAGGAAATTGTCCAACGCGTTGTAGAGGCCGAGCCTCGCCTGCACTGCGGCGAGGTTGGGAGGACCGAGGCGGAAGGCATTGAGCGCCTGGCGGAGCTGGCCGGGCTCAGGCCGGTCCTCGGCATCGTAGATCGCGACATATTCGCCGCGCGCGAGCGGCAGCGCATAGTTGAGCGCCTTCGGCTTGGTGCGCGGCGCAAGCTCCGGCACGATCACCAGCTCGAAGCTGCCGGGAAGCCGCAAGCGCCCCGCGGCCGCGATCGTCTCGTGGTCGCTCACCTCGAGAATGATCTTGATGTCGAGCTTCGCCGCCGGATAGTCGAGCCGCGACAGCGCCCTGACCAGCTGGGGCAGCATATGCGCCTCGCGATAGAGCGGCACGAGCAGCGTGTAGATTGGAAGCTCGCGATCGCTCGCGCGCGGCTGTCGCGATCTGTCGCCGTCGCCGAGCGACACGAGCAGGCCGTGGGCGGCAAGCAGTCGAAATCCGATCAGCGGCACGAACAGGAGTGCGAGACCGGCGGTCACCGCCCATAATGTTGCAGCCGGCGCGAGCGCAAGCGCGGCGAGAAGCGCAAGCGTCGTGAAGCAGAATGCGAGCCTCTGCCAAAGCGCCATCCGCGTCCGCGCGCTTTGCTCGGGCCTGCGCAGCGCCAGACCTTCCACGGCATGTCGCGCCAAGGTGGGAGCGAAGTGGCGGCAGATGGCGCCCCGCACGGTTGAAGGCGAGGCCAGCGAGACATGATAGGGCGAGAGCCGCGCCAGCATCTCGCGCAGCGCGTTCGGCCGCAGCCGGTCTGGCGCCAAGATGAAGCCCTTGGCGCGCGCGCGTTCTTTCAGGAGGCCGCTGGCAAGGCTCTGACGCGGAGTGGCCGCCGCAGCAGGCGCGGCTTCGGCGGCGGGAAGCTTTGCCTTGAACGGCGCGCCGCAGCTGTGCGCCAGCGCACGGTAGTAAACTTCCGCGTCGAGCCAGCCATTGGCGATCAGCACCTGATGCGGATGTACGCCCCAGCGGCTCGCGATCGCCTCGGCCCGCGCCAGGGTCGCGCGATCGATGCAGCGCCCGAGCAGGAAGTCGTACTCCGATCGCCGCAGCGCCTTCAGCCGCGCGGCGAATTGCGCGTGCTGGCGCCCAAACCGGAAAGACTCCGCTACAGCCGACACGGGAATGCCCCCAGCATTCTCCCGTGAGTATTTGCAATTTTAAGATGAAACGCAATATTGGCGGTTCAGCTATCAGTTGTAACGAAGTTACACAATGCAGAATTGTATAATCTTATGCTACAACTATTTCGTGTACTGCACCCTTGGCACGCGAGGCAAAGCCGCGTTAAGAGTGAGCCCGTGACCTCTGCGCGCCATCCTTCCTTCTGTTCGAGCCACATGCCGCTTCTGGCGTGCGTGTTGGCCGCGCTCGCGCTGCTCGCTTTGCTGCCAGCGCCGGCGTCCGCGCAAGTGCGCAACGACATCGTCCCCGACACCTGGCAAGGCGACGTGCTCCGCCCCAAGCCCGATATGCGTGGGATCGAGAAGCTCCGCTTCATCACCGACAGCGACTACCCGCCCTTCCATTATTTCGACGAGGTGGGCGCTCTGACCGGCTTCAATGTCGATCTCGCCAAGGCGATCTGCGAGGCCTTGGAGGTCGAGTGCGAGGTGAAGGACGTCGACTGGGCGGAAATTTTCCCCACAATCGACCGGGGCGAAGCCGACGCGGCCATCGCCTCGATCCGCATCAGCGCCGAGTCGCTCGAGAAGGTCGACTTCTCCTCGCGCTATTACGCGACGCCGGCGCGCTTCGTGGCGCAGAAGACCAACGCGCTCAAGGACATTCGCCCCGAGACGCTGGAGGACATGAAGGTCGGCGTGGCCAAGGGCACGGGGCACGAGGCCTATCTCAAGCTGTTCTTCCCCGATGTGCCCATCGCCACCTTCGACAGCGTCGAGGACGCGACCAAGGCGCTGAAGAGCGGCGCCATCGATTTCGTGTTCGGTGACGGCATCGGCCTCACCTTCTGGATCAACGGCGTGACCAGCGAGGGATGCTGCGAGTTCCGTGGCGGCCCCTATCTCGACTCGAAATTCTTCGGCGAGGGCGTGGGCATCGCCGTGAAGAAGGGTAATCGCCAACTCGCCGAGATCCTCAATTATGGGCTCGAGCAGGTGCACGCGTCGGGCCGCTATGAGGAGCTGTTCCTGCGCTATTTCCCGATGAGCTTCTTTTAGCCGTCAATCTGGCCTATTGCTCTTCTCCTGCCGCCCAACACCGAGGCCAAACGACGCGTGACGGCGGCGAGGCAAGGAGGAGCGTACCATGGCGCACGCGTTTGCAAATCCCCAGGCTGAGAATGCACCGGAGGCTCCAGCCAACGGCGAGGAGACCCCCAAGCTCAAGCGCAAGGAATACGAGAAGGAGCTGCGCAAGCTGCAGACCGAGCTCTGCACCTTGCAGGACTGGGTGAAGGCGACCGGCGAGCGGATCATCGTCATCTTCGAAGGCCGCGACGCCGCCGGCAAAGGCGGAACCATCCGGGCTTTGACCGAACGCGTGAGCCCGCGCACGTTTCGGCTGGTGGCGCTGCCGGCGCCCTCCGACCGCGAGAAGTCGCAGATCTATATGCAGCGTTACCTCGCGCACTTTCCCGCGGCCGGCGAGATCGTGATCTTCGATCGCAGTTGGTACAACCGCGCCGGCGTGGAACATGTCATGGGGTTCTGCACCAAGGAACAGCACAAGCGCTTTCTGGAGATGTGCCCCGCGTTCGAGAAGAACATCATCGTCGATAACGGCATACGCCTGGTCAAATTCTGGCTCGAGGTGAGCAATAAGGAGCAAAAGCGCCGGTTCGAGGCACGTATCGACGATCGCCTGCGGCAGTGGAAACTGAGCGACATGGATCTTCCCTCGCGCGAGCGCTGGTACGACTACTCCCGCGCCCGCGACAAGATGTTGGCAGCGACCGACACCGATTTTGCGCCCTGGTACATCGTGCACTCAGACGACAAGAAGCGTGCCCGCCTCAACGTGCTGTCGCATTTTCTCAGCCTGATCCCTTACGAGACGCCGAAGCGCGACAAGATCAAGCTGCCCGACCCGCGACAAGAAGGGCGCCTATGACGACGAGGCGACGATCAAGGCCCGCCGCTGGATCGAGGAGAAATTCTGATCCGGTGGCAAAGACTCAGACCCATTTCAGGGTGATGCCGACATCTCCCGGCACCCCCTCGGAAAAGTCGACGATTTGAAACCTGAGCTTGTATCCGCGCGGCTGCAGCTGCCGGTGCCAGAACTCGTACAGCTCCTTGGGAAGGCCGGTCAGCGTTTTTTCCCAGCCGGGCTCCTGCTGGTTGATGGCGCGGCCGTGATCGGTGCAGAGTGCGTTGGGAAAGCGCATGACCTCGACCTCGGTGAGGCCGTTGGCCACCGCACGTTCGATGATCGCTGCGGCACGTTTGAGCCGCTCTTCTTCGGACACGCCTGACGGCTTGGTGAGCTTGTCGAGCAGCGCCTTTTTCTCGGCTTCCGCCGCAGTGTGCTTGCGAGCCGCCTCTGAAGCCTTTTCAGCCTCGGCCAACGCAAGCTTCTCCATCATCTCTTGCGCTGTGGGAAGTCCCTTCGAAAGCTTGTCCGCGGTTGCGACCATGACCTCCTCCTTGATCTTCATGGCCATCGGAACTGTCGCTAATGCATAGCACTGGCGCCAGCCGTGGCCTTGACACTAACGGAACTTGCATGGGGCCAATGATCCCCGAAGAAGCGGCACGGTGGAGCGCCGCTAGTTTTTCTCTCCCAGCACGGTTTCGACGGCCTGCATTAAAGGGACATCTGGATTCTTGGTGCAGTAATTCCTGCATCTTGCTTGCGTTCGCTACGAGGGTCGAAGGATCGATGATGGTATTGCCCTCCTTGCCGTGATGGTACCCGCTCACCCACACAGCTATAAGTTGCGGGTTGGTGATTTTGTAGGTTGCGAACTGCCAGCAGGTGATTTTCGCAACATCGAGCGTAACCTGCGCAATGGCCGGTGCGTTCACAGTGAGCGCGGATGCTAGACCAAGCGCAATGGTCATGATTTTGTTCATGGACTCCTCCCTAGCGCTCATTGTCATGCCGCCCTTTGACGCAAGTCAATGGTTCGCGGTGCTCGGTGGATCGGCTGCCGCATTGTCTTTACGATCGGCTCGCGCCTCCGGCGTGCGGAAGGGCAGCCAGAGCGACCAGCCGAGCTTCGTCGGCGCTTCGCTCTGATACGGCGTAAGCCCGATGGTCATGCCTTGATGCCCGGCTTCTGGCTGCGCGGTATAGGTGCGGAACAGCCGGTCCCAGAGCGAGAGATTGAAGCCGTAATTTGAATCGTGCTCGCGCCGGAGCACCGAGTGATGCACGCGATGCATGTCGGGCGTGACCACGAACATCCGCAAGACGCCATCGAGCCACGCCGGCAACGCGATATTGGCGTGGTTGAACATGGCGCAGGCGTTGAGGATCACCTCGAACAGAAACACCGCCAAGGGCGAGGCGCCGAGCGGCACCACCACCACGATCTTCCACAGCATCGACAACGCGATCTCGACAGGGTGAAAGCGCACCGCGGTGGTGACGTCGATGTCCCGATCGGCGTGATGCACCTGATGCAGCCGCCAGAACAGCGGCACCTTGTGCGAGGCGAGATGCTGCGCCCAGATGGCGAGATCGAGCGCGAGCAGTGCCACCACGATCTTCAGCCATTGGGGCCAAGCGACATTGTTCAGGAGCCCGATCTGATGCGCTTGCGCGTAAAACGCCGCGGCGACCGCGGCGACCGGCACGGCGAGCATGGCCATGAGCCGGAGCACGAGACTATCGGTCACGCTGATGCCGAGATTGGTGAGCCAGCGCTTCCCCTTGGAGACGCTCAACGTGCGCTTCGGCCATAACAGCTCGACCAGCGCCATCGCGAGAAACACGCCGAGGAACACCGCGAGCCGGATCGGGCCGTCGCTCTGGCCGATGAGACCGTCCATGCGAGGATGTTAGCCGGGAAGCGCGCCCGCGTCAGTTACCATGCTTGGCGGCAAGCGACAGCCCGACCACGCCGAGCACCACGAGCGCGAGCGAAGCGAGCTTGAACAAAGTCACCGGCTCGCGGAAATAGGCGATGCCGATTGTTGCCGCGAGCGCCGTGCCGACGCCCGACCAGATGGCATAGGTCACCGACAGGTCCAGCCGCTTCAGCGCGAGGATCACCGCCGCCGCCGAGAGCACATAAAACACCGGCACGGCGATCGAGGGGATCGGTTCGGCGAAGCCGCGAGAGAGCTTCATCGAGGTGATACCGGCCACCTCGAGCAGGATGGCGGCGAACAGAAGAAGCCAGGGCATCGGGCTCGGCTCTCGCCTCGCGGTTATCGACTCACAGCGCGACAGCGCTTGCCCCTTCAACAGCGAAATTGCGTGACGCCGTGATGACAGTGGCGGCCTCAGAGCAATTCCAGCGGCCGGCGGCCTTTCGGCGGCGGAAAGGCGCGATTGAGCTCGCCGAGATCCTGCTCGGTGAGCTTGATGTCGAGCGCCGCGCGGTTCTCCCGCACATGCTCCAACATCGTCGCCTTGGGGATCACCATCATATCCTTCTGACGCAGCACCCAGGCGAGCGCGATCTGCGCCGGTGTCGCGCGATGGCGGATCGCCACCGCGGTCAATGCGCGATCGCGCAACAACCGCCCTTGCTCGATCGGCGAATAGGCCATGATCGGAATGCGATGCTCGCGGCACCAGGGCAGTAGCCCCGCCTCGATGCCGCGCCGCCGCAAATTATACAGCACCTGGTTGCTGCCACAGGCCGCGCCTCCGGGCAGCGCGACCAACTCATCCATGTCGTCAACATCGAAATTGCTGACGCCCCAGGAGCGGATCGCGCCAGAGGCGATCAACGCCTCGAAACCGGCAAGCGTCTCTTCGAGCTTGGGCCGTCCGCGCCAATGCAAGAGGTAGAGGTCGATGCGGTCGGTCTTGAGCCGCTTCAGGCTTCGCTCGCAGGCGGCGATGGTCCCGGCCTTCGTCGAATTCTCGGGCAGCACCTTGCTGACGATGAAGCATTCGTCGCGCCGCCCCTGCACGGCCTCGGCCACCATCTCCTCGGCGCCGCCATTGCCGTACATCTCGGCGGTGTCGATCAGCGTAAGCCCGAGATCGAGTCCCAGCTTGAGTGCCGCGACTTCTTCTTTCCGCAGGCGCGAATTCTCGCCCATGTGCCACGTGCCCTGACCGAGCTGCGGCACGCTCTCGCCGGAGGGCAGCGTTAGGCGGGGCAGGCTTGTCACGATTGACACAAGGCGGCGTGGGAGAAACTGAGCGCCGGCGATGTCAGCACGGCGCGCAGCGGCATCTGTGGGCCATCGGCGCGGCGTAAGGCGCGCAGACCCATTTGAAGCCGGCGCGGCAATGACGCCCAGCGAACAGGCAGCCGGTTTGCTGCACCGGCGAGGAATAGCTCTTGATCTTGGCGAGCGAGCCGGGCGTCGCCGCTTGCGCAGTCATTGCCAACGCGCCGGCGAGCGCCAAAACCGTCATCACGCAACAAGCAAGCACGAGCTTGGTCATGTCTGCCTCCTTGGTTGATGGTCAGCTAATTGGGTAAGAACGCCTCAGAAAACAGCTCGCTCAATGATGACAGACGATCGCCTGGCTCTTGCAGGCGTTTCGGATGCAGTTCGTGGTAACCGGAGAGACCGTCTTTCCGGTAAGGCTGCGCAAATTGCGCGAGATGTAATGGTGCAGTCGATTCTCGGCGCGTTCGATAGAGATGTCACGGTTGCGGGCGTCGGCTGTGGCGGTCACGACGAAGCAATTTTCCAGCGCGGCGAGCGGGCTGCGACACGACGACGGCGCCGGCGGCAACACGCCAAGCGCAATTGCGGCGATCAGCAGTCTCTTCATGGCATTTCTCCTTTTAGGCGACTGACGGTTAGGCTCTGCGTATGAATCCGACATTGTCGGCGATGACGGTGGTCGGTCCGATCGGAAGCGGCTCGGGATCGGCGACATCGAGCTTGCTGAACTCGATCCCGCTCTTCCACACTTTCCTGAGGAAATCCTCGAAGACCTGGATGGTGAGCTGCTCGCCGGGGCATCGGCGATAACCGAAGCCGAACGGCGCGAAGCCTGCGTAGTCGCAGACCGGCAGAGGCTTGCCATCCACAACCCCGAACACCGTGCCGAACCCGCTATTGTCGATCGCGCCCTTGCGGCCGTCTTTCACCTCGAACGGCTCGCTCGAGAAGGGACACTTGGCGAAGCCGATCTCCTTGCACTTCGCCTCGTCGATTTCCGCGCTGGTCGGAGCCGCCTTGTAACGATCGGGGTCGAAGGCGTCGGGGTTCGTCCAATGGATCGGGTCAAGGCTCGTTGTCGTGTGCGGGCTGACCACGTAGCCGTGCCGCTGATACGGCGGAGTCCGCACCTCTTCCATCGCCGATATGCTCCCGCCGTTCGGCGAGATCGTGCGGAACAGCTCCATGACAAAGCGTTCGAGCGGGGTGAACGCCTCACCGTGCGCGTCGTCGGGATTGTTCTCCATGGTCTTCTTGAACCAGGCCTTCGCCTGCGGATCGCCGCTGTCGGTGGCGAGCTTGAGCATGATGTTGTAGAGCGTATTGCCCCACTGGCTGAGCGCCACGAAATTGTGGAACACCTCGAACACCACGTCTTTGTGGGCGAAATATTCCCCCTCCCCGCCGTTCTTGATCCAGTAATGGGCGAAGGTCTTCTCCGGGTTCGGCGTCTTGCCGCTCGTGAGGTCGGCGAGGCGGTCGTCGATCCACTCCTTGAGAAAAGCGAGGTGCGAACGCACCGTCATATAGTTCTCGTAGACGATTTTCTGGGTCGGATCGCGATAGGCCAACACGGTATTGAAGGCCTGCCCGATGTCATGCACGCGCTGCGGAATATCGTTGCCTTTGACGCCGAGATGCAGGTCCCAATAGAGATCGAAATAGCTCTCGAGATAGGGCCGCATCAGCGGCTTACCCGCGTTGCCATCGTCGAGCAGGCGATCGAAGAACGCCGATGACCTTGTCGCCGTACATGGGGCGATAGAGATCGGGCGTGAGCGCCGTCATATAGATCCGCTTGCGGCGATTATGCGGGCCGCGCTTCTCGAGTCCCTGGAGGAAAACCGTGACGCCATATTCCGGCGCGGGCTTCCAGGTCTCGCTGAGCAGCCCCCACAAATCGTAGGGCAAGGCGTTCTCTTTGGTGAACTCCACATTGATCATCGGGAGGAACAGACGCTCCCCGTCATACACGCTCACCAGAAAATGCGGGACGATGACGTTCTCGACGTAAGCAGGATCGAACTCGGCGAGGAACTGCTTGCGCAGGCGCGCGACGGCCAATTCGATATCGCCCGGCGCGATGGGTTGGCCGGGGATGGGTGGCGATTGTGCAACAGTAGGCTGGGTTACCATGCCGGCGGCCGCGGCGGCGCCGCCAAGCAAGAACGATCTACGCTCCATGTTTACCTCCTGTCTACGTTGCGCATTTCCTCCGATGGACGATTGATCTTTTAGATGCGGGGTCTTCGCCCCGGGTGGATCGACATTTGTGAAAGGCATGCAGGCGACCGCAGGGCGCAGCTCCGCCCCACGGCTCGCGCTTCGCGGGCTTTAGCGGCCGAGTTGGGCTCTGCGACGATTGACTTCGGCCTGGGAGACTGCGCCCGCCTTCACCAGTCCCCTGATGCAGGCCGGTGTCAGCTCGTCGCCGTGCCGACGCATGCAGTTTTGCAGGCCGCGCGTCTCCAGGCCCCATTGGCTGCAGAATCTGCGCCAGTCATTGGCACATTTTCTTTTGCCGGCATCCGCGCTGCTGACGAAAAGCAGAATGACAGCCAAGGCAACCAGCAGCAGCGTGCAAAAATTTCTCATCTCAACCCTCCCATATTTTAAGTCTTATGCGCTTTTAGGCAGCCCAACGCCGATAGTCGAGCTATGTCGAGGCCGCTTGTCAAATCGGGCGGAAACCGAGGCCTACGGACAAGATTCGCCGCGTTCGCCGCCGGAATAACAGAAGGCGGCGCAAGACCCTTGGCCCGCGCCGCCTTCTAAGTCTCGATAATGAAGCCGCCTCAGGCCTTCTTCGCCGCCGCTCCAGCCGGTGCCGCCGCCTTGTGCTCGCGCTCTTCTTTCTTCGCATGAAGTTGGAAGGCGAGGATCAGCAGGAAGATGCCGAACACGAGTGCATAGGCGCCGATCCAGATCGTCAGCACCACGGCCCCGATCAAGGGCTCGATGACGAGCAGGATGCCGAAGATCACCGAGGCGATGCCGCCAAGCGCGAGCCACCAGCGGCCGTGATCGAGGTTGAGCGTGAAGGCCGAGGTGAGCATCAGCACGCCGGACACGATCGCCCATACCGCGACCAGCCAGATCAGCGCGATCAGCGTGATCGCCGGCCACAGCACGGCGACGGCGCCGGCCGCGAGATCGACGATGCCTTCGAGGATGAGCAGGCCCCAGCGCTCGCCGTTCCGCGCCGCCTTGATGCCGGAGATGATGGCGAACACGCCGTCGACCAGCATGTAGGCCGCGAACAGAATGACGAACACTTCGACCGCCACGCCCGGCGTGAGCAGGCAGATCAGGCCGAACAGAATGCCGAGCACGCCGCGCAAGCCGACCGCCCACCAACTATCCGCTAAGACTTCGCTCATCGCGTCGCAGCGCGCCTTGCGCGCCGTGACGTTTCCTTTTCCGGATGCTGCGCTTACGGCCATGGGACGACCTCCTTCGATCAGCCAGGTTGATCAGTAAGCCTCGCCGAAACCTTGGCTCGGGCGAATCGATAAGCGGGGATCATGAAGCCAATATTACCGGGACGGCGCGGCCAAATCGAGTTGTCCACATCGGAAGCTGGAGCCCTTCTTAAAACTCCAAACCCGTTTAGAGTTCCAAGCCCACCTCAGAGGCGAGGCCCGTCACCGTCTGGCGCAGCCAGACATGACCTGGGTCGTGATCGAAGCTCGCATGCCAGAGCAGCGAGATGGTGAAGGTCGGCAGTTCGACCGGCGCGGGGCTGGTGGCGAGCCCGAAGGCTTCGGCGAAATAGCGCGCGAGCCGCGATGGCATGGTGGTGATGACCGGCGCGCGCCGCAGCACGAACGGCACGGCGAGAAAACCGGGCGTGGTGAGCGCGATCGAGCGTTTCAGCTTGAGCTTGGCGAGAGCCTCGTCGACCGCGCCGTGGGCGTCGTCGGTGAGGCTCGTCAGTACATGCGGCACGCTCAGATAATCCTCGAGCGAGACCGGCGGGACGAAATTCACCTGCGCCGGATTGAACAGGCAGAGGAAATTGTCGGTGTAGAGCGCGCGGCGCTTGTGGTGGATCTGTCCCTGATCGAACACGCCGATGCCGAGATCGAGCCTGCCGGTGTCGAGATCCTCCAGCACGCTGAGGCGGTTGATCGATCGGAGCCGCAGCGAGACGGCCGGAGCCGTTTGTTGCAGCCGCGCCAACAGCCCCGGAATCACCGCAACCTCGATGGAGTCGGCAAGCCCGACGCGGAAGGTGCGGTCGGCCGTGGAGGGATCGAAAGCCTCGCGTTGCAGCACCGCCACCTGGATCTGGGCCAGCGTCACGCGCACCGGATCGGCGAGCGCGAGCGCACGCGGCGTCGGCCGCATGCCCTCGGCGCCGCGCGTGAGCAGCTCATCGCCGAACAGCGTTCGCAGCCGCGCGAGATTGTGGCTCATCGCCGACTGGCCAAGCCCGATGCGGGCCGCCGCGCGCGTGACGCTGCGCTCTGTCAGCAAAGCATCGAACGCGACCAGGAGATTGAGGTCGAGCCGGCTCAGATTAGCGTGGTCGATGCTGGTCATTGATCCCATCGATTGGAATGATGATACGTAACTGCCCATGTTTAAGGCAAGGTCAAAGGCGCCACCGACGCGGAGGCTTCGCCGGCACACGGCAAGCAACCAGCTAGGAGTGGCAACGAGGATCGCCATTAATGACGCGGGGAGGCAGCGTGAGCGCCTTCGTCGCGCGCCGCGATGCCGCAAACCGGGAAGCCGAGCCGCGCGTTAGGATGGTGCAATCCCATCCCCAAGAAGCGGAGTAGTTATGGATACCCTCGTTGAGTCCAAGGCCACACTCAAGACGCCCGCCTATGCGGCGAAGAAAGCCAAGGCGGAGCTGACGCCCTGGTCGATCGAGCGGCGCGAGCCCGGGCCGCACGACGTGCTGATCGACATTCTATATTGCGGCGTCTGCCATTCGGACATCCACCAGGTGAAGGACGAGTGGAACAACTCGATCTTCCCCATGGTCCCCGGCCACGAGATCGTCGGCAAGGTCGTCAAGGTCGGCAACCACGTGAAGAAATGGAAGCCCGGCCACATCGTCGGCGTGGGCTGCTTCGTCGATTCCTGCCGCCGCTGCGAGGCGTGCCGCGCCGGCGAGGAGCAATATTGCGAGATCGGCATGTCGCTCACCTATAACGGCTACGAGCAGGACAAGGAGACGCCGACCTATGGCGGCTATTCGACCCGCATCACGGTCGATGAGAATTACATCCTGTCGATCCCCAAAGGCATTCCGCTCGAGCGCGCGGCCCCGCTGCTTTGCGCCGGCATCACCACCTACTCGCCGCTGAAGCATTTCGGGCTCGAGGCAGGCGACAAGCTTGGCGTGGTCGGCTTGGGCGGACTCGGCCATATGGCCGTCAAGTTCGGCCACGCCATGGGCGCCCATGTCACCGTGCTCAGCCACTCGCCCGGCAAGCGCGACGATGCGCTGGCGCTCGGGGCCGACGACTTCCTTGTCACCAAGGACGAGGCCGTGTTCACCGAGAACGCCAACCGTTTCGATTTCATCATCGACACGATCTCGGCGACACATGACTACAACGCCTATCTCAACCTGCTCCGCCGCGACGGCATCATGGTGCTGGTGGGGTTACCGGATCCGACGCCACTCTCGGCCGGTCCCCTGATCATGAAGCGGAGGAGCCTGGCCGGCTCATTGATTGGAGGCATTCGCGAGACCCAGGAGATGCTGGACTTTTGCGGGCGGCACGATGTTGCCGCCGATGTCGAGGTTGATTCCCATTCAGGAGATCAACTCGGCTTACCAGCGCATGCTCAACAACGACGTGCGCTATCGCTTCGTGATCGACCTCGCGAGTCTGAAAGCGGGCGCTCCCTAGCGGCGCTTGCGCGAGGCCACCCGGCCGTCCTTCTGCACCGCGAGTCGGGAGGGCGGCCGGACTTCGCTGCGCTGACAGCAAATGTTTCGCTAATTTTCGGCGATCGCGGGCAATCGCTGCTACGCGAAGGCCAGCGCAAGGCAGTCGGTTGCCCTTCTGCATGGCTTGATGCGCATGATGCGACTTCCGCGCGCAGGCAACGCACCGCGAGGGCTTCATTGCCGCCGCAAAGCCTGCGTATGTGTGTCGTTGGCTTGACGGGGACTCAAGGCTGAGTGTCGATGCGGAAGGCACCCTTCACTTTATGCGTGGTCGGCGGCGGCTTCACGGGGGCGGCAATCGCCATCGCCTGCCTTGCGCGCATCGCCTCGCCCTTCCGCCTGGTGATGATCGAGCAAGGCCCGCAGCTTGGTCGTGGCGTCGCCTATGGCAGTCACCACCCGCTGCACCTCCTCAACGTGCGCACCCGCGATCTCTCGATTCGCGCCAGCCAACCCGGGGACTTCCTCAACTGGGCGTTTCGCCAACTCGACCAGGGCGAGAACCAGGCCGGACTGCACGAGGCCCTGGCGCATACGTTCCTGCCACGACAGCTGTTCGGCGAATATGTGCGCCAGCGGCTTTACGAGAGCGTGGCGCAGAGGCCTGACGTCGTGTTCAGCGTCGTCAACGACACGGCAACCGCTTGCACCGCCGAGGGCGGGCGCTATCGTGTCGATCTCGCGCAGAGCGCACCGGTCAACGCCGATATCGTGTTCCTCGCCACTGCCTATGGACTTTCATCGGCGTCTGCCAAAGGAGCGCTGCGGCCGTTCGAGAGCGTGGCTGCCGACAAAATCGCCTCCGCCCGCCAGATCGCCTTGATCGGCTCCGGCCTGACCATGGCCGATGTGCTGTTGGCGGCGCGGCGCGACGGTTTCCAGGGGACGGCGCTCGTCGTCTCGCGGCGCGGACAAGTGCCGCGGCCGCATGCGCCGAAAGGCGTCGTGCCGAAAGAGGTCGGGCTGCCGCGCTCCAAGCGCGTCTCGATGCTCGCCGCCACGATCCGCATTTCTTGCGAGATGGCCGAGGAGGGCGGCACGCCGTGGCAAGCGGTCATCAATGGCCTGCGCCCCTCGCTTCAGGATATCTGGCAGGCGCTGCCCGCCGTCGAGCAGGCCCGCTTCCTGCGTCACCTCCGCCCGTTCTGGGACGCGCATCGCCACCGCCTGCCGATGGAAGTGCATGGCCGCCTCATGGCCGAATTCGCCGAGGGCCGCGCGATCCTGCTGCAAGGCTCGGTGCGAGAGGTCGCGCGTGACGACAGCGGCTTCACCCTCACGCTGCTCAGGCGCGGATCGCCCGAGCCAAGCATCATCGCGGCCGATCTTGCCTTCGATTGCACGGGCTTCAGGCCCGATCTCGACCAGCCTTTGATCGTGAGCCTGTTCAAGCACGGTCTCGCGCGCCCCGATCCGCATCGTCTGGGGCTAGCGGTCGAGCGCGACGGTCGAGTGCTCGGCGGGAACGGCGCCGCGCCCGCAGGCCTGTTTGCCGTCGGCCCGCTCTGCCAGGGCACGCTATGGGAGATCACCGCGGTGCCTGAGATCGTGGCCCAGGCCGACCGGGCCGCGCAGGCGCTCGCCGCTTGGCGTGAGCCAGAAGCGGAAGCCGCGGAATTGCGCGCGGTCGCTTGCTCCTGAAAGTTTGGCCCGTGTTAATGTTTCGTTATGGTTAACGTTCACCGGCCCTCAAAAAGCCACGAAACGGCGGAAAATCAAGGCGTTCCCCACTGGCCCGAAGGCCCGTGGGCATTAACTATGTCCGAGTAATCGTCAGCACTTCTGGGGCCGGGGGAAGGAAGCTGATGACATGCGTAGCCACGCCTTGATTGCGCTCGCCTGCTTCGGCGTTCTTGGATTAACCGTCCCTTGCGCGGCGCAGACCGCCGTTCCGGGCGCGAGTCGCAGTCCGTGTCCGTGGCGAAGAAATCGGCGCCTCAGCTGCTCGCGCCGTCTGAGCCGCAACCAGACGAGGCCGCTCTTCCCGCCGCGCAGCCCGCCCCGCCCGCGGCTCAATCTGCGGCGCCACCCACCGAAGTGAAGACCGAGCCCTACGCCACCATGCGCCCGCCGGTGCCGATGACCGCACAGGATCCGGCTGCGGCGGAGCCGCAAGGCGCCTTCTCCTCGGCCGAGCGGCTGATGGAGTGGATGTCCAACTATCGCAACCGCAAGACGCCCTCGCGCGTGCCTGCCGCGGTCCATGCCATGGAGGATTACGGTCTATTCGCCGATGAAGAGAAGGCATGGTTCTGCACCGGTTTCATCGCCGGCGTGCTCGGTTCCAACCCGAAAGACGGTCCGGCGCTCATCCCCAAGATGTTCCCGATGCCCGACAAGGAGCAGGCGGTGATTCTCAGGGCGATCGCCTATTCCGGACGGCCGGATTGGCGCGAGCTGCTGGAGAAGACCTCCAAGCTGACGCCGTTGCGCCGTCCGCTGATCGACGACTTCCTCGCCGGCAAACGGCCGATACTGATGGAGCTACCGCTGGATCACGGCGGGTCGCCGGGCATCTACGCGCTGTGGGGCTATTACGTCGCCACCGGCCAATATGAGCCGGTGGTCCGCATCATGCAGGCGTTGCGCTGGTCCAAGAAGAAAGACGAGAGCGGCTTCTCCTTCCGCAAGGTGTTCACCGGCTGGGGGCACGATCCGAGCGCGGTCGAAAAGATCACCACCGGCGGCACCGCGAAATGGACGCTTGCCTCCTACGCCGAGCGCGACCGCGCGTTGCTCGCGCTCTACCGCGCCGAATATGCGCGGCAGCCGCAAGACATCGCCCAGCCTCTGAAGGACGTCATCGACGCGGCCGAGATCTTCGAGTCCGAGAGGATCCGCAAGGATCAGTTCGGCGCCATCGAGGATGCACAGAAGGCGCAGATGACCAACGAGGCGGGCATGACCAAGGGCGCGACCGCCGGCTCAATCGCCATCGCCACGGGATGCGTGGCGGCGAGCGCGCTGGGTCAAGCCTATATCGCGCTGCCTTGCGTGCTCGGCGGCGCGCTCTATACCGGCGCCGTCAAGCTCGCGCACTGATCGCTGACGCTACTCGCTGCCGCGGCGGATGAAATAGCCGACAACGATGCCGAGCCCGACCGCGAGGACGAGCGAGGCGGCGAGATTGTCCTTCATCACCTCCTCGGCGTCGTGCGCCGTGTCTGACGCATAGGCGCGGGCGCGACCGAACTGACGGCTCGCATTCTTGCCTACACCCGACGACAGCTCGGCGATATAGCCGCGCAAATTGTCGATCTGCTCGTAGAGATCGTCGATATCGAGGTTGTTCACCAACCGCGCCGCCTTGCGCTCAGCCCTGGCCAAACCCAACATTGTGCAGTCCTCCTTGAAAGCCGAACGCCCAGCCCGCTAGTCGCCGCGAGCATAGCAGAAACGGCCTAGGCCCGAGCTGCGTTCCATGCTCGCAGTTTCAGGAAGGTTATCCGCCGCGCCGGTAATTTTCGCGAAGGAGATTGGAGCGGGTAGAGGGAATTGAACCCTCGACACGTAGCTTGGGAAGCTACTGCTCTACCACTGAGCTACACCCGCGTGCCGCAGAGTCCTATCATGGCCGGCCTGGGCCGGGAAGCGGCGCTTCACGCAGCGTTGATGCAGCCTTGTCTTGCGGACGCACCGTGCCCTGCGGTTAATGACCGGGCTCCAAAGGGGATCGGAATGGCCCACACCGCGCTCTTTGCGCCGCTTGAGAAATTCAGCGACCCCGACGTCACCGCCAAGGGCGAGCCTCGCGCGCGGGTGGCGCTCGCCGGCTTGCGCACGCTCTGGCTTAACACCGGCAGCCTCTGCAACATCACCTGCCGCAATTGCTACATCGAATCGAGTCCCGAGAACGATCGCCTGGCTTATCTGACCCGCGCCGAGGCGCTGGCGTTTCTCGACGAGATCGCGCGAGGCGGTTGGCCGGTACGCGAGATCGGCTTTACCGGCGGCGAGCCGTTCATGAACCCGGACATCGTCGCGATGCTCGGCGATGCGCTGGAGCGCGGCTTCCAGGTCCTGCTCTTGACCAACGCCATGCAGCCGATGCTGCGGCCGCGCATCCGCGAGGGCCTGATGCGGCTCCGCGAGGCGCATGGCCGCCGCCTTCTCCTTCGCGTCAGCCTCGACCATTACACGAGAGAGCTGCACGACACCGAGCGCACGTCGGGCTCGTTCGCCAAGACGATCGAAGGCATCGACTGGCTTGCGCGCGAAGGGTTCGCGCTGGCGCTTGCCGGGCGCACCTGCTGGGGCGAGACCGAGCGGGCCGCGCGGGACGGCTATGCCGCCCTGATCGCCGAGCGCGGCTGGCGGATCGATGCGTACGATCCTGCCGCGCTCGTCCTCTTCCCCGAGATGGATTTGCGCGCCGACGTGCCGGAGATCACCGAAAGCTGCTGGGGTATCCTGCACAAGGATCCGAACGACGTGATGTGCGCCTCGAGCCGCATGGTGGTGAAGCGCAAAGGCGCCGCCGCACCGGTCGTGCTGCCTTGCACGCTGCTGCCTTACGACCCGGCCTTCGAGATGGGCGAGACGCTGGCTGACGCCGCGCGTGCCGATGGTGGCATGTTCGAGTTTGGCGCGGTCAAGCTCTGCCATCCGCATTGCGCCAAGTTCTGCGTGTTGGGCGGGGGCCTGTTCATCGTAACCCTGCAACGCTCCGTCACCCCGGGCTGACCCGGAGTTACTCTTGCTTGAAGTGCTTCGACAGCTTCAGCCCTTGCGCCTGGTAATGCGAGCCGATGCCCCGGCCATAGATCGTGTCGGGGATGTCGGTGAGCTTGTCGTAGACCAGCCGGCCGACGATCTGCCCGTCTTCGAGGATGAACGGGATGTCGAGGCTGCGCACTTCGAGCACGGCCTTGGCGCCCGGCGCCTTGCCTTCGGTGTAGCCGAAGCCCGGATCGAAGAAGCCCGCATAATGCACGCGATACTCGCCGATCAACGGATCGAACGGGGCCATCTCGGCGACATAGGCCGGCGGCACCGACACGCTCTCCTTCGACGCCAGGATATAGAACTCATGCGGGTCGAGCACGAGGCGGCGGTCCTTGCCGAGCCGCACTTCCTCCCAATACTGCCCGACATCGTAAGCGCCGATCTCATCCACATCGATCACGCCGGCGAAACGGCGCGCGCGATAGCCGACCAGACCCGACGGAGCGATCGGCGCGAGGCTGATGCGCAAATTGAGTCCTTCGCGGATCGCGGCATCGCCCTCGACCAAGCCAACGTCTGAATGGATCTCGCGCAAGCGCCGGTCCGTCACCCGGCCCGGGCGCTCGTCGGCATCGAGCTGCTGGCCGACGCGGCGGCGGAACCTGATCTGGTTGAGCCGCGAGCCATAGCGCACCTTGATCGAGAAGGTGCGCGGGCAGATCTCGGCGAACAGCGGACCGGAATAGCCTTCCTCGACGCTATCGAACCCGTCCTGCCGGTCGGCGATCAGCCGCGTGAACACGTCGAGCCGCCCGGTCGAGCTCTTCGGATTGGCGAAACCGGCGATGGTCGAGCGCAGCTTGAGCTGCTCGATCAGCGGCACGAGATAGACGCAGCCCGCTTCCAGCACCGCACCCTTGGTAAGATCGATCTCATGGAATTTGAGCTCGGCGAGCTTGTCGCGCACCGTGGCGTCCGGCCCCGGAAGGAAGCTCGCCCTGATGCGGTAGGCCACCTTGCCAAGACGCAGGTCGAGGCTCGCCGGCTGGATCTGGTCGGTGTCGATCTCGGGCGCGCCGGCGATCTCGCCGCCGGCGATCATCGCGCGGATGGCCTGGCTCGGCAGGATGCCGGTGCGGGCGAACGCGCTTTTGCTCGGCTCGCCCGGGGCATCCGCGCGCGGCGTGTCGGGAAGCGCCTCGAAGAGCCTGTCATGCGGGGTTGCTGGCTGCATGCTGGTTTCTGTCACTCTGCGGGGTTGCCGTCACCTTAAGCTCGGCCTTCTCCCCCGGATTGTTAGAACGCCCCTTATAGTTCAATCGGTTAGCCGGAATTTGTAACGAAAAGGTAACGGTTTAGCGGAGCCTTACCCCAAGCTTCTTGCCGCTGATTAAACTCTACGCCGGAACTTTCTCCTGGCGCTTAGGTATGATGCCCCGTGAGCCCCTCGGCAGGAAGTGACCACAATAAGTTATCACGAATTTCCGTTTGGGGCGTCGGCTTCGGCCGGCGCCGTTCAGTTGCCCAGCCCCAGTGCCATTCCCCGTTAGAGTAATGCAGGGGCGTCGGCTTTAGGTCGGCGCCCCCCTATTTCTTGACCTACATTGATATGCAGAAGGAGCCGCCACGCGGGAGGCTCGGCGCTACGGGACTAAACGTCGCGTAACACGTTGCCTGCAGCAAGCACTGCATAAGCCAACAACAAAATGGAGAAACCCGTAGTTGTAAACGGAACGTTGATATGTGCGTAGTGAATGACGACCGCGACCAACGCGAAGACAACTGACACAATGAAAGTGATCACCTTGGGTGCTGAGAGATCAAGCATCGTTCCTCCTTTCAGCCCGTCGAGTGGGCTTGGAGGGTCAGCTTAGCTTCGGCCGCACGATATAGCGATAAGCATCGGGTTCAGCTTCGGTCGGATACCCCCATCCAATTCATCCGTTAACCAACTTTAATAGCAGCAGATCGCATGTGTTCGGGCTACGGTACGCGCGGCGCGGACATCCCTCGTTCGCGTCGCGGTTCCCCCAACCCGGAACCTAAAGAAGCCGCGAACCCCCCGTGTCGCGGCTTCTTTTTTTCATCACAGTCGCGGTTCAATACATCAGGCGGATATCAAATTGCGAAAGGAGATCCCATGAAGAAATATCTTATCGCCGCCGCCTTAATCCTATGTGCCTCTCAACCCATCCTGGCACAAGAAGCCGAGGTGTTTTACGTCATCCTCGACAACACGACTAACCAGTGTCGGATCATGGCCGGTAGCCAACTACCTACGACTCAGAAGGTCAGGTACAAAGAGTTGGGCAAATACGCCACGATTGATGAGGCCAAAGCAGCTATGGCCTCCATGCTCGGAAGTGCCTGCCCAACAATTTGATCGAAAGTAGCGGCTGATAGCCAAGAAACATCCTGAATAAGGAGAAAAAACAATGCTTAGGTTGATCGCTTTAGCTGCCTTTGCCTTCGCCCTCGCAACGTCTGCGCAGGCCATGTCGCCCCTTCCGCTTCACCAGTCGGACGGCCTGGTCACGCAAGTCCGCGAAGCATGTGGTCCCTTTAGGGTAAGAATTAATGGTGTCTGCGTAGCCCGAACCACCAAACGCCAAGTCCGCAGGTGCGCGGTGTGGGGTGCAGGGAACGTCTGCCGTCAGTGGGTATATTGAGACCACGCATTGAGAGGGGCGGCCTTCGGGTCGCCCCTACTTTATTTGGAAGGGCCCCCATCGAGTTCCCATGCCCCGCCGCTTCCCCCCACCATGGACCGTTGAAACGATTCCAGGCGGCTTCAGGATCGTGGATGCTAACCCAGCAATCGCTCGCTTACGTCTATGCGCGCGAGACGCGGGCCGATGCTGACACCGCCAAGGTGCTGACGATGGACGAGGCGCGACGCATCGCTAGCAACATCGCCAAGCTGCCGACGCTGCTAGGCGCGACGGAGGAATCGGAACTGGATTTTCCAGAAGGCGGTGGCTAGTGGGCGTCGGCTTCGGTCGGCGCCCTTTTAATTCGGGAATCCGCCCCCTAATCTACGGGCATGAGTGCATCGTGTTGCAACCATGCTAGTGACCCTCACCGAGGTGACGAAGGCTATCGTCGCGTCCTTTGGGCCGTCCTCGCCATCAACGCGGTTATGTTTGCTGTTGAAGTCGCTGCGGGCCTCGCGGCGGGTTCGGCTTCGCTTCAAGCCGATGCACTCGACTTTCTGGGGGATGCGGGAAATTACGCCATTAGCCTTTTTGTCGTCGGCATGGCGCTCCGCTATCGAGCTATGGCGGCCTTCCTGAAGGGCGCGACTATGGGACTGTTCGGCTTGTGGGTGCTCGGACTTGCCGGTTGGCACGCATGGCACGGCACCCTACCTCATGCCTTTACGATGGGCGCCGTGGGCATTGCGGCGCTGCTCGCCAACGCCGCTTCGTTTGCTCTGCTGTGGTCGTACCGCGGCGGCGATGCCAATATGCGTTCGGCGTGGGTTTGCACGCGCAACGATGTGCTCGGTAATCTGGCAGTGCTACTTGCCGCCGCCGGTGTGTTCGGCACCGGCAATGGCTGGCCTGATGTGGCGGTGGCGGCAATCATGGCGAGCCTCGCGCTTCAAGGGGCGTGTGTAGTGCTCAGCCAATCACTCGTTGAACTTCGAAAATCGGCTGCATCACCACAAGCAGCATAACGAGCCGCCTCTGCCGTTCGGATTAGGCCCGGCGACGGCCTCGGTCGGCGCCCTTTTTCTTGTCTGACCGACTTTACGGTTGACTGGTTTCGCAAGTTTTGTAATCGATTAACCAAAGACGGGGGTCATGTGCAATGCGTAGGAGATCTCCCATGCCCGGTGATCCAAAAGAATGCCGCGAACAGGCGAAGTGCTGTCTGGAACTCGCTGAGTCCGCTCCATCGCTAATCGCCAAATTGCGCTACGAAGGGCTTGCCCATACTTGGCTCCGACTAGCCAGCGACCTAGAGCAGGCCAACGCACTGGTTGAGCACTGGGGTGATCCAAGGATCCGAAAAACCGGTTAGCGGCAGACTAGTCTTTCAGCAGACGTGCTAGCCGCTTCCGCACTTTCTCGACATTGCGCATTTCCTTCGGACCAAGAATTCAGCAGCCCACCAAGGGCGGCCATTGGCTTGTTATTATTTGGAACTGACTATCATCGTTGTTGTTACGCCTTCAGCCATCCAGGGCCTCCAACCTTGAGGATGGTTAGGCTCGGCACCCGCTTCCAGAAAGCGGGTTTGGGCGGGTGTCGGGCCGCTTTATTGGAACACCGCTCGAAACACATTCGTTTTATAGGCAGCCAGCCCTGGACAGGCTGGTTAGGCCCCGGTGCCCCATTCGTATGTACCCCCGTACTCACGCTGAAGTGCCGGGGCCGCTTTACGGAGGAAACAATGATCAGGTTGTTGATCAGCGTCGCGTTTGCTTTAGCCGTCGCAACCTCCGCCCAAGCAATGTCGCCTGTGCCTCTTCATGAGCCAGATGCCGGAGTCACGCACATAGCCGACGGCCAACCGTGCGACCTTAAAAGTCAGGTACGGATATGGAGCTGTCCACGATGCGGGGCACACGGCATCTGCATGTTGCGCACTTCCCCTCGCCCTGTGGTTCAACGCAGCTACCGCAGGTGTGTGGAATGGAATGAAGGTTTGTGCGTTGCGTACGACAAGAGGGGGAGCGGCTGATCAAGCCGCTTCCGCCAACTTGACGGGCCTACGATCAAGACACGCCGGCGGTTTCGGATAGCCGTCCTCATAATGTTCGAGCTGGTAGTCATCACCCTGGCGAGCGCCGGCGGTAGCTCCGTCCTGCTCATCCCTCGTAGGCCAAAGCAGCGTAGAGCCATCGCTCAAGCCCTCAGGTTGAACCGGGTCGAGGGCTAGTCAACCTCAGCAAATAGTGGAGAAGGGGGGACCTGAATGCCACGACAGGCCCCCGCTTCCCTGCTTGCCGAATCAAGAAGGGCATCGAACTCAACGAATAAGAAAAAGGGGGACCGCGCCGTGGCGGTCACGCTTCGACGCTGTCATCGAAGCTGTTAAGCTGCTCCGAGGAGAATGGCTAAGTACTTTAGCCATCGCTAGCAGGGCATTTGCAGGGACCACCCAGTTAGCTAAGCCCTTGCGGTAGCAACATAAAGCCGTTCCTAATTTGGGCCGAAGGCACTAAGTACCAGGAAGGGTTTTCCGGCCTGTAGCCCATTGCTTTCATTGAGGGAATAACACCGTTTCGGAAGCTTCTGGGTAGTTCTCCCGCTGCGGGGAGTCAGCTGCAAACCACCGGATCCGCCAATAGGTTAGACGGGATTCCCCAGCGCGCGATACACGGTTGCCTTGCTGAGGCCCACCCTGCGGATGATTTCTGGCACCGTAGTGCCATCCGCGCGCAAGGCTCTAATCTCGGCAATCCTCTCCGGGGTAAGCTCTGGCTTCCGTCCGAAGCGCGTTCCTCTCTCCTTGGCCTTGGCGATGCCGTCCATTTGACGCTCTCGGCGGATGTCATTCTCGAACTCAGCTATCAACGCCAGAATGCCCATGATCAGCTTGCCGGTGCGGGAGGTGGTGTCGATCGTGGGATCATCTACTACCTTGAAGGCAACACCCTTCTCAGCCAGCTCGGAGACGATGCGATAGAGATCCGACGTCGATCGCGCCAGGCGGTCGATCTTAGTCACCAGCAGGGTATCGCCTTCTCGTGAGGTATTCGAGGCAGCGCTTAAGCTCTGGTCTGCCGGTATCCACACCGGAGCGCTTCTCCTTAAACACCTTGTCGCAGCCAGCGAGCTTCTCAAGCTGTACGGCTAGGTCCTGGCCGGTGCTGCTTACCCTTGCGTATCCCACCGTCGTCATGTCCGTTCCCTTTCCTCTTAGAGGTTCTGAGAACAGAGTTATGAGACATGAAAAGGAACGTGTCAACGGTTAGTATCGAAATGTGTACTTTCTGAGACGCCTTGACACCCCTACGGCATCCCCCGGGGGGTAGAGGAAAAGGGACGTTGACGCACCGCTGCTTCACATTGCTTAAAGGATGCTTACAGATGAAGCCACGACTACACCCCATCTGGGTAGGTGGCCGCGACGGCTACCGTTATTCCGTACTGTTTGAGGGCAAGCTGCTAGGCCGTGCACTCCAAAGGCGTTGGGTGAGGCATCAGGGGTGTTGCGGTGGCGTAACAGACTTATGCGCTCAACCCACTGACGCTGTACTCATAAACCGATAGCGGGAGGGAAAGGGTTTGCAGCGGGTTTGCAATAAACCGCTTAGTGGATGACTTAAGCGCCCGCGGGAAGCCTAAGGTCGGCGCCGCGCAGGGTTTCGGCGGATCCGACGCCAATGTGTTTCACGATCGCCATGGCCTGGACCATCGTGATGTTCAATGGCCGTACCCGATCCTCCGGCAGGTACATCACGTTGCCCGACATAGGGGTAGGCGCCTGCGGCAGAAATACAGTAACCCAGCCATTCTCTAGCGGTTCGAGCAGGTATGCGATCTGCCATCCGTCCTCGATGCTGACGAGTGCCGGCTGCACGCCTTCGGCACTTTCTACACGTGCAAGGCCCTCGGCCATGCTCTTCACCAGTTGATACTGCGGGAGACCGCCCAGAAAGGAGTTCTCGCACCAGCGTATAAAGCGCCTCCCCGCATTCGTTTTGGCGACGAGGCCGGCGACCAACGAGATCAAGATTAGCAGCAGTATTGCGAGGAAAGTCTCTCGGCGGACGCCGAGTACGGCCTCCACAGGCAGCAAATCCGAAATGGGTTTTGTAACCTTTACGGCCAGCCGCATTGCGTGGCGCAGAACGATCAGGATCAGAACTACCGGCAGGAGAAACAACAGCCCACCCGCGATCGTCGCTTTAAAAAATTCTCTCAAAGAGGTTTCTATCCCGTGCTTCGGCAGAGCCATCTAAAGCCTCCTCTACGATCCACAAGCAATCGCGCCTGCAATTGGTTTGTCCGGTCATGGCACAAAGCGGACATCGCGCCGTGAGGCCGGTAAGTCCGATAATGACCCAAAGCGGACACCGCATCGGAGCAAGCTGTTGCGTTCACTTTGGCCGTCATCTCATTAGAGCCAAATTCCGCCAGAAGTTCTCTAGGCTGTCTGTGCCGCCGAAAAGCGTGGTGAAATTGGTCGAGTCCACTAGCACGATGTCTCCAGCTCGCTGCTCGTTTGGTGGCATCCAGAGCAGGCAGTTGAACTCCGTGTTGCCTGCCGCGCTGAAGGGGTGCGGACGGTCGAGATCAATGGGCTGGCGTGCAAGCATCTGTACCGACTTGGGGTCCGTGGTCGTCAGCTCATAATGGGGAAGGTGCGGATGGAAATTCAGAGTAGGCACGTTTTCGAGCAGCCCCAAGCTGTCAACGTCCCGAAATGCTGTGAGCGGTGCGATCTCCTTCGTCCCCTTGACGACCGCGGGACGGAGTCCCCAGCGGTTGTGCACGGGTACGTTAAGGGCCTTCATAAGCGAACGCGTGTATTGTCCAAATCGTTGCTGGCGAGGAACGAGGCGGTCGCCGTGGTGCCTGTACTCAATCTGGCGCTGCTCCATGTCCTCGGTGAAGCCCACGTCATGATGCGGTGCGAGCAGCAGGCAGGTGCCTTCACGTTTCAGCCACTCGCGGATCGCCTCAACTTCTTCCGGCGCCGCCTCCTGTTCTGAAACGAGATGATCAAGGCCGAACACCATCATCGTGTCGGTGTCGGCCAGGACCCGTTCGTCGATCAACTGCTTGTAGCCAGCCTGGTCGATACGCTGGAACACCGCGACCGGGTGACCTGTAACCTCGCCAACGATGTTCTGAAAGCTGAGTGTCGAGCGGTGGAACAGTTCGAGCGTCCCTGCGATCCCCTGCAGGAAATTCGCCGCGTCCCACTCCGGCGTTTCATAGTTAGGCCAGGCGACGCGGCGAACCTCCGTCATCGTCGAGAAGCGATTGTCCATGACCGCGGGATCGCGGTTGGATTCCCACGGGTAGCTCCAGGTCCAGTAGATGCTAACCCTTCGCTTGCCACCCGTGTATTTGCGCGGCATGTGGCTTTGATTGTAGGTCCGTGGCGGCGTTAGTGTGCTCATTACTGTTTCCTCATGCCATTCGTTTTTCAGAATGACGCCACGTGCTCTCTGCTTGATGTGCTTGCCAACTCACTTGCAGATTGAGTTCGCGTGTCGCGCTGGCCGCCACCTGAGCCAATATTCCTGCGTAGGTGGGAAACGAGAGCGGAATACGAGCCAAGTCGTTGACCGGCATCCTAGCGGCTATGGCTATCGCCGCCACCTGAGCGATCTCCACTGCCCGCTCGCCAACAATGTGGCAGCCCAATATCCTGCAGGTCGTGCGGTCGACGATCAGTTTGCAAAAACCCACCGTGTGCCCGTCAATAATTGTGCGCGTGGTCGAATTGAAGCGTACAACCGCGGTCACGACATCGTGTGTTTCTCGGGCCTTTGCTTCAGTGAGACCCACCTGGGCATACTCCGGGTCGGTGAAGCTGCCGATAGGACTTACCGGGTCCCCAATCGTCATAGTCAGGCCTCGCACGGCGTTGGTAGCCGCCACGAAGCCCTCCTGTATTGCCTGAGGGACCAGCATCTGGCGACCAGTAATGTCCCCAGCGGCGAAGATATTGGGCGTAGAAGTCCGCAGATACCCATCAACCTGCACGAACCCCCGATGATCGGTCTCGACGCCCGCGGAAGCGAGCCTTAGCCCTTCAATATCGGCGACCCAGCCTACCGCCAGGACCGCAAGCGTCGCCTCAGCGCTAGCCCGGTTGCCGTTCCTGGAGAAGATCATTCGCACCCCCGTCGGGATCTTCTCGAAGAACTCGACGGCGCCGAAGTTCTCATGCACTACGATGCCCGACTCGCGGAACGCCACCGCAACCGCTGCTGACACATCTTCATCCTCACTCGGCAGGATGCGTGGGCCAGTCTGAAAGAGTTGAATTCGTGAGCCGAATGCATTGAAAATCGAGGCGATCTGCACCCCCGTTGCTCCGGCACCAATGACCAGCATCGACGAAGGGACGGAAGTCAATTCCCAAGCATCGCTATGGGTATTCACTAAGTCGCAGCCGGGAACTGAGAGCCGCCGGCTCACACCGCCCGTGCAAATGATGATCTTTTCAGCCTGAAGCCGTAGGCCGTCTTCGGTCTCGACGGTGTGCTCGTCGGCGAAGCGCGCAACACCGGCGTGCTCATGGACTATCACTCCCACGGAGTCGATTTGCCGTCGCAAGGAAGAGTGCGCACACACATCATCGACCACCTCGCGTACGCGCGCAAGCAGCCGGGGATAATCCAGTACCGGCTCGCCTACGCCGATACCGTATTGACCGAGCTGTCGAGCTTCACGAATCAGCCGGGCTGCATGGGCTAGGGTGCGCACCGGAACTGGTCCGTCGTTTGCGGCCATGCCGCCAAACTCTGCCCGAGTTACCAGCATGGTGCGCGCGCCCAGATCCGCAGCACGCAAGGCGGCGAGTACACCTGCCGGTCCAGCGCCCATAACGATGGTGTCGATCATCTTTGGCTACCCCGACGATGGACGATACCTATCCCCGTTTCAATGGACATCCAATGTCGCGAGGTATCGAAGGGCCTTGATGCCAGGCAGGAAAAAGTAGGCGCCGCCTCTCACAGTGGTGAAGGCCGGTAAGCCGGTAATTGTTTTGCGGATCGGTCGCTTGGGGATTTTGAATTCGAGCGTGCCGTCCTGAGCGCCGATGATCGGGTCGCGTTCGTTGCCGAGCTCATGAAAATTGCGGTCGTTAGTCCATACATTCTGCGCAAACTCGAATTGTCGGATAAGGCTTGCACAGATGATGAAAGCCGCTATGCCGCGGTCGGCACCATCATCTGCAGCGTCTTCCGGTAGAGGCAAACCATAAGTAGCGCCGCGGCGAATCATGCGGCGTCGGTTCATGTTCGCTGCAGTGTCGCGAGGGTTCATGCGACGCATGTGCGAACCGAGAGGCACCGCATACCCATGCGGATCCATCTCTTTGTAGTTGAAGTTATTGTTTCGCTGCATGTCGGCGCCTAAGGCGGGATCTGCCTTATCCGGGGCCAGCACGAGTGGAGCGCCGCTCCTCCATCGACCCATAAGCTTGGCAGCCACAAGTTCCTGTTCTTCGGGGGTCTGACCATTCTGGCGGAGAAAGTCACGAAACCGTCGGACATGCTCCTGTAGACGCCGATAGGCCATGTAGCTGCCGTTTCGAGACAAGATTTCTGGTTGAGGCAGTCCGACGGGCGGTCCGTTCTCGTCGGGGTAGCCAAGGATAAATTCCCCTGGTTTGAGTGGCGGGCCGGAGCCAGGCGTTGGTGCCTCGTCAGTGCCTTCAATGACTGGCTGCGAGAGCCTGTCGCGGTAACCGAAATGGTCATGCGCCGTATCGAATGGCGGAATCGCTAGGAGGTCGAGGGACGAGAGCACCTCAACGCCTTCGCAGTCGGCTAGGAGCCTTTGGTGCTCTGTAATGCAACGCTCCCGCTCGGCTTCATTGCGGGCAAATAGAATGGCGATGGCGTGAAGATCCGAGCTGGCAAGTCCCCCACCCAGTTTTCAGGATGATTGGCGCCGGTGTCACCGAGAATTTCTGCTCGCGGCGCCATGCCTTGCTTGAACTCCTCCGGAAACGTGGCCAGCGATGTTTCGTCCACGCCTAGAGCCTTGAGGCCATTCCAGGTGAACGCTACCGTTACCCAGCGCTTGTCCTCATCGACCAAGTCAAGAACATCAGCCGCTGATTGTACGGTTTTGAGAAGATCTCGTTGAGCCACGCCCGGCCACTAGAAGCGCTGCGGAATGACAGAAACTCATATCGTCCGGTGAGGGCCGGAGTGCGGGGTCAGCAGGATGTGCTGAATATCGTCAAATTC
>CAWFNK010000008.1:0-164374 GCA_963817175.1 uncultured Alphaproteobacteria bacterium
AGCCTGCGCGTCCGATGACCGAGACCATCCAGTTCAATTCAACTTCATTGAGGCCAGGGAAGTTGAATTGCTCGCTGCTGACCTCATGGGAGGTGCTTGTCTCCCCGATGAACAGCAATCAGTGGCAGCAAACTTCGAAGTGTCGGTGTCGGTGCTTTCGGAAGTCCTTTTTTCTCCACGAATACGAGACCTGAATGCCATTTGCGCTAGCGAGCCTTCGACCTGTAAACCCGCAATAATTCGAGGGGCAAGTCGCGCGTTCCCCCTAGATACAGATCGGCAAGAGCGCCATCGGTTTCGTCGTCGCTAGTCAGACCTTTCACAAAGCTCGTTTCATCGGAAAAGCCCGTGTTTGAGTTCGAGTTAATGTCGATTGAACCATCGTCCTCGACATCAACATCTGTATCCTCCGATGTATCTTCATCATGGTGATGGGAGACACTTCGGTATCGTGAACTTGACTTGGCCGAACCGACGCCGAATGAAGTGCCCACGTAGAGGCCTGACCAGCCATTGTTTGGCTGTGGCAGTGGCTGGGGCTGGTTACCCAGGCGCATCGGGCTATAGGCCGGAGCCTGTTCGGCGAGCGCGACCAGGGTTGGTTTCGGAATGGACGCCTCTTGTTGAGTGTCTGCCTTTTGCTGGAGTTGCGCCTCCAGGGCTGCTACGCGAGTTTCCAGAGCTTTAATTGCCTCTCGCAATTCCGCGTTGGAAGGTGAGCCGGTGGCAAACGATGGAACTGATGTTGCCGAAGGAACAATTACTGCGATGACGATAGTCAACAAGCGCATAACCTGCTGCGGACTGAGCGCCCCCATTTCAACCCCCCCTTGTGTGCTGCGTACCCCCGAACCAGTGTAGCAATAGCGTACCCAACCAAAAAGCCGGGCGACCGGCTGTGGATAAGTGCATCGCCTCTCGGATTATTGCCTAGGAAAATCTGTTTGTAGGCCGCCGATGCAAGCCGCCGCGAGGTGTGCGCTTTGCGGCGCCGAGGCTGCGCCCCATGCGGTGGACCCCCACCCCTAAGCCGTGAACTTCGGGCTTAGAGCCACGAACGCCTCGACAGGTTTCAAGCTCGTGCTGGGTGCGAGCGTTGCTGCAATCGCGGTTGGGAAGTTTACCTAGTGATTGACCCTGCTTAACAGGGGGGGGAACGTTATAAGGCGAGGTTCTCCTTCCTCGCGCAAAGGAGGCCGCCCTTTGTCGAGGAGGGCGGTTGAACTGCCTGACCTCGGCGGCACTGGTCGTAGCTCATCACGTTTCGGCAGAAGGCGAGATTGATAAAGAAAGTCGCTAGGCACCCCGCTGCACCACCCACCGAGTGCCGATGGTGCAGAAGTGTCCGCTCTCAAGCCTCCTGCCTGTCGTGAAGTGTCAGGACATTCGGATTGTCAGGGTCGTCCCGTTGGTCGGGTGCTGGAACCAGCATAAGTCCGAACAACAGGGGCAGTGCTTTTAGCACTGCAAGACGAACAGGTAACGGGCCAAGGCTTGTCATCCGCTTCAACAAGAACCAATACGTAAGCCAACCGATCAGAAGGCTGGCGGCGGCAGCCCCTATCTCCATGTCAGCCCCCCCATCTGATCGCCAACGCCCCAAACAAAAAGCCCCGCTAGGGACGGGGCGAGTTTGCTATGTGGAGACGTTCCAAAAAGGAGCCCCGCAATCATGGAGGCTTTGCCGCAGATCGGGTGTCGTTCCGCTGCAACACTTGCCCCAAAACAAAGGAGCGCCGACCGAAGCCGACGCCGATCCAGAGAAAAAGCCCCGGCTTAGGCAGCGCCGAAAATCGCCATCTCTAAGTCTCTGTCGGCCGAGAATGCGGTCGCAGGGTCGCTTCGCGTGGCCTTCGGCGTTGCGCTCAGCGTCTGATCCTGACGATCCATTTCTTCAGGTGCTAGCTCGCTAACTACAACGTCCAATCGATTTGAGAAGTCGACGTCCGCAAGTCTGTACATGGCCATCCCCCTTGACACAGCCCCGGCCTGGAGGTGTCAGCTCAGACCGGGGCCGCGTCCAAGATTCAGGCGATTTGAAAAGTGGTCGCGTCCGTCACGACATAGTCCCCGCGAATGGGATCCTTGGCGGTCAGTTGGAGGAGGCGAGACGCCAGACCCAGCCAAAGCCGAATGCTGTTATCAAGCCGACAACCACGATGAAAGTCCACACGCTGACCCGTGTCCAAACGTCTTCGACCTTCATGGCCCTAAGTGCCTGAAGCATGGTCGGCTTGGGAACCCGCACTAAGAAAGATTTGAAGCGGCGCTGATCGGACTCGGCCGCAATCCAGTCGTTTGGCGGCACGAAAGATTGGAAGCGGTGTTGATCGGCCTCGTTATCAGTTGCAAACCAGTCTTCTGGAGATGGGGTTAGAACCCATATCCTCCCGTCTGAAAATAAGGTCAGGTCGGGCGCACGAGGATGTTCAAGGCGGAGGGTGTCCACGTCGAACTCCCCCAGCGAACAACGTAGCCCTTTGCTACCAGCTTGCTGAGGCGCTCGAGAACGACATCCTTGGACATAGAAGCAACCCGAGCGAAATGAACGACGGATGAGAGGGTACCAAGAAACAAAAAGCCCCGGCAGGGATAAGCGGGGCTAGGCGCTCGATTTCCGCACTCGATTTGAGCGCAAGCAGCCGCTTTAAAACGTTTTGTTAACCATACTCGCCCACCCTCTTCGCATGGCTTCCCGAAGGGCAAAGGCTATGAGCGACACCGCAGTGGCAGAGGAAGGTGCGGCGGCAGCCGCAACAGTGGCAAAGGAAGGCGCAGCGGCAGCCGCAACGGGAGCGACGGCAACCGGCTATCGCGTATCGTTGGTGCCCGGTGGGCTCGAGGTTTCGGCTCGCCTAGCGAGCAACGAGGAGCTGGCGATCCTCGTCAAGGTCCTGGAAGCGAACAAGGGCGGCTTGGGCAGATCGTCCGACTAGGGGTGTCGCAGAGTTCCGCTCGAGGAGCGCCACCGGCGCGCCCAGCGGTGCCGGTAGCTTGGCGATGTTGCTGGCCACCCGACGAGCCTCATCCATGGTCGACTCATTGCGCGATGTCGGCGTCAGCCCGTGTCTCGCGCGCATAGACGTAAGCGAGGCCGGGGTAGTGCTGGTACCATGCTGCCCCCATCCCCACCCACTACTTTTGAACAACTCTGCCCGCCTCATCATTCCGATCCAAAACGAAGAAAACAAAGAACTCTGGCACGACTTACAGACCGGCGAGACGCCGCCAGAAGCAGCCGTCGGCAACGAAGGGCAGGCACAGGCACCGAGAAAATGGGAGAAAGTAACGGATCTGATCGACTGCGAGAAGGGTCTTAGCTACTCCGAGGGAGAGGTGCGTCAACGTCCCTTTCCCCCGAGTCTAGGGTCCCCTTTCTACCCTGGGCAGACCCGTTTCATTCTACTCACCAAGTTTGGGGCCTGTGGCGAGTAGGGGGCCTCAAAGCAGCATTGTCGCCGAGTCTCCGCGCCATGCCCTCGCGCACGCAAATTCAGCAAACCGAGAGCAGATGGATTGTCGAATGTTTCAGGCGCTTGCGACCGCAAAGATTTGGCCTGTGTTCAGTTGGGATCATTTCCCGCCGATCTTCGCCTTGATGGTTGACCGACAACTCCCGCTAGACGAGCTGATCGCTGCTGGCGTTCCCGTCACTGTCGGCGAGTTAGAACGTGCATTGAGGGATGGCAGCGCCGAGACAAGCGGCGCGGTGGATCACGTGGAAAGCAGAGATCACTTTCTATGACGCTCGCAAGGATCGGCGGATCAAGATTGGAGACCGTCCTCCTTTACACGATACATTAACGGGAGGACGGCCTCCCGGGAGATAGGTTCCCGACCCCTTAGGGGGGGTTGTAAATAATAGGAGGAAATAGGGCGAAATGTGCCCCTCCCGGAGGCCGGTAGGGCTAAGCCGTCACGTGGTGAAATTACCACAGCGCCCGAAAATCGGTCGGAGACACATTGCGGGAACGCGCCTCGGATGGCTTTCTGGCAGCGGGCAACCCAGCTGGTAGGGGTAACGTGATCGACTGGGTCGAGGTGCGGGGGGGCGGAAGTCATCATGGGCGCGCAAGACCTGCCACTGCTCGAGGGCTTTAATCAACGCGGTGAGGAAACAACACCTGAGGTCTTCGAGGTGTCAGGATCAGTGAAGTGGTTCGATCCCTCAAAGGGCTACGGGTTTGTCGTTCCGGATGAGGACCTTCCCGACGTTCTGCTGCATGTGACCTGCCTCCGACGCGGCGGCTTCCAGACTGCCTCCGAGGGCGCACGCGTGGTCTGCGAAGTCGTGGAAAGTTCCAAGGGCCTGCAGGCCGTCCGCATCTGCAGCATGGATGACTTTACCGCGATCCGTCCATCGGAGTTGCCGCAGCGCACCCATGTGGTTGTCAATTCCGAGAGCGACTGGGAAAGAGCAGTGGTGAAGTGGTTCAACCGACTACGCGGGTTTGGCTTCCTGACACGCGGTCCCGGACGCCGACATTTTGTTCATATGGAAACGCTCGCCGCTGCGGTTTCACAGAACTCAGGCCCGACCAGATCGTGCTTGTGACGTTACGCCCAGGGACCAAACGGCCTCATAGCGGCAGAACTCGAGCCTGACAACGCTCGGGGGCCATCGTCTCATTGACGTCCATCACGCGCACTCCATGTCCAGCGCGCCCAAAAAAAAGCCCTGAAATCTTCTTTCAGGGCCTCTAACTCGAACGCAACTGGAAAACTTTGCCTTGGGGACGCTTACGCAGGTAACCCGTTTTTAATAGGTAGCCCCGCTCGCCCGTTCAAGAGGAAGCCGCAAGGATCGGCGGTTGTTTGCCAGCAAATCAACGAAACAAGTCAGTTACATAAGCCATTGAAATATCAATGAGTTAGGCCGCGAGGAACGCCGATGGGCGGAACTGGTCGAGCGGGTACTCGACGACCCTGCAACGGATGCGGACAGCGCATCAGCGTCAGGAAGGCCAAAAGGAATAAGGGCTAGCCTGGAGATCCGAGCTTCAGCAGGTAATAATCGCAGCAATGTTCAACTGGCACGCTCCGATACGAAGGCTTCAACAGCGGTGATCACGGCCATCGCGCTGTAGCGGTTTAGGTTGCCCTTGGATAGACCTAGCCGCGATAGACACCACGCCTCGGCAGAGCCGGGAGCGGTCCATAGCGGATCAGCTGTGGATTTCGCCGCAACCTTTGCTCGGCTCCCCCGCAGCGGCCTCGATGAAGCGTGTCGAGAGTGGCATCATCCCGGGCGGTCCGGGCAAAATTGATGTACTTACCCACGCGAGTGGCGATCTCGCCTTGGATTTTAGGTGGACATCGTCCCACCTTCTCCAGAACAGAGAGCACCGTCCTCTCCCAGAACACAGAGCGGAAGGACAAGAGCTCCCGTCCCGTGTGCCGCACTCCCTCGAACTTGTTAGATAGGTTAGGGTCGGAAGTAGCACGCCGCCGCCAAGCTACCGGTGGAAATGTTTCGGCGGTGTAGGTATTGATTGTTAGACCTGATTGCCAGTCAGACAGCCGCGGTGTTGCCGCGAACGAAGCGGTGGTACGCATTACAAAGTCCCCCCACGTTTGAGCACCCGATTTGAGCACCAAAAGCAAGCGGCGGTGGTGACATAAGGGGACGCCGACCAAAACCGACGCCCCACTCATTTGCATCACCGCTAATTAGAGTTCCTCGCCAGCTTCCTCTCCAAGTCTGATCCGCGTGGCGTCTCCTTCCATATAAACCCACCGCACATTCCCTCGGCTGAGCTGCATGAGCCGCTTCCAAGAGTAGATTGGCACATCCCTACTCAACCCACTGTTACTATCGTCACCGCGGTTTGAGACAAAGATTTGTTGCATTAAGTTCGTCCGCTCGAAGTTGCTCGGTGAGCGCCGCGCGATATCAATAGCCGCTGTTGAAGTGATAATTTAGCCGCGCTCTGGCGACCGCGAAATCTTCGTCCTGCTTTAGGACGAAGGGCTCGTCACCCGCGACGAGACGTGAGCTATCGGAACCGAAATCATAGAAAAGACCTTCTAAGCCGAGGCTGAAGTGGGGAGCGATCTTGTCCATCCACGCCACCGCCGACGACGAAGCCCGTATCAGTATTGCCATTGCTGAAGCTGAACGGAACATCGTCAACAGAGACCACGACGAAATCATTGTCGGTATCGATGAAGGCGACGCCGCCGGTGCCATAGAGCAGCCAGCTACCTAAAGCCCAGCCAAGGCGGCCACGAACGCTGGCCAGGTAATTGATGTTCTCCGCAAAATCGAAGTCACCTTCAACACCGACGAGCCAAATGCCCATCTGCCAATTGTATCCCGCCTGCGCGCCACCAATTAGTTCGGTGTCATTCGAGAATTTCAGCGTGAGGTCCTGCTCCTCGCTTAAATCTTTGATGCTGAGGTCATTTGGATCGAACGCCGCGCCGAGGTTGCCGCCAATGTAGAAGCCGGTCCAAGTCTCAACAGGAATTGGCATAGGCGGGAGCGCAGTGGGCACCAAATCGGCTGCCTGCGCAGTCGTTCCAAAAAGAGCAACGGCTCCCAAAGCGGCGAGTGTGTACGATGAGATCCCAAAGCATGGGCATGAAGTACGCATAACCGCTTCGCCCCGTACGCGACACTAAACGGTAAGCGCCAGCAATTGGCGCTGGGAAAGACTTACCACGTCCTGGAGGTGAGGAGACGGTTCCCAAACCGGTCTGCTCTTTTTCAGACGCGGGTGTATCCTCTGGGACACACGGTTAGGCATTTAAATCATAATTGCGTTAGTTTTCAATGCCTTACGATTGCTTATCAATGGCCCCTCCATTCGGCTCTCTTCGTTGCACCCTCCGCATCGGCGCTCCTAAGCCTCAAAATTGGCACAGTTGCGCAAATAATTGGCCTCAAATCATATTTGCCTCAAAGAATATGGTGAAAAAAAGCACCCACCCTGCCAGCAAAGAGTACCTTGCGGGAACAGGGTGGGGCGTTCAGTCCATGAGCTGGACGCCCCTTCATTATGTCAGTCGCCCTTTCCCTGTCAGCTCAGAGGTCGCGATGACGAAACGTGGCCAACAGGGCGGTTCAAGTTTGTGAATTGGTTGTAACCATGAGTGGTTTGACCTCTCGCGTCGGCAATATGCCAGAGAAGAAAGAGATTGAGTTGAAGTTGGAGTTTGATCCTGCCGATCTGGCGCGGCTCCACGCACATCCGCTCTTCGCCACCGACGGCACGCAAAAAACTCTCCAGCTCGACCTATTACGATACGTCTGACTTGGTCTTGCGCAAGGCGGGCGTGTCCTTGCGCGTGCGCGAAGTCCGACGGACGGTTCGTGCAGACGATCAAGAGTCCGAACGGCCACGCTGGACTTTTTAACCGGTCAGAATGGAAGCAAGAGGTCAAGGGTCGCGACATTGACTTGATCGCGGCAAGGGACACCGCGCTCGAGCCTTTATTGAGCGTGCGCGTTCGCAACGCTTTGCAACCAGTGTTTGAGACGCGCGTCGAACGAACCGTCTATCAGATCGAAAGGAACGGCTCGGAAATCGAGGTGGCACTCGATCGAGGTGAGGTCGCTGCCGGCGGACGCCAGACTGCGATCCACGAACTTGAACTCGAGCTGATGCGCGGAGAAGCGAGCTGAGTTATTTCGCCTTGCTCGCGAGCTGGATGCGATTGTACCGCTTCGGATTGCCGCCAAGGCGAAGGCTGACCGCGGCTACGAACTGGTCGAGGATGCCAAGCAAACCTTTCAGAAGGCTAGCCCGGTTGAGCTTGACGCAAGCATGGCCAGCGGCGATGCCTTCCGCGCCATTGCGCGAAATTGTCTCCGTCAAATCATAGCCAATGAGCCGGGGTGTGCGCGGGCGATGCGGAAGCACTGCACCAGATGCGTATCGGTTTGCGTCGCTTGCGTACCGCCATTGCGAGCTTCGCCACCGTCTCCGCCGAGCCTGAGCAGGATAGGATCAAGGCGGAGTTGAAATGGGCCACGAAGGCGCTTGGTCCTGCGCGCGATCTCGATGTCTTCGCTACCGACGTGTTGAAGCATCTGAGCGAGACCGGCGCCGACGAGAAGGAATTTGCTGAGGCCAGTCGCGATTTCACACTAAGCGAGCAGAAGCCTATGCCAGGACAACAGACATGGTCCGTTCGGACCGCTTTCGCAGGGTCCTGCTTGATGTCGCCGAGTGGGTTGAGACCGGTCCCTGGACCAGGGGGTGCCGCGGCCCACGCTGACACTGAGCGACCTGTTGCGGAGCATGCCGCCGAGGTTCTGGCCAAATTACGCAAACGCATCAGAAAGAAAGGGAAGGGGGTGCACGAGCTCAGTGCACGGGCACGTCACAAGCTGCGGATCAGAGTGAAGAACCTACGATACACGATCGAGTTTTTTGTCGGTCTCTTTCCAGGTCATAAGAACGCCAAAAGGCGAGAGGCAGCGCTGAGCTCGCTAAAGACGCTGCAAGATACTCTCGGCAGCCTCAACGACATAGTCGCGCGCAAGGCGCTCGTCTCCAACGGTGACGGTCTCAATGCGCATGCTGCTGCCATGGTCGAGGCAGAAGAAGCAAAGGCAGATAAACTTCTCGATCAGGCCCGAGCAGCTCACGCTGATTTCAGCCAAGTGAAAGCCTTTTGGAAAGGCTGCTCACTCGGCCATGCGAGGGCCGAAACAAAACTTACCAGGGAATACAGCGATACGGTTGGTTCGAATGTCGCAGGAGGTCGGGATGGGGGAAAGACCTAAAGCCGCCAAACTTGTCGTGGCAGCCACGGATGGGCGACGCGTTCTATTTGGTGAGACGACGCCGCGATGGGCTTTGGGCGTTCCCAGGCGGAAAAAGAAATAGCAAATCCGAAAGCTTGAAAAAGTGCCTCCAGCCGTGAGGATTCTTCGTGGAATTGCCTCGACTGCGACTGCGAAAATGCCATCTGTGGAAGAAAGTTGGAGGCGTGAATGGCATCAGCGGACGCCGAATGAGTGACGCCATCTACTTCACTCGGGGTGCTAAGGGTAGCTTAACGATAGGAGATCGCCGCGAGATCGACAAAGCGGAGTGGCGGCGTCCTTGGAGGCTAAAGCTCACACCAACCTCGCGTTACATCCTCAATCGATTGTTTTCGGAAGGTTTTATCAAACCCTGACCGCTCGCAAGGCTGCCGCTCAGCGGCTCAATACGGCCGCGTGAGCGAAGGGACGTTGACGCACCTCTTCCTCGGAGTAGCTAAGAAACACAGCCTCTATTTCAGCAGCGAGGGTCCCATTTTTAAGCAGTCACATCGCAATAAGAAAAATTCTACGGTTAGATGCCCCCCCGACGGTGATCCGGCCAGGCGATGCGATCTCTCAGTTAGCCTTCCTCGGTGAGGAGATGCGTGGCCCATTCTCCGAGAGCATAGGCCGGGGACTGGTGAGGGCTGGAGAAAGTGAGGCTGAGGCGCGCGAGGCGGCTGCCTTACTTCGAGGCGGCCTGGATCATAGGCGGAGGCCAATGGGCAAGCGTGACAAGCGGGTGATCACCAAAGGTCCCCACGCCTTTGTACCGAAGGTGAGGGGCAATCACCGCCCCGAGCCGCGATCAAAAAGGGGCGGGGTATTGCTAGGGCGTGTACTCATAAACCGACAGCCAAATGCAAACTTGGATGCGCCGCCCAACGTCCGGTATTGGGGGTAAAGCGGACATCGCGCGGACTTGTCGGTATGTCCGCTCATGATGCTGTGGACGGCGCCCACTCTGCGGCATCGAAGTGCCATAGGGTGGTTGCGTAACCACGTTGAGGGGAGCCGTCCATGGGTGAGGTTAGCACGATCGGTCTTGATATTGCGAAGTCAGTCTTTCAGGGGTTGATGATGCTGGTGCGGTTGTGATCCGCAAGCGCATCAGTCGCTCGAAAGTATTGGAGTTTTTTGCCGCCCTTTCGCCGTGCCTGGTGGGGATTGAGGCTTGTCCATCCGCGCATCACTGGAGCCGCAGACTGCAGGCGCTCGGTCACACGGTGCGGCTGATGCCGCCGAGCTATGTGAAGGCCTATCTCAAGCGCAGCAAGAACGACGCGAACGATGCAGCGGCGATCTGCGAGGCGGTGACGCGGCCTTCGATGCGGTTTGTGCCAACGAAGTCCGAGCAGCAGCAATCGGTCTTGATGTTGCATCGCAGCCGGCAGCTTCTGGTGCGTCAACGCACGATGCTGTCGAATGCCATCCGCGGTCACATGGCCGAGCTCGGCATCATCTCGGCGAAAGGGCGCAACGGCACGGCCGAGGCTGTCTGCAGGTCATTGCCAATGCCGAGGATGATCGGCTCTCCGCCGGGGTTGCACGGGTTTTGTCTCGAGGATGCTTGCCCGCCAATACGCAGCCCTAACTGCGGAGATCGGCGCCGTCAACAAGCACCGTACCGAGTGCCTGGGCACCAGCCCGTGCGAAGCAAAGCCGACGGCTTGGAGGAGATCCCTGGCATTGGCCCGATTGTCGCCACCGCGCTCGTCGCCGAGGATCGGCGACTGGAGGCAATTCCGCTTCGGGCCGCAGCCTTGCCGCCTGGATTGGGTTAGTGCCGAAGCAGCATTCAACCGGCGGCAAGGACCAGGCTTGGCAGTATCACCCAAGCAGGGCAATCGCTACTTGCGATGGCTGCTCGTCGCCGGTGCGATGGCCGTCATTCGCTATGCTCGACAGCACGGCTACCAAGCGGCTCTTGGCTCACGCGGATCATGGGCCGCCGACCTGCAAAGGTCGCCGCCATTGCTCTTGCCAATAAGATCGCCCGGATGGCTTGGGCCATCATGGTTCGTAGCGAGAGATATAAAGAGCCCGACGCTGTTGCTGGCAGCGTGAACTGAACACACCGATTGGCGAGGGCATGACGACGTAATGCAGATACGGTCGTTCCGGGGATCGGGAGAGCCCGTTTGGGTCATCGCACTCTAAGTGCGTGCTAACGATTGGGACCCGATCCGCGCAGAGCATTAGGGCCAGCGGCCACCCGTGCCGCACCAACAGGCCGGACACGTGACCGCACCCGACCAAAGCTGCTTGAACGTAGAAAGTCCTTGCCAAGGCGCCGTCCACACGTGACCCAAAGCAGACATACAATTCAATCTGGACCAATAACGCGGCGGCACTTCAAGGGCTGCTGATTGAAGGAAGGATAGAGCGAGACGCCGAAAGAAAATGGTCATTGCGGGGAAGGCAGGTGGCGTGCCACGTTTTGTCGGTTGGGCCGATGAATGCCTCGCACCGTCGCGCGCGACCTTCCTGGGACGCGCGGGTGACGCGTGCCTGATAGTAGCCAACCTAAGCATGCGCCAATACAAGCAGGTGCGATAATAATAAGATAAATGTAGGATCGAGCGGGCAAGCTGCCAAGTGGTGGCGGCGGTCCGCTAAGAAAATGGGCTATTAGGCTCCCGAGCACTGCCACGCCGGCGAGACAAAACACATATAAAAGAGTTTCCGAGAATTCTGCGCTGACGTTACGTGGGTAGCTCGAAAGCAACATAAACGTAGTCGCCACTAGTGCCGCAGGAATAGTCCAGGGCGCCAGCTGATATATTTGTCGCGGTGGTTGTCCTATTAGCGGTAGGTACAGAACCCCGTACCCCAGGAGGACGAAGAAACATAGTATTGCGGAGGCAGCGAACGTAAGAACGGCGGCGGTCGCGTAGTCGGTAAAGGTCAAGGTGACTCCGCTCGAAACCTGATCAAGAAGATACATTGCTGTACCAGCCGCAATGGCGATCGGAGGCATGTACGATTAGTACCGTGACAACACTCCACTGAAGGAATAGGGAGGTATTCTCTGACAGAAAATCTGTGAAAGAGGTAATTGACTAGAATTACCAGTTATAACGTCCTCAATGATGTAATATACGATAGCGATAGATAGGACGCGAATATCACTGCTAGCGCAATACCAACGAGTGACGTAATTTATATTTTTGAACTGGAAATCTAATCCACCAGGTTGAATTTTAAAACCGAGATGACCGCCAGTGTTCCCGCACACGAAATTCGGTACTTTCCGCGTCGAGCATTGCGCACACCATAAAACGCGCGACCTTCTTTACCCCATCGCGGCACTTTTGCTCTACGTCGCCCAGAAACCGCGTCCAAGATTTTTGGATTAGGTCCAGATGAGAACTCCTGCTTAAAGCCGTCGATTGTTTTTTGATTTTCCCGGAAAAAAACTGAAAAACGGCGGCTCGCTATTGCGTGTTGACTTTCTTTAAACCTTGGGAACACCCGCCACAGTTGGTCAAATCGCGTTCGGTGCGCGGAAATCGCAGCCGCGATCTGACGTAGGGAGGACTTATTGTGGATGGCTGCCGGCTCGGACTGGTCGAGTGCGGCCAACACCTCCCGTGCGAGCATTCTCGCTTTGCTCGGAATGCTCGCGAAATCTTGGAGGCGAGCTCTGATCCACCCGTCGATGGAACTGATCCAAGGTAGCGCGGGCAGAATAGCAGTTGCCACCAAGGCGGCCCATGCTGGAGTTCCGGTCGATGGATCGACCGGTGTGCCCAAAAGCGGCACCAGCCCCACACGCAATTGGGGGACTAATCCAACAACGAGTAAAGCAAGGTATAGGGAGGCGTAGCACCCGATGTAAACAAACGCCGCGAGCCAGAACCGAAAAGCAGTGGTAAACGAGCGTGGGCGTAGTGGCGGCGAAAGTTCATCGATATCGGGAAGCGTGACGTTGAACCTGCTTAAAGAAAATAACATTACGGACCCAAGACCGGTCCAGAACGGCCACTGTGACACGATCGTGTTGAAGTTCGAAATCAAACTGGAAGCGTCCATGGCCAACTCCGGCAAGGGCCTTATTCAGAATATATAGCAATGGGTTGCCGATTGGCATCGATTTCCCGCAAGCATGAATCGTCTATAGTGCAATCGCGCTTATCTCGCCAATGACCCACCCACATCGGCACGCCTCACACCTGCCACCGAAAAACTGGGTGCCGGGTTGCCAGCGTCGAACATGAGGTCTCCTTTGAATCTCGGGAGTGCAAGACCGTCCTGAGCTTGAAGGAGATTGTAGTTTGTCGCGCAGGTTGGCGCTGTGCGATTTGCCGCGTTACGGCCCAGAAGGGCGCGCAGCGGCAAAATGTCTGTTGTTGGGCACAAAGCAGACATGCTCAATGCGATCACGAATGTCCGCTTTTGGGGGCAAAGCGGACAGTGAAACTTCCGCGTCTGGGATCGCAGCTAGAACCAGTCTGGGCATGGGTAGGGTAGCACCCGCAGGTTGCTGTGCTTAGAAAAACCGTTATAGCGTAAGGCGGGGTGGCGGTTTGCTAAACCGTTATACGGTCAAAAGCCGTATCGAGGGTTCGAATCCCTCCGTCTCCGCCAGTTGCATTCAGGGTCGCACATCGGCGGCCGGGTCGCTTAGGGGTCCTCGTCACAATGCGGCCGCAAGGGGAGGGATGATGACGACCATGCCGCCGAATGACATTGGCCGAGTCGATCCGCGTGTGGATCCGATCTTCCTCGAGAGAGAGCGCAACCGGTTTGCCGCTCGCGCGCTCGCCTTTCTGATTCTGCTGAACGGCGCGGCCTCGCTGGTCATGCTTTCGATCCTGGCCAAGGCCCCTGAGTCGACGGTCGAGCCGAAATTTGCAACGGCGATGCTGTTCTTCGGCGGCGGCGCCATCGCCGCGCTGCTGAGCTCGTTCCTGGCCTACATCAACCGGACGGTGGCGATCGAGACGCCGGAACGAGCGAGCTTGCGGCGCGGGCTGCTGATCACCGCCATTATCGCCGTCATCGGCAGCGGCGTGTCGTTCATGACCGGCATCAACATGGTGGCGACCGCGGCATCGGAGAGGTCGAGCTCCCACCCGAAAGGGCCTAAAGAAGGGCCCAAGGAGCAGCGTGCGCCCGTGGTCAAGCCGAGCGAGAAGGTACAGCAGCAGCGGCTCTTGCCGGGATTGCTCGAGCTCCGCGTCGAAGAGGGCCCGCCTAGGGTGGCCCTGTAAACTGCCGGGTGAAATCGTCCCAGATTCGCCTGAGATCGGCGGTCAGCTCGTCCATTTTCTCGCCGACCACCGTCCAGTTCACCATGCGGCCGCCTTGCAAAGGATCCGCCCTGGAATCGGCGACATAGGCGCCGCCGACGGTGAGCAGCGCCCCGATGATCATGCCAAAGATGAAACGCATCCCCGCCGCCCTCGCTAGAACCGCTTGATCATAAGCCGCAATGGGTAAAGTTGCTAGGCGCCGGTCCTCTCCGGGCGCGGGCTGTCGCAAGCGCCGAGGGCGGGGCAAATCCGCATCTTTTGATCCTGGTCAAGGTGTTGCGGGGCTCAATGGCCAAGGTGCTGCCTGGAGAGGGGATCGACCATGGCAGCATCGCTCGAGCGCGAGGAGTGGAAGGCTTTTTCCGATTTTGTGGCGCTGGTCGCAGCGGGCCTTTGCGCCTTGGTCGGCTTGATCCTGGCCGTGGCGGGCAAGGATCCCGTCATGCGGTTTCACGGCTGTCTGCTGCTCGGCGCCGCCGGGCCTCGCCTTCCTCTATATCCTCACCCAGGTCATCGAGAAGGCCGAGCCACGCACCGAGGCCGGCTATTCCGATGGGGTGATCAGGGCCGGCGTGATCGCCACCGTGTTCTGGGGGCTGGCCGGCTTTCTCGTGGGCGATATCATCGCCTGGCAGCTCGCCTTCCCGGCGCTCAATCTCGACCTGCCCTGGACAAGCTTCGGACGGTTGCGCCCGCTGCACACCTCGGCCGTGATCTTCGCCTTTGGCGGCAACGCGCTGATCGCCACCTCGTTCTATGTCGTGCAGCGCACGAGCCGCGCGCGGCTTGCCGGTCGCTGGTCGCCCTGGTTCGTGTTCTGGGGCTACCAACTGTTCATCGTGCTTGCGGCGACGGGCTATCTGCTCGGCGTGACGCAATCGAAGGAATATGCCGAGCCCGAATGGTACGTCGACATTTGGATCACCATCGTCTGGGTGGTCTATTTCCTCGTCTTCGTCGGCACGCTCGCCAAGCGGCGCGAGCCGCATATCTACGTGGCGAACTGGTTCTATCTCGCCTTCATCGTCACCATCGCCATGCTGCACATCGTCAACAATCTGGCGGTGCCGGTGTCGCTGCTCGGCTCGAAAAGCTATATCGTCTATTCCGGCGTGCAAGATGCCATGACGCAGTGGTGGTACGGCCACAACGCGGTCGGCTTCTTCCTCACCGCCGGCTTCCTCGGCATGATGTATTATTTCGTGCCGAAACGCGCCGAGCGGCCGGTCTATTCCTACCGGCTCTCCATCGTGCATTTCTGGTCGCTGATCTTCCTCTATATCTGGGCCGGCCCGCACCATCTGCATTACACGGCGTTGCCCGATTGGGCGCAGACGCTCGGCATGACCTTCTCCATCATGCTGTGGATGCCGTCCTGGGGCGGCATGATCAACGGCCTGATGACGCTTTCCGGCGCCTGGGACAAGCTCAGGACCGACCCCGTCATCCGCATGCTGGTCGTTTCCGTGGCGTTCTACGGCATGTCGACCTTCGAGGGGCCGCTGATGAGCATCAGGTCGGTCAACGCGCTGTCGCACTATACCGACTGGACCATCGGGCACGTGCATTCCGGCGCGCTCGGCTGGGTCGCCTTCATCACCTTCGGCGCGGTGTACTGCCTGGTGCCGTGGCTCTGGCATCGCAAGGCGCTCTACTCGCAGCGCCTGGTCGAGTGGCATTTCTGGATCTCGACGCTGGGCATCCTGCTCTACATCACGGCGATGTGGGTGTCGGGCATCCTGCAAGGGCTGATGTGGCGCGCCTACGATTCGCTCGGCTTCCTTGAATATTCCTTCGTCGAGACCGTCGAGGCTATGCATCCCTTCTACGTCATCAGGGCGATCGGCGGGCTGTTGTTCGTGATCGGCGCTGTGTTGATGGCCTACAACGTGTGGCGGACCATTCGCGGCGATGAGCCTGTCGACGCGGCGGAGCAGCCGCGCATCGCGGCGGCGCCAGAGTTCCGTCCCGTGCCGGCCGAATAGGAGACGAGGGATGGATTGGTCCAAACATCAAGTCCTCGAGAAGAGCTCGATTCTTCTCCTGCTCGGGATTCTGATCGTCGTCGCCATCGGCGGCCTGGTCGAGATCGCGCCCTTGTTCTGGCTTAAGTCTACGATCGAGAAGGTCTCGGGCGTCAGGCCCTACACGCCGCTCGAGCTGGCCGGGCGCGACATCTATATCCGCGAGGGATGCTATCTCTGCCATAGCCAGATGATCCGCTCACTTCGCGACGAGGTCGAGCGCTACGGACATTACAGCCTCGCCGCCGAGAGCATGTACGACCATCCGTTCCAATGGGGGTCGAAGCGCACCGGGCCCGATCTCGCCCGGGTGGGCGGCAAATATTCCGACGAATGGCATGTTGCGCACATGACCGACCCGCGCGCCATCGTGCCGGAGTCGATCATGCCGGGCTATCCGTTCCTCGGGCAGCGGGCGCTCGATTACGGCGACATCGCCGGGCACATGAAAGTGCTGCGCGTCGAGGGCGTCCCCTATACCGACGAGATGATCGAGGGCGCCAAGGCCGATCTCGAGCGTCAGGTCGATCCCAATGCCGAGGCCATCAAGGATTTCCTCGCGCGCTACCCCAAGGCGCAAGCGAGACAATTCGACGGCGACCCGAGCTTCGTCTCCGAGCTCGATGCGCTGATCGCCTACTTGCAAATGCTGGGCACGCTGGTCGACTTCGCGACGTTCGACGCCGCGGGTCCCAATCTGAGGTGAGGACGCCATGACCTACGAGCAAGTGGCATCGGTCACGCAAGTCGCGGCGCTCCTGTTGTTCGTCGCGCTGTTCATCGGCGTGCTGATCTACGCCTTCTGGCCCGGCAACAAGAAGCGCTTCGAGCAAGCGGCGAGGGTTCCTCTGGAGAAAGATCCGGACCTCGAGCAAGAGAAAGACGGTTAAAGGCCATGGCCAGATTGAAGCGCGACGGTGCGCCTGAGCCCGAAACCACGGGCCATGAATGGGACGGCATCCACGAGCTGAACAAGCCGCTGCCCAAATGGTGGCTGTGGACGTTCTACGCCACCATCGTTTGGGCGATCGGCTATTGGCTGTTGATGCCGGCCTGGCCGCTGGTGGCGAACTACACCAAAGGCTGGCTCGGCTATAGCTCGCGCGAGCGCGTGGCCGAACAGCTCGACGAGGCGAAGGCCGCCAAGGCCGAGTATCGCCAGAGGATCGCCGCCAGCAATCTCGAGGCGATCAATAGCGATCCGGAACTGTTGCGCTTCGCGCTTGCCGGCGGCGAGGCCGCGTTCGGCGACAATTGCGCGCCCTGTCACGGCCGCGGCGCGCAAGGCGCGTTCGGCTATCCCAATCTGCGCGACAATTCCTGGCTGTGGGGCGGAACGCTCGAGGACATCCAGCTGACCTTGCAGCACGGCATCAGGGCCGACGACCCAAAGACGCGAAGCCCCGGCGCGCAGATGCCCGCCTTCGGCAAGAGCGGCATATTGACCGAGGCGCAGATCGGCGACGTCACGGAATATGTGCTGTCGCTCTCCGGCCACGCCGACGACACGCAAGCGGCGGAGCGCGGCGCGAAGACCTTCGCCACCAACTGCGCGCCCTGTCACGGCGCAGAAGGCAAGGGCAATCAGGCGCTCGGTGCGCCGGATTTGGCCGACGCGCTTTGGCTCTATGGGGGAGACAAGGCGACGATCGCCGGCACGATCCGCGTCGGTCGGGGCGGGGTGATGCCCGCTTGGACGACACGGCTCGATCCGGAGACGATCAAGGAACTCGCTATTTACGTCCATTCGCTTGGCGGGGGCCAATAGTCGAGGTTTTTACGATGTCGATTGCAGAGATCCACGAAAGCGCCGGCGCGGCGCTTCGGCGCGCCGGTATTGCGAATTTCGCCGAGGCGGCTCCCGGCGTCGAGCGCAGCGAAGCGCCGACGGTTAGCCACGGCGAAGGCTCGCTCTATGCCCCGCGCACCAAGATCTACCCCAAGCGCGCGCACGGCACGTTCCGCACCATCAAATGGATCGTCATGGCGGTGACGCTGTCGATCTATTACGCCGTGCCGTGGATACGCTGGGACCGCGGCCCCTATCTTCCCGACCAGGCGGTGCTGATCGACTTTCCGTCGCGGCGATTCTTTTTCTTCTTCCTCGAGATCTGGCCGCAGGAGTTCTACTACATCACCGGCCTGCTGGTGCTTTCCGCGCTCGGGCTGTTCCTCGTCACCTCGATCGCGGGGCGCATGTGGTGCGGCTATACCTGCCCGCAGACGGTGTGGACCGACCTGATGATCGCGGTCGAGCGCTTCTTCCAGGGCGACCGCAATCAGCGCATGCGCCTCGACAAGGCGCCTTGGTCTTTCGAGACGCTATGGCGCAAGAGTGCCACGCATGTGACGTGGCTGCTGATCGCGGTGGCAACCGGCGGCGCCTGGGTGTTCTACTTCGCCGACGCGCCGACGCTCGCGCGCCAGCTCGTCACGCTCGACGCGCCGATGGTCGCCTATACTTTCGTCGGCATCTTCACCGCCACCACCTATGTGCTGGGCGGCCTCGCCCGCGAGCAGGTGTGCATCTATATGTGCCCGTGGCCGCGCATCCAGGGCGGCATGGTCGATCGCGACTCGCTGTTGGTGTCCTATCGGGCGTGGCGCGGCGAGCCGCGTGGCGCGCATAAGGCAGGGCAGTCCTGGGAGGACAGGGGAGACTGCATCGATTGCCGGCAATGCGTCGCGGTGTGTCCCACCGGCGTCGACATTCGCAACGGCTCGCAGCTCGAATGTATCCAATGCGCGCTCTGCATCGATGCCTGCAACGAGATCATGGACAAGGTCGGCAGGCCGCGCGGGCTGGTCGCTTACGACACCGTGCGCAACCTGGAGACGCCGGGCCCGGAAATCCTTCCGGTGACCTGGCTCAGGCCTCGCGTCGTGCTTTATGCGACGGCGATGGCCATTGTCGGCGTCATCATGCTGACGGCCCTGATGCTTCGGCCCGAGCTGGAGGTGAGCGTCCTGCACGACCGCAATCCGCTCTACGTCAAGCTGTCCGACGGGGGATTGCGCAACGGCTATACCGTCAAGGTTCTGAACAAGACCTACCAGCCGCGCTCCTTCAAAATTGGCGTGAGCGGACTTAGCGGAGCGACGGTTAGCCTGGTCGGCCAGGATAAAGACCCCGATCCGGTCGTCGCCGTTCCGGCCGACGAGCTTCGGTCGGTCAGGGTCTATGTGGCGCTCGACAAGAGCGCGGTCCAAGCGCTTCCCGCCGCGTCCACCGAATTCTCCTTCGTGGTCAGCCCGGTCGACGGCACGACCAGCGCGGAGCACGGCACGATCTTCCAAGGCCCCGAGCGATGATGGCGCGCACCTCTCTTGCCAAAGGCATCGACGGCCGGCATGTGCTGTGGGCGCTGATCGGCTTCTTCGGCGTGATGTTCATCGTCAACGCCATCTTCGTCTATGCGGCGGTGACGACTTTCAGCGGCGGGGACACGTCGGATCCCTATCGCAAGGGCCTGAATTACAACGAAACGCTCAAAGCAGACGAGCGGCAGGCCGAGAGAGGCTGGCGCACCGATATCGCCTACGACGAGAAGACGAGACGGCTCGAGCTGAGCTTCCTCGACAAGAACGCGGCGCCGGTCACCGGTCTCACCATCAACGGCAAGCTCAGCCGGCCGGCGACCGACAGGGAAGACCGGCATGTGGTCCTGGCGGAGACCTCGCAAGGCATCTATGCCGCCACTGTCGAGCTTGCCCCCGGGCTTTGGGTGCTCTCAGCCGCCTCGCGCAAGGGCGGCAGCCTTTACCGGCTGAAGCGGCGCCTGTTCGTCGCCGAGACGCCATGACCGCGCACGCACCCGCGAACCGCCTCACCGCGGCGGCGAAAAGCGTAAGCCCGGCCGGACCGCCGGCCATGCTCACGCTCGCCATCGAGAATATGCATTGCGGATCATGCCTTCGCTCGGTCGAGCGAGCCGCGCTCAAGGTCCCGGGCGTCGAGACCGCGCGCGCCTCCTTGGCGGCCAAGCGGGTCAGCATCGTCTATGACGCGGCCCGCGCCGGCGCGGGCGATTTCATCGACGCGCTGAAGGCGGCCGGCTTCGCGGCGGCGGCGATCGAGGCGGCAAAAGAGAGAAGCGACACTGCGCGGCAGAACTATTTGCTGCGGCGCGTGGCGGTGGCGGGTTTCGCCGCCATGAACATCATGCTGATCTCGATCGCGGTGTGGTCGGGAGAGACAAGCGACATGGACGTGGCGCTGGCGACCGCCTTTCGCTGGGTCTCGGCCCTGATCGCGCTGCCAACCATCGCCTATGCCGGCCAGCCTTTCTTCGTTTCGGCGCTCGGCGCGCTGAAAGGCCGGCGCCTCAACATGGACGTGCCGATCTCACTCGCCATTTTGCTGGCTACGGCCATGAGCCTCTACCAGACCATGCGCGGCAGCGAGCAGGTCTATTTCGACGCCGCCGTCTCGCTGCTGTTCTTTCTGCTGGTCGGTCGTTTCCTCGACGAGACCTTGCGCGTGCGCGCGCGCGGCGAGGCGCAGAACCTGCTCAGCCTGCAAAGCGGCATCGCCACCGTCATCGAGCCGGGCGGCACGCACCGTCAAGTGCCGGCGCATGCGCTTCGTCCAGGCGATCATCTGCTGGTGGCGACAGGCGAGCGGGTGGCCGCCGACGGCGTGGTGCTGGCGGGCAGGGGACAGGTCGATCAAAGCCTGATCACCGGCGAGACGGCGCCTCTCACCGTGCAGCTGGGCTGCGAGGTCTACGCCGGCACGCTCAACCTGACCAGGCCGCTTGAGATCGAGGTCCGCGCCGCCGATACGGCGACGCTGCTCGCCGAAATCAGCCGGCTGATGCTGGCGGCCGAGCAGGGCAAGGCGCGCTATCGCCGGCTCGCCGATCGCGCGGCTGCGATCTATGCCCCGGCCGTGCATGGCTTGGGGCTCGCCACCTTCCTCGGCTGGCTGTTCATAGGGGCCTCATGGCAAACCGCGCTCACTTATGCCATTGCCGTGCTCATCATCACCTGCCCTTGCGCGCTCGCCCTTGCCGTTCCCGCAGTGCAGATCGCCGCTGCGAGCCGGCTGTTCCGCCGCAGGATCATCGTCAAGGCGGCTGACGGGCTCGAGCGCATCGCCGAGACCGACATGGTGGTTTTCGACAAGACCGGGACGCTGACGCTCGGGCGGCCGGAACTGCTTGAGGACGATCGCGTTTCCGACGACGTGCTGAGGCAGGCGGCAGGGCTCGCCGCCGCCAGCAAGCACCCTTACGCCCGCGCCATCGTCGCGGCGGCCGAAAAGCGGTTGGAACAGGTGGTTCCAGCCTTCGGCGTTGAGGAAGTCGCGGGCTGCGGCCTCAAGCGCAGTCTGGCCCAAGGCGAGGAGCGGCTCGGCTCAGCCGAGTGGTGCGGGGTCGGCAGCGAGGGCGAGGACAGCGAGGTTTGGTATCGCCGCGATTGGATGGTGCCCGTGCGCTTCCGTTTCGATGACAGCGTGAGAAGTGACGCGGCGGACGTGGTTGCCGCGCTGAAGCGGCAAGGCTATCGGCTTGCCCTTCTCTCGGGAGATCGCGGGCCCGTGGTCGAGCGGATCGCGCGGGAGCTGGGCATCGACACCTGGCGCGCCGAGCTGAAGCCTGCCGACAAGATCGCCTGGCTCGATCGGCGCGCGGCGGAGGGACGCAAGGTGCTGATGGTCGGCGACGGGCTGAACGACGCGCCGGCGCTTGCCGCCGCGCATGCCTCGATGTCGCCGGCGAGCGCCGCCGATATCAGCCAACGCGCGGCGGACTTCGTGTTCCAGGGCGAGAAGCTCGCGCCGATCCTCGATGCGATTTCGACCGGCAAGCAAGCGCGGTCGATGGCGTTGCAGAATTTCGGCGTGGCCTTGGTCTATAATGTCATCTGCGTGCCGCTCGCCATGGCGGGCATGGTCACGCCGCTGATCGCGGCAATCGTCATGTCGACCTCATCGATCCTGGTCACGGCCAATGCCGCGCGTCTGGCGGGGAGGGGACGGCCATGACCTCGCTTGCCTGGCTGGTGCCTGTCGCGCTGCTGCTCGGTGCGCTCGGTCTCGGCGCGTTCATGTGGGCGCTGCGCTCGGGCCAATTCGAGGATCTCGAAGGCGCCGCCTATCGCGCCCTCGAGGACGACCCCCTGGAAGACGAAGACCGCGCCCGGTAATGAGGGGCCTCAAGGACATCGACTATGTCCTTGCCAAGCTTGCCTTCATGCGCTCGGAGCGCATCTGGCCGAACGGGCTGCGCTATCTCTGGACCGACGCCTTCGGCCTCGTGCTGCTTGTCTCGCTCTACGAGGCGTCGCAGGAGCAACGCTTCCTCGACGAGGCGGTGCAGCTCGTGGCCGAGGTCGAGCGCGTGCTCGGACGGCAGCGCGGCATCCGCATCGGCGAAGAGCCCGACCGCGACGGCCAGTATTTCCATTATCTCGCCATGTGGCTCTATGCCCTGTCGGTGCTCGGGCGCTACGAGCCGTCTTATCGGCAGAAGGGCATCGCTTTGGCGCGCGATATCCATGGCCCTTTCGTCGTGCCCGGCCGTGGCGTGATCTGGAAGATGAAGGAGGATCTGAGCGGGCCCTATCCCGGATATGGGTTCGGCGCGCTCGACGCGTTCGACGGTTATGTGTCCTATCGACTGCTCGACGAACAGGCTTTGGCGGAGGAGATCGCCGAGATGCGCGCGATCATCGACAGCACCGCCGGCGATCTCGTCATCACCCAGGATCTTGGGCTCGGCATGATGCTGTGGATGACGCAGTTCTTCCCCGACGAATGGTGGGCCGAGCTGCAAAGGCGGCGCTCGCTCGCCATGCTCGACCGCATGTGGATCGAGGAGGGCTATTTCGCGCGCGAGCCCTATTTGCCGGAGATGCGCTTCGCCTTCACCAATTACGGCGTATCGGTGGGTTTGCAGGCGGTCGGCGCCATGCCGGATCGCGTCGCGCGGCTCAACGCCTATTTCGAGACCTATCGCTCGGGCGACGAATATGATCGCGCGGCAATCACCCATGTGATGGCCTGCAACTCGCACTTCCCGGGGTTGCTGCTGAAGCCCTGATTTTCGCCTTGCGATAGAAGCCGCTGCCGCTCAGACTTCGGAATACGGCATCCAGGCAGCGGAGCAGAGTGTTGGCCGAAATCGAACAGGGCACTCTCTGTCTCGAAACCACGGCCGAGCGGCCGAGCCGCTCGCGCTTGCCGCTTGGCTCGGTGGCCGCGGTTCTCGCCTTTCTGCTGATGATCGCGCTCGCTATCGGCATTGGCTGGAGCGGCGCCGATCCCGAGAGCGCCGACGCGAATGACTGGTTTTCGGGTCTCGCTGAGTTTCTCGATCATCTCTATGGCGGCCTCACCCTTCAGGTCCTGCTGGCGATGGCGGTGCTTGGCTTCGTGCTTGAGAGGCTGATCCCGGCGCGCCCGCAAGGGGCGGCGAACTCCTTCCTCAACATCCCTTACAGCGTTCTGGTGCTGGTCTTCGTCGGCGCCATCTTTCCGCTTCAGCTCCTGTTCGCCGAGACGGTAACGGGCTATCTCGGGATCAGGAACATCTTCGATCTCACCATCGACACGCGCGGAGTCGATCCCGCTCGTCATCGGCGCCATGCTGATCGAGGCGCTGGTGGTCGATTTCTTCTTCTATTGGTTCCATCGCTGCCAGCACACCGCCAATGTGCTGTGGCAGGTGCACATGCTGCATCACAGCGACAGGGCGCTGAACGTGACAACCACGCATCGGGTGCATTTCCTCGAGCACCTGCTGACGCCGCTGTTTATGGTTTTGCCGATCATGCTGCTGTTCGAGCTGCCCGACCGGAACATCTATTGGATCGCGCTGGCGCCGACCGTGTGGTCCTACGTGGTGCACGCCAATGTCAGGATCGGCTTCGGTCGATTTTGGTGGCTGCTATCGAGCCCGCAATATCACCGCATTCATCATTCGATCGAGCCCGTGCATCGCGACAAGAATTTCGCGGTGTGGTTCCCGATCTACGATGTGCTGTTCGGCACGGCGCATCGCCCGAAGCCCGGCGAGTTCCCCGAGACGGGCGTCGCCGGCGTCGAGGTCGCGACGCTGTCGGACGCCTTCATGCTGCCCTTCGAGCGCTGGTGGGCGATGGCGAAGGGCAGCTTCAGGCGTTGAACTTAAGCGCTGGCGGCGAGCGGCGAGGGGGCGTCCGGCCTCTGCGCGGGTTGTGCCGGCAGAGGCTCGAGCGCCGCCTCGATGGCGTCGTCGACATTGGCGAGCCAGACGAAGCGCACGGCATTGCGCGCCGTCTCGGGCACGTCCTCGAAGTCCTTCTTGTTGCGCTCCGGCAGCATCACCGTGGTGATGCCGGCGCGCACCGCCGCCAGCACCTTGTTCCTGACGCCGCCGATCGGCAGCACCAGCCCGCGCAGCGAGATCTCGCCGGTCATGGCCGTATCGCTCTTGACCGTGCGGCCCGTGAGCAAAGAGGCAAGCGCGATGAACATGGCGACGCCCGCGCTCGGGCCGTCCTTGGGGATGGCGCCGGCCGGAACGTGGACATGGATGTCCGACTTCTCGAACAGCGCGGGGTCGACGCCGAGCGTTGAGGCGCGCGCCTTGGCGAGGCTGAGCGCGGCCTGCGCGCTCTCCTTCATCACGTCGCCGAGCTGGCCGGTCAGGATCAGCCTGCCGCTGCCCGGCACGCGCGCGGCCTCGACAAACAGAATGTCGCCGCCGGTCGGCGTCCAGGCAAGCCCGGTCGCCACGCCCGGCACGGACGTGCGCATGGCCACCTCGCTCTCGAATCTGCGCGCGCCCAGGATGGCGTGCAGCTGATCGACCCCGATCCGCATGCGCTCGGCATTGCCTTCGGCGACGCGCATGGCGACGTGGTGGAGAATCGCGCCGATTTCGCGCTCGAGATTGCGCACGCCGGCCTCCCGCGTGTAGTCGCGGATGATGGCGCGGATCGCGTCCTCCTCGATCTCGGCCTGCTCGGGCGTGAGGCCGGTGGCGGCGAGCTGGCGCTTCATCAGATAGCGCTTGGCGATCTCCACCTTCTCGTCCTCGGTGTAGCCGGGGAGCTCGATCACCTCCATGCGGTCGCGCAACGGCCCGGGGATCTGGTCGAGCACGTTCGCCGTGCCGATGAACATCACCCGCGACAGATCGAACGGCACCGCGAGATAGTTGTCGCGGAACGTCGAGTTCTGCTCCGGGTCGAGCACTTCCAGCAGGGCGGCCGACGGGTCGCCGTGGAAGCTCTGGCCGAGCTTGTCCATCTCGTCGAGCATCATCACGGGATTGCGCGTGCCGGCCTTCCTGATCGACTGGATCACGTTGCCGGGCAGCGCCCCGATATAGGTTCGCCGGTGGCCCCTGATCTCGGCCTCGTCATGCACGCCGCCGAGGCTGAGCCGCACGAATTTGCGGCCCATGGCGCGGGCGATCGACTGGCCAAGCGAGGTCTTGCCGACGCCCGGAGGGCCGACGAAACACAGGATCGGGCTCTTGCCTTCGGGCTTCAGCTTGCGCACCGCGAGATATTCGAGGATGCGCTGCTTGACCTTGGGCAGGCCGTAATGGTCCTCGTCGAGGATGCGGCGCGCTTCGGCGATGTCGATCCGCTCGTCCGAGAGCGTCGACCAGGGCAGCTCGATCAGCCAATCGAGATAAGAGCGGATCATGCCGTACTCGGCGGAGGCCTCGGGCATGCGCTCGAGCCGCTTCAGCTCCTTCAGCGCCTGCTTCTCGGCTTCCTCGGGCATGCCGGCCTTGGCGATCGCCTCGCGCAGATCGGCGATCTCGGCCTGGCCTTCGTCGCCTTCGCCGAGCTCCTTCTGAATCTGGCGGAGCTGCTCGCGCAGGATGTGCTCGCGCTGCCGGCCGGAAAGCGATTCTTGCGTCTGCTCGCCGATCTGCTTCGACAGCCGCAGCACCTCGATCTGCTGCGCCAGATAGCGCAACAGCTTGTCGAGCCGCTCGGCGACGTCGAAGGTCTCCAGCAGATCCTGCTTCTCGGCCGGGGTCAGATCCGAGACATTGGCGATGAAATCGGCGAGCTGCGAGGGCGACTGCATCTGCTCGATCGCGCCGGCGATCTCGGTCGGCATGTTGGGGAGCAGCGAGATGGCCTCGCGCGCGCGCTCCTTCAGCTGATGCATGCGCGCGGCGATCTCGGTCGAATAGACCTCGGCCTCGCCGACCTCGTCGATCGCGCGCGACCAGATAAGGATAGCCGGGCAGGAACTCGAGCACGCGGAAGCGCCGCGTGCCGCGCGCAACCACATGATGATTGCCGTCGGGCGCGGTGACGTAGCGCAGGATCTCGGCGACGGTGCCGACGCGATGCAGATGCTCGGGCCCCGGCGTATCGATCGAGGCGTCGTTCTGTAGCAGCACGCCGACCGGCTTGTCGGCTTGCGCCGCGGCCTGCGCGCCGGCAATGGATTGCGGGCGGCCGAGCGTCAGCGGCACGACGATGCCGGGGAACAGCACGGCATTGCGCGTCGGCAACAGGATGACGGCGCCTTCGGGCAGCTCGAGCTGCGAGGCGTTTCCGCTCGCGGAGCGTGGCGCGGCCGTCTGCGCTCCGTTTGGAGGCGACTGAGGCGCTTCGGCCGATTGCGGCGTGAAATGTTCGGTATCGTTCATGACTTGGACCAGACTTTCGACGACTTACAGCTTGGCGAAAGTAAGCACGAGACAGCCATTGGCCAGCTCACGCTCGGAAAGACGCAGGCGCGGCGAAAGGGTGATGCGCCGCTCGAAGCGCCCGTAAGGAATCTCCAATCGCACAATATTGGCATTCCGGCCCTTCGACGGGAGGGGACGGAGGCCGGCAATGATCAGCGTCGGGCCTTCGATCTCCACGCGTACCGCCTCGGGCGCAACGCCCGGCAGCGCGGCGATGATCCAAAGCTGCCGCTCGGTCTCGAACACGTCGACCGGCGGCTCCCAGCGCGCGGCGCGCGCGCCCTGCGAGGGCTCGAAGAATTGGCGGTGGAGCGCTTCCGCCTGCTTGAGCATGGCGCAGGCTTCGGCCCACATCTGGTTTTTCGGGTCACGCATCACGAGAACCTCGGCAAGCTAGCGCTCGATCCTAGCGCCAGGCTCATCAGGCGCAAAATGATGAGGCTCAATAAAATCGACGGCAATTTGAGTGAAAACGGGAAGGGAGGCCTAATATTGGTGGCCGGCCCCGGCCTGACAAGGGCACGCGGCGGGGCGGCCGAGCCGACACGCATGGCGCGGAATTCACAGCCGCGGCTAACGACCGCACTGCAAGCAGTTGTCGATCCCGATCGAGGCGGATCTGCGGAGTGACGCGCGGCGGCTCCGGCACGGGGATCGGCACCGGCTTCGCGCCGCTGATCAGGAGCTGGGTGGCGGCGCCGTCGTAATACAGCTCCTTGATGAAGGGCTCGTCCGGGTAACGGCCGGTTGGCTGAATGCCGTAATAGAAGGGATAGCGCTGCCCCTTCACGCGCGAGGTGGAGACGGTCTTCTTCCAGCTCTTGCCCGCCACCGCGGCTTGCGTGGCATTGACGTCGGCCATGGTCTGGGAACGGATCACCGGCGGGCCCGAGCCGTTGATGGAGATGACGTCGCCGGCCATCCGGGTGATCGACAGCCGGCCGTGGCGATAGATCGAAAGCGACACGCCGTAGTCGAAGGTGATCAGCGCCTTGTTCGGTCCGCCGATCTTGGCCGTGAAGATGCCGCCGCGCACGGTGAGCTGCCCGGCCGGCGTATTGACCTTCACGCCGGGCTCGTTCTTCGACAGCTTGCCGCCGACGAATCTGAGCGCGCCCTTGGAGAAGCTCGCCACCAGCGTGCCTTTGCCGCTCGCAGGGTTATAGACGAATTTGTCGATGACGAGGCTCGAGCCGGGGCCGACGGTGAAGGTCGAGCCGTCGAGCAGCAGCACCTGGACCTGGCCCGATGCGGACGTGTCGATGCGCTCGTTATAGAGCACGGACTTGCCGATATTGAGGGTGTTGGCCGCGCCGCCCGGGGGCTGGCTGGTCGCGTCAGGCTTGACCGCGGCGGCGACGCCGACCTTCTGGCCGGCTAGCGCGCTGCCGATGGTGAAAGCACCGGCGAGAACAGCCGAGCCCAGCAAGGCTGCGGCCCAAAACTCAGCGATGTGCGCATTGGTCCCCGTCCCGAAGTGACAGGGGAGATGTGGGGTTAGGGGTGCACGGCGACAAGGCTATCGCGAGGACCGTCAGGCGCCACCGAAAATGCCGGTCGCCTTGCCAGGTCGAGTTGCCGACGTCCGAAATTGCCGATGACGCCCTGCGGTATGCTGCCGTCGTCCGGCGGACGCCAACGAAGGAGCCGTTGGCAGCTGCCGATCAGTCCGCTGCCCGATCGAGAGCGCCGCCGAACTTGTTGAGGCCTGGCCCGGCGCCAGCCATCATGGCCGCCGAAAGTCCTTGCTGTCGAAATCGCTGATCGTGAGCATGCCGGAGCGCTGGCCGAAGTCCCAACTCATGTCCAGGTCGCCGGTCGCCAGTATATTGCCAGCCCGATTGTTGGCTGCACGTTGCCGATGGCGTCGCCCTCATAGGTGGCCGTGCCCGCGTCGTCGGCATGTCGTCGTTCGGCGACGACATCGCCGGCGATCCACCAGCCGAGTTGGACGTCCTCGGTGATCGGCTGCCCGTTGATGTCGATAGTCGACGCGCGCGCCCCAGGCGCCCCATTTCAGAAAGTCGCAGTTCTGGCAGAAGGCCCTCTTCGGACTGGAGGCGGTGACCAGTTCGTGCGATCTCGGCGAGCGCAGTTCGCCGGCGAACAACACGTCGTTGGCGCCGATCGCATCGGCGCTGGCCAGATAGCCCTGAACGCTGGGCGTGTAGGTGTCGCTGATAGCGACCTAGGGCAATCGTCGTTTCCGTGACGCGACCGCTCGGCGGTCTCGACGGCCGCGAAGATGTTGTCGTCGATAAAGGCCGAGCGACCTGCGCCGCCGAATTCGAGATCGTATTTCGGATTCTGCAGCAGTCGCCATCGCCGAGATGCAGCGATGCCGTCATCGTATTGGTCGCGGCGTTGAGCAGACAAAGTGACGTCGCTCGGCGACATATTGACAAGCGTGGCACGCTGTTGCTGCCGGGCTGCTGCGCGAAGCCCGCGGCGTAGCCCTGGAAGGTGCCGCCGGTCTGCGCCAGCGGCTCCGGGATCGGCGCTCCGACGCCGATATGGTAGGTCGCGCCGGACTGGTTCTCGATCGGGTACTCGGTCGGATTGAGCGGGTTGTCGCGGCCGATATTGTGGGTGCCGGTCGAGTCGAGCCCGATCACCAGGTTGGGATTGCCTGTGCCCAGGAAGTGCGAGCACTGTCGTCGGGCCGGCCAGGCTGGCGATGTCGCCGGTGAAGCTATAGGTCTGCGGGTTGCGGCTCTCGCCTCGGATCGATTGACATCGATCCGCCGCGCCTGCGCGCCCGTCAGCCGCCGTGTCACGGGGTCCCATTCGCCGAGCGCGATGTTGATGAAGGTTTCGCGGTTATCGGGGTCACTGCCGACGAAGAAGTTGGTCTGCAGCCAGACGGCGCGGCTCGGCACCGTCTCGACTGCGCCGTCCTTCTCCAGCAGCATCAGAGGGCGAAACGGCTCGCGTCGCCGTGATGTCGTCGGAGAGGATTCGCCGACGGCAAAAGGACCGAAGGCACCTGGCTGCTGACGTCCTGGGTAAGCTGGAAGGTGTACACCTTGCCGCTCGGCGTGCCGAAATTGTAGCCGTCGCCGCCGAAGATCATCAGCGGATCGTTGCAGCTCGGCGACCAGATGCGGCCTAGTCTCCGTTGCAGGTGCCGACGACCTGATAGGCGAAGAAGCCGGCTTCGCCAACCGCCGAGCCCGACGAAGGTCGTCGTCTCGCCGCCCTGGGTGATCTTGGCATCGCGTGACGACGCAGACACCGTTATCGCAAGCTCCGCCCTCGGGATGTCGACTGCGTCCGGTAACCAGTGGGAAGACTTCGAGTTTCGATGCGTGCGGCAGGTCGTGCCGGTCACGCAATCGCAGTCGATCAGGTCACGCCATCGGTGTCCGAGCAGACGGCCGTCGAGATGTCGAATCGCCGATGAAGTCGTCGCCGTGCTTGGCGAGGATCAGTGCCTGCCGGATAGTCGCCGCCGCCGAGAATTCCGGATCCGGCTGTCGGTGGTGTATCGGTTCGGCGTTGCGGAAAGGCCGTATAGACGCCGGGTGAGCCAACACGCGCACGTGCACCGGATCAGGTTCGGGCGGCGGCGGAGGTCGGCGGCGGGTCCGGCGGATCAGGCGTAGGCGTGTTCGGTTTGCTCGGCTCGGTCGGCTCTTCTGCTGCTGAAGCGTGTCGCTGAATCGTCGCGTCGCGTCGGCGATCAGTCTTGAGGCTGATGGTCTCGGTCTGATCAGCTCTTGGGTGTCGACCGGGTTGGGGCTGTCGATCGCCGGCGCGCCAGTCCGCCCGTGCTGCCGTTGGTGAGCGCGGCCATGACGGCGTTGATGTCTGCCGGCGTCGTCGGCCTGATCGTCGGCGTGCCGCTCGTCAGGTCGAGGGTGTAGCCGGGCTCGTAGACGGTGTAGGTCTTTCCGTTTTCCCTTGAAGGTCATCGCGGTGCCGTAGAGGAAGGACCAGACCTTGCCCATTGCCCTGCACCATGCCGCCGCGAATGGCGAGCGCGCCGGCCGGCGTCTTGACGGTGACGCCGTCCTCGTTCTTCGAGATCTTGCCGCCGACGAAGCGCATCACGCCCTTGGAGAAGGAGGCGACGACCTGGCCGGTTCCCTTCTTCGGGTCGTAGACGAATTTGTCGATGACGAGGTCGGAGCCCGGGCCGACGGTGAAGGTCGAGCCGTCGACGAGCAGCACCTGCACCAGGCCGCTGGTCGTCGTGTTGATGCGCTCGTTGAAGAAGATCGACTTGCCGATATTGAGCTGGCTCTGCGGCGATCCGGAGAGGCTGGAGAAGGCGTCGGGATTGACGGCAGCCGCCACGCCCACCTTGTCCGCCTCTGCGGGACCCGCGGCCAGGCTAAGCGACAGGCACAAGCAGCGCCGCGGCGCTTGCGCCCCCCAGCCAGCCGTTCATCCCCCGTGACGATGCCCCCATCATCCCTCAGAACCTTTTCTGGACCCCGACAAGAGCCATCAGGTCGTCGTAGGCTCTTATATCATAATTCGAAGTTTGGTTGCGATACTCGACCTGGGGCACCAGAGCCCAGGTCTCGGCCACCGGCAGAACCAGCGCCCCGCGGCTCCACCATTGGGTGTCCTCTTCCGCCTCGAGCGGATTGATGGTCGGATCGGGATCATCGTAGCTCCGGCGAATCACGCCGCCGCCCACCTGCAAGGTCCAAGGATAGCGGGCGGCCTGCCGGAGCGGGTTGTCGAAGGTCCAGGCAAAGCCGCCGGAGAAGGCAATTTCCCAGTCGGAATAATACCCGACCTCGGCGTCCTCACGCTGACCGTAGAGCTGCGTCGTCACCACGAAGGCCGGGGTGAAATAATAGGAATAGGTCGCGCCGGCCCGCGTCTGCGCTCCGGTGCGATCCGAATTGAACGGCAGGTCGTTCGAGTTCTCGAAATCGCGCCAGCGCGTCTCGATGCGCGCATCGAGCACGCTTTGCGGTGCGCCGAAGCTCAACAGGCGGAAGCCGGCGCCGGGCGCGGTGAAATACGGGTCGTAGCCGAGATAAGCGAGGTCGCCGATGGCGTAGACATAGGCGCGCGTCTTATCGAGATTCCACCGCTTCATGTTGAAGCTCGGACCCAAGCGTGAGCTCGACGAAATCGAGATCGATGTCGTTGAGCTCTTTCTCGAAATAGGCGGTGCTGTAATAGAGCGCGTCGAACTCGATGCGGTCGCCCTGGCGCTTCAGGTCCCAGCCGTAATGCATGGTGGCGATATTGAGCGCGCTCCAGCCCTCGCGGCCGACCGATTGCTGATCCAGCGTGAAGTCGATGCCGTTCAGCGTCACGCTCTGCGTGCCGGGACCGGCATTGGCGTTGCTCTCCCAGCGGATGGCCGAGAAGATCGTGGCGGAGAAGGCCGGCGGGTCGGCGGCGAGCGCGAGCTGCTGGAGATAGAGGCGCACCTGCTGGGCGACGGCCGGCGGTACGCTCGGATTGGCGAGCGCCTGCTCGAAATAAGCCCGCGCCACGTCATAGGCGCCGAGCTTGTAATAGAGGATGCCGAGCTCGAGCTGGAGGCGCGGCGTGTTCGGCGCGTAGATCAGCATGCGCTCGAGCGTCGAGACGGCGCCCTCATAGTCGCCGACTTGCGAGGAGAGCGTCGCATATTCGAAGGCGAGGTCGAGATCGTTCGGCCGGGCAAGCATCTGCTTGAGCAACGCTTCGCGTCGCGCCTCGACGTCGGGAGGCCCGAGCCGCTGCACGGGAACGCTCGTATCGCCGGCAATAGCCGGCGCGGCCCCGCACATGGCAAGACCGGCCATCGCGAGCGCGATCGCCCACTTGGTCCACCCCAGCATCCCTAGACCGCTCGGCCTTTCCGAGAGGGTGCTTGCAGGTTGATTCCCGCTAAACCCACCCCGTCCCAAAGAAAACTTACCCAGTTAACCTTTGACCAGCAAGGCTTGAGCTTGGTTTCTTTAGGTTTTTCAATGGCCCTGTGTCCCAACGGGCACGCAAGTCTCATGCTATGGTTAACGCATGGCGGAGGCCAATTCCCGACAATCTAAAGTGTTGGAATTCATGGGAAGCGCCGAGGCTTATGCCCCGCCGCCGGCAACCCTAGAGCGTATCGAGACCCATGCTTCCGTGGTTTTTCTCGCCGGCGCCTTCGCCTATAAGGTGAAACGCGCGGTGAAATACCCGTTTCTCGACTTTTCGACGCTGGCGCAAGCGGCACGCGGCCTGCCTGAACGAGCTTCGCGTCAATGCGCGCACCGCGCCCCAGCTTTACCTCGACGTCATCCCCGTCACCATCGGCGAAGGCGGCGCCTTCCGGCTTGGCGGCGATGGTGAGGCGGTCGAATGGGTGCTCCGCATGCGCCGATTCGACCAGGCGATGCTCTTCGACCGCATGGCGAGCGAGGGGCGGTTGGGGCTGGCCGCGATGCCGCGCCTCGCCGCGGTCATTGAGGCCTTCCACGCCGCCGCCGACCGGGCGCTCTCGCCTGAACGGGCGGTGCCGCCGCTCCTAGACGTGCTCAGCGACAACGAGGCGGAGTTCGCCGCCAATGCCGACATGCTGCCGCGCGAGGCTGCGGCGGATCTCGCACGCGCGAGCCGGATGCGGCTCGCCGCGCTCTCGCCCTTGCTCGAGGCGCGGGCGAGGGGCGGCTATGTGCGCCACTGCCACGGCGATCTGCATCTGCGCAATATCGTCGAGATCGACGGCGCGCCGGTCCTGTTCGACGCCATCGAGTTCGACGACCGGCTCGCCACCATCGACGTGCTCTACGATCTCGCCTTTCTGTTGATGGATCTCGGCAAGCGTGGCTTGAGCGCGCATGCCAACGCCGTGCTCAACGCCTATCTCGAGGCCGAGGGCGGCACGGGCAATCTCATCGGGCTTGTTTCGCTTCCGCTGTTTCTGGCGATGCGGGCGACGATCAGGGCCAAGGTCGAATTGTTGCGCGCGCGCATGGCGGCTGCGCGCCGAAGCCGAGGCGGTGCGCGGCGAGGCGCTCGGCTATTTCGCGCTCGCGCAACAGTTCCTTGCGCCGACCGCGCCCCGGCTCGTCGCCATCGGTGGATTGTCGGGCAGCGGCAAATCGGCCGTGGCGCGCGCGATCGCGCCTTCGCTCGGCGCGTTTCCCGGAGCGGTCATCGTGCGGAGCGATGTCGAGCGCAAGCGCCTGTTCGGCGTGCCGCCCGAGGCGAGGTTGGCGGCGAGCGCCTACGCCCCAGAAGTCTCCGATCAGGTTTACGCGATGAGCCGCAAGCGCGCGATGATGGCGCTGCTCGGCGGCCAGGCGGCGATCGTCGATGCCGTGCACGCGAAACCTGAGGAGCGCGAGGAACTCGCCGCTCTTGCGGCAAAGCTCGGCGTTCCCTTCACCGGGCTTTGGCTCGAAGCCCCGGCCAAGATCATGCGCGACAGGGTGGCAACGCGAAAGGGCGATGTCTCCGACGCGACGCCTTCCGTCGTCGATGAGCAACTCGGCTACGACCTCGGACCGCAGAGCTTTGCGGTGATCGACGCAAGCCGCCCGCTCGAAGCGGTCGCGGCGGATTGCCTCGAGCGCATCGGCGCGCGGAAGTCCTGATTCACGCTTTGCTAACCGTCTTCAGCCGAGAGTCGCGAAACGCGCCGGCTGCGTCGATCTCGCGCGCCTTGCCGAGCTCTTCCGGCGCTTCCAACAAGCCCTTGCGGGGGGCGGGACGTTGCGTTTTGTGGGTCAGTCCAGGCTCGCGCGTATTGCGGGCGGGCTAAGCTTGGATGCGGGTGCGTTCGGCCCCGCCGGCTTCATCGCGCCTCTGTTCCTGATCGCCGCGCTTTGCCTCGGGCTTTCGGCCTGCGGCTCCGGCAACAATGAAAGGCTCGGCGAGCGCGTGATCGCCGCTCGGCCAACCCGTGCCGAAGGGCGGCGGCGTCTATCAGATCGGCAAGCCCTATGAAATCTCCGGGCTGACCTATACGCCGCGGGAAGAGCCCGGCTATGACCGCGTCGGCAACGCATCGTGGTATGGCGAGCTGTTCCATGGACGCCGCACCGCCAATGGCGAGATCTACGACATGGATCGGCTGTCGGCGGCGCACCCGACGCTGCCGCTCCCGGTCTATGCGCGGGTGACCAATCTCAATAACGGCCGGACCATCGTGGTGCGCATCAACGACCGCGGGCCTTATGCGCGCGACCGCATCATCGATCTGTCGCGGCGCTCGGCCGAGCTGCTCGGCTTCCGCAACAACGGCACGGCGACGGTGCGGGTGAAATATCTCGGCCGCGCACCGTTGGACGGCGATGACAGCTATGAGCGGCAACTATCTCGCGAGCCAAGGCTGGATGCGGGTCGCGAGCAAGGGCAAGTCATCGAAGGATGGCGCGGTCGCGGTGAGCAGCACGCTGCCCGCGGAAAATCCGGAGAATTTGGCGCGGCCCTGGAAACAGGCGGCCCCGCGTGAGCTCCAGCAGGCGGCTCCCGCTGCGTCGGCGGAGCAAGGCTGGAAGTCGACCACCAAGGCGGCCGCAGGTCCGCCGTCGGCAGCAGCGCCCTCGGCGCCGACTGCCGCGCTGGCGGCACCTCAGTCCACCGGCTCGCTCCCGGCGCCCGCGAACACCAAGCCGCAAGCGGGAGGGATCGTCATCCAAGCCGGCTCGTTCAAGAACAAGGAGAACGCCGACAAAGCACGCGGCGCGCTTGCCGGGCTGGCGCCAGTCGAGGTGACGCCGATCGAAGTTGGCGGCAACGTCTATTTCCGCGTGCGGGTCGGCCCATTTTCCGCCACATCCGGAACCAAGACGGCTCTCGCCAAGGTCAGAAGCGCCGGATATCAGGGCGCCAAGATCGTCACCGGGAACTAATTGCCGGCGTTCCGGCTGCCGGGTTGATTTTTAGGCAAGACGGCTTGATATTTGTCTTGAGGTCGGCCGCTATAGAGCGGCCATGATATTCAATTTCGCTCCGGCCTGGTCATCCCCCGTGCACGCCTCGCGCCTTGACAGATGGATCAAGATCGCAGCGGTCGGCGCCGTGCTCGCGCTCGGCGTCTGTTGCGTCACCGCGGCCACGCGCGCCGCCGCTCCGGCGAACAATTTCGAGACCAAGGCGAAGCACGCCATCCTGATGGATGCCGACGCCAATCTCGTGCTGTTCGAGAAAGATGCCGACACGCTCGCTCCGCCCGCCAGCATGAGCAAGCTGATGACGCTCGCCATCGTGTTCCGCGAGCTGAAGGCCGGGAGGCTCAAGCTCGAGGATCGAGTTCAAGGTGAGCGAGCATGCGTGGCGGACGGGTGGCGCGCCGTCGGGCGGGTCGGCCATGTTCGCGCCGCTCAACACCATGGTGAGCATCAGCGATCTGATCCAGGGCGTCACCGTTCAGTCGGGCAACGACGCCGCCATCATCCTCGCCGAAGGAATCGGCGGCACGGAAGAAGCCTTCGCCAAACAGATGACGGAATACTCGCGAACCATCGGGCTCGAGAAGTCGACCTTCGTCAACGCCACCGGTCTGCCGGCGGAAGGTCATCTGATGACGGCGCGCGATCTCGCCGTTCTCGCTCACCACCTGATCTATACCTATCCCGAGTACTATCACTTCTTCGGCGAGAAGGAGTTCAAGTACCGCGACAAGTTCACCTTCCATAACCGCAATCCGCTCATCGCGCTGGATATCGGCGTGGACGGACTGAAGACCGGCTTCATCAAGGAGTCGGGATATGGGCTGGTGGCCAGCGCCAAGCGCGGCGATCAGCGGCTGCTGCTGGTGGTCGGCGGCCTCGATAGTGCGAAGGACCGCGAGGCGGAGTCGCGCAAGCTGCTCGACTGGGGCTTCAAGAGCTTCAAGCCGTTCCGCTTGTTCGACGAAGGCCAGAAGGTGAGCGACGCGCTGGTGTGGGGCGGCACGCAGCATTACGTGCCGCTGGTCGGCGACGGCAATATCAATATCATCCTGCCGGCGACGGCGAGCGGCAAGGTCAATGCCGCGATCCTGTATAACGGCCCCATCAAGGCCCCGATCCGCAAGGGCGACCGAGTGGCAGTGCTGCGCGTGACATCGGCCAACTCGCAAGCGACCAACGACATCCCGCTTTATGCCGGCGACGATATCGGCCAGAGCAATTTCGCCATGCGCGGATTGGATTCGCTGCTCGTGCTCGCCTTCGGCTGGCTGCTCTAGCCGGCAAAGATGATGCAGCTCCACCATCCCGACGGCAGATTCATCACATTCGAAGGCGGCGAGGGCTCCGGCAAGTCGACCCAGGCCGGCATTCTCGCCAACCGCCTGGCGCGCGCGGGTCGCAAGGTGTTCGCCACCCGCGAGCCCGGCGGCACGCCGGCGGCGGAAGAGATCCGCGAGGCGCTGCTTTCGGGCCGCGTCTGGCAGTTCGGGCCGTTCGCCGAGGCCTTGATGTTCGCCGTGGCGCGCGCCGACCATATCGAGGGCGCCATCGGTCAGGCGCTGCATGAAGGCAAGTGGGTCGTGTGCGACCGCTTCCTCGATTCCACGCGCGCCTATCAGGGGGCGACGGCGGGCGTGCCGCGCGGGCTGATCAGTGCCTTGGAGCGGCTCACCACCGGCGGCCTGTTGCCCGACATCACCTTCATTCTCGACATTCCTCCCGAGGAGGGACTGGCGCGCGCCGCCGAGCGGCGCAGCGGCAACGTGCCCGACCGGTTCGAGAACCAGGAGGTCATGCTGCATGAGCGCGTGCGCCGAGCGTTTCTCGATATCGCCGAGGAGGAGCCGGACCGCTGCGTCGTGGTCGATGCGAGTCAGCCAGAGGCCATGGTGGCCGAGGATGTGTGGGAAGTGGTCCTGCAGCGCTTGAGCCCATGAGCGCGACATCATGAGCATGGCGGCGGAGCGGGCACGCGCCGCGGCGCTCGCGGAGCCCGACCGGCTCGAAGGCTTTTCGAGCCCGCGCGAGGTCGACCGCCTGTTCGGGCACGAGGCGGCGCTTGATGAGTTCACCGACGCGCTGGCAAGCGGCCGCATGCATCATGCTTGGCTGATGGTCGGGCCCGAAGGCATCGGCAAGGCAACGCTCGCCTATCGCTTCGCCCGGATGGTGCTGGCCGAGGCGAACGAGCGCGATGCCGTCGATAAAGCGCATCCGGTGTTTCGCAAGGTCGCGGCGCTGTCGCATCCGAACCTGCTGGTGATCCGGCGCGCCTGGAACGAGAAGTCCAAACGCTATGCGCAAATGATCGGCGTCGACGAGGTCCGGCGCCTGCGCGCCTTTCTCGGCACCACGGCGGGGGAGGGGAGTTGGCGCGTCGTGATCGTCGATCGCGCCGACGAGCTGAACCAGAACGCGGCGAACGCGCTGTTGAAGGCGCTGGAAGAGCCGCCGCCCAATACTTTGTTCCTGCTGATCTCGAGCGCCGAGGGGCGGCTTCCGGTGACGATCCGCTCGCGCGCGCGGACGCTTCGCGTCTCGGCCTTAGGCGAACAGGATCTGGAACAGGCAGTTCGCGCCGCGCTCGAGCGCGACGGGCAGGAGATCGACACCAAGACGCTCAAGACGGCGCTTGCGCTGAGCCAGGGCAGCGTGCGCCGCGCACTCGAGCTCGTCTCCAGCGAGGGCATCGAGCTTTATGCCGAGATCGCCGCCGCTCTCGCCGCGCTGCCCGAGATCGACGGCGCGCGCCTGCATCGCAATGTGGAGCGGCTGGGCTCCATGGCCGAGACTGAGCGGCTCGAGCTCTATTTGTCGCTGCTGCTGGGGCTGATCGAGCGTCTGATCCGCTTCACGGCGACGGGCGAGGGGGCGACGCATGAGGAGCGGAGCCTCGGCAAACGGCTCATTTCCCCCGCCAATCTCGCTTATTGGGCTGAAAGCCTGGGAGGCGATCTCCGAGGCGAGAGCAGAGGCCTTCGCGCTCAATCTCGATCGCAGCCTGCTCGTGCTCGAGACCTGGTTCAGACTCCAGTCGGTGGCGCGGGAACATCCTGTTTAGCGAGACCAGCAAGCGCGCTTGCCCGTGCGGCGCCGGCCCCGCTATTCCTGCCGCCATGGCGGACAAGCGCAGCTTTTACATCACCACTGCCATCTCCTATCCGAACGACGCGCCCCATATCGGCCATGCCTATGAGGCCGTGGCGACCGACGCGCTGGCGCGCTTCCGGCGCTTGCAGGGCCACGACGTGTTCTTCCTCACCGGCACCGACGAGCACGGCATCAAGATGCTGCAGACCGCCAAGGCGCAAGGCATCACCCCGGCGGAGCTCGCCGACCGCAACACGCCGAAGTTCCGCGACATGGTGCGCGCGCTCAATTGCTCGAACGACGATTTCATCCGCACCCGCGAGGAGCGCCACGCTCGCGCCTGCCAGGAACTGTGGCGACGCATGCAAGCTGCCGGCGACATCTATCTCGACAAATATGCCGGCTGGTACTCGGTGCGCGACGAGGCCTATTACGACGAGAGCGAGCTGAAAGAGGCCGCCGACGGCCGCAAGCTCTCGCCGCAGGGAACGCCGGTCGAATGGGTCGAGGAGGAGAGCTATTTCTTCAAGCTCTCGGCCTATCAGGACAAGCTCCTCGCCTATTACGAGGCCCATCCCGAGTTCATCGGGCCCGAGACACGGGCGAACGAGGTGAAGAGCTTCGTGCGCGGCGGGCTCCAGGATCTCTCGATTTCGCGTACGACGTTCGACTGGGGCATTCCCGTGCCGGGCGAATCCGAAGCACATTATGTATGTGTGGGTCGACGCGCTGACCAATTACCTCACAGGCGTCGGCTTCCCGGACGAGAGTTCAGAGAGTTTCAAGCGCTATTGGCCGGCCGATGTGCATATCATCGGCAAGGACATCATCCGCTTTCACGCGGTCTATTGGCCGGCCTTTCTGATGTCGGCCGGCGTCGCCGTGCCGAAGCGCGTGTTCGGCCACGGCTTTCTCTATAACCGCGGAGAGAAGATGTCGAAGTCGGTCGGCAATGTGGTCGATCCCTTCGTGCTGGTAAAGGATTACGGCGTCGATCAGCTCCGCTATTTCCTGTTGCGCGAGGTGCCGTTCGGCCAGGACGGCAATTACAGCCGCGACGGCATCGTGCAGCGGATCAATGCCGACCTCGCCAACGATCTCGGCAATCTGGCGCAACGTTCGCTGTCGATGATCGCCAAGAATTGCGGGGCCCGCGTGCCTGAGCCGGGCGAGATGACCTCAGCCGACAAGACGATCCTGGCGGCGGCGGACGGAGCGCTCGCGCGCGTCACCGAGGCGATCGACGATTTCGCCATCCATCGCGCGCTGGAGATCGTCTGGGCGCTGGTCGCCGACGCCAATCGCTATTTCGCGGGAGAGGAGCCGTGGGCGCACAAAAAGACCAACCCGAAGCGAATGGAGACCATTCTCTATGTCACGGCGGAGGTCACGCGCCAGATCGCCATTCTGGTGCAGCCGGTGATGCCGGAGAGTGCGGGCAAGCTGCTCGATCAGCTTGGCGTTCCCGCCGACGCGCGCGATTTCGCGGCGCTCGGGCCTAAGGGAAGGTTGAAATCCGGGACCGAGCTGCCGCCGCCGCAACCTGTCTTCCCGCGTTATGTCGAGGCTGAGGAAATTCCCGCTTCGTGACTGAGCCTCCGTCGGGCTCTACGCTGCGACAGAGCTGCTTGATGCGGGCCTCGTCGACCCCCTCGACCACGACGCCGCCAATCACGGTGCGTGGGACGGCGGTATCGCCAAACTTCCTCAGCATCATGGCCTGGACCTTCGGGGTCGTGGCATCGAGGATGCTGTACTTGATGTTGTTGCGCGCAAGGATCGCCCGGACTTGTTTGCAGTAGCCGCACCACCACGCATTGTACAAGATGACGCTCTTGCTGCAGCCGGCCGCGACGGGAGCGGGCGCCAGCGGGAGCAGGATGGCGGCCACGGCCGCGGCAATGAGACGGCGACTAAAGATAGAGACCGGTCTCGGCATTTGCGCTCCTCTTAGTATTGCTCCCTTAGACCTATATGCTGCACATAGTCTTCGGGCGCCATTGTGGTAATAGCCTAGCAGATTCAAGAGTACCGATCTTTCGTCCGTCATGCTCGTCGACAGCCACTGCCATCTCGATTTTCCCGAGCTCAACGCCGATCTTGGCGCGGTGCTTGCGCGCGCGCGGGCGGCCGGTGTCGGGCTGATGGTGACGATCTCGACGCGGGTGCGCCGCTTCGACGAGCTGAGGACAATCGTCGAGGCGCATGACAATGTATTCTGCTCGATCGGCACGCATCCGCATAATGCCGCCGAGGAGCCCGACGTGACGGTGGAGGAGCTGGTCGAGCTCGCGCGGCATCCGAAGGTCGTGGCCATCGGCGAGGCGGGGTTAGACTATCATTACGACCACAGCCCGCACGACATGCAGAAGAAGAGCTTCCGCACGCATATCGCCGCCGCGCGGGAGACGGGATTGCCGCTGATCATCCATGCCCGCGAGGCCGATGCCGATATCGCCCGCATGCTCGAGGAGGAGAGTGCCAAGGGCGCGTTCCCCTTCGTGCTGCATTGCTTCACCAGCGGGGCCGATCTCGCGCATCGAGGCCTTACGCTGGGCGGCTATATTTCCTTCTCGGGCGTCGTCACCTTCAAGAATGCCGAGGCGCTGCGCGACATCGCGCTTGCGGTGCCGTCGGACCGGCTCCTGGTCGAGACCGACGCGCCTTACCTTGCGCCTGAGCCTCTGCGCGGCAAGACCAACGAGCCGGCTTTCGTCGTGCATACGGCGGCGCGGCTTGCGTCGCTCAGGGGCGTGCGCGAGGCCGACATGCAGCGGCTCACCACGGACAATTTCTTCAGGATCTTCAAGAAGGTGCCGCGTTCGTCGCTGAAAGCGCCGCAAAACGCCGCATGAGCTTGAAGCTCACCATTCTCGGCTGCGGCACATCGGGCGGCGTGCCGCGCGTCGGCAATCATTGGGGCGCGTGCGATCCGACCAACCCGAAGAACCGGCGGCAGCGCTGCTCTGTGCTGGTCGAGCGCGCGGGCGCCGAGGGCGAGACCACGGTCCTGGTCGATACTTCGCCTGACCTTCGCCAGCAATTGCTCGATGCGAGGACGGGCTGGGTCGACGGCGTGCTCTACACCCACGACCATGCCGATCACGTGCACGGCATCGACGATCTGCGCCAAGTGGCGTTCAACGGACGCCGCCGGGTCGATGTTTATTATGACGCGACGACGGGACGCCATCTGCATACGCGCTTCGGTTATTGCTTCTCCTCGCCAGCGACCAGCGAATACCCGCCGATCCTCAGGGGCCATGAGATCGAGGCCGGTAAGACGGTCAGAATCGAGGGCGCCGGCGGCGCGATCGAGGCGCTGCCATTCCGGCAAATTCACGGGTCCGGCGAGACGCTTGGCTTCCGCTTCGGAGGGGTCGCCTATTCGCCGGATGTGAGCGACTTTCCGGAAGAGTCGCTCGAGGCGCTGCGAGACCTCGATGTGTGGATCCTCGACGCTCTTCGGCCCACTCCGCATCCGAGCCATCTCTCTGTCGAGCAGGCGCTCGCTTGGATCGCGCGGGTGAAGCCGAAGCGCGCCGTGCTCACGCATATGCATGTCGATCTCGATTATGCGACGCTCGCGCGGGAGCTGCCGCCGGGCGTCGAGCCCGCCTATGACGGCATGGTGCTGACGACCGAAGGCTGAGCTCAGGCTTCCACGATCTTGCCCGTCTCGGCGAAATCGGGCATGGCCAGCGCGACGAAGTGCTCAGCGACATCTTCCGGCTTTGCCAGCGTCGTCTGATCCTCGCCGGGATAGGCCTCGTGACGCATGCGCGTCGCGGTCGCCCGCGGCGATATGAGGTTGACCTTGACCGGGCTGTCGGCGGTCTCGTTGGCATAGGTCTTGGCCAGGGCCTCGAGCGCGGCCTTGGAGACGGAGTAGGGCGCCCAATAGGCGCGAGCCGTCCGCGCCACGCCCGAAGTGACGAAGATGACGCGGCCCGCGTCCGAGCGGCGGAGCAGCGGATCGAGCGTGCGGATCAGCCGCCAATTGGCGGTGACGTTGATGGCAAACGCCCGCTCCCAATGCTCCGACGGTATATGCGTGAGCGGGGAGAGGCGCCCCAGGATGCCGGCGTTGCCGACCAGAATGTCGAGTCTGCCGAAGCGCTCATAGAGGGTCGGGCCGAGAGCGTCGATGGATTTGCCGTCGGAGAGCTCGAGCGGGATGAGCGTCGCCTTGCCGCCGGCGGCCTTGATCGCGTCGTCGACTCGCTCGAGCGCCTTGCGGTTGCGCGCAAGCAGCAGAACATGCGCGCCCTCTTGCGCGAATTTCTCCGCCACCGCGCGGCCGATGCCGCGCGAGGCGCCGGTGATGAGCGCGATGCGATCCTTGAGGCGTTGCGCCGTCAACCCACTTCGGCGAGGAAGGAGAGCTGCTTCTGCTGCGGCGGGCCTTCGCGGTCTCTGAGCCGCGTCGGATATTCGCCGGTGAAGCAGTGGTCGGTGAATTGCGGATGGGCGTGGTCGCGGCCTTCATAGCCCATGGCCTTGTAGATGCCGTCGACCGACAGGAAGGCAAGCGAGTCGGCGCCGATGAATTCGCCGCATCTCTTCCAGGGTGCGATGGGCGGCGAGCAGCTTGTCCTGGTCGGGCGTGTCGATGCCGTAGAAATCGGGATGGGTGATCGGCGGGCTGGAAATGCGCATATGCACTTCGCTTGGCCCCGGCTTCGCGCATCATCTGCACGATCTTCACCGAGGTCGTGCCGCGCACCACGCTGTCGTCGATCAGCACGATCCGCTTGCCCTTGACCTGGAACTCGTTGGCGCTGTGCTTGAGCTTGACGCCGAGCTGCCTGATGCGCTGCTCGGGCTCGATGAAGGTGCGGCCGACATAGTGATTGCGGATGATGCCGTATTCGAAGGGCAGTCCGGATTCTTGCGAGTAGCCGATCGCCGCCGGCACGCCGGAATCGGGAATCGGCACGATGATGTCGGCATCGGCCGGCGCTTCGCGCGCCAATTGCCGGCCCATCTCCTTGCGCACCTCGTAGACCGAGCGGCCGCCGACGATGGAGTCGGGCCGGGCGAAATAGATATATTCGAAGATGCAGAGCCGCGCCGGATATTTGGGCACGAAGCGGTGGCTTTCGATGCCCTCGCGGGTGATCACCACCACCTCGCCATTCTCCACCTCGCGCACGAACTCGGCGCCGATAATGTCGAGCGCGCAGGTCTCGGAGGCGAGCACCCAAGACTCGCCAAGCTTGCCGAGGACGAGAGGCCTGATGCCGAAGGGGTCGCGCGCGCCGATCAATTTCTTGTGGGTGAGGCCGACCAGCGCGTAGGCGCCTTCAACCTGGAGCAGGGCTTCGATCAATTGCTCGACGAAGCGCTGTTTCTCGCTTCGCGCCACGAGATGCAGGATCACCTCGGTGTCGGTGGTCGATTGGCAGATGGCGCCTTTTTTGACGAGGGAGTCGCGCAGCGTCAGCGCGTTGGTGAGATTGCCGTTATGGCCCAGCGCGAAGCCGCCGGAATCCAGATCGACGAATAGCGGTTGCACGTTGCGCAACACCGGGTCGCCGCAGGTCGAGTAGCGGACATGGCCCACCGCCATGTCGCCTTTCAGCCGCTCGATCACCGGGCGCGAGGTGAAATGGTCGCCGACCAGGCCAACCCGGCGCTCGGTATGGAAGTGGTTGCCGTCGAAGCTGACGATGCCCGCCGCTTCCTGGCCGCGATGCTGGAGCGCGTGCAGGCCGAGCGCGGTGAGCGCCGCGGCATCGGGATGGTTGAAGATGCCGAAGACGCCGCACTCTTCGTGCAGCCGGTCCTCTTCGAGGAAGCTCAAATCGGGCCTCTCGGGATGAACGTGCTCAGTCACGGGCTCAAGCCTCCTCCCAGTAAGATAAGCGCCGTTAATAGCGCTTCAATGCCGCGACGCCACGCACTGCTTGAACGTTAACCTCAAGATTTTTGATCCGGCTGAGTTCCGCCTTCTGCGGGCGTTTCCGGTTGACCTTCTGGCTGCGTGCCAGGCTGCTCTCCTTCAGGCTTCGATCCAGGCAGGAATTGCTCCGGATTCATGGGGAGCAGCGATTCGATGGCGACCTGAGTCTGCTGAAGAATGGGGAAAGAGCGCGCATTGCGGACCCATTCTGGTTGGTCGCGGGCAAGCGCGGTGAACAGGATGAAGACGATGGCCACCAGGAGGAAGCCGCGTGCCAGCCCGAAAACGAAGCCCAAGGTGCGATCGAGCGCGCCGACCTTGCTGTCGAGCACCTTGTCGGAGATGCGGAAGGTGATGAGGCTCACCACGATCAGGGTGATGATGAAAATGCCGGCGGCGAAGGCGATCTGCGAGACGCTCGGGTTGCCGGTGTAGGGGTCAAGCACGGCCGAATATTTCGGCGTGAGATAGAGCGCGGCGACAGCAGCCACGGCCCAGGAGAAGATCGACAGCACCTCGCGCGTGAATCCGCGCACCATGGCGAGGAAGCCCGAGATGAGCATGATGACGATCAATATGACATCGAGCCAGGAGATGGGCATGGCACGAGGCTCCTTCGGCGGGCGGCGCACACTAACTAGCACGATTCCCGGCGATCAAGCACAAATGGGCCGGTTGGCGCAATGATGGATGGGCTTTGCGGCAGGATTGTCGCAGGCTTTTTTGCCGTCACTCAGGCGGTGCGGCGAACCAGGCCACGAGCTCGTCCAGTTGAGCAATGGGCAAGAGCCGCATCGCGCTGGCCGTCCGGTCGCCCTCAGTCGCCGCCTGGGGCAGGGCGGCGCGGGCAAAGCCGAGCTTGGCGGCTTCCTTAAGCCGCTGATCCATATGGCTCACGGCGCGCACCGCGCCGGTCAGGCTCACCTCGCCGAAATAGACGGTGTCCTCAGGCGCTGGCTTGCCGGTCATCGAGGAGACGAGCGCGGCGGCCGCGGCGAGGTCGGCGGCCGGCTCGTTGAGCCGCAAGCCGCCGGCGACGTTCAGATAGACGTCGTGGGCGCTGAGCCGCACCCCGCAGCGGGCTTCCAGCACGGCGATCAGCATGGCGAGCCGATTCGGGTCCCACCCCACCACGGCACGGCGCGGCGTGCCGAGCATCGACGGCGCGACCAGCGCCTGGATCTCGACCAGGATCGGGCGGGTGCCCTCCATGCCGGCGAACACGGCCGTCCCCGGAGCGTCGCGGTCGCGGTCGTTCAAGAACAGGGCCGAGGGGTTTTCCACTTCCTTGAGGCCGTCCTGGCGCATTTCGAACACGCCGATCTCGTCGGTCGGCCCGAACCGGTTCTTCACCGCGCGCAGGATGCGGAACTGGTGTCCGCTGAGACCCTCGAAATAGAGCACGGTATCGACCATGTGCTCGATGACCTTGGGGCCGGCGATCTGACCGTCCTTGGTGACGTGGCCGACCAGCACGAGGGTCGATCCGCTGGTCTTGGCCTGGCTGATCAGCGCCGAGGCGCAGCCTCTGAGCTGCGAGATGGTGCCCGGCGCGGCCTCCACGCTCTCCGACCAGAGCGTCTGCACCGAATCGATGACGACCAGCGAGGGCGGCGCGGCGCTGCCGAGCGTGGCAACGATATTGGCGACATTGGTTTCCGTGCCGAGCGCGACGGGCGCTTGCGCAAGCCCGAGCCGCTCCGCGCGCATGCGGACCTGGGCGGGCGCTTCCTCGCCGGAGAGATAGACGACGGGGAAGCCGATCTCGGCAAGCCGGGCCGCCGCCTGCAGCAGAAGCGTCGACTTGCCGATGCCGGGATCGCCGCCGACCAGCACGGCCGAGCCCGGCACGAGCCCGCCGCCAAGCACCCGGTCGAGCTCGGCGATGCCGGTCGGAAGGCGCGGCGCTTCTTGCGAGGCGCCGGCAAGCGTCTCCAGCACGGCGAGCCGCGCCTTGCCGCCTCTGATGGCGATCAGCGCAGGCGAGCCCGACGGCGCCTGCTCCTCGATGATCGAGTTCCATTCGCCGCAGGACGCGCATTTGCCGGACCAGCGGTTGGTCACCGCGCCGCAGGCTTGGCAGACAAAGGCTCGCGATGCTTTGGCCATGGGTGAATTCAGCCGCCGATATAACGCCGCGACGCGCGGCGGCCGAGATTGGTGAGCACCTCGTAGTCGATGGTGCCCGCGTGATGCGCCATGGTTTGTGTGGGTACGTTTGGCCCGATCAACTCGACCCAGGCACCACGGCCGGACATCGCGTCAGGCACCGCGGTCACGTCGACGGTGATCAGGTCCATCGACACGCGGCCGAGGATCGGCGCCGCGTGAGCGCCGATATAGGCGACGAACCCTTCTTGTCCGTCCTTGTGCGACAGCGAGCGGAAGAAACCGTCGGCATAGCCGACCGAGACGATGGCGACGCGAGAGGCGCGCTTCAGCGTGTGGCTCGCGCCATAGCCCACGGTTTCTCCCGAGGGCACGTCCCGCACTTGCAGGATGCGGCCCTTGAGATGCACCACGGGCAGGAATGGATTGTCGCCCTCCCGCGCGGGCTTGCCGCCGTAAAGCGCGATGCCGGGACGTACCAGGTCATAGGCATAGGCACGGCCGAGCAGGATGCCGGCCGAGTTGGCAAGGCTCGCCAGCGCAACAGGCAGCTTCGCCCGCAGCCGCTCGAAGGTCTTGCGCTGCGTCTCGCTCTTCGGATGGCGCGGCTCGTCGGCGCAGGCGAGATGGCTCATCACCAGGGACAGCGTCATGGCTTGCCAGAGCTCGCGCGCCTCGGCCACGCGCTCCACCTCGTCGGCCGACAGGCCAAGCCGGTTCATGCCGCTATCGATATGCACGGCGCAAGCGAGCTTCTCGCCGCTTCTTGCGCAGAAGGACGCCCACTCGGCGATCTCGTCCGCGCTGTTCAGCACCGGGCGAAGATCGTGCGCGCGATAGATCTCGGCCGTACCCGGCATCAGCCCGGCAAACACATAGATGGCGGGGTCGGGCAGCAGCGCGCGCAAGGCGCGCGCCTCGCCGAGCGTCGCCACGAAGAAGGTCTTGCAGCCCGCGCGCGCGAGCGCGGGTGCGGCGAGCGCCATGCCGAGACCATAGGCGTCGGCCTTGACCACGGCGGCGCATTCGGCCGGAGCGGCGAGATCGCGCAAGCGCCGGTAATTGGCGGTGAGCGCGTCGAGATCGATGGTGAGAATGGCGGTGTCGCTCGCCCCGTATTCGCGCTCGCTCGAGGCGGCCTCGGGCGGGCGCGACTCTCTCACTCCCGCCGCGCCGGCAGGCGCTCCTCGGAGGCGAGATTGCTGAACCGGGTGAATTCCGGGGTGAACTGCAGCGTCACCGTGCCGGTCGGGCCGTGCCGCTGCTTGCCGATGATCACGTCGGCCTTCCCCGTCACCGTGTCCATTGCTAGTTGCCACTTCTGGTGCTCTTCCGTGTTCTCGCGAGGTTGGCTCCGCTCCAGATAATATTCCTCGCGGAACACGAACAACACCACGTCGGCGTCTTGCTCGATCGAGCCGGATTCGCGCAAATCCGCGAGTTGCGGGCGTTTGTCCTCCCTCTGCTCAACCTGACGGGAGAGCTGGGAGAGCGCGAGAATGGGCACATGCAGCTCCTTGGCAAGCGCTTTCAGCCCCGTGGTGATCTCCGAGACCTCCTGCACCCGGCCTTCCGCCGCGCGTTTGGAGGAGCCGGACAGGAGCTGGAGATAGTCCACGACGATGAAGCCGAGGCCCCTTTGGCGCTTCAGCCGCCGTGCGCGGGCGGCGAGCTGGGCGACGGAGATGCCGCCGGTCTGGTCGATATAAAGAGGCAGATGCTGCAGCTCCTGCGAAACCTCGACGATGCGGTCGAACTCGTCGGCATCGATGCGTCCGCGGCGGATCTTCTCGGACGGAATATAAGACTGCTCGGAGATGATGCGGGTGGCGAGCTGCTCCGCCGACATTTCGAGCGAGAAGAAGCCGACCACGGCGCCGTCGAGCGTGGTCTCGGCGTCGCCACCCGGGCGATAGGTCTTGGCCACGTGATAGGCGATGTTGGTGGCGAGCGCCGTCTTCCCCATGGCGGGACGTCCGGCGATGATGATCAGGTCGGAAGGCTGCAGGCCGCCCATCTTCTGGTCGAGATCGTTGAAGCCGGTGGCGAGACCCGACAGCCCGCCGTCGCGCCGATAGGCGTTGGCGGCCATGTCGATGGCGTCGGTCAGCGCGGAGGAGAACGGCTCGAAGCCCGAGCCGTATTTACCGGTCTCGGCCAGCTCGTAAAGCTGCTGCTCGGCGCCTTCGATCTGCACCGATGGCGGCGCGTCGATCGGCGAATCGAAGGCGGTGTTGACCATCACCTCGCCGATCTGGATGAGCTGGCGGCGGATGGCGAGGTCGTAGACGGTGCGGCCGTAATCCTCGGCATTGATGATGGTGGTGGCATTGGCGGCAAGCCGGCCAAGATATTGCGGCACGGGAAGCTCGCCCACCGGCGGATCGGCCTGGAAGAAGGTCTTGAGCGTGATCGGCGTGGCGCGCTTGCCGCTCAGGATCAGCTTCGACGCCGCCTCGAAGATGCGCGCGTGCAGCGCGTCATAGAAGTGCCCCGGCTTGAGGAAGGTCGAAACGCGGTCGATCGCCTCGTTATTGACGAGGATCGCGCCGAGCAACGCCTGCTCGGCCTCGAGATTATGCGGGGCCTCGCGAAACACCGGTGTTTCCGGCGGCAATCTGGCAAATCAATGCGTTGCTCATGCAGCAACTCTACCCCAAAGCAGAAGAGCGGATAGCTGTCAGGTCTGTGGACAATTGGGAGAGCGTGCGCTCGCCCACAAGGAGCGAGGGCGAGCGCAAATTCACGCCTAGGCGTCGGCCTCTTCCTCGGCGTCCTCGGTTGCGCCTTCTTCTCCCTCGGCAGGGACAGCGCCTTCCTCGAACAGAGCCTCGGCCGCCACTCTCGCCGCCTCGGCGTCCTCCTCGGCTTCGGTCTGGGCTCTGGTCACATCCTCGCCGCGCGCCTGGCGCGCCGCCTCGTCGGGAGAGCGAGCAACATTGACCACGATATGCGGCTGGACCTCGGCGTGCAGCGCGACGCGAATGTCGTGCAGGCCGAGCGCCTTGATGGGACGGTCGAGCATCACCTGGCGCCGCTCGATGGAGAAGCCGCCTTCGGTGACCGCCGTGGCGATGTCGCGCGTGGACACCGAGCCGTAGAGCTGCCCAACTCGCCGGCCTGGCGGATGATGATGAAGCTCTGGCGGTCGAGCTTGGCGGAGACGGCTTGCGCCTCGGATTTTAGCTCGAGATCGCGCGCCTCGAGCTGGGCCTTGTCGCGTTCGAAGCGCTTGCGGTTGGCTTCGGTGGCGCGCAGCGCTTTGCCCTGCGGCAGCAGGAAGTTGCGGGCGAAGCCGTCCTTGACGGTGACCACATCGCCCATTTGTCCGAGGCGCCCAATGCGCTCGAGCAGGATGACTTGCATGTTCTACACTCCTATCCTTGTCATACTTTACCGTCGTTTTTGGGGGGCTGGCGGCCGGGACCGGCGCGCTGGCGCAAGTTGAAAAGAGGCTCGGCGAGGCCGGCAATGGCGACGAGGATCGCCACCCAGCCCAGCAGCAGAATGCCGACATAAACGGTGCCGAGCAGCAGCGAGCGTAGCGGCACGCCGCGGCTATAGACGTGGATCACCGCAAGACCTTGCAGCACGTAAGCGAACAGCATCGCGCCGGCGAGCCCGGTGGCGAGCAGCCCGGGCAGGCCAGGCAAGAAGGATGCGGCAAGCGCGCCGGCGAACACGAGCAGGAAGGCGTTCGGCAGCTCGAGCGCCTGCAAATTGGGCCAGGGCCTGAGCGCGCGCCCGGAGGCGTCGACGATCAGCCCCGCCATCCAGAGGTTAAAGAGCGTGATGGTGAGCCAGATGATGGCAAACGCCGCAGGCAGGGCGCGGGCGATCATGCCGGAGAGGTTGGCGATGTTCGCCTCGGTGAACAGCGTCCCGTCGCGATCGAGTTCCTTGAGCGCGCTGTGGTTGAGGATCTCGCGGATCGACTCGCGATAGCTGTCCTGGTCGTAGCCCAGGATCAGCACCAGCAGGCCGGCAAGCAGACCGGCGATCAGCGCCGCCCAGCCGACGATGCGGCCGGGGGGATACCATTCGAGCGCGCCGACGACTTGTCCCTGGGGCGTGGCGACGGGCCGCGACAGAAGCGCGAGATGAGTGAGCAGAGCCGTGGGCGCGGCAATGGAAATTGCGAAGATCGCCGCCGTGGCCGGCCCGAGGCTCGCGGCGACGATCACCGTGCCGGTGAGCGCCGAAACGAGAGCGGCCTTTCCGCCCCAGCCGAGCCCGGCGAGGCAAAGCGGCAAGGGTGCGAGATAGAACAGCACGCCGGCAAGCGCCGTCGCCGTGGCGGCAGAGGCGAACAAAGCCGCCGAGATCAGGCCCGAGCCCACGCCGATGATGAAGGGTATTGGCATTTGTCGCTGTCCCGCCTCCTTGAAGCGGTTAGGGGAGGGAGGTCCCGCCCCAACTCTCTATGGCCAAAAGCTCAGGCGATCCGCCTTAAGCCTCCTACTGAATCAGGTAAGGCAGCAGACCGAGAAATCGTGCGCGTTTGATGGCGCGGGCGAGCTCACGCTGCTTCTTGGCGGAAACCGCGGTGATCCGGCTCGGCACCATCTTGCCGCGCTCGGAAACGTAGCGCTGCAACAGCTTGACGTCCTTATAGTCGATCTTCGGCGCCTTATCGCCGGAGAAGGGACAGGTCTTGCGCCGGCGATAGAAGGGACGGCGCGCCTGGGTTTGCGTCATGCTCATCAGGAATTCTCCTCGCTACCAGCAGCATCCTCGGCCTCAACCGCGACGGGCGCGCGCGGTTCGCGCGGAGTGAAATCGCGGTCACGGTCGCGGAAGTCGCGCCGGCCGCCGCCGCCACCGCCACGGCCGAAACCGCCGCGATCGCCGCGGTCACGATCGCCACGGTCACGGTCGCCCCGGTCACCACGACCGCCCTCGCGCTCGTCGCGATCGGCGCGGCGCATCATTGCCGAGGGTGCGGCGTCATGCTCATCGACGCGCACGGTGAGGTAGCGGATCACGTCGGTGGAGAGGCTCATCTGGCGCTCGAGTTCGGCGACCGCCTCATGCGGCGCGTCGATATTCATCAGCGTATAATGCGCCTTGCGGTTCTTCTTGATGCGATAGGTCAGGGACCGCAAACCCCAATACTCGGTCTTGCCGACCGAGCCGCCGCGACCCTCGAGGATCTCGCGGAAGCTCTGCAACAGAGCCTCGACCTGCTGCGCGGAAATATCCTGCCGCGCCAGGAATACATGCTCGTAAAGAGACATGGATTGCCTTTCCTTCGTCGTTTGCTCCGGCGCGAAGCCTTTCATGGGCGCTTTAGAAGGAAAGGCCCAAGAGACGTCCCAGAGAGCGGAGACACGGGAGGGCGGCTTTTCAAGCCTACCGCTTTGAAGAGCGGTCCTCCGTTCAGCCTCCGACCGGAGCGGTTGCTAATGGCGGTCTTATAAGACTTCGCGCGGGCTTTGCAAGGCCCGGCGAGGCCGTTCGAACGTGTTTGGACTATTGCGGGGACGATTGCGACGAGCAGTCCGTCGGCTTGTTGTCCTTGACCGAGAAGGCCTTGCAATTGCTCTGCGAATAAACCTCGATCACGCCAACCTTGTCGATGGGCGCGTCAGCATAGTCGACGGTGAAGCTCACCGGGGTGACGACTTGGATGCTCATGTCCTGCGACGGCCGGCCCTTGGCGTCGAAAGCGAAGATGGTGTCCTTGGGATCGCCGATGCGCGGCGCGAGCTGCAGCTCGCTGTAATTCGGCGTCGGCGCCGAGGCGTTAACCGTGATGCTGACGGTGGGCGGGGTCGTCTGATTGACGACGGCGCTCACGTCTTCAATCGAGACCAGTTGCACGAGGGCGGGATCGGGCGGCAGCTTCGACTTCCACGGCCAGGTCAGGGGGTCGGCGGCCATCAGCGGCAGGCTTGCCGTCATGACCGCAAGCGATGCGGTCAGGGCGACGGCGAGGGCTTTGGGGGTCATGCGCGCCTCCTTCATTCAGACTTGGATCAGGCTGCCTGTCGAAACCCTCTTCTAGCATGCAGGGTTGCGGCAACGCGTTATCTTTTAGGTTGGCGTGGTTGTCGCAGCGTCCGGCCACGCGTTGGCCCTCGCTTGACAGAAAAGATTGAAACAGTGTCTTTGGCCGGACCTTTCGTCCCCCTTCCATCGAGATTCAGCTAGCGCCTATGAGCATTGCTTTCATCTTTCCCGGACAAGGCAGCCAGGCCGTCGGCATGGGAGCGGAGCTGGCCAAGGCCTATCCGTCCGCGCGGGCGGTGTTCGAGGAGGTCGACGCGGCGCTGTCGCAGAAGCTGTCGCGGCTGATGTGGGAAGGGCCGGAGGCGGAATTGACGCTCACCGAGAATGCGCAGCCGGCGCTGATGGCGGTCTCGCTCGCCGCCATGCGCGTGCTGGGCGAGAAGGGCCTCAAGCTTCCGGCCAAGGTCGCTTATGTCGCGGGCCACTCGCTCGGCGAATATTCGGCGCTCGCCGCGGCCGGTGCGTTCAGCCTCGCCGACACGGCGCGGCTGCTCAAGACACGCGGCCGCGCCATGCAAGAGGCTGTGCCGGTCGGCAAGGGGGCGATGGCGGCTCTGCTCGGCGCCGATCTGGCCCAAGCGCAGGAGCTCGCCAAGGCCGCCGCCGAAGGCGAGGTGTGCGAGGCCGCCAACGACAATGCGCCGGGCCAGGTGGTGATCTCCGGCGCCAAGACGGCGATCGATCGGGCCGTGGTGCTGGCCCCGAAATTCGGCGCGCGCCGCGCAGTGCTGTTGCCGGTGAGTGCGCCCTTCCATTGCGCGCTGATGCAGCCTGCGGCCGACGCGATGCGTGAGGCGCTCGCCAAGGTGACGATCAATCCGCCAGCCGTTCCCTTGATCGCCAATGTGCTGGCGACGGCGGTCTCAGACCCAGAAGCCATTCGGGCGCGGCTCGTCGAGCAGGTCACCGGCCTGGTCAGGTGGCGCGAGACGATGCTCTTTCTCAAGGCCAATGGCGTCAGCACGGTCTATGAGGTTGGCGCGGGCCGCGTGCTCACCGGCATCGCCCGGCGCTTCGAAGGTATCGAGGCGCGAAGCATTGGCACGCCGGACGAGCTCGAAGCCGCGAGTGCGACGCTTGCGGCTTGAGGCGTTATAAGGAGGAGGGTTCGATGTTCGACCTGACAGGAAAAGGCGCGCTCGTGACGGGCGCCAGCGGCGGCATCGGCTGGGCCATCGCCAAGGCGCTGCATGGTCAAGGCGCCACGGTGGCGATCTCAGGCACCAAGGCCGAGAAGCTAGATGTTCTCGCCGCGGAGCTTGGCTCCCGCGTGTTTGTGCTGCCTTGCGATCTGCGGGACCGGGCGGCGGTGGTGAAGCTCGGCGAGGAGGCCGAGAAGGCGCTCGGCCAGGTCGATATTCTCGTCAACAATGCCGGCATCACCCACGACAATTTGTTCATGCGCATGAAGGATGAGGAGTGGGACGACGTCATCGCGGTCAATTTGACCTCGGTGTTCGTGCTGACCCGCACCATCCTCAGGAACATGATGCGCCGCCGGGCTGGGCGTATCGTCAATATCGCCTCGATCTCGGGCGTGCTCGGCAATCCGGGGCAACCGAATTATGCCGCGTCGAAGGCGGGATTGGTCGGCATGACCAAGTCGCTCGCCCGCGAAGTGGCGAGCCGGGGCATCACCGCCAATTGCATCGCGCCCGGATTCATCAAGACGCCCATGACCGACGCCTTGACCCCAAAGCAAACCGAGGCTATCGCCGCCGCCATTCCCACCCAGACCTTCGGCAAGCCTGAGGACATCGCGGCCACCGTGGTGTTCCTTGCCAGCAACGAGGCGGGCTATATCACCGGCGAGACGGTGCATGTGAATGGCGGCATGGTGATGGTCTAAGCCATTGATAGACAGTGACTTGAAGCAATGGCTTCAGCAGATTTGGCAGGTATTTTTCCATGGGTGGGGGCTGCTGGCAAAGTTGGGTAAAGTGTGCTACCCAAACGGCCGCTCGTTGGGGGCTTGACAAACGACTATCCCGCCGCGATCAACCCGCTATAAAACTTACCGCTCGGGGGTGTTAGGCCATGAGCCGCCAGCTCGGGAGGGACGTGCGAGGCTTAAGGTGCTGACTAGCAAGGGACGGTGAGGCGGATATGAGCGATATCTCGGAGCGCGTAAAGAAGATCGTGGTGGAGCATCTCGGGGTCGAGGCCGACAAGGTCACCGAGAATGCCAGCTTCATCGACGACCTCGGGGCCGACAGTCTCGACACCGTCGAGCTGGTGATGGCCTTCGAGGAAGAGTTCGGCTGCGAGATCCCCGACGATGCCGCTGAGACCATCCTGACCGTCGGCGATGCGATAAAGTTCCTGGAGAAGAATACGGCCGCTTGATGCGGCTTCGCGCCGGGCGCTCGGGCCCGTCGTGACCAAGCAAGCCCCTCGAACGGTTCGAACAAAATTTCTCTCGCCAGGATCACCGCGAAGGCGCGATGCGACGTGTCGTCATCACAGGTTTGGGTCTCGTCTCCCCGCTCGGCTGCGGCTATGAGACCACGTGGGAGCGCCTGACCGCAGGTCGGAACGCGGCGCGCCGCGTCGAGAATTTCGACGTCTCCGATCTCTCCTGCCAAATCGCCTGCCAGGTTCCGCGCGGCGACGGCTCCGACGGCACGTTCAATCCGAACGATTGGATGGAGCCGAAGGAGCAGCGCAAGGTCGACGAGTTCATCGTCTACGCCATGTCGGCGGCGACGCAGGCGCTGAAGGACGCGGGCTGGAAGCCCACCGCCTACGAGGACCAGATCCGCACCGGCGTGTTGATCGGCTCGGGCATCGGCGGGCTCCAGGGCATCGAGAAGACCTCGCTGCTCTTCGCCGAAAAGGGCCCGCGCCGCGTCAGCCCGTTCTTCATTCCCGGACGCCTGATCAATCTCGCCGCGGGCTATGTCTCGATCGAGCATGGACTCAAAGGTCCGAACCACGCCGTGGTCACCGCCTGCTCGACCGGCGCGCATGCGATCGGCGATGCCTCGCGTCTGGTCGCGCTCGGCGACGCCGATGTGATGCTCGCCGGCGGCACCGAGTCGCCCGTTTGCCGTCTCGCCATCGCGGGCTTCGCCGCCTGCCGCGCGCTGTCGACCAATTTCAACGATCAGCCCGAGCGCGCCTCGCGTCCTTACGACCGCGACCGCGACGGCTTCGTCATGGGCGAGGGGGCCGGCGTCGTGGTGTTAGAGGAACTCGAGCATGCCAAGGCGCGCGGCGCGCGCATCTATGCCGAGATCATCGGCTATGGGCTGTCGGGCGACGCCTTCCACATCACCGCGCCCGCCGAGGATGGCGACGGCGCCTATCGCTGCATGGTCGCGGCGGTGAAGCGCGCCGGCATCGATCCCGCCGATATCGACTACATCAACGCGCATGGCACCTCGACGCCGATGGGCGACGAGATCGAGCTGTCCGCGGTCGAGCGGCTGTTCGGCAATGCCGCGGGCAAAGTCTCGATGTCTTCCACCAAATCGGCGATCGGCCATCTGTTGGGCGCGGCCGGCGCGGTCGAGGCGATCTTCTCGGCGCTGGCGATTCGCGACAATGTCGCCCCGCCGACGCTCAATCTCGACAATCCGTCCGTGGCGACGGCGATCGATCTCGTGCCGCATCAGGCGCGGCGGCGGACCATCGATACGGTGCTGTCGAACTCGTTCGGATTTGGCGGTACGAATGCCTCGCTGATCTTGCGCCGTTGCGCCGCGTGAGCGCCCGTTTGAGAACCTCCCTTTCGCCTTATTTCGACTTCAAGTGCATGGAATTGTTGCGCGTGGGGCGTGTTGGCAATGTCTTTGACCAGGGACTTTCGAGCCACGGCGAACGATAACGACGACCGGATCCAGGCCGGACCGGCGGGCGGTGCTGGACGGCAGCTCGCGGTGCTGCCGCGCAGCCCGACCGAGGCGCTTCAGCCGACGCGCCCGCCCGAGCCGCCTCCCCACGATGAGCCCGAGCCCGATCCGCATCCCTTCCTGCGCATGCTGGACGGGCTGGTCACTTTCTTCTTTCTGCTGGCTTGCTTGGCGGTGGGCATCTTCTACTGGGTGAAGGTCGCAATTCGACGAGCCTGGCCCGCTCGCCACCTCGACCGTGTTCGTCATTCCCAAGGGCGAAGGCGTGAGCGCCATCGCCGAGCGGCTCGAACGTGACGGCGTGATCGACGACCGGCGCGTGTTCATGACCAGCATCCTCTACTTTATGTATTTGAAGGGGCAGGGGAGCCTGAAGGCGGGAGAATACGAGTTCCGCAAGAACGCCAGCATGCGGCAGGTGCTGGATACGCTGGTCGAAGGCAAGTCGATCGAGCACAAGGTCACGCTGGCCGAAGGGCTGACCAGCTACCAGATCGTGCAGAAGCTCATGGCGCATCGCGAGCTGAAGGGCGAGATCACCGAGATTCCGCCCGAGGGCAGCCTGTTGCCCGACACGTATAGATTCGGCCGCAACGACACGCGTCAGGACATCATCGAGCGCATGCAGGCCGCGCACAAAAAATTCCTCGCCAAGGTTTGGGAGACGCGCGACCCCGAGATCGTGGTGACGACGCCGGAAGAGGCCGTGATCCTCGCTTCGATCGTCGAGAAGGAGACCGGCCGGGCCGACGAGCGGCCGCGCATCGCGGGCTTATTCCAGAACCGCTTGCGCAAGAACATGCGGCTGCAATCCGATCCCACCATCATCTACGGGCTGGTCGGCGGCAAGGGCGCGCTCGATCATCCCATCCTGCAAGAGGAGCTCGACCGCGAGACTCAATATAATACCTATAAGATCGACGGCTTACCGCCGACGCCGATCGCCAATCCCGGACGCGCTGCGATCGAGGCGGTGATGCGGCCCGCCAAGACCAAAGACCTGTACTTCGTCGCCGATGGTACCGGCGGCCATGTCTTCGCGGCTTCGCTCGACGAGCATAATAGGAATGTCTTCAAATGGCGGAAGGTCGAGCGCGAGATCAGGGCGAGGGAAGCGCAAGAGGCGGCCGAGAAAGCCGCGCAAGAGGCCGCCGGCGCTGGCGCTCTTGATGCCGCCGGAATGCCTGTCGCTCCGGCAGGCTCAGCTGCTGCGGTGCCGCAAGGCCCCGGCGCCCCTGTCGCCAAATCCGTTCCTCCGGGCGCGCTTGCGGCCGACCCATCGATGACCTCTGGCAGCTTTGACGACCCAAGCTCCCTGACGATCCCGTCCCAAGACCCGTTCGCCGTGCCGGCGGAGGCCGTACCGGCCGGAGCGGCCCCAGCCGCCGAGGATGGCGGCGCCGCTGCTTCCGGCGAGAGCGTGCCGAAGCCCAAGCGCAATCCAAAGCGCTAGACGCGCTTGAAGCCGATCTTCACTAAGCCGCGAGCTCGCCGTGCCGCGGATGCGCGACTCGGCTTATAAGCGGCATGACCCTTGAGTAGACCAAGCGCGGCAAGGCTGGCGACCGCATGACGCTAAAGAGCATGACTGGCTTTGCCCGCGCCGACGGCGTGCATGGCGACACGAGCTGGCATTGGGAAGCGCGCAGCGTGAACGGCCGCAATCTCGATCTCCGCTTGCGCCTGCCGTCAGGCTTCGAGGCGCTGGAGATCCGGGCGCGCGGCCTCGCCCAGGAGAAGCTCGCGCGCGGCAATTGCACCATCAATCTATGGGTCAAGCGCGAGAGCGGGCAGCTGGAGATCAGGCTGAACGAAGCGGCGCTCAGCCAAGCGCGCGCCGTGGCGGCGCGGGCGCACGATCTCACCGGGCTTAAGCCGCCGCGCCTCGATACGCTGCTCGGAATGCGCGGCGTGGTCGAGGCGGTGGAAGGGGAGGAGAGCGAGGAGGCGCAGGCGGCGCTGCATCATGCGCTGATCGCGAGCCTGGCCTCCGCCCTCGATCAGCTGATCGCCGCGCGCGCCAGCGAAGGCGCGCGGCTGCACACGGTGATCGAGAAGCAGCTCGCCACGATTGCAACGCTGGTCGAGCGCGCAACCGGCGCGGCGGCAAGGCAGCCCGAGGCGCTGGCTGCGCGCTTGCGCGAGCAGATCGGCCGCCTCGCCGAGGCAGGCTCAAGCCTCGACCCCGAGCGGCTGCACCAAGAGGCATTGCTGCTCGCCACCAAGGCCGATATCCAGGAGGAGCTCGACCGCTTGCGCGCGCATGTCGCCGCGGCCGGCGAGCTGATCGGCAGCGACCAACCGGTCGGCCGCAAGCTCGATTTCTTGTCGCAGGAATTCAATCGCGAGGCGAATACCATCTGCTCGAAGGCATCCGACATCGAGATCAGCCGCATCGGCATCGAGCTCAAGACGGTGATCGATCAGCTGCGCGAGCAGGTCCAGAATATCGAGTGAGGGAGATGAAAACGGGCGTAACCAGAAGGGGGCTCATGCTCGTGCTGTCGTCGCCCTCCGGCGCGGGCAAGACCACGCTGGCGCGGCGCTTGCTCGATAAGGAGACCGGCATCGAGCCATCGATCTCGCATACCACGCGCCCGAAGCGGAATGGCGAGCAGGAGGGCAGGGACTATCACTTCGTCGACCGCGACACGTTTACGCGCTTGCGCGATCAGGGCGAATTTCTGGAATGGGCGGTGGTGTTCGACAATTTCTATGGCACCACGCGGAAGCCCGTCGAGCGGGCGTTAGCGGCGGGACGCGATGTATTGTTCGACGTCGATTGGCAGGGCGCTGCCTCGTTGCGCGATCAGGCCAAGGACGACGTCGTTACCGTCTTTATCTTACCGCCGACGGCGGCGGACCTCGAGCAGCGGCTCAATGAGCGGGCGCAGGACCCGCCGGAGATCGTGCGGCGGCGCATGCTCGGCGCCAGCAACGAGATCCAGCATTGGGACGAATATGATTATGTCGTGGTCAATCACGACATCGATTGCTCGGTCGAGGCGGTGCGCGCGATCCTTGCCGCCGAGCGGCTGCGCCGCACGCGGCTGATCGGACTGAAGCAATTCGTGAAGAAGCTGCAGACCGAGCTTTAGCCGGGCTCGCCGGCAAGCGCGTTGGCGATACGGCAAAACGCACTCACTTCAAGCTCCTCGGCGCGCGCTTGCGGATCGATGCCGAGCCGCTCCAGCAGCGCCTCGCTGTCCGGCACGATCTGGCGGAGCGAGGAGCGGAGCATCTTGCGCCTCTGGCCGAACGCGGCGGCGGTGACCTTCTCCAATACCGACACGTCGCACGGGGTAGGGGACTCGCGCGGGACAAGCTCGACCAGTGCCGAATTGACCTTGGGCCTCGGCGTGAACGCGGCGGCCGGCAGCGTCAAGAGGATGCGGGGCGCGGTGCGCCATTGCGACAGCACGGCGAGTCGCCCGTATTCCTTGCCGCCCGGCGGTGCCACGATGCGGTCGGCGAATTCGCGCTGGAACATCAGCACCAGCCGGTCGAACCACGGCGGCCATGGCTCGGTCTTCAGCCAGGAGATGAGGAGGGGTGTGGCGACGCTGTAGGGCAGATTGGCGACGATGCGGGAGGGTCGGCCGAGCCCGAGCGCCGCATAATCGACCGCGCGCGCGTCGGCGGCGACGATCTCGAGCCGGCCCGGATAGGCCGCGGCGATGTCGGCGAGCGCGGGCCGGCAGCGCTGATCCTTCTCGATGGCGACGACGCGCGCGGCCCCTTCGATCAAGAGCGCCCGGGTGAGCCCGCCCGGGCCGGGGCCCACCTCGACGATTGTCACGCCGTCGAGCGGACCCGCGGCGCGGGCGATGCGCCGCGTCAGATTGAAATCGAGCAGGAAGTTCTGGCCGAGGCTCTTCTTCGCCGTGAGACCCGCCGCGCGGATCACCTCGCGCAGCGGCGGCAGACCGTCGGGCGTGCTCACGCCTTCCCCTCGGCGTGGTCGCTCATGCTGGCGGCAAGCTTGAGCGCCTCGATCAGGCTGCGTGGGTTCGCCTTACCGGTGCCGGCAAGGCTGAAGGCGGTGCCGTGATCGGGCGAGGTGCGCACGAATGGGAGCCCGAGCGTGACGTTGACGCCGTCGGCGAAAGCGAGCGTCTTGAACGGCACCAGCGCCTGGTCGTGATACATGCAGATCGCCACGTCGTAACCCGCCCGGGCGGCGTCGTGGAACATCGTGTCGGCCGGATGCGGGCCGGTGACGTCCAGCCCCTTGCCCTGCGCCGCCGCGATCGCCGGAGCGATGATGTCGATCTCCTCGCGACCCAAGCCACCATCCTCGCCGGCATGCGGGTTGAGACCCGACACGGCAAGCCGCGGACGCATGAGACCGAAATAGCGGCCGAGGTCCTTGGCGGTGATCTCGATGGTCTTGAGGATGAGTTCGCTGGTCAGCAGGCGCGGCACGTCTTTGAGCGGAACATGGATCGTTACGGGGACCACTTTCAGCGCGGGGCTCGCGAGCATCATCACCGGATGCAGCTGGCGTCCCTTGGCCGAGGCGAGGGCGGCAAGATATTCCGTATGCCCGGGGAAGGCGAAGCCGGAGCCATAGAGCACCGCCTTGGAGATCGGATTGGTGACGACGGCGCGCGCTGCGCCTTGCCGCACGAGGTCAACGGCGCGCTCGATCGACGTCCTGACCGCGGGCACGGCGGCTTGGCCGGGGCGGCCAGCCTCGACCGTGCCGGCGACCCTTACCGGCAGGACGGGGAGGGCCTCCTGGAACAGGGCCGGCGCTTCGCTGGCATCGCCCACCTCGCCGATCGGCACGTCGAGGCCGAGAGCGCGTGCGCGCGCGGTGAGGACAGCGGCATCGCCGAGCAGCACGAAAGGCGGAATCGCCTCGCGCTTCCGCGCCGAAAAGGCCAGCAGCGTGATATCGGGCCCGATCCCGGCTGGATCGCCAAGGGTGAGGGCTAGAGGACGATCGGCAAGAGCCATGGCGCTTCGGCTAGCACGAAACGCGCCCTAGCGATATTCGATGAAGGCCTCTTGCTTGAGATCGCGCAGCAACCGCGCGGCGCGGATCGTCATTTCATCGTTCATCAATTTGCGCTGGGTCTCCGCGCGGGCCGTGTCGTCGCCCCTGAACGAGCGCTTGCCGCAGACCGCATAGAGCTCGACGGCCGCCGCCGAGATCGTGGGCGGCGTCATCTGGCCGATCTTGGCGCTGGTCACCAGCAGCCGCGCGGGCTGCGCCAGAGACGACGGCTTCTGGTCGGACAGCGTCTTAACGCTTGCGCCCTCCACGCCCTTGGCGAGATCGGCGCAATTGTCGAAGCGGGCGCGCAAATTCTCGGCCGCCGCGAGCCTCGCGGCAATGGTGCCTTGGTCGGCGCCCGCCGGAATCTCGAACTTCACCTGCCTGAGTTGCAACGCGCTCTCCGCCGGGGGCGCGGCGGCGGCGCCTTCCTGCGTGGCGGCGTCCGTGCCGGCCTGCGTCATCGCGGCGGTGATGTCGGCGTCGCCGATCTGCACGTCGCGGCGGAACTTGCGCCGCACCGTCTCTTGCCACGCGAGCTGCGCCTTGATGCGGTCCTTGAGCGTCTTGATGTTGACGCCGGTCTTGCCGAGGGCAGTGGCGAGGCCGTCGACGTCGAGATTGTTCTTCTTCGCCATGTCGCCGAGAATCTTGTTCACGTCTTCATCGTCCACGGTGACGCCTTGCCGTCGCGCCTCCTGCATCTGCAGGCGCTCATCGATCAGCATGTCGATCGCCTGCTGTTTCAGCACGGGGGAGGGCTGAGACTGCGTGGTGATGGCGAGGAAGCGCTCGCGCTGATCGACGTCGTAGTCGGAGATGGGATCGTCGTTGACCAGCACCTTGATCGACACTTCCTGCGCCGTCCCGCGATTGGCGCCGCCGATCAAAAACAGCGCGAGCAGCAGAGCCGCGAGCAAGGCGGCGCAGGCGACGCACGCGCCGCGCCGCCGTCATCGTTGTCGCGCCGCAGAAGCTGCTTACGCATGGCCAGTTGCCGCCCTAATTGCCTTCGGAACCATCCGCGCCGAACACGCCGGTCGCGTCAGACGCGACTTGATAGGTGCCGAGATATTTCAGCATGAAGTTCACGAGGAAGCGCTGATCCGGCTCGATATCTTGGTCTTCGATGAACGACCGCTGATAGGTTACGTCGAGCATGAAGCAGTCGTCCTGGTAACGCACGCCGACGCCGTCGGTAATGGTCTGACTGGTCTCGAGATCGTAGCGGAAATTGCCGAGCAGGGACCAAGCCTCGGTGAGCGCCAGGACGCCGGCGGTGACGATTTCTTCGCGTGGTTCGCCTTCGGCGAGACCGGGCTCGCCGGTGACGTCGGCATAGTTGATCCTGGCTTGCGCTGGGCCGTAACGCGCCCAGGTGCCGAGATCGGTGCGCCTGATGTCCCAAGTATCCTCGTCGAAACGCGACTGGGCCGAGAAGCCGAGATTCGACAGGGCCTGGATGTAGAGGCCGCCGACATAGTCTGAGCGGTCGGTGGCGAGACCGCTCGTCCGGAAAAAGTCGGTGTCATACTCGTTCTCGCCGGCGAGCTGGTAGCTTTGGCCGAACACAGCGCGGCCGTAAGCACCGGAGGCGAGTTGCGCCGTGTAACGCACGCCAACATTGGCGCGTGTGCCGGTCTCGATGCGGTCGTAGCCGGAGAACTTGTCGATATCGAACAGCAGCGTGTCGTCGAACACGAGGCTCAGCGCATCCTCGTTCGGGATATCCTGCTGATTGCCGAGCGAATTGGGCCTGCGCGACGATCTGGCCGATCGGCTCGAACACATGCGTAATGTTGCCGGTGCTGGCCATCCAGGGATAGCGGTACTCGATACCGCCGATGGCGTTGCCGCGCAGGATCGCGCCGTTGTCAGGCTCCTCGTCGACGAAATCCGGCGAGCCATTCAGGTCCTGATTGTCGACGCCGCCGACGCCGTACACGTCGCCGCGCAGCTGCGCAAAGGGCGTGAATACTTGGCCGACACCGTCGATCATCTGCCGGCGCCAATTGCCTTCGACGATCAAGCGATTGGAATCGACGCCCTCCTGGTTGGAAAATACCATGACGTTGGAATTGAAGGAGAGCTCGCCGCCGATGATCGGGTTTTTGACGATGTAGTCGTAGTCGATGATCGGGAACACCGTCGCTTCGGAGAACGGCTCGTCGGTGAACAGCAGGCTCTGGGTGTTGTAGAACCGCGTGGAGAAATAGTTCCGGTCGTGCAGGCCCTCGAGGTAGATCTGCGAGACGCGATCGGTCTTGAGCCGGCTGTCGAGGTTGTAGAAGCGCCGGAACGTGTCGTCGGACTCGGCGAGGATGTCCCAGCCCCAGCCCCAGAATGGGTTGAGCGCGAACTTGCCCGCGGTCTTGATGCTGCCGCGGAAGTCGCCGTCGACGAAGTCCTCCGAGTCGCTGTCGTCCCACACGCCGGCAAGCTCGACGCTATAGGCGCCGCTCGACAGGCGATGGCGCCAATTGCCCAACAGCAGCGTTCCCGCTTGCTCGGTGACCATCGGCGCGAAGGTGAAGTCGTAATGGTCGGAGAGGGCGAAATAGTACGGCACCTGCAGCGTGTTGCCGAGCTGGTCGGAATGGCTGTAGGTCGGCATGAGGAAACCCGACTTCCGCTTCACGGTCGGGTCGGCCATCTGGAACCAGGGGACGTAGACCAGCGGCACGCCCAAGAAGTCGAAGACGGCGTTCTTGTAGGTGATGATCGCCTGATCGCGCTTATGCGTGATCTTGCCGGCGCGAATCCGCCACGTCGGGCGGCTTGCTCGGATTCTCCTCGCAGACTTTGCAAGGCGTGAACCATGCCTTCTCGAACACGGTGACGTTGCCCGCCTCGCGCGAGGCCGAGGAGGCGACGATGCGCGTGTCGTCCTTGGTGACGAGCTTCAACGCATCGATGAAACCGTCGCGGAAATCGTCGGTCAGCGTGATGTGGTCGGCAGTGATCACCGCGCCGTCGGGGTCTTTGATGCGGACGTTGCCCTCGGCCTTGAGCGTGTTCGAGCCGCGGTCGTAGACGACGCGTTCGGCGAGCAGCGTGTAGTTGCCGTAATAGATTTCGACATTGCCCTTGGCCGTGATCCGGTTGTTTTCGTTGTCGTAAACCATCTCGTCGGCCTGCAGCAGCATCGGCTCGGCGGAATCGATCTTGGGCGGCTCGACCAGCTGCTCGAGATTCGTCTGCGCCTGGCCGAAGGCCGGCTGCCAAGGGGTAAGGCAGGCGGCAAAAGCGGCAAGAATGCAGGCAAACGCGACCCCGCGCAGGCGTGCAAACGCCTGGCCTTTAGACGCAGCGAGGCCGGGCGGAGCCCGGCGCGTCCAGATCATCCTTGCGCGCGCGCCCGCCATCATCCGTCCTCTTTGTACAAGAGCACGGTGAGCGCGAGCGAAGCCGCGATGATCACCGGCACCCAGGCCGCTGCGACTGCGGAGGTCAGTCCGGCCATGGCGAAGTTGCGCGAGATCTCCGAGCAGACGAAGAAGGTAAAGCCCGCCGCGAGCCCGAACACGGCGTTGATCTGAACGTTGCCGAAGCGAAATCCTCTGAGCGAGCAGGTGGCGGCGATCAGCACCATGGTCACGAGCAGGAAGGGCCGCGACAACAAGAGCTGGTACTGCACGCGATATTGGGTGGCGGGCAGGCCCGCCTTCTCGGCGATCTGGATGAAGTTCGGCAGATCCCAGAACGAGATCGAAAACACCGTGCCGAGACTGTCGCGCACCTGCGTCGGGGTGAGGTAGGTGCTGAGCAGATAGTTCTTGTAGAACGCGGCCTCCTGGCCGACCGCGCTCACCCAAACATCCTGAAGCTCCCAGCGGCCGTCCTTGAGAATGGCCTGCTTGGCCTCGATGCGCTCGGTCAGGCCGTGGTCGTGGTCGTATTGGAACACCGTGACGCCCTTGAGCTCGAGCCCTTGGTTGAGCACCTCGAGCGCATGGACGACCGAGGGACCGTCGGTGCCGTCCTCGCGCAGCCACGCGCCGCCGCCCTTGGTCTTGAGCAGCGACTCGCCGCGCCCGAACGCTGCGGTGTAGAGCCGCTCGGCCTCGCCGCGGGCGGCCGCCGCGATCGGGTTGTAGAGCAGCACGAACGCGATCCCGAGCAGGAAGGCGACGATCATCGCCGGCAGCGTGAACTGCCATACCGAGATGCCGGCGGCGCGCAGCACGACGAGCTCGGAGGAGCGGCTCAGCATCAGGAAGATGCCGATGGTGCCGATCAGCACGGCGAAGGGGAGGACGAGCTCGGAGAAGGAGGGCAGGCGCAACAGCGTCATCCAGGCGAGGAGGAGGCCTGGAATGTCACCCGAATAATTGCCCGCGCGGCGCAGCATCTCGATGAAATCGACGAAGAAGATCAGCACGCAGCACATCAGGAACATCGCCAGCATGGCGACGAGGAATCGCAGCGAGAAATAGCGCGCAAGCGTCCCCACTGCACTGATGCCTGGCATCTGCGCTCTCACGTCGCTTGCATCCCTCTACCGGCCCAAAATCTTAGCTTTTTTGGCTGAAACTTAAGCTCGAAGCTCAGTCTGGACCGCAGCTCTGGGCTCATTCTAACGTGCGCCGCCCATGCCGCAACGACAATCGCCCCTACCGGAATTCCATACACAAGCGCCACGGCCCACGGGTTGAGGGCCACCATGTTGCCGGCCGTGAGCCCGGCAACCCTCAAGCCCAGGGCGATGCCGAACGCCATGAGAATCTGGCCCCAACGGCTCTCGCGCGTGGTGCGCGCATGGCCAAGCAGCGCGATGGCGATGAAGGCGAAAACCAGGGGGTAGAGCGGGGTGGCGAGGCGATCGTGAAGCTCCGCGCGGATCTGGCCGTAGCCGCGCTGTGTCGCCTTGTCGTTCATGTCGGGGCTGATGAGGTCGCTGATATACATCTCGCGCGGCCGAACGTCCTTGCCGGCCTTGTCCTTCGGCGCGAACTCCGACAGGTCGAGCATGTTCTGGTCGAAGGCCACGATCTGCACGTTCTGGTCCTTGTCCTCGCTGTTGTAGCGATGCACGTAGCCATCGAGCATCACGAGGTAGGAACCTTCGTCGTTGGTGATGATGCGGCCGCGCTCGGCGAGGTAGCTCATCACCTGCTTGTCGTCGCGCTCGTCATGCACCAGCAGGCCGAGCAGATCGCCGTTCAGCCCGCGGTCGCGGATATGGAAGGTGAGCCCACTCTCGGGGCTGGAAAACCGTCCCGGCTGAAGGACTTGCGAGATGAGGTCGGCGCGCACCTGGGTGACGAAATCGCGCAAGGCCCGCATGCTCGCCGGCGTCAGGAACAGATTGGCGAGAAGGATGCCGATGGAGACGACAGAGGCCAGCGCGAGGAGGGGCGCGCCGATGCGCCAGATGGGGGCGCCGGAGGAGGTCATCACGATCAGCTCGCTGTCGCCGTTCATGCGGTCGAGCGTGTAGAGCGAGGCCATCAGCATCGCGTTCGGCGCGATCAGCGCCATCAAGCTCGGCAGGCTGAGCAGGGTCATCTGCAGGAACAGCAGGATGCCCTGGCCGCGCGAGGTGATGAGGTTGAGCTCCTTCAGCGCCGTGGCGAGCCAGACGACGATCGTCAACGTCAGCAGAATGACGATGAACGCATTCGCCACCTGCCGAAACATGTATCGGCCGAAGAGCGTCATGGGCGCTGCTTAGATCCCCCGAATGGCCCCCTTGGCGTCGCCACGTTGAGCTACGCCAACCCCCTGGTGCCAAAGACGATTCCCATCAGCCTAAGATGGCGGAATTTCGACGTTTTTGGAATGGCTTGCTTTCCCAAAAGACTGGATTTACCAAGTGCCGCAGCGATTTCCCGCCGCTGTTGCAAGACTGCACCAGTAAGCCCTTTCCGGCCCGCGCCGATCCGCCCGCCGATGGATTGCCTGACGCCTCATGGGCGAAGGCAACAATGGAGCCAATTGTGACCGATCAGACCACCTTGTCCTTTGCCAGCAAGTCCACGCCTGCCGATGGTGTTGCCGTAGTGTTCGCGGAAGAGGGGCCAAAACTTTCGGCCTCTGCCGAAGATTTAGACAAGAAGTCGAAAGGTTTGCTCACGCGGGCCATCGGCATCACGGGATTCAAGGGCAAGAAGGAGCAGACGGTCGATCTCATCGCTCCGCAAGGCCTGAAATTCGCGAGGGTCGTGGTTCTGGGCCTGGATAAGCCCGGAAGCTACGAGCCGGAGGACTGGGTCAGCCTTGGCGGGACGGTGAGGGGGCTCCTCACCGGCAAGGAAGCGCCGGCGGCGCATATCTACCTCGAGACGGCAAGCGGCGAGGTTGCGCCGGCCGATGTCGCGAGCTTCGCGCTGGGCGCGCTGCTGCGCGGCTACAAGTTCAAGAAATACAAGGGCAAGGCGCGCAAGGCGAACGGCGCGGGTGACGGCGGCGACAAGTCGCTGAAGAAGATCGTCATCCATTGCGGCGATCCGAAAGCGGCGGGCCAGGCCTTTGGCTGGGGCCGCGCGCTCGCCGACGGCGTCATGCTCGCCCGCGATCTCGTCAACGAGCCCGCCAACATTCTCGGCCCGGCCGAGTTCGCCCAGCGCGCCAAGGAGCTCACCAAGCTCGGCGTGCAGGTCGAGCTGCTCGCGCCGAAGACGCTGCAGAAGCTCGGCATGAACTCATTGCTCGCCGTCGGCCAGGGCAGCGAGAAGCCCAGTTACGTTGCGGTCATGCAATGGAAGGGCGCCGGCGCCAAAGGCGGCGAGCCGATCGCGATCGTCGGCAAAGGCGTGACCTTCGACGCCGGCGGCATCTCGCTCAAGCCCGCTGCCGGCATGGAGGACATGAAGGGCGACATGGCGGGAGCGGCCTGCGTGGTCGGCCTCATGCACGAGCTCGCCGCGCGCAAGGCAAAGGTAAACGTGGTCGGCATCATCGGCCTCGTCGAGAACATGCCGAGCGGGAGCGCGATGCGTCCCGGCGACGTCGTCACCGCGATGTCGGGCCAGACCATCGAGGTGCTCAACACCGACGCCGAGGGCCGCATGGTTCTCGCCGATTGTCTCTGGTACGCGCAGGAGCGCTTCAAGCCGAAGGCGGTGATCAATCTCGCCACGCTGACCGGCGCGGTGATGGTGGCGCTCGGCAAGGAGCATGCCGGCATCTTCAGCAACAATGACGATCTCGCCAACAAGCTGATCGCCGCTGGCGACTCGACCGGCGAGAAATTGTGGCGCCTGCCGCTCGGACCGAAATACGACAAGATGATCGACTCCAAGGTCGCCGACATGAAGAACACGGGCGGCAAGTGGGGAGGGTCGATCTCCGCCGCGCAGTTCCTGCAGCGCTTCATCAAGGAAGGGACGCCCTGGGCGCATCTCGACATCGCCGGCACCGCCATGTCGTCGGTCGACAGCGAGATCAATCGCAGCTGGGGATCGGGCTTCGGCGTGCGGCTGCTCGACCGGCTGATCGCCGACCAATATGAGCGGCGTTGAGTGCGTGGCGGGCCGTCGATCTTGCCTCTCATAAATTTTCCATAATATACCTTATGCGAATCCGGGATATGGGGCAGAAAGTGGCAGGATCCCGCTATCCCCTTGAGGCGTCGGACGAATTCGGACGTTTGGCGGTTGGCGCCGGCGCACCGCCCTTCTGCCTCGCACCATGGCTGAGAAGACCGGGAAACCGGGGGCGGACACGCCCTACACGCTCGCCGATCTTCTCGCCGTCATGGCGCGTCTGCGCGACAAGGACAGTGGCTGTCCGTGGGACGTCGAGCAGAGTTTCTCGAGCATCGCGCCCTATACGATCGAGGAAGCCTACGAGGTGGCCGATGCGATCGCGCGCGAGGATCTCGACGCGCTGAAGGACGAGCTTGGCGATCTCCTGCTCCAGGTCGTTTATCACGCGCAGATGGCGTCGGAGATCGGACGCTTCGGCTTTGCCGATGTGGTCGATGCGATCACGCGCAAGATGATCCGCCGGCACCCGCATGTGTTCGCCGATGCGAGCCGGGATGCGTTCTTGAACAGCGGCACGTGGGAGCGGATCAAGGCCGAGGAGAAGGCCGAGCGTGGCGAAGCGGCTCCGTCCTCTCGGCTCGACGACGTGGCGCTGGCGCTCCCTGCCCTGACGCGCGCCGTGAAGTTGCAGAAGCGTGCGGCAGAGGTCGGTTTCGACTGGCCGAACCTCTCTCCGGTTCTCGCCAAGGCCGAGGAAGAGATCGCCGAGCTGAAAGCGGCCATCGCCGAGCGCGAGAGCGAACCCGATGGGGCCCGGCGCGTGGCAGAGGAGTTCGGCGACCTGCTCTTCGTCATGGCGAATATCGCGCGCCATCTCGGCGTCGATCCGGAAGCGAGCCTGCGCGATGCCAACGCCAAATTCGCGCGTCGCTTCCGCAGCATCGAGGAGGCTCTCGCCAAGGACGGCCGCAAGCCCGAGGAGTCGACGCTCGAGGAGATGGACCAGCTGTGGGACGAGGCGAAGGCGGCGGAGAAAAAGAGCTAGAGGCTACTCCGCGGCCGCGCGGAGGCGTGCGGGGCCGGCGAGGCGGGCGAGCCGCTCGCGCTTCTCGGGCGGAACGCGGATGCGCAAGGCGATGACGCCCTCGCCCACCGGCTTGCGCTCGACCACCTCGCAATTCTCGTAAATCCAATTCGACAGCGAGCCCTCCTCGGGCTTGAGCGCAATCTCGAGCGTCTCGCGTCGCAGATTGAGTCGCTTCTCGATCTCGGCGCCGAGCGCATCGAGCCCCAAGCCGGTCGCCGCCGAGACCAGCACCGCGCCGGCCCGGCGCGCCTCGTTGCGCGCGCTCTGCAAGGACGCCGCATCGAGCAGATCGGCCTTGTTCCACACTTCGAGCACGCGGTCCGGCTCGCCCTCGGCATCGACGCCAAGCTCGGTGAGCACGGCGTTGACGTCGGCGCGTTGGCTCAAGCTCGCCGCGTCGGCGATGTCGCGCACATGGACGATCAGATCGGCCTGCAGCACTTCCTCGAGGGTGGCGCGGAAGGCCGCGATCAGCGTGGTCGGCAGACTGGAGATGAAGCCCACGGTGTCCGACAACACGGCCTTTGAGCCGCCAGGCAGCGGCAACGACCTGATGGTCGGATCGAGCGTGGCGAACAGAATGTCCTCGGCAAGCACCGATGCGCCGGTCAGGGCGTTGAACAGAGTCGACTTGCCGGCGTTGGTGTAGCCGACCAGCGCCACGGACGGATAGGGCACTCGCTCGCGCGATTTACGATGCAGCGCGCGGGTGCGGCGGACCTGCTCCAGCTCCTTGCGGATGACGTCGATGCGCTCGCTGAGCAGCCGGCGGTCGGTCTCGATCTGCGTCTCGCCAGGGCCGCCGAGAAAGCCGAAACCGCCCCGCTGCCGCTCGAGATGCGTCCAGGAGCGGACCAGCCGGCTCTTCTGATAGACGAGATGGGCCAGCTCGACCTGCAAGCGCCCTTCCCGCGTCCGCGCGCGCTCGCCGAAGATCTCTAGGATCAGACCGGTGCGATCGAGCACCTTGACGTTCCATGCGGTCTCGAGATTGCGCTGCTGCACCGGCGTGAGCGGGTGATCGACGATGACGAGGCTTGCGTCCTCGGCGCGCATCAGCCCCGCCAGCTCCTCGACCTTGCCCGAGCCGAACAAGGTCGCCGGCCGCGGATTTGGCACGGGCACGAGCCCGCTCGCCTTGACGTCGAGATCGATCGCCGTGGCGAGACCGACGGCCTCCTCAAGCCGCGCTTGTGGCGATCGGTCCGACGCATCACGCGACTTGGCGGCGGTCGTCGCCTTCCCCCGCGTCTGGCCGAGCACCGGCGCCAGCACCACCGCCTTGACGCGCCCTTCGCGGCGACGCACGGATCTGTCGCCGCGCTCCGCCCGTCCTTTTTTGCGCTTCAGCTCTTTCGGGTCGGTTGGACGCAATTACTCAGCGGCACCTTCCGCGTCGGTGATGTCTGAGAGCTGGATGGGTTGACCCGGCATGATGGTGGAAATGGCGTGCTTGTAGACGAGCTGTGAATGTCCGTCCCGGCGAAGCAGGACGCAGAAATTGTCAAACCACGTCACAACGCCCTGCAGCTTCACGCCGTTCACCAGAAAAATGGTGAGCGGTGTCTTGTTCTTGCGAACATGATTGAGAAACGTGTCTTGCAGACTTTGCGCGCGCTCTGTTGCCATGGGCTTCCCCGTCCCTTTGGTCGACGCTTACGCTGTTGATGGAGCCGGTCTTTTGCCCTGCCCGGCTTTGTGAAGTGCCATTAGACGCGATTAAAAGGCCGTCCCGCAAGGGGCCTGATGCGAAAGAGTTTCCTTAATCGCTCCAGCCAGGTGGCAAAAAGCCCGTAGCGCTAGCGGAGCGCCGGGGTCCGCTCGTTGGAATTGACGCCGAGCGCGCGCAATTTCCGGTGCAGCGCCGAGCGCTCCATGCCTACAAACTCGGCCGTTCGCGAGATATTGCCGCCGAAACGGTTGACCTGGGCCAGCAGATATTCGCGCTCGAAAATCTCGCGCGCGTCGCGCAAGGGAAGCGACATCAGATGCTCGCCCCCCGCCCCGTTGGGCGATAGGGGGACCGGCGAGATGATCTCCTCCGGCAGCATGTCGGCGGTGATGATCGAATCAGGATCGCCGCCGACCAGAATCATCAGCCGCTCGATATTGTTGCGGAGCTGCCGGACATTGCCGGGCCAGTCGTGCGACTGGAGCACCGCCATGGCATCCTCGCCGATGCGCCGCGGCGGAAGGCCCGAGGCCACCGAGATGGTCTGCACGAAATAGCGCACGAGCTCGGGCACGTCCTCGCGCCGCTCGGAAAGGCCCGGCACCTTGATCGGCACCACGTTGAGGCGGTGATAGAGATCCTCGCGCAGACGCCCCGCCGACATCTCCTTCTGCAGGTCGTGGCTGGTGGACGAGACCACGCGCACATCGACATGCACCTTCGGGCCGCCGCCGAGCCGTTGGAAGCGCTGCTCGACCAGCACGCGCAAGATCTTGGCTTGCGTCTCGAGCGGCATGTCGGCCATTTCATCGATATAGAGCGTGCCGTTATGCGCTTCTTCCAGCGCGCCCACCTTGCGCGCGCCCGAGCTAGCCCCCTCCTCGGTGCCGAACAGCTCGAGCTCCATGCGGTCGGGCACCATGGCCGCCGCATTGAGCACCACGAACGGACCCTCGGCGCGCGCCGATTTCGCATGCATCACGCGCGCGGCAAGCTCCTTGCCGCAACCCGACGGTCCCGTGATCAGCACGCGGCTATTGGTGGGCGCCACCTTGTCGATGGCCTGGCGGAGCTGATTGATGGCGGCCGAGCGGCCGATCATCTCGAACGAATAGCTGCTCCGCTCGCGCAGCTCGCGATTCTCCCGCTTCAGCTTCGAGGCTTCGAGCGCGCGCGCGGTGAGCAGAACCAGCCGGTCGGCCTTGAACGGCTTCTCGATATAGTCGTAGGCCCCGCGCTTGATCGCCGCCACCGCCGTCTCGATATTGCCGTGGCCGCTGATGATGATCACGGGAACATCGGGATGCGCCTTCTTGATGCGGTCGAGCAGCTCGAGTCCATCGAGCTTCGAGCCTTGCAGCCAGATGTCGAGAATGACGAGCGAGGGCCTGCGCTCCTCGATGGCCCTGAGCGTGTCGTCGCTGTCCTTGGCAAGGCGCGTCGAATGACCTTCGTCCTCGAGAATGCCTGAGATCAGCTCTCTGATGTCGGTCTCGTCATCGACGACCAGGATGTCAGACGCCATGGGTCACTCCCTCTTCCTCCTCGGCGCGCTCCGATGCGCTCGAAGCTGGAGCCGCACCAGGCTCCGCCGCCGCTTCCGCCGCAATCACTTCCTCTTTCTCTCCCACCGGCAGATCGATGCGCACCGACGCCCCTTCGATCTTGCCGTTGCGCTTCGGCGCATCGGCGAGCGTCAGCGTGCCGCCATGTTGCTCGGTGATGCGCTGCACGATGGCGAGCCCCAGCCCCGTGCCCTTGGCGCGGGTCGTCATGTAAGGCTCGACCAGCCGGTGGCGGTCCTCCTTCGGCAGGCCGCAGCCATTGTCGATGACGGTGATCTGCACACGGTCGCCCTTGCTGCGGACCTTGGCGACGATGCGCCCCTTGCCGGCCCGCCCCGAGTCGGCTTCCACAGCAGAATCAATAGCTTCGCTTGCGTTCTTGACCAGATTGGTGACCGCCTGGGCTGAGCAGCCGCCGGTCTGACAGCGCCACCACCGGCTTCTCCGGAAGGTCGAGCTCGAAGGCGATCTCGGGCCGGCTCACCTGGAACAGGAACACGGCCTCGCGCACGATCTCGCGCAGATCGTGGCGTTCCATCACCGGCTTCGGCATGCGGGCGAAGGCGGAGAACTCGTCGACCATGCGGCCGATATCCGACACCTGGCGGATGATGGTGTCGGTGCATTGCTCGAACACCTCGCGGTCCTTGGTGATGCTATCGCCGTATTTGCGGCGGATGCGCTCGGCGGAGAGCTGGATCGGCGTCAGCGGATTCTTGATCTCGTGCGCGATGCGCCGCGCGACGTCCGCCCAGGCGGTCGAGCGCTGGGCGCTGACCAGCTCGGTCATGTCGTCGAAGGTGACGACGAAACCTTGCGCGTCCTGGCTCGCGCCCTCGCTGGTGACGCGCACGGCGAAATTCCGTTCCGACCCGTGCCGCCTGAGCGTGATCTGGTCGGTGATCAGCCGCTTCCCCTGCTTCTGCGCGCGCTTCAGCACCGCGCCGAACTCGGGCGCGATCTTCGCCAGCGGCTGGCCGGTGAGATTGGCCTCCTTCACCTCGAGCAGGGTCTCGGCCGAGCGGTTGACCAGGGTCACGACGCCGTCGGCATCGACGCCGACGACGCCGGCGGTCACGCCTGACAGCACCGCCTCCATGAAGCGGCGGCGCTCGTCGAGCTTGGTGTTGGCGCCGACCAGCTCGTCGCGCTGACTCCTGAGCTCGGTGGTCATGGTGTTGAAGGTCGAGCCGAGCACGGCGAGGTCGCCGTCGGCGGGATCGACGTCGATATTCACGGCGAGATTGCCGCCGGAGATCTGCTGCGCCGCGCCCATCAGCTGGCGGATCGGCGCGACCAGGCGATTGGCGAACCACATGCCGATCCAGATGGCCGATAGCAGCAGGGTGAGCGCGATCGCCACATACATCAGCCCGAACGCCACCTGCACGCCGGCGCGGCGCTGCTCGAGCAGCTGATATTCGGCGACATTGGCGCGGGTGGCGCGGAGCTGCTGCAGCACGCGCGCGTTCACCGGTCGGACCACATAGAGATAGGTGTCGTCGAAATTCTGCAGGCTCTTGATGGCGCCGACCATGCTGGACTGCCCCGGCGCGATGACGATCACCTGCCCCTTCTTGGCAAGGTCTATCGCCTCCTTGGGCGGAGCCTTGTAGGGCAAGTCAGGCACCGAGGCGGCTGTGGCCAGGATCTTGCCGTCGCCGTCGATGATATAGGCGCTGGGAAGCCCCCGCATCGAGGCTTGCGCGTTGAGGAAATTGCCGAAGCCTTGCGGCTGCGACTTCACCAGCTCGACCGCCTCGTCGATGTCCCTCGCCATGGCGACGGTGTCGGCGCGGATCACCTGGCCATGCTCCTGGAGATAGGCCGTGGCCACGTCGATCGAGTTCTGGATGATCGACTTGGTGCGGAGGGAGAACCAGTGATCCAGGCCGCGGTTCAGCGAGATGCTGGCAAAGATGGCGAGCACGATCGCCGGCACGACGGCGATGACGCTGAACAGGCTGACGATACGCACATGCAGCTGGGCGCCGGCGACCTGCCTGCTGGCGCGCGAGCCAAAGTCCGGTCACCTGCCAGGCGATGATGACGACCATCGCCAGCACGAGCATGGCGTTGATGAGCAGCACGCCCACCACCACACGATGTGTGGGCACGATCGGGGTGAGGCCGGTGAGGATCAGATAGGTGGCGAGGCCCGAGCAGAGCGAGAGCACCACAATGATCAAGCCGAGCTTGAAGGGTATGCGGCTGCGGCCTCGAGCGGTGCCCGGCAGCGCGCTGGCGGACTCCGCCCCGCCCGAGGGCCCCGTCTTGCTGGAGACGTTGGTCATGGTTCCGTGCGGGCGCCCGAGCAGGATGCGCTCGGCTGCTGATTGCAAGGATTGGAATACGCCACGCAACCGCATTCCCCTGCTCTCCCCGAAGGACTTACCGTCCGTTGGATCCGGGAGCGTCCACCTCAAGAATGATGCAATAAAATCACAATGTGGCGCTTTGGCGACAATCGCTTGGTTAACGCGGTTGTCGCGTTTGCGCCACGGGCGCGCGGAGAAGCCAAGGGAATTCAATTAGTTATCGCAGCTCTTGCGCGAGATCAGGTGCCGGGGGTCCTGATCACTTTAATGCCGAGGTCGCGGATCTTCTTGCGCAGAGTGTTGCGATTAAGCCCCAGAAGATCGGCGGCGCGGATCTGATTGCCACGTGTGGCGGCAAGCGCGGCGGTGATCAGAGGCGACTCGACTTTGCGCAGAATGCGGGTGTAGAGGCCGGCGGGCGGCAGGTCCTGGCCGAAGCTCATGAAATAGTCCGACAGGAAGCGCTCGACGGATTCCGACAAATCGCCTGACGGCTCGGCGGCATCCGGGAATGGCGGCCGGGCGGCGCTGGCCAGCTCATTCTCGACCATCTCCACGGTGACGATGTCTTGCGCGTAGATGGCGGAGAGCCGGCGCACCAAATTCTCCAGCTCGCGCACGTTGCCGGGCCAGTGATAGCGCTTGAGCCGCTCGATGGCCGCGGGCTCGAAGCTCTTCGGCGGCAGCCCCTCTTTCTCGGCGATGCCGAGGAAGTGGCGCACGAGGTCGGGGATGTCCTCGAGCCGCTCGCGGAGCGGCGGCAATCTGAGCGGCACGACGTTCAGCCGGTAGAACAAATCCTCGCGGAACAGCCCCTGGTCGATCTGCTGCTGGAGGTCGCGATTGGTGGCGGCGATGATGCGGACATTGGTCCGGATCGGCGTGCGGCCGCCGACGGTGGTGTACTCGCCCTCCTGCAACACGCGCAGCAATCGCGTCTGCGCTTCCATCGGCATGTCGCCGATCTCGTCGAGAAACAGCGTGCCGCCTTCGGCCTGCTCGAAGCGGCCGATGTGACGGTTCTGCGCGCCGGTGAAGGCCCCCTTCTCGTGGCCGAACAATTCCGACTCGATCAGCTCACGCGGGATCGCCGCCATGTTGATGGCGACGAACGGCCCGTTGCGGCGCTTGCCATATTCGTGCAGCGCGCGCGCGACCAATTCCTTGCCGGTGCCGGATTCGCCGGTGATCATCACCGTCAGGTCGGTCTGGGTGAGGCGCGCGAGCACGCGATAGATGTCCTGCATCGCCGTGCAGCGGCCGATCAGCGGCAGGCCTTCGCTCGCTTCGGCCGACAGGCGCTGCGCCTTCTTGCGCGGCTCGGCGAGCGCGCGGCCGACCACGGCGACGAGCTCATTCAGGTCGAAGGGCTTCGGCAAATATTCGTAAGCGCCCCGCTCGGCCGCCGTGATTGCCGTCATGAAGGTGTTCTGCGCGCTCATGACGATGATCGGTAGCTCGGGGCGGAGCTTCTTCACGCGCGGAATGAGATCGAAGGCGCTCTCGTCGGGCATCAACACGTCGGTGATGACGAGGTCGCCGTCGCCTTGGCTGATCCAGCGCCACAGCGTCGCCGCGTTGCCGGTCGCGCGCGGCGCGTAGCCCGCGCGCGCGAGCGCCTGGTTGAGAACGGTGCGGATCGCAGCGTCGTCGTCGGCGATGAGGATATTGCCTTTAGCCATGAGCTCTAACCGTGCCCGCCTTGCGCCACTTCGCTTTCCGACATGGGCATGAGCGTCCGGAAGACGGTCTGCCTGGGCCGCGAGTCGCATTCGATGATGCCGCCGTGATCGCCAACGATCTTGGCGACCAGCGCCAGGCCGAGCCCGGTGCCCGACGGCTTGGTGGTGACGAAGGGATCGAACAGATGCGGCATGAGATCGGGGGGCACGCCGGCGCCGTTGTCCTCCACGGCGATTTCCAGCGGGAGGCTGACCCGCGCCTGGCTTCCCGGCACCGACAGGCGCACGCCGGGGCGGAAGGAGGTGGTGAGCGTGATCTGCCCGTCGGCCCTATCCTCGCCAATGGCTTCGGCCGCGTTCTTGATGAGATTGAGATAGACCTGGATCAGCTTGTCGCGGCTGCCCGGCACGGGTGGCAGCGACGGATCGTAGTTCTCGACGATCTTGATCTGGCGGGCGAAGCCGGTGCTGGCGATCTGCTTCACATGGTCGAGCACGTCATGGATGTTGACCGGCTCGCGCTGCAAGGGCCGCTCGTCGCCGAAGATTTCCATGCGGTCGACCAGTTTGCAGATGCGGTCGGACTCCGCGCAGATGAGCTGGGTCAGGGTGCGGTCGCTGTCGGTGCGCTCGCTTTCCAGCAGCTGCGCCGCGCCCCTGATGCCGGAGAGCGGGTTCTTGATCTCATGCGCGAGCACGGCGGCGAGACCGGAGACCGAGCGCGCGGCGCCGCGATGCGTGAGCTGACGCTCGATCATCTGCGCCATGCTGCGCTGCTGCAGCATGATCATCACGCGGCCGGGCATCTCGGCGACGGGGCCGCCATAGAGATCGACGAGCTTCGGCGCCTCGAAGCGAAACGAGCCGAGATCAACGCCGTATTCGTTGACCGTGGTGCCGTTCCGCTGCACCTGCTCGACCAGGGCGATCAGCGGGCTGCCGAACGCCACCACGTCGGTGAGAGCGCGGCGGCAGAGCACGCCGGCGCTCATCTGGAAGAAATCTTCCGCTGCGGTATTGGCATATTCGATGGTAAGCCCCTCGCCGATGACGAGCAGCGGATGGGGCAGAGCGCCGAGCAGCGCCTCAGTCGGAATCGGCTGGGCTTGGATGACGCGTCGCAGATTGGGTTTTTTGGTCGAGCCGCTCAAGCGGTGTATCCTCTGCTCGTGGTCTGCCGCTTCGACCGGAGATGCACAATTTTTATGCAAGTAGGCCCCATGATCTTTAATTGGGCACCATACGAGGGATTTTTCGCTGGGGCAACATCAGTTTTGCCGCAGTGCAGCATTTTAATGTCTCAAAGGGTTAAGTGGCTGCGGAGGACCGGTTTGTGAGCGTCGCGGCGCTGATTGTCGCCGCGGGGCGGGGTGCCCGGGCTGCAGGCGAGGCCGGCCGTCCCAAGCAATATTGCTCGATCGGCGGCCTGCCGATGCTGTCACGCACCATCGCGGCCTTTGCCGCCCATCCCGGCGTCGGCGACATTCTGGTGGTCATCCATCCTGACGACGTGGCGCTCTACGCCGCGGCGAGCGAGGCACATGCGGGCCGCTTGCGCAAAGCCGTGTCAGGCGGCGCGCGGCGGCAGGACTCGGTGCGCGTCGGGCTCGAGGCGCTGGCGGGCGAAGCCCCCTCCTCGGTGCTCATTCACGACGCGGCAAGGCCGTTCGTCTCGGCCGAGCTGATCAGTCGCGTCATCGACAGCCTCGATGCGCATCAAGGGGCCCTCCCCTGCCTGCCCGTCACCGACACGTTGAAATGGGTCGCGCGCGGGCAAGTGATCGGCACGGCCGAGCGCGATCAGCTCTGGCGCGCGCAGACGCCGCAAGGCTTCCGATTCGATGCGATCCTCGCCGCGCATCGGGCCGCCGCGAAAGAACCGGCGCGCGACTTCACCGACGACGCCGGCGTCGCCGAATGGTTCGGCCTCGACGTGGCCCTGGTCGAGGGATCCGAGGACAATCGCAAGCTCACCACCGCGGAGGATCTCAAAATCGCCGACGAGCTGCTCAAGCCAACCGCCGCGCGCGCGACCGGCACGATCCGCGTGGCGCAGGGCTATGACGTGCACGCCTTCGGCGCGGGCGATGCCGTGATTCTGTGCGGCGTGACGATACCGCATCCGAAGAAGCTGATCGGCCATAGCGACGCCGATGTCGGCCTGCATGCGCTGACCGATGCGTTGCTCGGCACCATCGCCGAGGGCGATATCGGCGTCCACTTTCCGCCGTCGGACGCGCGCTGGCGCGGCGTCGCTTCCGAAGTGTTTCTCAAACATGCCGCTGCTTTGGTGAGAGAGCGCGGCGGGGCGATCGTGCATGCCGACATCACATTGCTGTGCGAGGCGCCGCGCATCGGCCCGTATCGCGATCTGATGCGCTCGCGCATCGCCGAGATGCTCGGCATTGAAGCCACGCAAGTGAGCATCAAGGCAACCACCAATGAGGGTTTGGGGTTCATCGGCAGAGCTGAAGGGATCGCCGCGATGGCGACGGCGACGGTGAGCCTGCCATGACGAAGCATACGATCGAGATCGGTGAGGAGATCATGACGCTCGCCGTCGAGTTGCTGAGCGCCTGCCGCGAGCGGGGCGAGCGCATCGCCACGGCGGAGTCCTGCACCGGAGGCTTGCTCGCCGCCACCATCACCGCCATTCCGGGTTGCTCGGATTGCTTCGAGCGCGGCTTCGTCACCTATTCCAACGTCTCCAAAAGCGAGATGCTCGGCGTCCCCGTTTGGCTGATCGAGCGGCACGGCGCGGTCAGCGAGGATGTGGCGCGCGCCATGGCCGGCGGCGTGCTCACCCATTCGCGCGCCACCCTTGCCGTGTCGGTGACCGGAATTGCCGGACCTGACGGCGGCACGGCAGAGAAGCCGGTCGGGCTCGTGCATTTCGCCGCCGGCAGGCGCGATGAGCCGATCGTCCACGAGCAGGCGCTGTTCGGCGATCTCGGGCGCGGCGAGGTTCAGCGCCGCAGTGTGCAGCAGGCGCTCAAGCTGCTGCGCTCATTGCTGTGAGGCAATCGCCACGACCTTCGGTCCATAGACGGCATCGGCGCGCGCCTCGAACGCGCCGGCATAGCGCTCGACGGCCCGCCCGAACAGGCCGCCCACCAGCCGCTCGAACAGGCGTGAGCGGAAGGCATAGGCGATATAGAACGCGACCTCGCTCGCGTTCGCGCCGGTCGGCTGGAAGCGCCAGCGATTCTCGAGGAAGGTGAACGGCCCGTCGAGATATTCGACGAGAATGCGGCGCGCGGCACGGTCGAGATGCACGCGCGTGGTGAAGCTCTCGTGGATCATGCCGTAGCCGACCGTCATGGTGGCGACCAGCAGCTCCGTGCCGTCAACCTCCTGCTCGCGGCGCGTGACCTTCAGGGCCTCGCAGAGCGGCAGGAATTTCGGATAGTCCTCGACATTGGCAACCAGCGCGAACATCTCGTCGGCCGAATGGGCGACAGGATGCGTGGTCTCATAGACATGCATGGTGGTTCGCGCCGATCGCGTGAGGGGTCAGGCGCCGAGCGAGACGAGGCGCGCGGCTTTGAGCCGGGCGAAGTCTTGCGCCGCGTGATAGGACGAGCGGGTGAGCGGGCTTGCGGCCACGAGCAGGAAACCTTTCTCCTCGGCGATCCGCTTATAGGCCTGAAATTCCTCGGGGCTGACAAAGCGGTCAATGGCCGCATGCTTGCGGGTCGGCTGAAGATACTGGCCGATGGTGAGGAAATCGACGCAAGCGGCGCGCATGTCGTCCATCACCGCCAGCACTTCGGCATAGGTCTCGCCCAAGCCGACCATGATGCCCGATTTGGTGAAGAGGCCGGGCTCGAGCGCCTTGGCGCGGGAGAGCAGCTCGAGCGAATGGCGATAATCAGCTCCCGGACGAATGCGCCGGTAGAGCGAGGGCACGGTCTCGACATTGTGGTTGAACACGTCGGGCGGATGTCCGAGCACGATCTCCAGCGCGCCGTCCTTGCGCATGAAGTCAGGCGTCAAAATTTCGATGCTGGTCTCGGGCGCCGCTTCCCTGATGGCGCGAACCGTCGCGGCGAAATGCGCGGCGCCGCCGTCATCGAGATCGTCGCGGTCGACCGAGGTGACCACCACATGGGTCAGGCCGAGCGCGGCGACGGCGCTGGCCACGCGGGCAGGCTCGCCCGCATCGAGCGCGCCGGGCTTGCCCGGTGCGCACATTGCAGAAGGCGCAAGCGCGCGTGCAGGTGTCGCCCATCAGCATGAAGGTGGCGTGGCGCTTGCCCCAGCATTCGCCGATATTGGGACAGGCCGCCTCCTCGCAGACCGTGGTGAGGCGATGCGCGCGCAGCACCTCGCGTGTTGCGTCGAATTCGTGCGCGCCCGGGGCCCTCACCCTGATCCAGGCGGGCTTCGGCAGGACCGGCGTATCGGGCAGCCGCGCCTTCTCAGGATGGCGCGGCCGCGCCTTCACTCCGTCAGACCGGTCGAGCAGCGTCACGATGGCCACCAACTCCAAACTTAAGCCGTCGACGGGCCCCTGATGCTGCGCCAGATCCACAGCACGAGAATGGCGCCGATCGAGGCCACGAGCAAATTGCCGAGCCAGCCATAGAACTGGACGTTCAACACATTGGCGAGCGTGCCGCCGACGAACGACCCGGCGATGCCGACCAGAAGATTGGTGAGCAGGCCATGATCGCTCGAGGTGACCTTCTCGGCGATATAGCCGGCGAGAATACCGATGATCAGCATGCCGATGAACCCTACTCCCGGCATGGCAAACAAAGTCTGGGCGTTATCCATTGAGGCCTCCCAAAGTCGCATCTCCAAGTCGCTCAGCCAATGTCCGCCTCTCGCGGCGGCTTTCTCCATATAGGTCTTCGTGGGCGCGGTTACAGGCCGCTCCGGTCTACCGCATGCGCTGCCAGACAAAAATGCAAAGGATGGCGCCGAGCGTGGCGATGATGATCTGGCCGATCAGGTTGTAGGCGCCAAGCCCGAGCAATCCGGCGAGAAGGCCGCCGACCACGGCGCCGATGATGCCGATCAGCAGGTTCACCAGCAGGTCCTGCTGGCGCCCCATGATGTAGGAGGCCAGCGCGCCGGCGATCAGGCCGACGATGAGAAAGATGATTAGGCTCATGATTTTGCTCCCCTTTTGTCGGGTCCCCTCCCCGTCAGGCCGCTTCTAGATGTGCAGCGCGCGGCCATAAGCGTCGAGCACCGATTCGCCCATCATCTCCGACAATGTCGGGTGGGGGAAGATGGCGGCGATCAATTCGGCCTCCGTGGTCTCGAGCGTCTTGGCGATGACGAAGCCTTGGATCAGTTCGGTCGCCTCGGCGCCGAGCAGATGCGCGCCGAGCAGAGCACCGGTCTTGGCGTCGAAAATGGTCTTTACCAGCCCCTCGGTCTCGCCGAGCGCGATCGCCTTGCCGTTGGCTGAATACGGGAAGCGGCCGACTTTCAGCTCGTGGCCGGCGGCGCGCGCCTGCTCCTCCGTCAAGCCGACGCTGGCGATCTGCGGCGCGCTATAGGTGCAAGCGGGAATCGCGGTCTTGTCGAGCGGATGCACGCCGTCGACCCCCGCGATCTTTTCCACGCAGAGCACGCCCTCGTGGCTTGCCTTGTGCGCGAGCCAAGGGGGGCCGACCACGTCGCCGATGGCGTAGAGCCCGGGCGCGCCGGTGCGGCACCATTCATCGACGACGATATGACCCTTCTCGACCTTCACACCCAGCGCCTCCAGCCCAAGCCCTTCGACATTGCCGGTGATGCCGATGGCGAGAATGACGCGGCTCGCGGTGATCTCCGTGCTGCTGCCATCCTCCTTCTTGAGGGTCGCGGTGACGCTGTCGATCCCCTTGCTCAGGCGCTCGACCCGCGTGCCGGTATGGATGGCGATGCCTTGCCGCGCGAAGGCCTTGCGCGCAAGCTCCGAGATCTCGGCATCCTCGGCCGGAAGAATGCGCGGAAGCATTTCCACCACCGTCACCTCGGCGCCGAGGCTGCGATAGAAGCTCGCGAACTCGATGCCGATGGCGCCAGACCCGACGATGAGCAGCGATTTGGGAAAGCTCTCGGGCACCATCGCCTCTTTGTAGGTCCAGATCAGCTTTCCGTCCGGCTCGAGCCCGGGCAGCGTCCGCGCGCGGGCACCGGTGGCGACGATGATGTGCTTGGCCTCGATATCGGGAAGCACCTCGCCGCCCGTGCCGATCAATGCGATGCGGCCCTGCCCCCTGAGCCGCGCGGTGCCCTTGATCACCTCGATCTTGTTCTTGCGCATCAGATAGGCGACGCCGTTGGAAAGCCGCTCGGCGACTTTGCGGCTGCGCTCGACCACGCGGGCGATATCGAAGCGAACATTGTCGCAGGCGAGCCCGAACTCCGATGCACGGCGCATGGCGGTGTAGAGCTCGGAGGTGCGGAGCAGCGCCTTGGTCGGGATGCAGCCCCAATTGAGGCAAATGCCGCCGAGCTGATCGCGCTCGACGATCGCCACCTTCATCCCGAGCTGGCTCGCGCGGATCGCGGCGACATAGCCGCCGGGCCCTGCGCCGATGATTGCCAAATCGAATTGCGTCTCGCTCATCGCCGAGCCTCCGGCAGAAGCGACCTCACCATCAACACCCAGTCGCCGGTGTGCGGGCAGCCCGGAAAGGGAAGCGCCTTCTCGCGGGCGCGGGCAGCATAGCCCGCACGCGCGTAGAGGCGGGCCGCGTCCTCGTTCCAGCTTGCCACGATCACGCTCAAGGACGGCGCCCTCTCCTCGCGCGCCTTCTCCTCGGCGATGGCGAGCAAGCGGCCGGCGATCCCGTTGCGGCGAAACTCGGGAAAGGTCGCCAGCACATTCACATACCAGGACCCCGGGACTTGCGCCTCGAGCCGCACGAGCGGGCGCACGATTTCAGGCGTCTCGGCGAGATTGCCTTCTAGGTCGTAAGGGTCGTCGAGGCGGTAGCCCACCAGGCTTGCGGCGACCTCGCCGTCGATCTCGGCGACGATGGCATTCTTGTAGGAGAAGCCGCCGGTGTCGCGCGCCGCGCGCTCGCGGCCGACTTCGAGCACCGACTGACCCGGCGCCTTCAGCGTGCCCCACATATAGGCCGGCATGCCTTCGCCGGCGATGTCGACCAGCACCGCCAGCGCCGAAGCGTCGGCCTTGGTCGCGGGTCTGAAGCTGGGAACGGGGTGTTGCATCGAAATGCGGCCGCTACACCAGCATGGTCACGGGGTCTTCGATATAGGCCTTGAAGGCGGCGAGCAGCTCGGCGCCGAGCGCGCCGTCGATGACGCGGTGATCGACCGAGAGCGTGACGCTCATCATGGTGGCGATCTTCAGCGCGTCGTCCTTGACCACGGGGCGCTTCTCGGCGCGGCCCACCGCCATGATCGAGGCCTGCGGCGGGTTGATCACCGCATCGAAGCGGTCGATGCCGTACATGCCGAGATTGGAGATGGTGGTCGAGCCCCCCTGATATTCGTGCGGCGCGAGGCGCTTGGAGCGCGCGCGGGCGGCGAGGTCGCGCATCTCGTTGGAGATTTCCGACAGGCTCTTGATCTCGGCGTCGCGGATCACCGGCGTGTGCAGGCCGCCGCCTTCGAGCGCGACGGCGACGGCGATGTCGGAGGCGCGGTGGCGGAGGATGCCCTGTTCCGTCCAGGTGGCGTTGGCGGCCGGCACGGTCTGCAGCGCCATGGCAAACGCCTTGATGATGAAATCGTTGAGCGAGAGCTTGAAGGCGCGCGGGCCCTGTTGCGGGGCGAGCGCGTTCAGCCGCGCGCGTGCCGCCATCAGCGCGTCGAGCTGGCAATCGATGGCGAGGTAGAAATGCGGGATGGTCTGCTTGGAGAGCGTCAGCCGCTCGGCGATGAATTTCCGCATCGTGTCGTGCGGCACGATCTCGTAGGAACCAGGCTCGTAAAGCGCGAGCACCTGGCGGTCGGAGAGCCCGCGCGGCTCTTGCGGCTCGGCGCGTGCGACCAGCTCTTGCGGACCGCGCTCGGGCGCCGCTTCGATCTCGGCGGGCTCGGCCTCTTCGAATTCAGGGATCGCTGCGACTGGCTCCGCTTGCTTAGGCTTGATCGCCGCGCTCTCAACGTCTCGCCTGACGATGCGGCCATGCGGGCCTGAGCCGTCGATCGCGCCGAGCTCGATCCCCGCTTCGCGCGCGAGCCGCCGCGCGAGCGGCGAGGCGAAGATGCGGGCGGCATGACCGTTCCTGCCGTTGCCCCTGATCTGCTCGGCGATCTTGTGCATCACCTGCTCGGTGGCGAGGGGTCCCTCACCCTTCGGGTGGGAGATGGAGTCTGGTGTAGCGGCTGCCGCTTGGACCCCCTCTCCCCATCGGGGAGAGGGTTGGGGTGAGGGGGTGCTGATCTCAACTATCCGGCGAGCCCCCTCACCCGCGCCGAAGCTTCGGCTTCGCCGCGTCCTCTCCCCCAAGGGGAGAGGGGGAGCTTGCGGCGGCGCTCGGCCGTTCGACTTCATCCTCAGCGGCCAGCAATGCGATGGGGTGGTTGACCGGGACATGCTCGGTGCCGGCGGCGAGCAGCAGCTTCTGGATCACGCCGTCCTCGGGCGCCTCGACCTCCATGGTCGCCTTGTCGGTCTCGATCTCGGCCACCACGTCGCCGCTGCGCACATGATCGCCTTCCTTGACATGCCAGGTGGCGAGCTTGCCCTCCTCCATGGTGGGCGACAGCCGCGGCATGAGGATCTGCGTCGGCATGGCTCAAACCTTCCCGCGCGCGGCGGCGAACGCCTCTTCCCAATGCTGGCCGTCGAACAGGGCGATGCGGGTGACGCGCACCTGCCCGTCATCGAGGCAGCGCACATTGACGCTGTAACCGTCGGGCTTGGAGCGCGGCACGTAGAAGCTCTTTATTCCGCATACGGAGCAAAATTGATGCTTTGCCGTGCCGGTGTTGAATGTGTAGGTCGTGATCTTGTCTTGACCCTTGATGAGGCGGAAGCGCTCGCTCTCGACGATGAGATGCAGATAGCCCGTCATGCGGCAGATCGAGCAATTGCACTCCTTGGCCTCGATCTCCTCGGGCGCCAGCACCTCGAAGCGCACGGCGCCGCAATGGCACCCGCCGGACTTCCAGCTCATCTCGGTCTCGGCCATGGGCTTCACTTCCGGTAGCAGACCGACTTCACCGCTTCGATGACGTGCTCGACCGAGGGCAGAGCGAGCTTCTCGAGATTGGCGGCATAGGGCATCGGCACATCGGCGCCGGTGATTGTGAGCGGCGGCGCGTCGAGATGATCGAACGCCTCGGCCGTCACGCGCGCCGAGATCTCGGAGGCTATCGAGCAGACCGGCCAGCCCTCCTCAACGGTGACGATGCGGTTCGTCTTGCGCACCGAGGCGAGGACGGTCTCGATGTCGAGCGGACGCAGCGTGCGGAGATCGATCACTTCGGCCTCGATCCCCTCCTCGGCGAGATGCTTGGCGGCGTCGAGCGCGTAAGCCATGCCGCGCGAGAAGGAGACGATGGTGACGTCCTTGCCGCTCCGGGCAACCCGGGCCTTTCCAATCGGAATGACGAAGTCATCGAGCTTCGGCACCTCGAAGCTCTGACCGTAGAGAATTTCGTTCTCGAGGAACACGACGGGCCCGGGATCGCGGATCGCCGCTTTCAGCAGGCCCTTGGCGTCGGCGACGGTGTAGGGCGCGATCACCTTCAGCCCAGGTACATGCGCGTACCAGGCGGCGTAATTCTGGCTGTGCTGCGCGGCGACGCGCGCCGCGGCGCCATTCGGCCCCCGGAACACGATCGGGCAATGCATCTTGCCGCCCGACATATAGAGCGTCTTGGCTGCGGAATTGATGATGTGGTCGATCGCCTGCATGGCGAAATTCCAGGTCATGAACTCGACGATGGGCTTCAGCCCGGCGAAAGCGGCGCCGACGCCGACCCCGGCGAAACCATATTCGGTGATCGGCGTGTCGACCACGCGGGTGGGTCCGAACTCGTCGAGCAGGCCTTGGGTGACTTTGTACGCCCCCTGATATTCGCCCACCTCCTCGCCCATGACGAACACCGCGGGATCGCGGCGCATCTCCTCGGCCATGGCGTCGCGCAGCGCCTCGCGCACGGTCATGGCGACCATCTCGGTCCCGGGCGGGACTTCTGCTTCGGGGCGCGGCTCGGCGGGCGCCTTTTGCGGCCCCGCCGGTGCCTCTTCGACATCGGGCAGGCTCTCGCCGAGCTCGCGGGAAACTCCCTCTCCCCGCCGGGGAGAGGGCTGGGGTGAGGGGATTACAGCTTCGGTTGGTCGGTCCCCCTCACCCGCGACGCTTTCTCTGTGCGCTACCGCTTCGCTGCTTGAGCGCAAGCGCGTCGCGTCCTCTCCCCGAAGGGGAGAGGTTGGCGCTGCGGCCTGGGTCTCGGGCCGGTCCTCGCCGTCGACGAGGAGAAGCGCGATGGGGCGGTTCACCTTCACATGCTCGGTGCCCTCCGGCACGAGGATCTTGCCGAGCTTGCCGTCTTCGGCAGCCTCCACCTCCATGGTCGCCTTGTCGGTCTCGATCTCGGCGATGACATCGCCGGCGCGCACGCTATCGCCTTCGCGCACCAGCCATTTGGCGAGCTTGCCCTCCTCCATGGTGGGAGAGAGCGCCGGCATGAGAATTTCGGTTGGCATCAGTTTCGGAGAAAGGGCTCAGCTCGCCGTCACGTCGGTGTAAAGCTCTGAAGGGTCAGGCTCGGGATCGTTCTGCGCGAACTCCGCCGCCTCGCTGACGCGGGCACGGACCTCGCGGTCGATCTCCTTCAATTGATCCTCGGTGGCGCGGCCCTCTTTCAGGATGCGGTTGCGCAACAGGTCAATCGGGTCGCGATGCTCGCGGATGTCCTGCACCTCCTCGCGCGTGCGATATTTGGCGGGGTCCGACATGGAGTGGCCGCGATAGCGGTAGGTGAGCATTTCGAGGATCTTCGGCCCCTCGCCTCGCCGCGCCGCCGCCACGGCGCGGTCGCCGGCAGCCTTCACCGCGGCGACATCCATGCCGTCGACCTGCTCGCCGGGAATGCCGAATACCGAGCCGCGATGATAAAGCTCCTCGGCGCGCGCGCTGCCGCGCTCGACCGCCGTCCCCATGGCGTAGTGATTGTTCTCGATGACGTAGATCACCGGCAGCTTCCACAACGCCGCCATGTTGAAGCTCTCATAGACCTGGCCCTGATTGGCCGCGCCCTCGCCGAAGAAGGTGAGGCAGATGCGGTCGTTGCCGCGATATTTGTTGGCGAAGGCGAGCCCGGTGCCGAGCGGCGCCGGCGCGCCGACGATGCCGTGACCGCCATAGAAGTTCTTCTCCGGCGAGAACATGTGCATCGAGCCGCCCTTGCCCTTGGCATAGCCGTGGCGGCGGCCGGTCAGCTCGGCCATCACCCGCTTCGCCTCCATCCCGGCGGCAAGCATGTGGCCGTGGTCGCGATAGGCGGTGATGACCTGATCGCCCTCGCCGATCGCCATCTGCATGCCGGCGACCACGGCCTCCTGGCCGATATAGAGATGGCAGAAGCCGCCGATATAGCCCATGCCGTAGAGCTGCCCCGCCTTCTCCTCGAATCTGCGGATCAGCAGCATCAGGCGATAGGCGGAGAGCTCCTGACCAGGCGTGAGTTGCGGGAGGCTGGGGCCTCCGCCCGCGTTATCGCCGAGCCAGAAATTGGCGGCTTGCGGCGAGAGGCTTGGGGTGTTCACGGGCGATCGGCTCCTTCGGATTCGCATCCGAGGCTAGCACGAGCGGCAAGTCGCCTGAATGGCTTTAGCGCCGTAGGGTGGGCAACGGCTCGCCGTTGCCCACGTTTTGAGTCGGTGGGCACGGCGCGAGCGCCTTTGCCCACCCTACGGAGCCGTCAGCGCTTGGATGAGGCGGCGGGGTCGGGCACCGGCTGGCGGCGCTTCAACATGATGAGGTCGTCCGGGTGGGCGAGGTTCAGGATCGCGCGCGCCCGCTCATCCAACATGTCGGGGTCGAGGCTTTCGGGCCTGAGCAGCGCCACGTCGCGCTCCAGCCGGCCCTTGACCTCCTGCAGCCCCGCGAGTTCGCCGGCAAGCACGTCCTTGCGGCGCTCGAGATCGGCACGCGACTTCAAGCCATGGTCGCCGGTCTGCAGGTGATAGCCGAAATAGCCGGCAGCAGCGCAGGCGAGCAGCGGAAAGATGAAAGCCGTGAACCGCATTATTCCCGACCAGTCATGGTCACAAGCCCCCAGCATCGGCTCAGCTCGTTAATCCGGGGTTAGCGACTCACCCACTTCCGTATTGCCGGGCTTGACCCGGCAATACATGCCATTGGCGCCTCCATTCGCCTGAGAGGCAACGGCATGGATGCCCGGCTCGAAGCCGGGCATGACGATTCAATCAGCGCTTCAGCACCGAGCGACCGGCATAGCGGGCGGATGCGCCAAGCTGCTCCTCGATACGGATCAGCTGATTATATTTCGCCACCCGGTCGGAGCGGGCGAGCGAACCGGTCTTGATCTGCCCGCAATTGGTGGCGACGGCGAGATCGGCGATGGTCGCGTCCTCGGTCTCGCCGGAGCGATGCGACATCACCGCCGCATAGCCGGCGTCTTGCGCCATGCGCACGGCGTCGAGCGTCTCGGTGAGCGTGCCGATCTGGTTGACCTTGACCAGGATGGCATTGGCGATGCCCTGGTCGATGCCCTGCTTCAGCCGGGTGACATTGGTCACGAACAGATCGTCGCCCACGAGCTGCACGCGGTCGCCCAGAGTCTCCGTTAAGACGCGCCAACCGTCCCAATCGTCCTCGCTCATGCCGTCCTCGATGGAGAAGATCGGATAGGCCGAGACCAGCTCGGCGTAATAGGCGGCCATCTGCTCCGAGGTGAGGCTCCGCTTCTCGCCTTTGAGGAAATAGCGGCCCTCGCCGAAAAGCTCGGTCGCCGCCACGTCGAGCGCGAGATAGACGTCCTTGCCCGGCGCGAAACCGGCGGCCTCGATCGCGGCAACAACGAAGTCGAGCGCTTCGCGGGTCGAGGCGAGATTGGGAGCGAAGCCGCCTTCGTCGCCGACCGCCGTGTTGTGGCCCGCGCCTTTCAGCGCATGCTTCAGCGCGTGGAACACTTCGGCGCCGATGCGCACGGCCTCGGCGATGCTGGTCGCGCCCACCGGCACGATCATGAATTCCTGGAAGTCGATCGGATTGTCGGCATGCGCGCCGCCATTGATGATGTTCATCATCGGCACGGGCAGCAGCGTCGCCCCCTCCCCGCCGATATAGCGATAGAGCGGCTCTTCGCGCGCGTCGGCCTCGGCCTTGGCGGCGGCCATCGACACGCCGAGTATGGCATTGGCGCCGAGCCGTTTCTTGTTCTCGGTGCCGTCGAGATCGCGCAAGCGCTGATCGAGCCCGCGCTGGTCGCCTGCGTCGAAGCCTTGGAGGCTTTCGCGGATCTCGCCGTTGACGGCCGCAACCGCCTTCTTCACGCCCTTGCCGCCGTAACGGGTTCCGCCGTCGCGCAGCTCATGCGCCTCATGCGCGCCGGTCGAGGCGCCGGACGGCACGGCGGCGCGGCCATGATGGCCGTCTTTCAGCACGACATCGACCTCGACGGTCGGGTTGCCGCGGCTGTCAAGAATTTCCCGGCCGATGATGGTTGAGATGGCGGTCATGCGAAGGGCCCTTCCAAATGGTGGGCCCTCTTAGCCCAGGCGGCCAAGAAGCGGAAGGCGTATATGTCGCCGGGTTAGCTGGGGTTTGTCGGTGGCTTGAGCGGCGTATTTGCCATCGGCACGCCCCTGCCCTTGCGGGTGCCGCAACCCGGCATTGGCGTCATGATAACCTCGACGCCCGGGTCATAAGTGTTCATCGCACCCGATGCCGCATCGACGCCTAAGCCGACAATGCCCCCGAACAGAACGTTGCCGGCGGTCATGATCTCGGTGTGAGAAGCGAGTGTGCCGACGCCGGGGCTGAAGCATTGAGCCGTGCAGGACACCGCCACGTTGTGCTTGCTCTTAGGAAGCGTAACGTTGGCAGGGGTCTGAACAGTGCGGACACCGATGGCCGGGGATTGAAGCTGGCACATGGCGCCGGGAATTCCGGGGGTGTTGACCGACACTTGCTGGTCCGTGCCTTTGACGATGGTCGAGCAACCGGCAAGAACGACGGATGTGATGCCAAATACGACTGCTGATCGCCCCATAGCCTGCCCCCCAGCCTGGCTCGCTCTTTGGTAGTAAACTACAGAATACACAACCAATAGGCGAGTCGAAAAGCAAAGGCTGGGTATGGGCTTCCAGGCACTACCTTGAGGACCGTCATGACGACACAATTTCCGCAGGGCCAAGCCGGGGCGCTGGTGCTGTTCTCCGGCGGGCAGGATTCGACCGTCTGCCTCGCATCCGCGCTCGACGCTCACGCCCGCGTCGAGACCATCGGCTTCGACTACGGCCAGCGGCACGGGATCGAGCTCGACTGCCGCCAGCGCGTGCGCGAGGAGATCGCGCGCCGCTATCCGGCTTGGGCGGCGCGGCTTGGGCCGGACCATATGATCGACATCGGCAGCTTCGGGGCCATCGGCGATACGGCGCTGACCTCCGATGCGGAGATCGTGATGCTCGCCTCGGGCCTGCCTTCGACCTTCGTGCCGGGGCGGAACCTCGTGTTCTTCACTTACGCCGCGGCGCTCGGCTATCGGCGCGGGCTCACCACGCTGGTCGGCGGCATGTGCGAGACGGATTTCTCCGGTTACCCCGACTGCCGCGACGCGACGCTGCGCGCGCTCGAACAGGCGATCAGGCTCGGCACCGAGATCCCGTTCACGATCGAGACGCCGCTGATGTGGCTGACCAAGGCCGAGACCTGGATGCTGGCGGAACGGCTAGGCGGCCCGGCCCTGGTCGAGCTCATCGTCGAGGAGACGCATAGCTGCTATCGCGGCATGCGCGGCACACGCCACGACTGGGGCTATGGCTGCGGCAGCTGCCCTGCCTGCGAGCTCCGCGCCAAGGGCTTCGCCGAGTGGCAGTCCGCCAAGGCCAAAGCGCAGGCGGCGTCACGCTGAAGGCCTTTCCAAACGCTCCACAACAGGGTGTTCAGATCCGGTTCATGTCGGTTGCGCGAGGGTGCGTGCAACAACCGCAGTGATAAGCGAACCAAACCTGGGTCCGGGATGCGTAAGGAGTAGGACTATGTTTGCGAAGACTCGAATTGCTCTCATCGTTGCCGTTCTCGGCATTGCTGTCGCGCCGAGCGCGATGGCGGCGCCCAAGGACTTTTGTAAGCTTTACGCCAAGGTGGCGGTCAACCAGTCCAATAGCGCGAACGTCTTGCAACTCGGATGCTTCGGGTTCCGTTGGCACAATTGGTATGACGGCCACTATCAATGGTGCCGCTCGGCATCCACCGAGTCGGCCCGGGCCGAGGCGCTGGTGCGGCACAGAGCCCTTGCTGGCGGTCAGTGCTAGCCAGGCCTGAAGAGATCGTTGGTGCATCGCCCGGCCGTTAGCCGGGCGATCGTCCCTTCGGAGTCAGGGTTTTGTTCCGGCGACGGCTACAAACTGCCGCAGCGACATATTCACACCCGTCCCCTTATGTGGAAGGACAGGGAGGAAACTGTCCAATGAATCAAAGACCAAAACGCAGTGCGATAAAGCTTCTGGCGGGACTGTCTGGCCTGTCGGCCGTGGTCCTTTTGGCTGTCGGTAGCAGTTCCTGGATGTCCCAGGCAGCCGAGGAGACGCCAGCCGCGGAAAGTCAGTGTTGCAAGGCGGGAGACATGACACCGCCGGCGGAGCTGATCAAGCTCGTGCCCCCTGGAGGACTGCATAGTCCCTATCCGGATTACACGAAGCTCGCGAAGGAGGAGGAACTCGTCAAGCAGTTCCGTCTGCCCGGCTGCAACGAATGTCATGGCGGCGGCGGCGGCGGCGGGATGTGCCCGGCCTTGAGTCAAGGCATCTGGTTCTGGGGCAACACCGATGACGTGCTGTTCAGGCTGGTGGCACTGGGTTCCGCAGAGCTGGAGAAATCGGGCTTCGTGCGCTACCAATTCGGGAGCGTGCATGCGCCGATGCCGCCGATGGCTGTCTCCATCAAGAGTTCCGACCAGCTTTGGAAAATCATCGCTTTTATTCGGTCGATCAATCCTCCCGGGACGAACCCCCCCGAGAAGGTGATCCCTGGAAAGATGCGCTAGCGGTTCCCACTAGCGGATAGAGGCTAGCCAGAGTTTCAACGAACGGCGTCATACCGGCGAAAGCCGGTATCCAGAGTTGCTCGCTTTTGCCTGAGCGCCGACAACTCATCCCTCCGGGGAGGGTGCCCTCCGCCTTCGCGGGAAGACGGGAGTGGGTGAGCTTGCCCCACCCGCGCGCTATCCCCGCCTGGCAAACCGCGGTTATCATCCGCTCACCTCGTCCTTCTAAGGGGCGCTCTCGCGAGGCGTTGCGATAAGCGGGACGAGGTGCGGCGCCTGCGGGCCTTGCGCAACAAGGCACTCGGGCGGCATCGGGGCTCCCCCCGGGACCACTAGGAGTCCCTGCCAGGAGCTGGCTGATGTATCGAGGCGGAAGTCGTTTCCGACCCTCGAGCTAAAGCGGGGCCCGATGCCGCAAACGTCGCAAATGCATGCGCTACGCTTTGCTGCATGAGCGCATGTGGCGCGCCGCGAGGCGCCCGCGTGCCGCAAGGCACGAGCCATAAGGATTTTGCGCTTTCTCGGCGCGCCATCCCCCCTCATCACCCCGGACGCGTTAAGCGTCGCGGCAAGGAGAACCTGCGCCTTGCGTCTGAAACCACGAAGGACCAAGTTCCGGCCATGTATGCGGTGAAAGAGATCTACTACACGCTGCAAGGCGAAGGCGCGCAGGCCGGGCGACCGGCGGTGTTCTGCCGCTTCGCCGGCTGCAATCTGTGGTCGGGCCGGGAGCAGGACCGCGCGGACGCGATTTGCAATTTCTGCGACACGGATTTCGTCGGCATCGATGGGCCTGGCGGCGGCAAGTATGCGACGCCGGAGCAGTTGGCCCGGGCCTGCCGCGCGGCCTGGCGCGGCAATTCGGGCACGCCGCCTTACGTGGTGCTGACCGGCGGCGAGCCGATGCTGCAAGTCGATGAGCCGCTGATCGCGGCGCTGCACGAGGCAGGCTTCGGGGTCGCCATCGAGACCAACGGCACGCTGCCCGTGCCGCGCTCGATCGACTGGATCTGCGTGAGCCCCAAGGCCGGCGCGCCGCTCGTGCAAGTTTCTGGCGATGAGCTGAAACTGGTCTACCCGCAAGCCGCGCTCGATCCGCGCGGGCTCGAAGACCTCGACTTCGCCCATTTCCTGCTCCAGCCGATGGACGAAGGGACGAACGCGCCGAGCCATGTCCGCGCGGCCATTGATTATTGCCTCGCCCATCCCAAATGGCGCTTGAGCCTGCAGACCCATAAGCTGTTAGGGCTGCCGTGATCGGCCCCTGGTGGGCTATCGCAAAATCCCCTAAACGACTGCCATGCGCATCTATAAAGAGTTCAGTTTCGAAGCCGCACATTTTCTCCCTTCGGCGCCGCCGGGGCATCCGAATGCGCGGGTGCACGGACATTCCTTCCGCGTGCGCGTCACCCTCGACGGCGAGCCCGACGCGACGACCGGCGTGGTGATGCATCTGGACGACGTCGAGGCGGCGGTCGGCGATGCGCGCGAGGCGCTCGACCATCGCTTCTTGAACGAGGTCGAGGGGCTGTCGCAGCCGACGCTCGAACGGATCGCGGTGTGGCTGTGGGATCGCCTGCATAACCGGCTGCCGGGTCTGGCCGAGATCGAGGTCGCGCGCGATTCCTGCCATGAAGGCTGCGTCTACCGGGGACCGCGTCCCCGGCTTGCGGCGGAGTAAAGAATGGCGCGCAAGATCACCGGGCTCAAGCAACTCGGCGCCAAGTCGCCGCTGCCGAAGACGCCGGCGGAAGCGAAGCTCGAGCGCGTGCCGAACCCGCATCGCGACACGGCCTATGTCGCGCGCTTCACCTGCCCTGAGTTCACCTGCCTTTGCCCGGTGACGGGTCAGCCCGATTTCGCGCATCTCGTCGTCGACTATGCGCCGCGCGAATGGCTACTGGAGTCGAAGTCGCTGAAGCTCTATCTGGCGAGCTTCCGCAATATCGGCGCGTTCCACGAAGACGCCACCATCGCCATCGGCAAGCGCATCGTCGAGCTGACCGATCCGGCCTGGCTCAGGATCGGCGGCTATTGGTATCCGCGCGGCGGCATTCCCATCGATGTGTTCTGGCAGCACGGCACGCCGCCCGACGGCGTATGGATTCCCGAGCAAGGCGTCTCGCCCTATCGCGGCCGCGGCTAAAGCCAATCCCCGCGCCGAGCCGTCATGCGATGATGGCTAATGGCCCAGGCGCTTCGTCAACCGATCGATCTCGATCAACTCCTTGAGCAGAGGCTCGAGCGAAGCCAGCGGCAGCATGTTCGGGCCATCCGAAGGCGCGCGGTCGGGATCGGGATGCGTCTCGATGAAGAGACCGGCCACGCCCACAGCCACGGCCGCGCGCGCCAGCACCGGCACGAAGCGCCGCTCACCCCCGCTCGCCGTCCCCTGCCCGCCCGGCTGCTGCACCGAATGGGTGGCGTCGAAGATCACCGGCGCTCCCGTCTCGGCGAGGATCGGCAAAGCGCGCATGTCGGAGACGAGCGTGTTGTAGCCGAACGATACGCCGCGCTCGGTGACGAGGATGTTGGGATTGCCGGCGCCGAGCAGTTTCGCCACCACATTCTTCATGTCCCAAGGCGCGAGGAACTGACCCTTCTTGACGTTGACGGCGCGCCCGGTGTTGGCCGCCGCGACCAGCAGATCGGTCTGCCGGCAGAGAAAGGCCGGGATCTGGAGCAGATCCACGGCCTCGGCGACAGCGGCGCAGTGCTCGGCCTCGTGCACGTCGGTGGTGACGGGAAGGCCCGTGCTTTGCCTGATCTCGGCGAAGATGGGAAGCGCCTCTTCGAGCCCGAGCCCGCGGGCGCTCGCGGCACTGGTGCGGTTCGCCTTGTCGAAGGAGCTCTTGTAGACGAGGCCGATCTTCAACCGCCCCGCGATCTCCTTCAGCGCCTGCGCCATTTCCAGCGCCTGCGCGCGGCTCTCCAGCAGGCAAGGCCCGGCAATCAGCGCAAACGGCGCGTCTTGCGCGAAATGCGCGGAACCGATCTCAAGCCGTGCCTTGGGTCGTAAGGACTGGTGCTGGTTCACATCGCCTTATAGCGCGGCAAAGCGCCGTTTGGCGAACGCGTTGCAACGCGTTCTCGCTTGCCACATTTCGTTCTCTTGCGGCGGCTCTGCGCTCAGCCATGATGGTCTCCTTACTCTGGGGAGGACATCATGAAAAAACCTATTGCGGAATTCATTGGTACGTTTGCGCTGGTGCTATTCGGCTGCGGCGCGGCCGTCATCGGCGGCATGGGAACCGGCGCGACCTCGATCGACATTCTCGGCATCGCCACGGCCTTCGGGCTCGCCATCGTCGCCATGGCCTACGGCATCGGCCAGGTCTCGGGCTGCCATGTCAATCCGGCGGTGAGCTTCGGTGTGCTGGTCGCGGGCCGGATGACGACCTCCGACTTTATCGCCTATGTGATCGCGCAGGTGCTTGGTGCCCTCGCCGGCGCTGCCGTGCTCTATCTCATCCTCTCGGGCAAGGCGTCGGGCTGGAGCGGATCGCTCGGCCAGAATGGATGGGGCACCGGTTATCTCGGCGAGTACAATCTCACCTCGGCTTTGGTTTACGAAATTGCCGGAACCTTCCTGTTCCTCGTGTGCATTCTCGGCGTGACGCAGAAGGGCGCGCCGGTCGGGCTTGCCGGATTGGCGATCGGCCTGACGCTCGTCGCCATCCATCTGCTCGGCATCAATGTCACCGGGACCTCGGTGAACCCTGCCCGCTCGCTCGGTCCGGCCATCGTTGGCGCCGCCACCAACCCGACCGCGCTGGCGCAAGTCTGGCTGTTCGTCGTTGCGCCGCTGATCGGCGCCGGTATCGCCGGCTATCTGTTCAAGTCGGGCATCCTCGCGGCCGACGATGTGATCCCCGCGCGCGGCGGCGGCAAGTCGGATGTGGCGCCGGCGGCATCGGCGCCGCGCAAGCGCGGCTAGGCATGGATGAGCGGAGCCGCCTACACCAGGCGGCTCTGCTCGACCGCCGCGCCGATGAAGGAGGCGAACAGCGGATGCGGCTCGAATGGCCGCGATTTCAGCTCGGGATGGAACTGCACGCCGATGAACCAGGGATGGTCGGGGACCTCGACGATCTCGGGCAACAGTCCATCGGGCGACAGTCCCGAGAAGCGCAATCCCGCTGCCTCGAGCTTGTTGCGGTAGCGCATATTCACTTCGTAGCGGTGGCGGTGGCGCTCGGAGATGCGGGTCGTGCCGTAGATCTCCGCCACCTTGCTGCCCTTGGCGAGCACCGCCTCATAGGCGCCGAGGCGCATCGAGCCGCCGAGATTGCCGTTGACTTGGCGGAGCTGAAGCTCGTTGCCCTTCATCCATTCCGTCATCAGGCCGATGACGGGCTCCTCGGTCGGACCGAACTCGGTCGAGCTCGCGCCCTCGATGCCGGCCTCGCGCGCCGCGTCGATTACCGCCATCTGCATGCCGAAGCAGATGCCGAAATAGGGCACGCCGCGCTTGCGCGCATAGCCGGCCGCACGGATTTTGCCCTCCGAGCCGCGCTCGCCGAAGCCGCCGGGGACGAGAATGCCGTGCACGTCCTCGAGATAGGCGGAGGCATCCTCGCTCTCGAAGGTCTGCGACTCGATCCATTGCAGATTGACCTTCACCTTGTTGGCGATGCCGCCATGCACCAGCGCCTCGTTGAGCGATTTGTAGGCGTCCTTAAGGCCGGTATATTTGCCGACCACGGCGACGGTCACCTCGCCGTCGGGATTGGCGATGGTCTGGGAGATCTGCCGCCAGCGCTCGAGGTCGGGCTCGGGCGCGTGCGTGATGCCGAACGCGGCCAGCACCTCGCGGTCGAGGCCTTCGGCATGATAGGCGACCGGCACGTCATAGATGCTCGCCACGTCCAGCGCCTGGATCACCGCCTCCGGGCGCACATTGCAGAACAGGGCGATCTTGCGGCGCTCGTCTTTCGGCAGGGGCCGGTCGGTGCGGCAGAGCAGGACATCGGGCTGGATGCCGATCGATCTCAGCTCCTTCACCGAATGCTGGGTGGGCTTGGTCTTGAGCTCGCCGGCGCTCGGGATATAGGGCACCAGCGTCAGATGGATAAAGGCGGTCGAGCCGCGCGGCAGCTCGTTGCCGAGCTGGCGGATCGCCTCGAAGAAGGGCAGGCCCTCGATGTCGCCGACCGTGCCGCCGATCTCGCACAGCACGAAATCGACGCCCTCATTGCCGGAGGTGATGAACGATTTGATCGCGTCGGTGACGTGCGGGATCACCTGCACCGTCGCGCCGAGATAGTCGCCGCGCCGTTCCTTGCCGATGATCTCCTGATAGATGCGCCCGGTGGTGATGTTGTCGGCCTGGCTCGCGGGCCGTCCGGTGAAGCGCTCGTAATGGCCGAGGTCGAGATCGGTCTCGGCGCCGTCGTCGGTGACGAACACCTCGCCGTGCTGATAGGGGCTCATGGTCCCGGGATCGACATTGAGATAGGGGTCGAGCTTGCGTAACCGCACGCTGAACCCACGCGCCTGGAGCAGCGCGCCGAGCGCCGCCGAGGCAAGCCCCTTGCCGAGTGAGGAGACCACGCCGCCGGTAATGAAGACGTACCGCGCCATGGGCCTCGACCCTACACCGAAACGGGACTGAGTCGGTAGCCCCAAACCGCGATTACCCACGCCGGCGGATGATTAACCGGCGTGGGCGCTAAGCGGGCTCTAGTTCGATTGCGGGGCCTGCGGAGCGGCAGGCGCCACCGGCGCTGTAGGCGCTGGCGGAGTCGCCGGAGCGGGACCGCCCGGGATCTCGAGAGGCGCTAACCCCCCGCCCCCGCTTTGGCCGGTCGGGTTCAGGATCGAGGGCGCGGTGCCATGCTGGCTCGCGATGATCGACAGCACGAGGCTGGTGGCGAAAAAGCACGCAGCAAGGATCGCCGTCGTCTTGGTCAACGCATTGCCGGCGCTGCGGCCGGTCATGAAGCCGCCGCCACCGCCGCCGATGCCGAGCGCCCCGCCCTCGGAACGCTGCAACAGAATGACGCCAACCAGCGCCACGGCGACCATGACGTGAATCAGAAGCAGAACTGTGTTCATTGTGTAGCCTTCGCTTTCGAAGGCGGTGTCTTATCCGAATCCGCTACGGTTTGGCTAGGCTTAGCGTCAACCGCCGCGGTAGCCTCGCGATTGGGATTGCGGTCGGGCACGGGCACGCCTTCGGCGCTGACCGGCGCTGGCGGGGGTGCCGGCGGCTTCGGCTTGGGCACGCCGGTGCGGCAGCGGAACTTGATCATCTCCTCGACTTCGAGGAATTCCCGCACCCGCTCGATGTCCTGGTCGTTCAGATGGTCCTTGACCCAGTCGGGGCCCCGCTCGAGCGCGGCCTGCATCGCCGGGGTGAGCAGCTTCTTCTGCTCGAGCTGGAGGTTCGCGCAAGCGTCCTTATCCAACGGCTCGGCGGCGGCGCGCGCAGCAAGCAGCGCCGCTAAGCTCGAGGCGAGCAACGCTACGGCAATGAAGCGCAGCGACGGCACCATGATGTTCCCGTGGGAAGACGTTCCCCCTCCCGCAAATCAAGTCCCGTCAGAATGGCGAAGATTGCGCGTTTTGCCAACCCTGCTCGAGACCGGCTGCTGCAGCCTATCAGGCACGGCCCCTTCCGGCATAGACCGACAGAATTGCATAGAAATCGGCGGCTTTCAGGCTTGCGCCGCCGACCAGGGCGCCGTCTACGTCAGGCACGAACAGAAGCTCGCTGGCATTGGAGGGCTTAACCGAGCCGCCATAAAGGATGCGCAAGCCGCGCGCTTCCCCCTCCCCGAGCAAGCGGCCAAGCTCGCCGCGGATGAAGCCGTGCAGCTCTGCCACGTCGGCGGGGGTCGGCGTAAGGCCCGAGCCGATCGCCCAGACCGGCTCGTAGGCGATCACGGTATTGGAGGCGCCCGCCCCGTTCGGCAGCGATCCCTGCAGCTGGCGTCCAACCACCTCCAAAGTCTTGCCGTCCTGCCGCTCCTGCCCGGTCTCGCCGATACAGATGATGGCGGTGAGGCCAGCGCGATGAGCGGCGCGGGCCTTGGCATTCACCAGTGCGTCGGGCTCGCCGTGATCGGTCCGCCGCTCGGAATGACCGACGATGATTGCGGTGGCGCCCGCGTCCGCCAGCATCTCGGCCGAGATGTCGCCGGTATGGGCGCCCGAGGCCAAAGGATGGCAGTCCTGGGCGCCCAGCAGGATCGGGCTGCCGGTGAGCGCATAGCGCGCCTGGGCCAGAAGCGTCGCCGGAGGGCAAATCATACAATCGGCTTCCGGCACGGGGTGCTGCGCAAGGTGCTGCTTGAGCCCCTTGAGCTCGGCCAGGGACGCGGCGAGGCCATGCATCTTCCAATTGCCTGCAACCAGCGGCCTGTTCAACGTCCCGCCCTCTCTCTATCGCCATGCCCAGCTTTAAGATTTTGGCCCAATACCGTGCCTTGCCGCGCCTCTGCTTGCTACCTATGATGCCGCCGCCGCGCTAGGCCCGTCCAGCATCGGACGCCAGCGCGGCTTTGGCAAACAGGAATGGAAGGTTCAAAAGGCGTGGCACTCGACACTTTGCGCAAAGGAGCTGGACGGGCGTTCGGCATGATCCTCATGGGCATGCTGGTGATCAGCTTCGCGATCTGGGGCGTCGCCGATATTTTCACCGGCTACGGCAAGCAGACCCTGATCAGCGTCGGCGACACCGAGATCACGCCGCAGGACTATCTGCGTACGCAACAAGAAGTGCTGCGTTCGATGAGCTCGCAAGCCGGCCGCAGCCTTAGCCTGCAAGAGGCGCGCGCGCTCGGGCTCGATCGGCAGGTGCTGGAGCGGCTGATCGGCGGCGCGGCCGTCGACAATCATGCGAAGGCGCTGCATCTCGGCATCAGCAACGAGGCACTGCTCGAGCAGATCAAGAACGATCCCGCCTTCAAGGACGGGACGGGCAATTTCAGCCCCGGCTTGTTTGCGCAGGCGCTGCAATCCATCAACATGAACGAAGCGGGCTATCTGAGCTCGCTGCGTGAGCGCAATCTGCGCAGGCAGATTCTCACCACCGTCGGCAAGGTGGTGAACAGCCCCGAAATCCTGATCAATGCGCTGAACAGCTTTAACGGCGAGACCCGCACGCTGCGCTTCGTGCTCGTGCCGGGAAGCGTGGCGGGAACCATCCCCGATCCGACTGAAGAAGATCTCAAGCGCTACTACGAAAACCATCAGACCAAATTCACGCAGCCCGAGTTCCGCAAGGTCGGCGTGCTTGCCGTCACGCCGGAGACCGTGAAAGATCAGGTCACCATCACCGAGGCTGATCTGAAGGCTGCCTTCGAAGCCAACAAGGACAAGCTCGGCAACCCTGAGAAGCGGCGCGTCCAACAGATCACCTTCCCCGATCTCGCCGCCGCCAACGCCGCCTATCAGAAGATCCAGTCCGGCACCGATTTCGCTGCGGTCGCCAAGGAGATGAACTTGGCCGACAGCGACATCGACCTCGGCACGGTGACCCGCGCCGATCTCGCCGATCCGGCGATTGGCGATGCCGCCTTCAAGCTCGAGTTGAACAAGGTGAGCGAGCCAATCTCGGGCAAGCTCGGAAACGTGGTCTTGCTGCGCGTCACCGCGATCGAGCCGGGCAAGATCCTGACCTTCGAAGAGGCTAAGCCCGAACTCGAGAAGAAGCTGCTCAAAGAGCGCGCCACGAGCGCCATCTTCGATCTGCATGACAAAATCGAGGATCAGCTCGCCTCGGGCGCGCGGCTGTCGGAAGTCGCTGACAAGCTGAAGATCAATTATCAGCTTATCGATGAGATCGATCGCGAGGGCCGCAAGCCCGACGGCTCGGCCGTCACGCTGCCGGCGCAGAAGGATTTGTTGAACGCCGTGTTCGCCACCGACACGGGGGTGGAGAACGACCCGATCGACGCCAAGGACGAAGGCGTCATCTGGTATGAGGTGCTTGGCGTTGTGCCCTCGCAGGTCAAGCCGTTCGATCAGGTCAAGGACGAAGTCGCGAAAGACTGGCGCGCCGACGAGGTGAGGACCAAGGTCGCCAAATATGCGCAAGACCTGGTCACGAGCTTGAACGGCGGCAAGACGCTCGAGGACATCGCCAAGGACCTCAATGTCGAAGTGCTCACCAGCGATCCTTTGAAGCGCGACGGGATCACCGTCTACGTGCTGCCGACCGCCGTGGCGCAAGCCTTCACCCTGCCGGAAAAGGGCTATGGCTCCGCGCCTTCCGGCGAGAACGAGGGCCGCATCGTCTTTCAGGTCGATAAGGTGACGCCGCCCCAGCCGCTCGATGCGGTCGCGGCCGATCGGCTCAAGCAGCAGCTCGGGCTGTTGATCAGCGAGGATTCGATCGCTGAATATTTCAGCGCGCTGGAAACGCGCTACGGGGTGAAGATCAACCAGCCGGCTCTGGCCAAGCTGATCGGCAGCGACGAGGCGCCATGAGCCGAGCTCCCGCCTCCGTCACGCCCTTGGCGCAGCAAGGCGGGGGCCACCCGATCGAACCGGACTTCGCGAGCTTCGCGCGCCGCTACGACGAGGGCGTGCCGCAAGTGGCTTGGACGCGGCTGGTCGCCGATCTCGAGACGCCGGTCTCGGCCATGCTGAAGCTCGCGCATGAGCGGCCCAACAGCTTTCTGCTGGAGTCGGTCGAGGGCGGCGCCGCGCGCGGGCGCTACTCGATCATCGGCTGCGAGCCCGATCTGATCTGGCGCGCCGACGGGCCCAAGGCCGAGGTCAACCGCGCGCCGCAGTCGGACCCGAACGCGTTCGCCCCCTCGCCCTTGCCCGCGCTTGCCTCGCTCAGAGCCCTGCTCGCCGAGTCGGCCATCGCGCTGCCGCCCGAGCTGCCGCCCATGGCCGCCGGCATCTTCGGCTATATGGGCTACGACACCGTGCGGCTGATCGAGCATCTGCCCGGCGAGAAGCAGGACAGGCTCGGCCTTCCCGACAGCATCCTGGTGCGCCCGACGCTGATCGTCATCTTCGACAGCGTGCGGGACGAAATGACGGTGGTGACACCGGTGCGCCCTGCCCCTGGTGTCAGCGCCAAGGCGGCTTATGCGCGGGCGGCCGACCGGCTCAATCTCGCGGTGGAGCGGCTCGATCAGCCCCTGCCGCATGCGAGCGAGCCAGATTTGGATGCGGCGCATCCCGAGCCCAAATCGACCACCGCGCCCGAGGCCTATATGGCCAAGGTCAAGCGCGCCAAGGAGTACATCGCCGCTGGTGACATTTTCCAGGTGGTGTTGAGCCAGCGCTTCGAGGCGCCCTTCACGCTGCCCTCCTTCGCGCTCTATCGGGCGCTGCGCAGGGTCAATCCCTCGCCTTTCCTGTACTACCTCAATTTCGGCGGCTTCGCCGTGGTGGGGTCGAGCCCCGAGATCCTGGTCAGGGTGCGCGACGGCAAGGTCACCATCAGGCCGATCGCGGGAACCCGCCCGCGCGGCGCGAGCGTCGAAGAGGACAAGGCGCTCGCCAAGGAATTGCTGGCCGACGCCAAGGAGCGCGCCGAGCATCTGATGCTGCTCGATCTCGGCCGCAACGACGTCGGCCGCGTCGCCGAAGTCGGCAGCGTGCGCGTCACGGATTCTTTCTTTCTCGAATATTACAGCCAGGTGATGCATATCGTGTCGAATGTCGAAGGCAAGCTCGCGTCGGACTTCGATGCCGTCGACGCGCTGATGGCGGGGTTCCCCGCGGGCACCGTGTCGGGGGCGCCCAAGGTCCGCGCCATGGAGATCATCGATGAATTGGAGGACGAGGCGCGCGGACCGTATGCGGGCTGCGTCGGCTATTTCTCCGCCGACGGCGAGATGGATAGCTGCATCGTGCTCAGGACTTCGGTGGTGAAGGATGGCGTCATGTATGTGCAGGCCGGCGCCGGTGTGGTTGCCGATAGCGTGCCTGAGCGCGAGCAGGCTGAATGCGTGAGCAAGGCGCGCGCGCTGTTCAAGGCCGCGGACGAGGCGGTGCGCTTCGCCGCACGCGCCAAGCGCGGTCAATGAGCGGCCGATAGATGCTCACACTTTTTCTTCTTCGCCACGCCAAATCGAGCTGGAGCAATCCCTCCCTTCCCGACCGCGACCGGCCGCTCGCCACGCGCGGCGTGACCGACGCGCCGCTGATGGGCAAGGCCATGGCCGAGCGCGGCATGGATCCCGAGCTTGTGCTGTGCTCGTCGGCGCGGCGCACGCGCGACACCTTGGCGCTGGTCCTGCCCGAGCTTCGTGTCGAGCCTAAGGTCGTCTTCGAGGACACGCTTTATCATGCGAGCCCAGAGGCGATGCTGGAGATGCTCCACGCCATTCAGCCCGGCGCCAACCGCGTCATGCTGGTCGGGCATAACCCGGAAATTCAGGCTTTCGCGCTCGATCTCGTGGGCGCTGGCGGTAAGCATTTCCGCGATCGCCTCAGGACCAAATATCCCACGGCCGGCCTGGCGGTGATCAATTTCGCCAGCGGCTTATGGAAGAGCGTCACGGTGAATAGCGGGACGCTGAACCTGTTCCTCTCGCCCAGGGACTTGCGGGTTTAGGCTCGCGAACCCCGCAAATCCTTGACGGGGCGTGGGCCGCAAGCGTAACACCACCCCATGCTGACGCTGATCGATAACTACGACAGCTTTACCTACAATCTCGTCCATTTCCTCGGCGAATTGGGCGCCTCCACGCGCGTCTATCGCAACGACAAGATCAGCGTCGATGAGGTCCTGGCCGAGGCGCCGGAAGCCATCGTGCTGTCGCCCGGCCCTTGCGATCCCGACCGGGCCGGCATCTGCCTCGAGCTGATCGAGCGCGCCGGGCCGGTGGTGCCGCTGCTCGGCGTCTGCCTCGGCCATCAGGCCATCGGCCAGGTCTATGGCGGCCGCGTGGTGCGCGCGCCGAGCCTGATGCACGGCAAGCTGTCGAAGGTACATCACACCGGCAAGGGTCTGTTCGCCGGCCTGCCCCAAGATTTCTCAGCCACGCGCTACCATTCGCTGGTGGTCGAGCGCGCGAGCCTGCCCGAGGTGCTGGAGATCACCGCCGAGACGGCAGACGGGGTGATCATGGGCCTGCAGCATAAGCGCTATCCGGTGCATGGCGTGCAGTTCCATCCCGAGAGCATCGCCTCGGAGCACGGCCACCAACTGCTTGCCAATTTCCTCGACCTCGCCCGCGTCGAGCGCCGCGCGCGCGGCAGCGCCCAAAGAGAAGCGGCCGGTGCCCTCTAGCCCCGCGCTCGCGGGATCAGTGGCGCCAGCCGATCTCCGCCCAGCGCTTCGCAAGATCGCTGCGGGAAAGACCCTCACCGAGACTGAAGCAGCCGAAGCCTTCGACACGATCATGTCGGGCGGCGCGACCGAGGCGCAGATCGGCGCCTTGCTGATGGGCATGCGCGCTCGCGGCGAGACGATCGAAGAGATCACCGGCGCTGCCCGCGCCATGCGCGCGCGCGCCGTCAAGGTGCGCGCGCCGGAAGGCGCTATCGATACTTGCGGCACCGGCGGCGACGCCAAGGGCACGCACAATATCTCGACTTGCGTCGCGTTCGTGGTCGCCGGCGCCGGAGTTCCCGTCGCCAAGCACGGCAACCGCTCGATCTCGTCGCGCTCAGGTTCGGCCGACGTGCTCGCCGCGCTCGGGGTCAATATCGAATGCCCGCCCGAGGCTATCGCGCATTGTATCGAGGGAAGCGGGCTCGGCTTCATGTTCGCGCCCGCGCATCACGCCAGCATGCGGCATGTCGCCAAGGTGAGGAGCGAACTCGGCACGCGCACCATCTTCAATCTGCTTGGGCCGCTCGCCAACCCTGCGGAAGCGAAATATCAGGTCGTCGGCGTGTTCGGCGAAGAGTGGGTCGAGCCGATCGCCAACGTGCTCGGCCGGCTCGGAGCCGTGCGGGCCTGGGTGGTGCATGGCTCCGACGGGCTCGATGAGCTGACCACCACCGGTGTCAGCCATGTGGCTGCGCTCGACAGCGGCAAGATCTCGACCTTCAGGATCTCGCCGAAGAACGCCGGGCTGCCCGAGGCGAAGCCGGGGGATCTTGCCGGCGGGGATGCGACAGAGAATGCCGCGCATATCCGCGCCGTGCTCGGCGGTCAGGAGGGCGCGTTTCGCAACATCGTGCTACTGAATGCCGCGGCGGCGCTGCTCGTCGCCGGCAAGGCGAAGACGCTGCGCGAGGGCGTGGCGCTTGCCGCGCAGTCGATCGACAGCGGCAAGGCGCGCGGCGTGCTCGAAGCGCTCGTTAAGCTCAGCCGTGATAAAGTCTGAGCCATGGCACAAGTGCTCGACAACATCCTCGCCTATAAGCGGCAAGAGGTGGACGCCGCCAAGGCTGCGGCGAGCCCGGAGGCCATCTGCGAGCGGGCCAAGGCCGCGCCTCAGGTGCGGCCCTTCGCCGATGCGCTTCGGTCGCGCATTGCCGAAGGCGATTACGCGCTGATCGCCGAGATCAAGAAGGCGAGCCCGTCGAAGGGACTGATCCGCGCCGATTTCGATCCGCCCTCGCTGGCGCGGGCCTACCAACAGGGCGGCGCCGCCTGCCTCTCGGTGCTCACCGACGCGCCCTCCTTCCAGGGATGCCCGGACTATCTCGCCGCCGCGCGCGAGGCGACGCTCCTGCCGGTACTGCGCAAGGATTTCATGATCGACCTCTATCAGGTCCATGAAGCGCGCGCGCTCGGCGCGGATTGCATCCTCATCATCATGGCCGCCGTCGACGACGCGATGGCTCAGGAATTGACGCAGGCCGCGCATGCTTGGGGCATGGACGTGCTCGCCGAGGTGCATGACGAGGCCGAGCTCGAGCGGGCTCTCAAGCTCGCAAACCAAGCTGATCGGCATCAACAATCGCGACCTCAAGACTTTCGCCACAACGCTCGCGACGACCGAGCGTCTCGCGCCACTGGTGCCGAATGATCGCATCGTCATCGCCGAAAGCGGCATCTTCACCCATGACGATCTCGGCCGGCTTGCGGCTTGCGGCGTGCGTGCCTTCCTCGTCGGCGAGAGCCTGATGCGGCAGGAGGATGTCGCGGCGGCGACGCGCGCTCTGCTTACCGGCACTCGAGCGCCGGCGGAGGCAGCGCAATGACCGCGCGGCTCAGCCATCTCAACGACAAGGGCGAGGCACGCATGGTCGATGTCTCGGCCAAGGCGGTGACCTCGCGCATGGCGCGCGCCGAGGGCTTCGTCGCCATGGCGCCGAGCACGCTCGAGCTGATCCTGACGGGCAAGGCGCCCAAGGGCGACGTGCTGGCGACCGCCCGCATCGCCGGGATCATGGCCGCCAAGCGGACGCATGAGCTGATCCCGCTCTGCCATGCCCTGCCGCTCTCGGAGGTCACCGTCGAGTTCGAGCCGTCGCGCGATCCGCCTGGCCTTCGCGTCGAGGCGACGGCCAAGGTCGATGCCAAGACCGGGGTCGAGATGGAAGCGCTCACCGCGGTCTCGATTGCCTGCCTCACCATCTACGACATGTGCAAGGCGGTCGACCGGGCAATGTCCTTCTCGGGCATCCGCTTGGTGGAAAAGACCGGCGGCCGCTCCGGCCCTTTCAAGCGCTGATGGCCCTGCTTTCCGTCGCCGAAGCTCTGACCCGCGTGACGAGCGGCATTGAGCCGCTCGAAGCCGAGCTTGTGGCCCTCGACAAGGCGAGCGGGCGCGTGCTCGCCGATGATCTTGCCGCGCGTCTCACCCAGCCTCCCTTCGACGCTTCGGCCATGGACGGCTACGCGGTGCGCGCCGCCGACGTGGCCACCCTCCCCGCGACGCTCAAGCTGATCGGCGCCTCGCTTGCCGGCGCGGGCTTCTCAGGGAGCGTCGGGCGCGGCGAAGCGGTGCGCATCTTCACCGGCGCGCCGGTGCCGCGTGGCGCCGACACCATCGTGATCCAGGAGGATGCCGAGGAGACCGCGGGCGTGGTCACCGTCAAGGAGGCTGCCCCCGGCCGCCACATCCGTCCGCGCGGACAGGATTTCAAACAGGGCGAGGTGCTGCTCACGGCCGGAACGCGGCTTGGCCCCCGCGAGCTGATGCTCGCCGCCGCCATGAACCAGGCTGAGTTGCCGGTCCGCCGCAAGCCGAAGGTCGCCATCCTCGCCACCGGCGATGAGGTGGTGCCGCCGGGCTCGGAGCTTGCGAGCGACCAGATCGTCTCCTCGATCCCTTACGGACTTGCGGCGCTGGTCGAGCGCCATGGCGGAGAAGCGATGAGCCTCGGCATCGCCAAGGACGATCCTGAGAGCCTCGTTACCCTCGCCCGCGCCGGCAGTGCCGCCGACATCCTGCTCACCATTGGGGGAGCCTCGGTGGGCGACCGCGACTTGGTGGCCAGCGCGCTGAAGGCGGAAGGGCTCGAGCTCGATTTCTGGAAGATCGCCATGCGACCGGGAAAGCCCCTGCTCTATGGCCGGCTCGGCAGCCAGCGCGTGCTCGGGCTTCCGGGAAATCCGGTGTCGGCCTTCGTCGCCTCGCTGGTCTTCCTCGTGCCGATGCTGGAGCGGATGCTGGGGCTCGTCCAGGCAATGAGGGCCCAGCCTGAGGCGCTCCTCAGTGAGGCGCTGCCGGCCAATGGCGAGCGGGAACATTATGTCGGAGCCGTCTCGGAATGGCGTGAGGACGGCACGCGCGTTGTCCGCGCGTTGCCCTCGCAGGACTCATCGCTGGTCGCCGGGCTTGCCCACGCCGACTGTCTGATCGTGCGGGCGCCGCACGCGGCTTCGTTGCCCCAAGGCGCGCGCGTGAGGATTCTGCCGCTGCAGTCTGATTAAGAGGCCGGAAACCCGAATCGTCCGAGGTCACTCCTCCGGCGGCGTCCTACCGCATTTTGTGGCATTCCTGCTTGCGGAACACAAACAGAACAGATAAACTGTTCATGATTTGTACAAGCGGGGCGCCGCAATCGTTAAGGCGTCGAACGAACGAAGACCAAAGCGCCCAAAGGGGACCAGATGCTCACATCGAAGCAGAAAGAGCTTCTCATGTTCATCCATGAGCGGTTGAAGGAGACAGGCGTGCCGCCCTCCTTCGACGAGATGAAAGAGGCGCTGGACCTCAAGTCGAAATCCGGCATCCATCGGCTGATCACCGCGCTCGAGGAGCGTGGCTTCGTGCGTCGCCTGCCGCATCGGGCGCGTGCCATGGAGATCGTGCGGTTGCCCGATTCGATGCCGCAGCCCTTCGCCCAACGTTCTCGCGGTTTTTCTCCGAGTGTGATCGAGGGCAGCCTGGGGCGCGTGCCGCAGGTGGCCGAGGGCGAGAGCCTGCCCCAGACGGTGAGCGTGCCGGTCATGGGCCGTATCGCCGCCGGCGTGCCCGTGGAGGCGATCCAGACGCGCATGAGCACGATCGAGGTGCCGCCTGAGCTCCTCAGCAAAGGCGAGCATTACGCGCTCGAGGTTAAAGGCGATTCGATGATCGAGGCCGGTATCCTCGAAGGCGACACCATCATCGTCAGGAAGTGCGAGGACGCGACCAATGGCGATATCGTCGTGGCGTTGGTCGATGAGGAAGAAGCCACGCTGAAGCGCTTGCGCCGGCGCGGTGACTCCATCGCGCTCGAAGCCGCCAATCCGAGCTATGAGACGCGTATCTTCGGTCCCGACCGCGTGCGCGTGCAGGGACGTTTGGTCGGCCTGATCCGCCGCTACTAGCCGGACCTTCGGTCAGTCGTCTGGACTGCTGTCGAAGCGCTTGTCGGCTTCGTCATCGGTCGACTGTCCGGGGTAAGGGCGCACCCTCGCAACCGTCCGGTCGGGCACCCAGGGCCTTTTCCCGCGCGAGGCCGCGACCGTCTCGGTCCTGATCGACAGGCCCTCGATATAGAGGGCATGCGCGCCTTGCGCCTTCAGCACGCGCCGGTCGACGATCACCCGCGCGGCGCGGCATGTCTTGCCGATGGTGAAAGGCGCGATGACGATGTCGGCGACGCGGCAATCCTCCTCGACCGCGCCTTCGTGGCGGATCAGCGCCACGATCTTTCCTTTGACCGTGCCAATGCAGCCGAGGCTATCGCAGCGAAAGACGCTTTCGTCCGATGACGCCGTGGCGGCGTCGCGGTCGTCGCCGTCGGCAAGCAGCCAATTGTCGACGCTGTAGCTCGCCGCCGTGGCCGGTGGAAATACGAGATTGCCGCTCTGCGACCTAAGCGCCGCCGTGGCGCCCTCCCGCTCGATCAGAACGTCAGGTCGCTCGCTTCCGGGGGCGAGCGCGATGCCGAACGCGGCGATGACCAGGCCCAGCGCGCGCGTTCGCGTCTGCCACAGGCAGACCCACAAGCCGCCAAGCACGATGAGGATGAGCGCCTGACCGGAGATGCGCGGCAGCACGGTCACGGCGCCGGGCCATGATGCCACCCACTCGCCCGCGCCCACCATCAGCTCGATGCCGAGCCCCATGGCTCGAAGCGGCCACGCCTCGAGGCCGAACGGCATGGCGAGCAGGCTCAGCACCGCCATGGGCATGATCAACAGGCTGACGAGGGGCGCCGCGATGAGATTGGCGATCAGCCCGTAATGCGTCATGCGATGGAAGTGATAGACGGCAAAGGGCGCGATCGCCGTGCCGGCCACCAGCGTGGTCAGCGCGGCACCGGAGATCAGCGCCCAGCCTTTGCGCAAGCTCGCCCATAGCGGGCTCACGTCGCCGAGCCTCTCCCGGCCCCGCTCCGACAGCCACTCATAGAGCGCGACGAGCGCGACCACCGCCGCGAACGACATTTCGAAGCTCGGATCGAACAACGATTCCGGCGCGACCACGAGAATGGCGAGCGCGGCGAGCGCGACGTTCCGCATGGTGATCGCCGGCCGGTCGAGCATGACCGCGACCAGCACGATGCTCATCATGATCCAGGAGCGGACCGTGGGCACGGCCGCGCCCGACAACGCCAGGTAGAAGCACGCCGCGGCGAGCGCCGAAGCGGCGGCCCATTTCTTGATTGGGTAGCGCAGCGCGAGCGCCGGGACCAGCGCCAGCAGCGCGCGTACCAGCCAGAACACGGTGCCGGCCATGATCACCATATGCAGGCCGGAGATCGAGAGGATATGGGCAAGACCTGAATCGCGCATCGATTGGGTCACTGCTTCCGAGATGCCGCCGCGTTCGCCGGTGATGAGGGCCGCGGCGATCTCGCCCGTCTCTCCGGGCAAGACGGCCCTGATGCGCGCATTGACCTTGGCGCGCAGTGCGTCGATCAGGCCCCAGGCAGCGAGGTCCCATGGCGGCGGCTCGGCGCCTTCGACGCGCTCGATTCTACTCGTCGCGTAGCCGGTGCCGCCAAGACGCGCGAACCAGGCTTGCCGCCCGAAATCGAAGCCGCCAGGCTCGATCGGCTCAGGCGGTGGCTGCAGCGTGGCATTAAGCGCAATGGCTTCGCCGACTTTCAGATCGGCGATATCCTTGGCGGGCAGCGTCACGCGCACGCGATAGGGGCGCTGCTCGGCATTGAGGTCATCGAGGGATAGGAGGCGCAAGGCGATCCTTGCCCGTCCTTTGTCGCGCAGCTCGTGCGTCTCGACGAAGCCTGTCAGTTTGACGTAACGCAGCTCATGCGCCAGCACGGGGGCGCGGACCAACTCGGTGCGGAGCTTGGCGGTGGCGAAGCCCGAGGCAAAGGCCAGCGCCGCACCGCCAAGGCATAGTCCCAAGGGCGCATGCCGCATGGCGAGCGCAAGGCCTAACGCGCCGACGAGAAGGGCGACCGCGACCCTGGTCGCCGGTTCATCGGCGAGGGAGAAATAAGTGATGATGCCGGCGGCGAACAGCACGGGGAGCCAGAGGAACCAGCGGTCCTGCTCCCGTTCGAGCGCGCGAGCCGCCGCGCCGAGAGAGGTCGCGAGCAGACCCTCTTTGCGGGCAAGCCCCGGGCGATCTTCCCCGCCCCACTCCTCGTCGCCCCGCTCCGGCATGGCCGATGCTTAACGCTGGGCAGTCGCGGCCTCCGCGCTGCCCTTACCCCGCATCCGCCCCTATGCTACATCACGACCGCGTTCACCCCCTAGCCCTCACGCGAGAAGCTCGCCGAATCATGAGCGAAAAGGTCATCACGCGTTTTGCGCCCTCGCCCACCGGCTATCTGCATATCGGCGGCGCGCGCACGGCGCTGTTCAATTGGCTCTACGCCAAGCATACCGGCGGCAAGATGCTGCTGCGCATCGAGGATACCGATCAGGCGCGCTCGACCGAGGGGGCGATCCTCGCCATCCTCGATGGTCTGCGCTGGCTTGAACTCGATTGGGACGGCGAGCCGGTCTACCAGCTCACGCGCGCGGAGCGTCATCGCGAGATCGCCGAGCAGCTGCTCGCCCAGGGCAACGCCTATCGCTGCTATGCGAGCCCCGAGGAGCTGCAGGCCATGCGCGAGCGGGCCCGCGCCGAGGGGCGCGCACCCGGTTATGACGGCACCTGGCGCCATCGCGATCCCGCCGAGGCCCCCTCAGGGATAGAGCCGGCGATCCGCTTCAAGGCGCCCCGCGAGGGCGAGACGGTGATCGAGGACCGCGTGCAGGGCCGCGTCGTGTTCGCCAACAAGGATCTCGACGATCTCGTGATCCTGCGCAGCGACGGCACGCCGACCTACAACCTCTCGGTGGTGGTCGACGACCATGACATGGGCATCACCCACGTCATCCGTGGCGACGACCATCTCACCAACGCTGCGCGGCAGACGCAGATCTTCAAGGCGCTCGGCTGGAATACGCCGATCTATTCGCATGTGCCGCTGATCCATGGGCCCGACGGGGCCAAGCTGTCGAAGCGGCATGGCGCGCTTGGGGTCGATGCCTATCGGGCCATGGGCTATCTGCCGGCGGCGCTGCGCAACTATCTCGTGCGGCTCGGCTGGAGCCATGGCGATGCCGAGATCATGTCGACCGAGGAGATGATCGAATGGTTCGATCTCGACGCGATCGGCCGCTCTGCCGCGCGTTTCGATTTCGCCAAGCTCGAAAATCTGAACGGCCATTATCTCCGTGTCACGCCGGATAAGGAGATCGTCTCGAGTCTGAAGGCGCTGGTCCCGGAGCTTCCCGACGGCGCGGCGCTTGGCGCGCGGATCGGCGAAGACGGCTGGCAGCAACTCGAGCGCGCCATGCCCGGACTGAAAGAGCGTGCCGGTACGCTGGTCGAGCTGCTCGACAACGCCGCCTTTCTGTTCGCCACTCGTCCGCTCGCCATCGACGAGATGGCGAGCAGGATTCTCGACGAAGGCGGCCGCGAAACGCTTGCGGCGCTTTCACCGCGGCTTGAAAAAGTCGATGCCTGGACGCAAGACGCGCTCGAGGCCGCAGTGCGGCAATTCGCCGACGAGACCGGCGTTAAGCTTGGCAAGGCGGCCCAGCCGCTCAGGGCGGCCCTGACCGGACGTTCAACATCGCCGGGCATTTTCGACGTTCTGGCCGTGCTCGGCCGCGAGGAATCGCTTGCTCGCATCAGCGATCAGGTGCATGCAGAAAAAACTGCATAACTTTTAAGCATGACGCCGTGTTGCACTGCGGCACGATCGGCGCAATTATGTGGCAGTGCAAAATGAGTTCGCCAGACCGCAACTGCCGACAAGTTTCTTGCGTTCGTTGGTGAGCCGTCTCCCTCAGATTGTTTAGAGGAGCTTTCAGATGAGCGTCGCAGAAAACCTCCGCGCGTCGGGCGCCGCCGAGGCATCTGTCTCTATCGATGGCGGGCGGTACGACTTGCCGATTCGCAAGGGCACGCTCGGCCCTGACGTGATCGACATCAACACGCTCTACCAGGACACCGGGTGCTTCACCTACGACCCGGGCTTCACGTCCACGGCGAGCTGCGAGTCGAAGATCACCTTCATCGACGGCGACAAGGGCATCCTGCTCTATCGCGGCTATCCAATCGATCAGCTCGCCGAGCACGGCAGTTTCATCGAGACCTGCTATCTGCTGCTTTACGGCGAGCTGCCGACCCGCGAGCAGTACCGGGCTTTCGACAACCGCATCGTCAGGCACACGATGGTGCATGAGCAGATGACCCGGTTCTACACCGGGTTCCGCCGCGACGCGCATCCGATGGCGGTCATGGTCGGCGTGGTCGGGGCGCTTTCGGCCTTCTATCACAACTCGATCGACATCCATGATCCTGCCCAGCGCGAGATGGCCAGCGTGCGCATGATCGCCAAGATGCCGACCATCGCGGCGATGGCCTACAAATATTCGATCGGCCAGCCATTCATCTATCCGAGGAACGAGCTCAGATACTCGGCGAACTTTTTACATATGTGCTTCGCGGTGCCGTGCGAGGAATACAAGGTCGATCCGATCCTCGCCCGGGCGATGGACCGCATCTTCATCCTGCATGCCGATCATGAGCAGAATGCCTCGACCTCGACGGTCCGGCTCGCCGGCTCGTCCGGTGCCAATCCGTTCGCCTGTATCTCGGCCGGCATCGCCTGTCTGTGGGGCCCCGCGCATGGCGGCGCCAACGAGGCGGCGCTACAGATGCTGCAGGAGATCGGCACGGTCGACCGGATACCGGAGTTCATCAAGCGCGCCAAGGACAAGAACGACTCGTTCCGGCTGATGGGATTCGGCCACCGCGTCTACAAGAACTACGATCCGCGGGCGAAGATCATGCAGAAGACCTGCCATGAGGTGCTCGACGCGGTCGGCCACCGTGACGATCCGATCCTGAAGGTTGCGCTCGAGCTCGAGCGGATCGCGCTGTCCGACGATTATTTCGTCCAGAAGAAGCTCTATCCGAATATCGACTTCTATTCCGGCATCACCCTGAAGGCGCTGGGCTTTCCGACCGACATGTTCACGGTGCTGTTCGCCATCGCGCGGACGGTCGGCTGGATCGCCCAGTGGAAGGAGATGATCGAGGATCCGATGCAGCGCATCGGCAGACCGCGTCAGCTCTACACGGGCGCCACCGAGCGGAGCTACCTGCCGGTGGAGGAGCGCTAGGCGCCGTCCTTCTCGCTCAGCCGCTCGCCGACGAGAAATAGCCCATGCTGATTGGCGGCGGCGAGGGTTGCCGCGCGCTCGGCCACCAGCACGTGTCCTGCTGCCACGGCGATGCCGGCGAGACCGGCTGAAGCGGCTTTCCTCACTGTCTCCGGCCCGATGGTCGGCAGGTCGACACGCTCCTCCTGCCCCGGCTTCGGTGCCTTGACCAGAACGCCGCTTCTCGCGCGCTCCTTGAGCCTGCCAATCTTGCGCAGATCGGCGCAGCGGGCGAGCATGGCGTCGGTCCCCTCGGCAGCTTCGACGGCCAGCACGTGGCCCTTGGCCACCACTGCCGCTTGACCGATATCGAGGCGCCCGAGCGCCCTGACCACGCGGAAGCCGGTGGCGATATCCGCCCGGTCCTCGCCGGAGGGCGCCTTGTCGCCGAGCGTTCCCTCGCCCGCCAGAAGCTCAGGCGCCACGTCGTCGGCGCCGTGCACGCGGTAACCTTTGGCTTCCAGGAAGCGCACGACCTTCGACAGGACGTGGTCGTCGCCGCCGATCCCGAGACTGACGATGAACGGCAGATTGCGGATGGCACCGAAGTCGAGCTTGACATTGGCGAGATCCGGCCGGGTCACCCCGCCGATGATCACCAGATCGCGGCACCCCTTGTCATCGAGGGCCGCGAACAGTTTGCCGACCTCGCCCCATTTGATCCAGGTATGCGGATAGCGCTCGATTTCGTCACGCGCCTCGCCGCGGATGCCGACAATATGCAGATCGAGCCCGCGCGCGGCGGCGGCTTCAGCGATCACGCACGGAAGCAGCCCGCCGCCGGCAATGATCCCAAGCGGGCCCGCGATCCTTCCGCCGTCACGCGGGTTCCGCGCGATGCTGTCATGGGCTGGGCGGCGCGGCATTATTGGGTACGCAGAACGAGCGCTCCGATTGGGTCTTGATGAAGTCGATGATCTGCTTGACGAGAGGATTGCTGTCGAACATGGGCTCCACGTCCTCCAGCCGCTCCATCAGTGTGCCTTCGCTCGCGAACAGCATGCGATAGGCCTGGCGAAGCTCGTGGATCTGCTCGCGCGGGAAGCCCTTGCGCTTCAGTCCGACGATATTGAGCCCGCAGAGATTGGCGCGATTGCCGATCGCCATGCCGAAGGGAATCACGTCGGCGGCGATGCCCGACATGCCGCCGACAAAGGCGTAAGCGCCGATGCGCACATATTGGTGAACGGCCGAGAGTCCGCCGATGATGGCGCCCTCGCCGATCGAGACATGCCCGCCCAAGGTCGCGCCGTTCACCAGCGTGACATTGTCGCCGATCTCGCAGTCATGGGCGATGTGCGAGCCGATCATCAGGAAGCAATTGGCGCCGACCTTGGTCGCCATATGGCCTCTTTCGGTGCCTGGGTTGATCGTCACATGCTCGCGGATCAGAGTCTTCGGACCGATCGTGAGCGTGCTCGGCTCGTCATGAAATTTGATGTCTTGGGGCGCGGTGCCGAGCGACACGAAAGGAAATACCTTGCATTCAGCGCCGATCGTCGTGCGGCTGGTGATGCTCGCGTGAGAATGCACGACCACCCCGTCGCCGAGCTCCACATGCGGTCCGATCACGCAAAACGGACCGATCTCGACATTCGTCCCAAGTTTCGCGCCTGGATCGACCAGGGCGGTCGCATGAATCTTGACCATGCTCGCCCTGACTAAGTTTCGACGATGACTGCGCTGACCTCGGCTTCGGCGACGAGGTTGCCGTCGACATGAGCCTGGGCGCGGAAGCGCCACACGCGTCCGCGGTTGCGCATCTTCTGAACGTGATAATAGACCGTGTCGCCGGGCACGACGGGACGGCGGAACCGCGCTTTGTCGATGGCCATGAAATAGACGAGTGGGGGTTCCTTGAACTCCTCGATATGGCGCATGCAAAGAGCGCCGGCGGTCTGCGCCATGCCCTCGATGAGGAGCACGCCGGGCATCACCGGATTGCCGGGAAAGTGTCCCTGGAAATGCGGTTCGTTGACCGTCACGTTCTTGATGCCCGTAGCCGAGCGGTCCCCATCCATGTCGATGATGCGATCGACCATGAGAAAGGGATAACGATGCGGCAGAAGCTTCAGGATGTCGGTGATCTCCGCCTTCCCGAGCTTCGACTTCACTCCGCTCTCATTCATCAACAACGGCTCCTTGGACAGGTGACCGGACCTTGGCTATTCGCCGGTCTCGTTTCCACCTTCGCCCTGATCAAGCTTCAAATCCTTACGCTGGGCAAGCTTTTGCAACAACGTCAATTCGCGGAACCAGAGCCGCACCGGCTTGGCTGGGGTGCCTCCCCATCTGACGCCGGGCGGCACGTCGCCCCGCACATTACTGCTCGCGGCAATCTGCGCGCCAGCGCCGATCTTGACGTGGCCGACGACGCCGACCTGGCCGCCGAGCGCCACGAAATCGCCGAGTTGCGCGCTTCCCGAAATACCGGTTTGAGCAACGATGATGCAATGCCTTCCAATCTCCACGTTGTGCCCGATTTGCACGAGATTATCAATTTTCGTGCCTTCCCCGATCACCGTGTCGCGCAAGGCCCCCCGGTCGACGGTGGAATTGGCGCCGATTTCGACCCCATCCTGGATGATGACCCGGCCGATTTGCGGCACTTTCAGGTGGCCCGCTTTGCCCATGGCGAAGCCAAAGCCATCCTGGCCGATAGCCGTGCCGGCATGGATGGTGACCTGGTTACCGACCAGCGCGTGGGTCAGCGAGGCGTTCGGCCCAATATAGCAGTCCCGCCCGATATGCACGCGGTAGCCGATGACGGTGCCGGCCGCGATCGTCGTCCCCTGCCCGATCCGCGCCTCAGGGCCGATTACCGCCCCCGCTTCGACGATGGCTCCGGGCTCAATCACGGCGCTTGGATGAATGTGTGAACCGCCTCCGAGCGCCGCCTTCGGCTTCAGGGCACCCGGGTAGAACAAGAGGAGCGCCCGCGCGAAGGCGCGATAAGGCTCAGGCGTCACCAGGCATGCCGTGCCGGCCGGCGCCTGGTTCGCGAATTTCGGTGCAACCAGGCAGGCGCTGGCGTTGGTGGCGGCGAAGGCCGAGAGATATTTCGGATTGTCGACGAAGGAGAGATCCCCCTTGGCCGCGTCGTCGAGGGGTCTTACATCCTTGAGGGCAAGATCGGGATCGGCGCCGTCGGCGAGCTTGGCGTTGGCCGCAGCGGCCACGGCCGCCAAGGAAAAGGGGCCGGCCCGCTCGAAGAACCCAGGGTGTTCCATCAAATTGCTAGGCGGCGCGCGCCGAGACATGAGCCATGACGCGAAGCCATAACCGGAAATGGCTTCATTTAGAAGTTCGTTGAAGCCCCGAAGCGGAACACCTCGGTCTTGTCGAAATCGGCCTTGAGCAAGGCCTGGGCGATATCGGCGCGAAGCGGGCCGAGCGGCGACTGCCAGATGATGCTGAATCCCGCTGACATGCGAGGGTCCGCGGCATCGAAGATGAAGCTCCCCTCGTCCGCGACGGCCTCCAGCGCCAGGCCACTCGGTTCCCAAAGCGAGCCGGCATCGAGGAAGACAGCGCCCTGCATGCCGATGCTGTCGGGGATGAAGGGGAAGGGGAAACGCACCTCCGCCGTGGTGGCCCAGAACAGCTCGCCGCCAAGCGCGTCCTGGCTACAGTTGGACACGCGATCGCCGGTGACGGGATCCCTACAAGCATCGCGCGGGCCGATACCGGCGCGCTCGAAGCCGCGAATGGTCTCGCCGCCCTTGAAGAACAAGTCGGTCAGGCGGACATCCTCGCCCCCCCATCCCACGATGTTTCCGCCCTGTGCGCGCGCAACGAAGGTGAGCTTGTTGGTAATCGGATAGTAATAGCGAGCATCGGCCACCGAACGGAAATAATTCACGTCGCCGCCGACGCCTGCCAAGTCCTGCGAGAAGGACGCAAAGACGCCGCTGGTTGGAGAGTTTGCAATGTTTCGCGTGTCGTACGCAATGGTGTAGCCGACACTGGAGACGTTGGAGACGCCTTCAGCTTGCTCCACGGCCAGCGACGCGTTGTTGGCCACGTTGAAGATTTCTTCACGCTCGAATCGGTAACGGAAACCCATTTGCGTGTTGTCGTAGACGGGAAAGCCGAGTCGGAGATTGCCGCCGGTATCGCGCTGATCGAACGATGCGACGTCCTGAAGATCGACCTCCTTATGGAAGAGGTCGAAGCCCGCGGCGAGATTGCGATCGAGGAAATAAGGCTCGGTGAAGCTCAAATCGACTTGAGCGCGGTCGAGGCTTCCCGAGAAGCCGAGCCTGACATACTGGCCTTTGCCCATCAGGTTGCGCTCGGTGATGCTGATGTCGCCGATGACACCTTCGCTCGTCGAGTAACCGGCGCCGAAGGAGAGCTCGCCGGTTGGCTGCTCCTCCACTTTGACCTGGATGATTACCCTGTCGGGCGCGCTGCCCGGCTGCGGCTCGACCTCGACGGTCTTGAAGAAGCCAAGCGCGCGCAATCGTTTGCGCGCTGCTTCGACCAACAGGCGGTTGAAGGCGTCCCCCTCGGCAAGCCGGAACTGACGCCGGATGACGTTGTCCTCGGTACGGAAATTGCCGACGATGTCGATGCGCTCGATATAGACCCGCGGGCCCTCGTCGATGACGAAGGTGATATTCATTAGGTGGTTCGTCTCGTCACGATCAAAGCGCGGCTTGACCTGACCGAAGGCGTAGCCTTGCAGCGAGACGCCGATGGTCAACGCCTCGACCGTCTTTTCCACCTTCTCGGCATTATAGACGCGGCCGCTCCTGGCGAGCATGTACTTGCCGAGATTGTCGATGTTGAGGGAAGGCAACGCGCTCTCGATATTGAGGACGCCGAAGCGGTAACGCTCGCCCTCGTCGATAGTGAAGGTGATGAAAAAGCCGCGGCCGTCGCGGTCGAGATCGGCGGTGGCCGAGAGGATGCGGACGTCGGCATAGCCACTCTTCAGATAAAACTGCCGAAGCAACTCGCGGTCGAGATTGAGGCGGTCCGGATCGTAGATATTGGTGGCTTTGAGGAAGCTCAGGATGTTGGTCTGCGTGGTGGCGATGACGTAGCGCAGCTGCGAATCGCTGAAGGCTACGTTGCCGATGAAGTTGATGGCGCGGACCTTGGTGGTGGGGCCCTCGTTGATCTCGAACACCACGTCGATGCGGTTGTTGTCGAGGTTGATGATCTTGGGATCGACCTGGGCCGCGTAGAGGCCTTGGCGGCGATAGACGTTGAGGATTCGCTGTACGTCGGCCTGCACGCGGGCGCGGGTATAGACCGCGCGCGGCTTGAGCTGCACCTCGGCGGCCAGCGTTTCGTCCTCGACCTCCTTATTCCCCTCGAAGGCCACCCGGCTCACGATCGGGTTCTCGACGATGATGATGACGATGGTGGCGCCTTCGCGGCGGATGCGCACGTCCTGAAACAGGCCGGTGGCAAACAGCGTCTTCAGCAATTCGTCGATCTGAGCGGGATCGTAAGGGTCGCCGGTGGAGAAGGTGAGATAGGAGCGGACCGTCTCGGGCTCGACCCGCTTGGAACCTTCGACCCGGATGTCCTGGATGACGCCTTGGGCATGCGCGGAAGAATCGCCAAAGCCCGCGCTAAGACCCAGCGAGAGCGGGACGACACTCAACACAAGGAGGGCCGCAAGCAGCCCTCTGGCCAACGTCCTCGGCACCATTACTGGTGTCTTCCCCTCGAGCCGGATCCCCGCCGCCGCTACGGCTTCAGGAACCAAACTGGCCACTCGTTTGTGGCCGATTTTTGATTCCCGCCGCATTACGCCAGCGGGGGCCTTTCGGCCCCCGCGAAGCGCTTTGGTCTCAAACCGGTAGTCTCATAAAAATTTCAGGTGAATCAAGTCATTCCAGGTTGCAAAGATCATCAGCATCAGCACAAAGGCGAGCCCGATGCGGAAGCCGATTTCTTGCGTGCTTTCGCTCAAGGGCCGGCCCCTGATGGCCTCGATGCTGTAGAACAGAAGATGTCCTCCATCGAGCATCGGTATTGGAAACAAATTCAGCAGCCCAATACTGACAGAGATGATCGCGGCAAGGTTGAGCAACGCCACGAAACCCGCGGTTGCAACCTGACCCGAGACTTGGGCGATTCGAATAGGGCCGCCGAGCTGGTCGGCTGCTTCCCGCCCGGTCACCACGTCGTAGAGATAACCGAGCGAGCGCGAGACGACGAAGTAACACTCCTTCACCGCCATGACGAAAGCGGTGATGGGATCGTGGCGCTTGAGCGTCCAATCGTCGGGCGAGGCGCTGCGCTGAATGCCCAACAGTCCAAGGCGAATAACGTTGCCGAAATTGTCGGTGATCTCCTTGCGCTCGGGCGTGGCCGTGATGTCCATGGTCTTGCCGTCGCGCTCGACCACGAAATGGAGCGGCTGATCGGGACTCGTGCCGACAATGCGCTGCATCTCGCTGAAGCTCTCGATCATCTGACCGTCGATGCTGACGACCTTGTCGCCCGGCAGGAAACCTGCCCGCTCAGCGGCGCTGCCCGGGGTGACGATATCGACCTTCGCCGCGGTGATCCGTTCGCCGAACAGGCCGAAGATCAGAGTGAAGATCACCACCGCGAGAATGAAATTGGCGATCGGGCCGGCAGCCACGATGGCCGCGCGCTGGCCCAACGACTTGCCCTGGAAGCTGTGCGTCCGTTCCTCAGGCGTCAATTGCTCGAGCGATTTCTGGCCCGCGCTCGCGGCATTCTCGTCGTCGATGAATTTCACGTAGCCGCCAAGCGGAATCCAGGACAGCCGCCAGCGTGTGCCGTGCCGATCGTTAAAGCCGACGATCTCGGGACCGAAGCCGATCGAGAAGGTCTTGACCGCCACGCCGCACCACCGCGCCACAAGGAAATGGCCGAGCTCGTGGACGAAGACCACGACGGTAAGCACGAAGAGAAATGGAACGAGGTAGCCGAGAAGGGTGTCGCCGAAGCCGGAGAGTTGAACCAGGGTATCCATCGATATGGCTTTATCCTTGAAATTTGACCCTTCTTAGCCCGGCCATCCGGGTTAAGCAAACCGCGCCAGGAAAGACCGGGCCGTCGCCCTCGCCTCGGCGTCAATGGCAAGCACGTCATCGACGCTGCCGCGGTGAGATGTAGTCAATCCCGTGTTCGCCGCAAGCGTCTCCTCGACCAAAGCGGCGATGGCAAGGAAGCCGATTCGCCCGGCGAGGAAGGCCTCCACCGCCACTTCGTTGGCGGCGTTAAGCACGGTGCCGGCGCTTCCGCCCTCCTCGAGCACGCCGCGCGCCAGCTTGAGCGCGGGAAACCGCGCCTCATCAGGCGCTTCGAAGCTCAATGTGCCGAGCGCGGCCAAATCGAGGCGTTTGGTCGGCGCGTGCATGCGCTCGGGCCAGGCGAGGCTATAGGCAATAGGCGTGCGCATATCGGGGCAGGCCATTTGCGCCAGCACCGACCCATCGCTCATATGCACCAGACAGTGCACGATCGACTGCGGATGAATCAGAACGTCGAGTTTGTCAGGCGTGAGCGCGAACAGATGATGCGCTTCGAGCAGCTCAAGCCCCTTGTTCATCAGGGTCGCCGAATCGATCGTCACCTTGGGTCCCATGGACCAGTTGGGATGATTGAGCGCTTGCTCGGGCCGCGCGGCGCGCATCTGATCCAGGCTCCACGAGCGGAACGGTCCGCCGGAGGCGGTGAGGCAAACGCGCTCGATCCGCTCAGGCCGGACGCCGGTCATCACCTGCATGGCGGCGGAATGTTCCGAATCGACGGGAAGCAGCGTGGTCTTGGCGCGAGCCACCTCGGCCATGAAGATGTCGCCCGCGCAGACGAGGCATTCCTTGTTGGCGAGCGCGGTGAGCGTACCCTGGCGCACCGCCTGTAGCGTCGGCTTGAGCCCTGCCGCGCCGACGATCGCCGCCATCACCCAGTCGGCGGGGCGGCTTGCGGCTTCGAGGAGGGCTTCCTCCCCTGCCCCGACTTCGATGCCGGTGCCGGCGAGCGCCGCGCGCAGTGTCCCGTAGCATTGCGGGTCGGCGATCACGGCCAGCTCGGCGCGATGCAGGATGGCGAGTTCGGCGAGCCGAATAGCATTCTGCCCCCCGGTTAGCGCGATGACCTGATAGGCGGATGGATTGCGGCCGATCAGGTCGAGCGTGCTCTCGCCGATCGATCCGGTTGCGCCGAGCACGGAAATGCGGCGCGGCGGCCTGACGACCCGCGTCTCGATCTCGATGCTGAGCGATGTGAAGGATGGAAGCACTTGTCTCACCAGATCAGCAGGCCGCGGCCGGGGCTTGCAACATCGCGCAGCGCGATCAGCGCGGCCGCGATCGCGGCAAGCAAAAGGCCGTCGATGCGGTCGAGCAAGCCGCCATGCCCTGGGATCATCTGGCTCGCATCCTTGGCGCCGAAGCGCCGCTTCACCGCACTTTCGACCAGGTCCCCCATCTGGCAAGCCAGGGCAAGCACGATGCTCACCAGCGAGAGCTTCACGGCCGACGTCTCCTCAAGCACCGAAGCAAAGGCAAAGCCGACGAGGGCCGGCGCGAGCGTGCCGACGATGAACCCGCTCCAGGTCTTGTTGGGCGAGATGCGGGGCGCGAGCCTGGGCCCGCCGATGAGGCGCCCGGCCACATAAGAGGCCGTGTCGGTGGTCCAGGCAACGGCAAAAAGATAGATCACGGCGGCGGCGCCCAAAGACGGGTCGCCGCGGAGCCAAACCAGTGCCGCGGCCGGAAGCGCCGCATAGACCAGGCCAGCGAGCGGCCAGAAGGCGCCGCCTGAGCGAAAAGCGGTCACGCCGATGGCGACGGCAGCAGCGGCGAGCACGAAAAGCGCAAGATCAGGGCGGCCAGCCGATACGAGAATGGCGACTGCGCAAACGCTGACGCCGGTGATCAGCGCGGTGCCGTCGAAGCCGTTGCCGCGGGTAAGACGTCCCCACTCCCAAGCGACGATCAGGCTTCCCACCATGATCAGGATCAGAAACGTCCAGGGCTGGTAGATCGCGGCGGCTAGCGCGAGCGCGGCAAGCACGATCGCCGAGGCGATGCGGATCGCCAATTCGGGCTTCCGGCGAGCTTCGCCCTCGTGACCGTTGTCAGGAACCGATCCCGCCCGCGTCACGCGGTGGATCTCGCCGAGGTCCCGCCGAAGCGCCGGCTGCGCCGCTGATATTCGGCGATCGCCGCTTCCAACTGCTCGCGCGAGAAGTCCGGCCAATATGTGTCGACGAACACGAACTCGGCATAGGCAAGCTGCCAGAGCAGGAAATTCGACAGGCGAAGCTCGCCGCTGGTGCGGATCAGCAGATCGGGATCGGGAAGGTTGGCGGTGTCGAGATAGGAGCCGAACCGCTGCTCGGTCACGTCGGCAGGGGCAAGCGCGCCTTTCGCCACGTCCTCGGCGATCTGACGCGCGGCGCGGGCGATCTCGTCGCGGGCCCCGTAATTGAAGGCGATGGTGAGATTGAGCGCGGTGTTGTCCTTGGTGAGGTCGGTCGCATCGTCGAGCAGCCTCAGCAGGTCGGCATCCAGCCCCGAGCGCGTGCCGATCACGCGGATCTTCACGCCGTTCTTATGCAGATCGGCGAGATCGCGGCGGATGAAGCGGCGCAACAGGCCGAATAGGTCGTTGATCTCATGCTTAGGCCGCGCCCAATTCTCCGAAGAGAAGCTGAACAAAGTGAGATGAGTAATGCCGAGATCGAGAGAGGCCTCGACCGTGCGCCGCACGCTTTCAACGCCCTGGCGATGGCCCTCGGCGCGCGGCAGACCGCGCTCGGCGGCCCAGCGCCCGTTGCCGTCCATGATGATCGCGACATGGCGTACGGCCGGTCTGTCGGACGATTGCCAAGCAAGCTTATCCACCGCAAGCGTCACGTTCGGCTGCTCCGGGTTAGGGGTAAGGGCGGTTCCTGTGGTCTTGCCCAATTAGACCTGCATGATCTCGGCTTCCTTGCTGGCAAGGGCCTCGTCGATTTCCTTGATGATCTTGTCGGTCAAGTCCTGCACCTTGGTCGAAAGCGAGTGGTGCTCGTCCTTGCCGATCTCGTGTTCCTTCTCCGCCTTCTTCAGATGCTCCATGCCGTCGCGGCGCACATTGCGCACGGCGACGCGAGCGTGCTCTGCGTATTTGTGGGCGACCTTGGCGATCTCCTGGCGGCGCTCCTGATTGAGCTCGGGGATCGGCAGACGCATGAGTTGACCCTCGACCACCGGGTTGAGCCCCAAATCCGATTCCCTGATGGCGCGCTCGACGGCGCCGATCTGGCTCCGGTCCCAGACCTGCACGGTGATCAGCCGGGGCTCGGGAACGTTGATGGTGGCGAGCTGATTGAGCGCCATGGGGTTGCCGTAGGCCATGACCATGATCGGGTCCAGCAGGCTCGCATTGGCGCGGCCGGTGCGCAATCCGCCGAATTCCTGCTTCAGCACGCCGAGAGCGCCACGCATCCGCCGCTCGATCTCCTTAAGGTCGAAGCTAGACATGTCGCCTTCCCTGCTCCGCCGCGCACGCTCCCTGTGAGCGCATGTCAGCCGAGCCTCCGCGTTTCCTAGGCTCCCTTGCCGCCATCTATCGTGGTCGAGGAGCCTTTTCCCTGCAATACGAGAGCCAAGCCGCCTTGGCTCTTGATGGAAAACACAATTATCGGAATCCGATTGTCCCGGGCAAGCGCGATTGCGGCGCCGTCCATGATGCGCAGATCTTGCTTAAGGACGTCGTCATAGCTGAGCTGCTCGTAGCGGCGGGCGTTTGGCGTCTTCGCCGGGTCGGCCGAATAGACGCCATCGACCTGGGTCGCCTTGAGCAGCGCCTCGCAGCCCAGCTCGGCGGCTCTGAGCGCCGCTGCGGTGTCGGTGGTGAAGAACGGGTTGCCGGTGCCGCCGGCACAGATCACCACCCGGCCTTTGTCCAGATGGTCGAGCGCCTTGTCGCGAATATAGGATTCGCAGATCGTGGGCATGGGAATGGCCGAAAGCACGCGCGTCGGCTTGCCCTCCCGCTCGATCGCCGTCTGCAGCGCGAGCGCGTTCATCACCGTCGCCAGCATGCCCATATAGTCGGCCCGCGCCCGGTCGATGCCGACCTCGTCAGCCATCAACCCCCGGAAGATGTTGCCGCCGCCGACCACGAGGCAGATCTCGGCCCCTGACGCGGCCGCAGCGACGACGTCGCGGGCGATCCCGGCGATCACGCCGAGATCGATGCCATAGCCTTTGCCGCCGGCGAGCGCCTCGCCTGACAATTTCAGAAGGATTCGCCGATAGCGAAGCTTTGCGGCCGCTTGAGGCTTTGCCATCAGCTCGAACTCCGGCGCGAGTGGCGGGTATGCAAGCGCGCACGGAAGGAAAGCCCCCGTACGCGCTTCACCCTAAGATTGCGATGCCGCGGCGGCAACCTCCGCCGCGAAATCGGATTCCGCCCGGTCGATCCCCTCGCCCAAGGCAAACCGGTGGAAACCCGTGATCTTGATCGGCGCGCCGGCCGTCTTGCCGGCGGCCTCCATGGCCTTGGCCACGGTCGTGTCGGAATCGTGCACGAAGGGCTGCGCCAGCAGGACGACCTCCTCGTAGAATTTCCGCAAGCGGCCCTCGACCATCTTGTCGATGACTTGAGCGGGCTTCCCCGACTCTTTCGCCTGCTCGGTGAGCACCGCGCGCTCGCGCTCGACGAGCGCCTTGTCGAGACCGTCGATATCGAGGCTTTGCGGATTAGCGAAAGCGATATGCATGGCGACTTGCCGGCCGAAGGCCTTCACCTCGTCCGAATTGCCGGTCAATTCAAGCGCGACGATCACCCCGATCTTGCCGAGACCCGGCGCAATCGCATTGTGCACGTAGCTTGCCACCGCGCCGTTCTTGGCGGCGAGATGGGCCGTGCGCCGCAGCGTCATGTTCTCGCCGATCGAGCCGACCATCTCCTTGATGGTATCGGCGACGGTCGCGCTGCTGCCCGGGAATTTCGCCTGGGCAAGCTTGTCGAGGTCGCCTTTGGCCTGAAGCGCGGCCTCGGCGATGCCGGAGGCCATCTTCTGGAACGCCTCGTTGCGGGCGACGAAATCGGTCTCGGAATTGACCTCGACCAGCGCCGCCTGCTTCGCGTCGGCGGCAAGCGCCGATCAAGCCTTCCGCGGCAACGCGGCCGGCCTTCTTGGCGGCCTTGGAGAGGCCTTTGGCCCTGAGCCAATCGACCGCGGCCTCGACGTCGCCTTTGGTCTCGGCGAGCGCCGCCTTGCAATCCATCATGCCCGCGCCGGTCTTGTCGCGCAGGTCCTTGACCATGGTTGCGGTAATAGTCGCCATCACACTTAACCTCTATCGCTGCCGCCGTGTCTCGGGCGCGCAGTTCTATTCGTCTTGAGCCGCAGCTCCCGCTGTCTCGGGTTGCGCGGCCCGGGGCTTTCGTGGCGGCCGCTTGCCGTCCTGCCGCGGTCCGCCCCTGCCTGGACCTCTGCCATCGGGCCGGACCGGCTTCTTCTTCGGGCGGCGGTCGGCGGCAGGGCGCTCGCCGTCCTCCTCGCCCTCGAGCGCCGGGTCTGAGACCGGCTCCTCGGCGGCGCCCAGATCCACGCCCCCGGCGCCTTGAGCGCGCTCGATGCCATCGATCGCCGCGCGCGAGATCAGGTCGCAATAGAGCGTGATGGCGCGGCCGGCGTCGTCATTGCCGGGAATGGGATGGCTGATGCCTTCCGGATCGCAATTGGAATCGACCACGGCCACCACCGGCATATGCAGCTTGCGCGCCTCGGCAATGGCGATCGATTCCTTGTTGGTGTCGATGACGAACATCAGATCGGGCAACGCGCCCATGTCCTTGATGCCGCCAAGCGAGCGCTCGAGCTTGTCCTTCTCGCGGGTGAGTTGGAGCAGCTCCTTCTTGGTGAGACCGTGGTGGTCGCCGGCCAGCAGCTCCTCCAGCGACTTGAGCCGCTTGATCGAGTTGGAAATGGTGCGCCAGTTGGTCAGCGTGCCGCCGAGCCAGCGGTGATTGACGTAGTACTGCGCGCAGGACTTCGCGGCATCCGCGACGGCCTCCGAGGCCTGGCGCTTGGTGCCGACGAACAGCACACGGCCGCCTTTGGCGACCACGTCCGAGACCGTGAGCAGCGCCTGATGCAAGAGCGGTACGGTCTGGGTCAGATCGATGATGTGGATGTTGTTGCGGGAGCCGTAGATGAACGGTGCCATCTTCGGGTTCCAGCGGTGGGTCTGGTGACCAAAATGCACGCCAGCCTCAAGCAGCTGACGCATAGTGACATTAGGCAGTGCCATTGGACTGCTGACTCCTTTTTCCGGTTCGGCCGCCGCGGGACAAGGAGGATTGGGCTCGAAAACCCAACCACCGGAGCGAGCGCAAAGGCATGACCGCCTATGTGACGCTTTAGCATCCCGCGTGTGAGATGGGCGGTTTATAGGGAGGCTATCGGGGCTTGGCAAGGGCCAGCGCCCGTGGAAGTTGCGGCTGAGGCACGCCTAGAGCGCGCTGATCGCCGCCACCCCATCGACCAGCTTGAGCGCGCTCCGCTGCTTGGGCGTCGCGTCGATCCCCTGCGGCAGCACGAACTCGACTTCCCGGTCCTCGAGCCGCAGCACCAGGCGGAACTGTCCCTGTCCGCCGCCTCCGCCGACCTGCTCGGCGAGCGCCGGCAGCGCGCGGGCATCCTCGAGATAGATCTTCATGCCGGCATGGCGCGCTTCGGCGGCCTTGTCCAGCGAGGCCAGGCGCTGGACCCGCACCTTGACGCTCTCGCCGTCGGCCTCGGCCTCGACATCGATCAGCACGGCCTTCCCGGGCTCGAGCAGGGCGCGCGAGGCGGCGAGCGCCTCCGAGAACACCACAGCCTCGAATTGGCCGGTCGGGTCCGAGAAGGCGACGAAAGCATAAGCGTTGCCGCTCTTGCCCTTGCGCTCGCGGGCATGCAGCACGGTGCCGGCCAACGTGCCGACCACGCGGCGCGTGCGCGCCTTGGCGGCTAGCTCCAGCCAGGTCTCGGCGCCCAGCGCCTCGAGCACGTCCTTGTAGTCGTCGAGCGGATGGCCGGTGAGGAAGAAGCCGACCGCCTCGAATTCGCGCGAAAGCCGGTCGGTCGGCACCCAGGGCTTGGCTTGCGGGAAATCCTGTTTGCCACGCGCCTGGTCCTTGCCCTGGCCGGGCGGTGGCATGGCGGAGGAGAACAAGGCGCCCTGCCCGGCTTCCTTGTCGCGGTGAGCCTGTTGGGCGAGCGCGAGGATGCGGTCGACATTGGCGAACGCGGTCGCCCGGTCGACGCCGAGTTCCTCCAGCGCACCGGAAGCGGCGAGCGTCTCGAGCGCGCGCTTGTTGACGGCATGCGGATCGATCCGCTGCGCGAAATCACGAAGCTCGCGGAACGGACCCTTGGCCTCCCGCTCGGCGCAAATATGCTCGACCGCGTGGCGGCCGACATTCTTCAACGCGGCAAGCGAATAGCGGATGGCGCCGTCGCTCGGGATGAAGCCGACCTCGGAGCGGTTCACCGATGGCGGCTCGATGCGCAGCCCAAGTCGCCGCGCTTCTTGCGCGAAGCCGTTCAGCTTGTCGGTATTGCCCATGTCGAGCGTCATCGAGGCGGCGATGAACTCGGTCGGGTAGTTGGCCTTCAGATACGCGGTCTGATAGGCGATCAGCGCATAGGCCGCGGCATGCGATTTGTTGAAGCCGTAGCCGGCGAACTTCGCCACCAGCTCGAAGATATATTCGGCGCGGCCCCGTTCGACGCCATTCGACACCGCGCCCTCGACGAAGCGCGTTTTCTGCGCCGCCATCTCCTTCTTGATCTTCTTGCCCATGGCGCGGCGGAGCAGGTCGGCCTCGCCGAGCGAGAAGCCGGAGAGCACCTGGGCGATCTGCATCACCTGCTCCTGGTAGATGATCACGCCATAAGTCTCGCCGAGGATTGGCGCGATCGAGTCGTGCAGGCTCTCGATGCCCTCGCGTCCGTGCTTGCGGTTCACATAGCTATCGATGTTGTCCATCGGACCCGGGCGATAGAGGGCGACGATGGCGATGATGTCCTCGAAGCGGTCCGGCTTCAGCTTCCTGAGCGCGTCGCGCATGCCCTGACCTTCGAGCTGGAACACGCCGACGGTGTCGCCTTTCTGGAGGAGCGCGAAGGTCGCTGGATCGTCGAGCGGGAGCTTGCCAGGGTCGATGGCTTTGCCGCGACGCGCGATGAGCTTCCGCGCGGTTTCGATTACAGTAAGGGTCTTGAGGCCGAGGAAGTCGAACTTCACCAGCCCCGCGGCTTCGGCCCATTTCATGCTGAACTGGGTCGCCGGCAGCTGCGCGCGCGCGTCGCGATAAAGCGGCACGAGGTCGATCAGCGGCCGGTCGGCGATGACCACGCCAGCGGCGTGGGTCGAGGCGTGGCGGTAAAGACCCTCGAGCCGCTGGCCGATATCCAACAGCTTCGCCACGATCGGCTCGGCGTCGCGCGCTTCCTGCAGGCGCGGCTCGGCGGCAATGGCTTGCGGCAGGGTTATGGGATTGGCGGGGTTCATCGGCACGAGCTTGCACAGCCGATCGACCTGCCCGTAGGGCATTTGCAGCACGCGGCCGACGTCGCGCAGCACGGCGCGCGCCTGCAGCTTGCCGAAGGTGATGATATGCGCCACGCGGTGCGCGCCGTAGCGCTCGCGCACATAGGCGATCACCTCGTCGCGGCGGTCCTGGCAGAAATCGATGTCGAAATCCGGCATCGACACGCGCTCAGGGTTGAGGAAGCGCTCGAACAGCAGCCCGAAACGCATGGGATCGAGATCGGTGATGGTGAGCGCGTAGGCGACCAGCGAGCCCGCGCCAGAGCCGCGACCCGGGCCGACGGGAATCCCTTCCGCCTTGGCCCATTTGATGAAGTCGGCGACGATCAGGAAATAGCCCTGATAGTTCATGCCGGTGATGACATCGAGCTCGAAGGCGAGCCGCTCGGCATAGGCCGCCGCGTCAAAGCCCGGCGCCACGCCGTATTGGGCGATCCGCTCTGTCAGTCCCGCCTCTGATTGGCGCCTGAGCTCGGCGGCCTCGGTCTCGCCGAGAGCGCTCGACGCCTCCCCGTTGGTGAGGAAGGGCGGCAGGATCGGCTGGCGTTGCAGCGGCCGGTAGGCGCAGCGCCGCGCGATTTCCAGGGTGTTGTCGAGCGCCTCGGGCAAATCGGCAAACAGCGCCCGCATTTGCGCGCTCGTCTTGAAATAATGCTCGGGGCTCAGGCGCCGCCGCTCATCGACAGCGACATAGCTTCCTTCGGCGATGCAGATCAGTGCGTCATGCGCCTCGAAATCGTCAGCGCCGGCGAAATAGGGCTCGTTGGTCGCGACGATCGGAAGGTCGAGGTCGTAAGCAAGCTTGAGCAGTTGCGGCTCGACCGCTCTCTGCTGCGGCAGGCCGTGGCGTTGAACCTCGACATAGAGCCGATCGCCGAAGATCGCGTGCAGCGCCTCCAACCGTGCGCGGGCAAACTCGGGGTTGCCTTGCGCGAACGCCGCGTCGACCGGCCCCTCGAGCCCGCCGGTGAGCGCGATCAGCCCTTCGGCCCGGCCCGCGAGCTGGCCGATGCCGGCGACCGCCTCGCCCGTCTCGCTCGCGGCGAAATGGACCTCGGTCGAGAGGCGCATGAGATTGGCGTAGCCTTGCGCGTCCTTGGCCAGAAGCGCGATCCGCCCATCGGCGCGCGGGCCATTGAGATCGGCGCCGGGTGCCGGCGTGTCGCGCTCGGCGGCGAAGGTCAGCGACAGCGTAAGCCCGATGATCGGCTGAATGCCGGCTTCGGCGATGGCTTCAGAGAATTCCAGCGCGCCGAAGAGATTGTTCGAGTCGGTGAGAGCGAGCGCCGGCGTACCGTCGGCGCGGGCGAGAGCAGCTAGCTTCGCAACGGTGAGCGCGCCTTCGAGCAGCGAATAGGCCGAGTGCAGCCTGAGATGCACGAAGGGTTGAGGCTCACTGGTCATGGGTTGCGACGTGCTCCTGCGATGCGGACTGCTGAGCGTTCACCCTCTCGGATTCGGCGTGGCCGTTGAAGGCTCAGTCCGACATATCCCCGATATGCTCCGAATTATGTTCTTCTTTTGTTCCCAGTGCAAGAAGACGGCTAGCGCGTAGCGACCGCGACCACCGCCACCTCCTCCTCGACCAGCAGGCCGTCGGCGAGGCGCAGTACGCGGTCCATGCGGGCGGCGAGGTCGAGGTTATGCGTGGCGATCACCGCGGCCACCCCAGACTGCCGCACGAGTTTCAGAAGCTGCTCGAACACGCGCTCGGCGGTCGGCGGGTCGAGATTGCCGGTCGGCTCGTCGGCGAGCAGAACTTTCGGGTCGTTGGCGAGCGCCCGGGCGATCGCCACGCGCTGCTGCTCGCCGCCGGAAAGCTGCGCTGGGCGGTGGTCCCAGCGCTCGGCAAGGCCGAGCGAGCCGAGCAACTCTTTCGCGCGCGTCTCGGCGCGGCTTCGCGTCAAGCCGAGGATCAGCTGAGGCAGCACGACATTCTCGAGCGCCGAGAATTCGGGGAGGAGGTGGTGGAACTGATAGACGAACCCGACCTCCATGCGCCGGACGCGGGTCTGCTCCTTGTCGTTGAGCCCCACGCAATCGACGCCGTTGATCAGCACGGCGCCGCGGTCGGGCCTCTCGAGCAGGCCGGCGATATGCAGCAACGTCGACTTGCCCGCGCCGGAAGGGCCAAGCAGCGCCACGGCCTCACCCGGAAAGAAGGAGGCTGAGGCCCCTTTCAGCACGTCGATGCGACGATTGCCTTGCGTATAGCCGCGCTCCAGGCGCTCGAGGCGAAGCATCGGCGCCGGTTTGTTGGGGCTGTCCACCGGCGCGCCTATTCGTACCGCAACGCTTCGACCGGATCGAGCCGGGAGGCTCGCCAGGAGGGATAGAGCGTGGCCAGGATCGAGAGGACGAGCGCCATGATGACGACGGAGGTGGTCTCGCCCCTGTCCATCTCGGCCGGCAGCTGCGTGAGGTAATAGAGCTCGGGCGCGAACAGCTCGGTGTCGGTGAGCCAGCCGATGAACTCGCGCAAGCGCTCGATATTGGCGCAGACTACAACGCCGAGGACGAGGCCGGCAAGCGTGCCGACGATACCGATGCTGGCGCCGGTGATGAAGAACACGCGCATGATGGCGCCGCGCGTCGCGCCCATGGTGCGCAGAATGGCGATGTCGTGGCCCTTGTCCTTCACCAGCATGATCAGGCCGGAGATTATGTTGAGCGCGGCGACCAGGACGATCAGCGCGAGGATGAGGAACATGACGTTGCGCTCGACCTGTAGCGCGGTGAAGAAGGTGGCGTTGCGCTGCCGCCAGTCGCTGACATAGATGCTCGAGCCGCCGGCGGTGACGATCTTGGGCGCGAGCTGGCCGACCTCGTCGGGCGAGTCGAGCACGACTTCGAGCACGGTGACGGTATTGGGCTGGTTGAAATAAAGCTGCGCCTCGTTCAGCGGCATGAAGATGATGCTCGAATCGTATTCGGACATGCCGATCTCGAAGATCGCCGCCACCGGATAGCGCTTGGTCCGGGGCGCGGTGCCGAGCGCGGTCGAGGCGCCGCGGGGGGTGAGCAGCGAAACCTGGTCGCCGACCTTCACGTTGAGCTCGTTGGCAAGCCGACTGCCGAGTGCGAGTCCGGGCGATGTGTCGAAGCCGTCGAGGGTGCCGAAGCGAATATTGTCGGAGATCGCCTTCAACTGCTTGAGATCGTTCTCGCGGAGACCGCGCACCAGCGCTCCGCTCGACGTCGACGGCGTCGAGATCATCACCTGGCCCTCGACCAGCGGTAGCGCCGACTTGACGCCCTGCACGGCGCGGATCCGCCCCGCCACGTCGTCATAGTCGCTGAAATTGGTGAGGCTATGCACAACCACATGGCCGTTCAGTCCGAGCATCTTGTCGAACAGCTCCTGACGGAAGCCGTTCATCACCGCCATGACGATGATCAGCGTGGCGACGCCGAGCGTGATGCCGATGAAGGAGAACCCGGCGATGACCGAGATGAAACCTTCCTTTCGCCGCGCCCGCAAATAGCGAAGCGCCACCATCCATTCGAAAGGCGCAAATGCCCGTGTGCTGGTCGCTTTGCTCATGCCGCTTCCCTTCTTGCCTCGGTCGCCGACTGGACCAGGCGATTCAAGGCGGATTCGAAGGTAAGACTATGGCGGGCGCCGCTGGCGCGCTCTTTCAGCTCGACCTCGCCCAAGGCTAAGCCTTTGGGCCCGACGATGATTTGCCAGGGCAGACCGATCAAATCCATGGCGGCGAATTTGGCCCCTGCCCGGTCGTCGCGGTCGTCGTAAAGCACGCTCAAGCCGGCTTTTTGCAGTTTGGCGTAGATGTCATCGCAGGCGGCGTCGGTCGCGGCATCGCCGACTTTCAGGTTGATCAAGTCCCACGTCGAATGGCGCGACCGATGCCGGCCAGATGATGCCGGCGTCATCATGCGAGGCCTCGATGATGGCGCCGACGAGCCGCGACACGCCAATGCCGTAGGAGCCCATCTGCACCGTGACGAGGTCGCCGCCCGACCCTTGCACCTTGCAACCCATGGCTTCCGAATATTTCGTGCCGAAGAAGAAGATATGGCCGACCTCGATGCCACGCGCGGTAAGCCGGTCCTTCGCCGGCACCTCGCGCTCAAAACGCTCCGCGTCATGCTTCTCGGAGGTCGCGGCGTATTTGCCGGTGAAGGCATCGACCACTTGGGTGAGATCAGCCTCATAGTCTATGTCGGCGCCCGGCGGGTCGAGCTTGACGAGATCGCGGTGGCAATAGACCTCGCTCTCGCCGGTGTCGGCGAGGATGATGAACTCGTGGCTCAAATTGCCGCCGATCGGGCCCGTCTCGGCAACCATCGGCACCGACTTCAGCCCCATGCGTGCGAAGGTGCGCAAATAGGACACGAACATCTTGTTGTAGGATCGGCGCGCGTCCTCGACGGTGAGATCGAAGGAATAGGAATCCTTCATCAGGAATTCGCGGCCGCGCATGACGCCGAAGCGCGGCCTGATCTCGTCGCGGAACTTCCACTGGATGTGATAGAGGATGCGCGGCAGGTCCTTGTAGGACTTCACCGCGTCGCGGAAGATCGCGGTGATGAGCTCCTCATTGGTCGGGCCGTAGAGCATCTCGCGCTCGTGCCGGTCCGAGATGCGCAGCATCTCCTTGCCGTATACCTCGTAGCGGCCGCTCTCCCGCCAGATCTCTGCCGGCTGGATCGTCGGCATCAGGAGCTCGAGCGCGCCGGCGCGGTCCTGTTCCTCGCGCACGATCTGCTCGATCTTCTGCAAGACCTGAAATCCGAGCGGCAACCACGAATAAATGCCGGCGCTCGATTGACGGATCATGCCGGCCCGCAGCATCAGCCGATGCGAGACGATTTCCGCTTCCTTGGGATCGTCGCGCAGGAGCGGCAGGAAATAGCGGCTGAGACGCACGGGCAGCTTCTTCGGGCGTTGGGGCGGATGCGGGGTCGCGCCGCCCATGGGACAGGAGCCATGCCTTAAGCGAGGGGCCTGACCTCCCCCGCGGCCCCTCGGCGGCTAATAGCTTACTTTCGCGAGGGTAAGCAATCCTGGGAAACAGGCGGGCTTCGCTTCGACAGCGTACCCGCCGCTTTGCAACGGAGGGTAGCGGTAGCTCGATCGAAGCGCGTTGTAGCTGTCGAGACGTGCCTATTCTTGAGGCAGGTTAGGTAGCGTGGCAATTCTATAAATATTCTTTGTTTTGCCCAGTTTGAAGCAAAGCCGCTTTGTCAAGACCGCGCGTCAAGTATAAATCTGCGCCACCAAGCGACAATGATGGTGACAATTTGGCGCGGCCGCGCTAGTGTCCCCAGCACAACGCGGGAGCGATCGGGACCGGTATCGATCTCGGAGTCACCCGTTGAGATTGGACCAGGTCCAAGTCTTGGGAGGAAGTAACTCCAGGCGCGCCAAGATACGCGCAGCCGCTCTTTAGCCAGCACTCTCGACAGTCGAAAAACGACGGGCGAGCCTCGCAGGCCGAGGAGATCAAGGAGTTCGTGTTACTGAAGCAAGGTCATCTCGGCCTTGCTTTTTTTTGCTCCCGCGTCCGCCGCGCCTGTTCTGCACGCGCTATTGCACGCGATCGTAGCGCGGGAAGAACGGGATCTGGTCGAGTGTGATCACGTGATGCACGATGATCGCGTAGAGCGCGGCGAAGATGATGCTGGAAACCACTGTCGTCGCCAGCATCTTCGGCAAGAGATTGGGCCTATGCGGCGCGCTTTCGGCGTTGCCCGGAGTGGTCTTCTCGCCCGCCTCCTCGGAGGTACGCACGCCGATCGGCAGCATGGCGAACAGCACGATCCACCAGATGACGAAGTAGATGGCGGCGGCGAAAGCGAGCGTCATGGCTCAGGCCTGCTCGAGTTCGACCAGGGTCCCGCAGAAATCTTTCGGGTGAAGGAACAGCACCGGCTTGCCGTGCGCGCCGATCTTAGGCTCACCTTGGCCGAGGACGCGTGCGCCTTGCGCCACCAGCCGGTCGCGCGCCTCTTTGATGTCGGGCACCTCGTAGCAGAGATGATGGATGCCGCCATTCGGATTTCGCTCGAGAAAGGCGGCAATGGGCGACTTGTCGCCGAGCACGCCGAGCAGCTCGATCTTGGTGTTGGGAAGCTCGATGAAGACAGTGGTCACGCCATGCTCGGGCTGGTCGACCTCGTCGGAGACCTTGGCGCCGAGCGTGTTGCGGTAGACTAAAGTCGCCGCCTTCAGGTCCGGAACGGCGATGGCGACATGATTCAAACGGCCAATCATGAACGACTCCTGTTTCCTTGGCGCTATAGCACCGTCAGCAGTACCGAGCACATCGGCTTCTTGCCCCAAGCCTGGTTGACGGCGGCGCGGACGGAGCGGCGAACGGCTTCGCTCACCAGCGCCTGGTCCTTGCGCTTCGGCTTGGGCAGGCTCTCGATGGTGCCGATCGCGGCGACGCGGGCGATCTCCGCAAACGGCGTGCCTTCGTTGTCGGTCGCGGGGAGCCCGCTCACAGCGACCTCGGGATCGGCAAGGAGAACGCCCTTCTCCGACAAGACGAGCGACACGGCCACGGAGCCGGCGAAGCTCAGCTTGCGGCGCTCGCGCACCTGGCCGTCCTCGGCGCGGGTGAGGATCATGCCGTCGCGGTAGAGCCGGCCGACCGGCACGTCATCGATGATCTGCGCGGGCCCCGGCAGGAGGCGCACCAGGGTCCCATTCCGCGCGCGCACCACATGCTTCACGCCGAGCCGCTCGGCGAGCTTGGCATGCGCTTCGAGGTGCCGGCCTTCGCCATGCATCGGAATCGCCGCATCCGGCTTGACCCAGCCATAAAGCTGCTCGAGCTCGCCGCGGCGCGGATGGCCGGAGACATGAACTGGCTCATCCTGGTCGGTGATGACCACGACCTGCATGTCGGCGAGCGCGTTCTGCACGCGGCCCACGGCCTTCTCATTGCCGGGGATGGTACGCGAGGAGAAGATCACCCAATCGCCGGCATCGAGCTTCACATTAGGATGCTCGTTCTGGGCGATGCGCGCCATGGCGGCGCGGGTCTCGCCCTGGCTGCCGGTGCAAAGCGCCACCACCTTTCGGGGCGGCAGCTTGGCGAAAACCGTCTCCTCATGGAAGGAGAGGTTGGGGTCGAGATAGCCGGTGGCCTGTGCCGCCTCGATGACGCGAAACATGGCGCGGCCGACGACGACAAGCTCGCGGCCCGCGGCGCGCGCGGCATTCGCCACCGAGCGGATGCGCGCGACATTCGAGGCGAAGGTGGTCACGGCGACCCGCTGCGGCGCCTCGCGGATGAGGCGCGCGAGCGTCACGGCGACGTCGGCCTCCGATGCGGAGACGCCGTCGCGCACGGCATTGGTCGAGTCGCAGATCAATGCCGAAAGCCCGTCCTCGCCGAGCGCCCGCAGCCTCGCCTCGTCGGTCGGCGCGCTGGTGAGCGGGTTCTCGTCGAGCTTCCAGTCGCCGGTATGCAGAGCCGCGCCGAGCGGCGTGCGGATCACCACCGCCGACGGCTCCGGGATCGAGTGCGACATGTTGATCAGCTCGACATCGAACGGACCGATCTGGCGGCGGTGGGCGAGCGGGACGATCTCCAGAGGGAAGCCGTTGACGAGCCCCATCTCGGCGAGCTTCGACTTCAGCATCTCCGCGGTGAAGGGCGTGGCATAGACGGGGATGCCGGCGAGCCGCGGCCAGAGATCTACCACCGCGCCGAAATGATCCTCGTGCGCGTGGGTGAGCAGCAGGCCGACGATGTTGTGCCGCTCCTCCTCGATGAAGCCGATGTCGGGAAGGATTACGTCGATGCCGGGCTCGGTCTCGCTGCCGAAGGTGATCCCCATGTCGACGATCAGCCACTCGCGCGCGCCATCACGCCCGTAGCCATACAGGTATAGGTTCATGCCGATCTCGCCCACGCCGCCAAGCGGCAGGAAGACGAAATCGGCTCCCTTTCCATCGGATTTTCGCGACATTTTTGGGTTTCGGCGCCTCACCGGCTCAAGAAAAATACATCGCCGGCGGAGATCCGATATTCGGAGCCGTCGGGGGTGAGCAACCTGAGCGCGCCATCGGCGTCGAGACCGCCATAGACGCCTTCGGTCTCCTCGCCGTTGATCTTGACCCGCAAGGCCCGTCCCGTGGGTCCGGCACGGTCGAGCCAGGCGCGGCGGATGCTTGGGAAGGAATTGCCGTCGCCCCAGCGCGTGAGCCAATCATGCGTGGTCTTCGCCAGCACTTCGAGCGCCTCGGCCGGCGTGACCGTCATGCCGTAGACACCGAGGCTTACCGCCGGCTGCGGCAGATCCTCGGGATGGTTGGCAAGATTGATCCCGGTGCCGATCACGACTACCGAGCGGTTCTCGGCCGTGCTGCCGATGTTCTCGAGCAGCATGCCGGCGACCTTCTCGCCGGCAAGCAGGATGTCATTCGGCCATTTCAGCAGAAGCTCGGAGCGGCCCTCATAGGCGATCAGCTTGGCGATGGTGTCGAAGGCGATGATGCCGGCGACGAGCGCGAGCTGGCCCGCCACGCGGATCGGGCAGTTGATGCCGACAAGCAGGCTCGCAAACAGATTGCCGGGCTGGGAGACCCATTCACGGCCTCCGCGGCCACGGCCTTGCGATTGCCGGGCCGACCAGATCCACAAGGGTCCAGGCTCGCCGGCCTTGGCGCGGCGCCTCGCCTCGGCATTGGTCGAATCCACCGTCTCCATCCGAAGCAAGCGGTAGCCGCTCGGCAATTTGGGCGATGGCGATGAAAAATAGGTCATTTAGAACAGTGACTTGGCTGCAACCCCGGCAAACGCCACCAACGGCGCCGGATAGACGAAATAGAGCAGGATGAACCCGCCACTGACGCCAAGCACGGCGGCAAGCGGCGCCTGCATCGGCTCGAAGCGTTCCGCGGGGGCATCGAAATACATAAGCTTGACGATACGCAGATAATAGTAGGCGCCCACGACGCTCAAAAGCACGCCGATGACGGCGAGCGCATAAAGGCCGGCATGAATGGCGGCAAGGAACACGTAGAACTTGGCGAAGAAACCTGCAAGAGGCGGGATGCCGGCAAGCGAAAACAGCAGCATCGCCAATAGGAAAGCCATCATGGGTTGGGTGCGGGAGAGGCCGGCAAGCGCGTCGATGTCCTCGACCATGCGGCCGTTCCGCCGCATGGCGAGGATGCAGGCGAAGGTGCCGAGCGTCATCACCAGGTAAATGGCGAGATAAACGATCACCCCTGTTACGCCTTCGGCGCTGCCGGCGGCGAGCCCGACCAGCGCGTAGCCCATATGCCCGATCGAGCTATAGGCCATCAGCCGCTTGATATTGGTCTGGCCGATCGCGGCGAAAGAACCGAGCGCCATCGAGGCAATGGCGAGAAACACGACGATCTGTTGCCACTGTACCGTCACCGCCGGGAAGGCGGTGATAAGCACGCGCACGGTAAGCGCCATGGCGGCGAGCTTGGGGGCCGCGGCGAAGAACGCCGTGACGGGCGTGGGTGCGCCCTCATAAACGTCGGGCGTCCACATATGAAACGGCACGGCCGAGATCTTGAAAGCGAAGCCCGCCATCAGGAACACGAGGCCGACGACGAGACCGAGATTGGCACCTGACGGCTGCACTGCCGCGGCGATTGTGGCGAACGCGGTCGAGCCGGTGAAGCCATAGACCAGCGAGGCGCCGTAAAGCAGCATGCCTGAGGACAGCGCGCCGAGGACGAAATATTTCAGCCCGGCTTCCGCCGAGCGGGCCGAATCGCGGCGGAAGGCCGCGACGACGTAGAGCGCGAGGCTCTGCAACTCGAGGCCGACATAAAGCGCGATGAGATCGTTGGCCGAGATCATCATCATCATGCCGGTGGTGGCGAGCAGCACGAGCACGGGGAACTCGAACTGCACCCCTCCCCGCTCGCGCCAATAATCGAGTGACATGATGAGCGTGACGGCGGCGCCGGTCAGCGTGAGCAGTTTCAGCATGCGGGCGAAGGGATCGACGATGAAGCTGTCGCCGAACAACATCGCCGTGCCGAACGACGTCGCCACGAACAACCCGGCCAAAGCGAGGAGGAGAACCGCGAGCCAGAGAACCAGCTCGCCCCGCTCGCGGCGGGTAAACACGCCTAGCATCAAGAGCGCCATGGCGCCGATCGAGAGGATCAGCTCTGGCAGCGCGGCTTCGAGGTTGAGCGATTGGAGCACGTTCAAGGCTCCTTACGGCATCAGCGCAAGCCGCGCCTGCTCGGCGGCGGCGAGGCTGGCATGGTAGTTCTTGATCAGCGCATCGACCGAGGCGGCTGATGCATCGAGAATTGGCGCGGGATAGAAGCCGAACAAGATCGTCAGCACCACGAGCGGCGCCATGACCGCGACCTCGCGCCAGGTGAGGTCGCTGATGAATTTGAGGCTCGCCTTCTCAAGCTTGCCGAAGATGAGGCGGCGATAGAGATAGAGCGCGTAGGCGGCCGAGAGGATCACGCCGGTGGTGGCGAGGAACGCCACCCAGGTATTGACGCGGAAGGCTCCCGTGAGGCTCAAGAACTCGCCGACGAAGCCGGATGTGCCGGGCAGCCCCACATTGGCCAGCGTGAACACCATGAAGCAGAAGGCGTAGACCGGCATGCGGTCGGCCAGCCCGCCAAAGGCTGAGATCTCGCGCGTATGCATGCGGTCGTAGATGACGCCAACGCAGAGGAAGAGCGCGGCGGAGACGATGCCGTGCGAGAGCATCTGGAAGATGCCGCCCTGCAAACCCTGCATGGTGAGGGTGAACACGCCGATGGTGACGAAGCCCATATGCGCCACCGACGAATAGGCGATCAGCTTCTTCACGTCCTCCTGCGCCAGCGCCACCAGCGAGGTGTAGATGATGGCGACGACCGATAGCGCGAAGATCAGCGGCGCGAACTCCGCCGAGGCCAGCGGGAACATCGGGATGGAGAAGCGTAGGAAACCGTAGCCGCCCATCTTCAAGAGGATGCCGGCGAGGATCACCGAGCCCGCGGTCGGCGCCTCGACATGCGCGTCAGGCAGCCAGGTATGCACCGGCCACATCGGCAGCTTCACCGCGAAGGAGGCGAGGAAGGCAAACCACAGCCAGGTCTGCATCTCCGGTGGGAAGCCGTGGGTGAGCAGCACCGGAATGTCGGTGGTCCCCGCCTCCCAATAGATCGCCATGATGGCGAGCAGCATCAGCAGCGAGCCGGCGAGCGTATAGAGGAAGAACTTGAAGCTCGCATAGACGCGGCGGGCGCCGCCCCACACGCCGATGATCAGGAACATCGGGATCAGCCCGCCCTCGAAGAACAGATAGAACATCACGAGGTCGAGCGAGGTGAAGACGCCGAGCATCAGCGTCTCGAGCACCAGGAAGGCGATCATATATTCCTTCACGCGCGTCGAGATGGCGACCCAGCTCGCCAGGATGCAGAGCGGCATGAGGAAGGTGGTGAGCAAGACGAAGGGCAGCGAGATGCCGTCGACGCCCATATGGAAGCTGATCGGCCCGAGCCAGGGCCTAAGCTCGACGAATTGGAATTGGGCGGTAAGCGGGTCGAAATCGCGCCAGAGCAGCAGCGACAGCGCGAAGGTGATCAGCGTGGTCCAGAGCGCGATGTAGCGCGCATTGCGGAAGGCGCTCTCGTCGTCGCCGCGCAGCACGCCGATCAACAGCGCGCCGAGCAGCGGCAGGAAGGTGACGGTGGAGAGGATCGGCCAGCTATAGCTCATGGCTTGAGCCCTCCGCCGGCGAACAGGAAATAGGTGATCAGCGCCGCCACGCCGATCAGCATGACGAAGGCGTAGTGATAGATGTAGCCCGACTGGAGTTTCACCACGCGATTGGTGATGTCGATGACGCGGGCCGATACGCCGTCAGGGCCGAGCCCGTCGATGATCGTCCCGTCGCCGGTCTTCCACAAAAAGCGTCCGAGCCATTTCGCCGGGCGCACGAAGATCGCGTCGTAGAGCGCATCGAAATACCAGGCGTTCAGCAGAAACTGGTGAGCCCCGCGGAAGCGCTTGGCGAGGCCGAACGGCACCAGCGGGTTGCGGATGTAGAAATACCAGGCGGTGACCAGGCCGAGCGCCATGGCGACGGTCGGTGCCAGCATCACCCAAAGCGGAACCTCGTGATGCGCACCCTCATGCGTCACGAGCGAGCCGCGCCAGAATTCGGTCTGGCCGGTGCCGATGAAGAGATGCGCGAACAGCCCGCCGAGCAGCAGCGCGCCTAGCGCCAGCAGCGCGAGCGGGATGCCCATGGTCCAAGGCGGCTCATGCGCGTGCTCCAGCACCTCCTTCGGCTCGCGCGGCTTGCCTTCGAAGGCGAGGAACATCAGCCGCCAGGAATAGAACGAAGTCAGCACCGCGGCGATGAGCGTCAGCACGAAGGCGTAGTTCCCGACCCAGGAATGCGCGGCGTAGGTCGCCTCGATGATGGCGTCCTTGGAGACGAAGCCGGCGGTGAACGGGAAGCCGGTCAGCGACAGCGTGCCGATCAGCATCATCGCCCAGGTGAAGGGCAGCACCTTGCGCAGCGCGCCCATGCGGCGGAGATCCTGCTCGTGATGCAGCGCGTGGATCACTGCGCCGGCGCCGAGGAACAGCAACGCCTTGAACGAGGCGTGGGTGAACAGGTGGAACATGCCGGCGCCGTAAGCGCCGACGCCTTCGGCGGCGAACATGTAGCCGAGCTGCGAGCAGGTCGAATAGGCGACCACGCGCTTGATGTCGGTCTGCACCAGACCGACGGTGGCGGCAAAGAACGCAGTGGTGGCGCCGATGATGGCGACGAAGCCAAGCGCGATCGGCGCCAGCTCGAACAGCGGCGACAGCCGCGCCACCATGAATACGCCCGCCGTGACCATGGTCGCGGCATGGATCAGCGCCGAGACCGGCGTCGGTCCCTCCATGGCGTCGGGCAGCCAGGTGTGCAGCAGGAACTGCGCGGACTTGCCCATCGCCCCCATGAACAGCAGCAGGCAGATCAGCGTCAACGCATCGACGCGCCACGCGAGAAACTGCATCGTCTCGCCAACATGGTCGGGGGCGGAGGCGAACACCGTGTCGTATTGCACGGAGTTGAACAGGGTGAAGACGGCGAAGATGCCGAGCGCGAAGCCGAAATCGCCGACGCGGTTGACAATGAAGGCCTTGATAGCGGCCGCGTTGGCGGAAGGCTTGTGATACCAGAAGCCGATCAGGAGATAGGAGGCGAGGCCCACGCCCTCCCAGCCGAAGAACAGCTGGACGAAATCGTCGGCCGTCACCAGGGCCAGCATGGCAAAGGTGAACAGCGAGAGATAGGCGAAGAAGCGCGGCCGGTGCGGGTCTTCCTCCATGTAGCCGATGGAGTAGAGATGCACGAGGCCCGACACGGTGGTGACCACCACCAGCATCACCGCGGTGAGCGTGTCGATGCGGAGCGACCATACGGCCTTCAGATCGCCTGAGGTGATGAACTGCAGCAGCTCGATGCGCTGCTCCTGCCCCTGGAGCGCCACCTGATAGAAGGCAAGCCAGGACAAGAGCGCGGTGATCAGCACGAGCGTGGTGGTGATGACCTCGGCCGGGCGTGGCCCGGTGAAGCGGCCGAGCAGGCCTGCGAAGATCGCGCCGACGAGAGGGAGAAAGAGGATCGCCTGGTACATCGCGCTTCGCGGCTCAGCCCTTGAGAAGATCGATTTCGGTCACGTCGATGGTGCCGCGGCTGCGGAAAACCACGACGACGATGGCGAGGCCGATCGCGGCTTCCGCCGCCGCCACAGTGAGCACGATCATGGCGAAGATTTGCCCGACCAGATCGCCGTGAAAGGCGGAGAAGGCGACGAGATTGAGGTTTACCGCAAGCAGCATCAGCTCGATCGACATCAAAATGACGATCACGTTCTTGCGATTGAGGAAGATGCCGAAAATGCCGAGGGTGAACAGGATCGCGGCCACGGTGAGATAATGGGAAAGGCCGATGGTCACGACAGTCCCCTCCCCGAGTCCACGTCGACCAGTTCCACTGACTCCTTGCGCGTGCGGCCGACTTGTGCCGCCACGTTCTGGCGACTGACATCGCGCTTGTGATGTAGCGTCAGCACGATGGCGCCGATCATGGCGACAAGCAGGATCAGTCCAGCCGCCTCGAACAGATAGACATAGCGTGTGTAGAGAATGAGCCCGATGGCTTCGGTGTTGCTGATCTCGGAGGCGGGTGGCGTCGGCGCTTGGGAGCTGAGCTCTGGCGCTGTGACCCAGACTCCCACGATCAGGATCAGTTCGACGAGGAGCAGGAGCCCGACGGTGGCGCCGACCGGCAGATATTTGAGGAAGCCGGCCTTCAGCTCGGCGAAGTCGACATCGAGCATCATCACCACGAACAGGAACAGCACCAGCACCGCGCCGACATAGACCACGATCAGGATCATCGCCAGGAACTCGGCGCCGAGTTGCACGAACAGGCCGGCGGCGTTGAAGAAGGCGAGGATCAGGAACAGCACGGCATGCACGGGGTTGCGTACCGCGATGACCATGAAGGCCGCGCCCACGCAGGTGATGGCGAAGAGATAAAAGAACAGCGCTGACAGCATTAAGCGGCGTCGCCCCTCACCGGTAAGGCGCATCGAGCGCCAAGTTCTTGGCGATCTCGCGCTCCCAGCGGTCGCCGTTCGCCAGCAGCCGCTCCTTGTCGTAATAAAGCTCCTCGCGGGTCTCGGTGGCGAACTCGAAATTCGGCCCTTCGACAATGGCGTCCACCGGGCAGGCCTCCTGGCAGAAGCCGCAATAGATGCATTTCACCATGTCGATGTCATAACGCGTGGTGCGGCGGGTCCCGTCATTGCGGCGGGGTCCCGCTTCGATGGTGATGGCTTGGGCCGGGCAGATCGCCTCGCAGAGCTTGCAGGCGATGCAGCGCTCCTCGCCGTTGGGATAGCGTCTGAGCGCATGCTCGCCGCGGAAACGTGGGCTAAGCGGCCCCTTCTCGAACGGGTAATTGAGCGTCGCCTTGGGGGCCACGAAATATTTCATGGCGAGCCAAAAGGCTGACAGAAACTCCATCAGCAACAATGACTTGGCGGCCTCGGCGAAACGCTTCACGCCAGCTCTCCTTAGGATGCGTGCTGCCAGAGTTGCAGAACCGCCGCCACGATCACGACAGCAGCCAATGACAAGGGCAGGAAGACCTTCCAGCCGAGCCGCATCAGTTGATCGTAGCGGTATCGCGGCACCATGGCTTTGACCATGGCGATCAGGAAGAACAAGAAGCAAACCTTCAACAGGAACCATACCACGCCTGGTATCCAGGTGAAGGGCGGGACGGGAAACAGCGGCAGCCAGCCTCCCAAAAACAGCACGGTGCCGAGCCCGCATAACAGGACGATGGCGACATATTCGCCCAGCATGAACAGCATATAGGGGGTCGACGAATATTCGACCATGAAGCCGGCAACGAGCTCGGACTCGGCCTCGAGCAGGTCGAAGGGCGGGCGGTTGGTCTCGGCCAGCGCCGAGATGAAGAAGATCACGAACATCGGCAAGAGCGGCAGCCAATACCAGCCGAATAGTCCGAAACGCCCGTCTTGAGCCTCGACGATTTCGCCGAGATTGAGCGAGCCCGCGCAGAGCAGCACGGTGATGATAACGAAACCGATCGAGACCTCGTAGGACACCATCTGCGCCGCGGACCGCAGCGCCGAGAGGAAGGCGTATTTCGAGTTCGACGCCCAGCCCGCCATGATCACGCCGTAGACCTGAAGGCTCGAGATGGCGAAGATGAAGAGGATGCCGACATTGAGATTGGCGACCTCCCAGCCCTTGGCGACCGGCATGACGGCCCAGGCCGAGAGCGCGAGCCCCGCGGTGATCAGCGGCGCGAGCAGGAAGATGCCCTTATTGGCGCCGGCCGGAATGATCGGCTCCTTGAACACGAATTTCAGCAGATCGGCGAAGGACTGCCACAGACCCCAAGGGCCGACGACGTTGGGCCCGCGCCGCATCTGCACAGCCGCCCAGACCTTGCGGTCGGCGTAGAGCAGGAACGCCACGATGAGGAGAAGGATGACGAGCAGCGCAACGCTTTGCGCCACGATCAACGCGAGCGGCAGGCCGTAGCTCGTCCAGAACTCAGCCATCGGTGCCGGTCGCCTTGTCGGGGGCCGCGTGCAGCACGCTCAAGCTCGCCATAATGGCAGAGGCGCGCGCGATCGGATTGGTCAGATAGAAATCCTCGATCGCGTGGCCGAAGCGCTCCTTGCCCGGCTTCGCCGATTGCTGCGCAAGACGCTCAATGCCGGCGGTATCGGCGGGGTCGATCTGGTCGAGCAGAGCGAGATGCGGTCGCGCCGCGAACAGCTTGGCCCGTAGCGCCTGGGTCGAGTCGAACGGTAGAGGCTTACCGAGAGTGCCGGACAGCGCGCGGATGATCGTCCAGTCCTCGCGCGCCTCGCCCGGCGGGAAGACGGCACGCGTGGTCATCTGCGAGCGGCCCTCGGTGTTCACATAGATCGCGTCCTTCTCGGTATAAGCGGCGCCGGGAAGGATCACATCGGCGCGATGCGCGCCCTTGTCGCCGTGGCTGCCCTGATAGATGACGAAGGCGCTGCCCAGCCGCCCCATGTCGATCTCGTCGGCGCCCAGGAGATAGACGACATCGATTGCCCCCTCGCCTGCCGCATTGAGAATCCCCTCGACATCGAGACCGCCTTTCGCCGGAACGAGGCCGAGATCGAGGCCGGCAACGCGTGCGGCAGCATTGTGCAGCACGTTAAAGCCATTCCAGGAGGGCTTGATCGCCCCCATTTGCATCGCCGCCTTGGCGGCCAGCGCCAAGATCGCCGCGCCGTCGGACCGCGCGAGCGCCGCCTGGCCCAAGATCAGCATCGGCCGCTCGGCGCCTTCGAGCTTCTTCACGAAAGCATGCGAGCCGTCGGTGATCTTGGCGAGCGTCTCAGGGCCGGCGCCGAGATAGTCGTAGCCATAGGTGAGATCGGCATCCTCGCCGATCAGGCCGATTGCGAGTCTGCCTTGCGTTTGCCGCCAGCGCCTGCGGATACGCGCATTGAGCACCGGCGCCTCCTGGCGCGGATCGGTGCCGACGAGCAGGATGGCGTCGGCCTGGTCGATGCCGGCGATGGTGGAATTGAAAAGATAGGTGGAGCGGCCGAGCGCGGGATCGAATTTGGCGCCGTCCTGGCGGCAATCGATATTCGGCGAGCCGAGCTGCTCGGTCAGCAGCTTGAGCGCGAACATCTCCTCGGCAGCGGCAAGGTCGCCAGCCATCGCGGCAAAGCGCGAGCCTTCAATGCCTTTCAGTCTCCCGGCGATCACGGCAAACGCCTCATCCCAGCTTGCAGGAACGAGCTTGCCGTTCTTTCTGACATAAGGTCGGTCGAGCCGTTGGGTCCGCAAGCCGTCCCAGACATGGCGCGCCTTGTCCGAAATCCATTCCTCGTTGATGGCATCGTTGACGCGCGGCAGGATACGCATGACCTCGCGCCCGCGTGCATCGACTCTAATGGCGCTGCCGAGCGCGTCCATGACGTCGATCGAGGGCGTCTTGGTGAGCTCCCAGGGCCGCGCCATGAAGGCGTAAGGTTTCGAGGTGAGCGCGCCGACCGGACACAGATCGACGACGTTCCCCGACAGATTGGAGAGCATGCCCCGCTCGAGATAGGTGGTGATCTCCATGTCCTCGCCGCGGCCGATGGCGCCGAGCTCTTCCACGCCGGCGACTTCGGTCATGAAGCGCACACAGCGCGTGCAGTGGATGCAGCGGTTCATGTAGGTGTCGATCAGCGGTCCGAGATATTTGTCCTCGACCGCGCGCTTATTGTCCTGGAAGCGGCCGGCGTCGAAGCCATAGGCCATGGTCTGATCTTGCAGGTCGCATTCGCCGCCCTGATCGCAGATCGGGCAGTCGAGCGGGTGATTGATAAGGAGGAATTCAAGCACGCCCTCGCGCGCCTTCTTCACCGTTTCCGAATTCGTAATGATGGTAGGCGGGGTTCCGTCGCGCGAGGGCCGGAGGTCGTGAACACCCATGGCGCAGGAGGCGACCGGCTTCGGCATGCCGGCCACCTCGACCAAGCACATGCGGCAATTGCCGGCGATCGACAGGCGCTCGTGATAGCAGAAGCGCGGGATCTCGATGCCGGCGAGCTGGCAGGCCTGGATCAGCGTGATGCCGTCCGGCACGTCGTGCTCTTTGCCATCGATGATGAGTTTAGGCACGCTTGCCTACCTTCCTTTTCGGCGCGTCGATCGAGGCGAGGTTTGGCGGCGGCGGAGGAGTGTGGCGAGGGTCGCTCAGGGCCTTGTGCAGGAATGTCCGGAACCTTGGCCCGTATTGTTCAAGGTAGCCGGAGTTCTGAAAGTAGGGCGACAGCAAATAGTCGCGATGCGGCTTGAGCTGGATGCGGACCGCCGTGTCCCATTCCCTGGTCGGCGATACCTCCAGGATCTCCTCGCTGGCATTGAGGATCGTGTCCACATAGAGCTCGTATTTCTGGAACAGCTCGATGCTGCCGTCGATGGTGCGCTCCGCGTAGTCGAATTGGGCGAGCTTCAGCGTCGGATCGGAAAGCTTCGGATTGTCGAAGGCGAGCCGGAGCGTCTCCCGCCACAATTCATTGGCATTGGCGCGGCGCTCGGCCCTTTTGTTCTCGGCGATCTGCAGATGGGCGTAGATCAGGGCAGCGATGGCGGCCACTGCCATGACCATGGTCGAAAGCGTTACGGCATTGTCCCAAAGCCAAGTCATCGCGATTACTCCGCCGCCACCGGGACCGACGGCGCGATCGGCTTCAGAGCCTGCTCGTCGATGCGCTGCTCGATCACGTGGCGGAAATGGCGGATCAGCCCCTGCACCGGCCACGCCGCCGCGTCGCCGAGCGCGCAGATGGTGTGGCCCTCGACCTGATAGCTGACGCTGAGCAGCATATCGATCTCACCCTTCTCGGCCTGACCCTTGGCCATGCGCTCGAGCACGCGCCACATCCAGCCCGTCCCCTCGCGGCAGGGCGTGCACTGGCCGCATGATTCATGCTTGTAGAAATATGAGAGCCTGGCGATGGCCCGGATGATGTCGGTCGATTTGTCCATGACGATCACGGCCGCCGTGCCGAGCCCGGTCTTCAGCGCCTTCAGGCTATCGAAGTCCATCGGCAAATCGCTGCATTCGCTCGCCGGGATGCAGGGCACCGACGAGCCGCCGGGGATGACGGCCAGCAGATTGTCCCAGCCGCCGCGCACGCCGCCCGCATAATGATCGATCAGCTCGCGCAAGGGGATGCCCATCTCCTCCTCGACATTGCAGGGCTTGTTCACGTGGCCCGAGAGGCAGAACAGCTTGGTGCCGGTATTGTTGGGGCGGCCGAGCGAGGAGAACCAGGTGGCGCCCCGGCGCAAAATGTCGGGCACGACGGCGATGGTCTCGACATTGTTGACGGTGGTTGGCGCGCCATAGAGCCCGACATTGGCGGGGAATGGGGGCTTGAGGCGCGGCTGGCCCTTCTTGCCTTCGAGGCTTTCGAGCAGAGCCGTCTCCTCGCCGCAGATATAGGCGCCTGCGCCGTGATGCAGATAGAGATCGAAGTCCCAGCCGTTGACGTTGTTCTTGCCGATCAGCTTGGCCTCATAGGCTTCGTCGATCGCGGCTTGCAGGATCTCGCGCTCGCGGATGAACTCGCCCCGAATATAGATGTAGGAGACGTGCGCCCGCATGGCGAAGCTGGCGAGGAACGCGCCCTCGATCAGAAGCTGCGGATCGTGACGCATGATGTCGCGATCCTTGCAGGTGCCGGGCTCCGATTCATCGGCATTGACCACGAGATAGTTCGGGCGCCCATCCGACTTGGTCGGCATGAACGACCATTTCAGCCCGGTGGGGAAGCCCGCGCCGCCGCGGCCGCGCAAGCCAGAGGCCTTCACCTCTTCGATGATCGCCTCATGGCCCTTCTCGATCATCGCCTTGGTGCCGTCCCAGGCGCCACGCGCACGCGCTGCCTTGAGCCGCCAGCTGTGCAGCCCGTAGAGATTCTTGAAGATGCGGTCCTTGTCTTGCAGCATCAGCGCGGCCTCGGTTTGCGGCCTTTACCGAGCGGCGGCTTCGGCACGGCTGCCTCGCGCACATTCGCAGCCTTGCCGGGACGCTTGGCCTCGTCGTCGGTCAGAGCCGGGCCGGCCGCGTCCCTGTCGTCGTCGGGCGTCTCGTCCTTGTAGAGCTCGGGGTCGGTCAGCGTGATCGGACCGCCAGCCGGCGCCGAAGCTTGGCGTCCATCCTGAGGACCGGGCTCGACGCGACGCCCGGCCTTCATGTCCTTGAGGATGCGCGCCATGCTCTCAGGCGTCAGGTCCTCGTAATAGTCCTTGTTGATCTGCGCCATGGGGGCGTTGACGCAGGCGCCGAGGCACTCGACCTCGGTCCAGGAGAACAACCCGTCCGCGGTCACGTGACCCGGCTCGCCGATCAGCTTGCGGCAGGTGTCCTTGATTTCGTTGGCGCCTCGGAGCCAGCACGGCGTGGTGCCGCAGACCTGCACGTAATAGCGGCCGACAGGCGCGAGATTGAACATCGTGTAGAAGGTCGCGATCTCGTAAACCCGGATATAGGCCATGGCGAGCATGTCGGCGACGTAGCGGAGCGCGGGCTCGGGCAACCAGCCGCCCATCTGCTCCTGTGCGCGCCACATCAGCGGCAGCACGGCGGAGGCTTGGCGGCCTTCCGGATATTTCGCGATCTGGGCCTTGGCCCATTCGAGATTCTCCGGGGTGAAGGCGAAGCCCTCAGGCTGCTCGGCGGCGAGGCGGCGGACGCTCATAAAATCGCTTCTTCTTCTCTCGCGTCAGGTCTTGCCCAGCCGGCGCGAGGCTCTCCTAGCGGTGAACGGTACAAGCGGGAATCGTGTTCAGCTTCTTACCCACATAGGCCTTCAACGTATAAAAGCAAACCGCGGTCGAGGTCGACTTCTGCAAGGTCACGACCAGCGCGTCGGACGACACCTTGCCGGATTGACGCGTCACCGCGTCGGCCGGAATGAAATTCGAGGTGCGGATCACGAAGCCGTCCTTGGTCAGCTCGCCGAGCGACACGGGGCCGCTATCGCCCTCGGGCGGCCCTTCGGGGCCTTCCGCTTCCGTCGTCGGCGCGCCAGCGGCCTCCTCTGGCTTGGTCGCTTCGCTTTCCTCGGCCTTGGTTGCGTCGGGCTTTGCCTCTTCGGGTTTGGTGCCCTCGCCTGTGGCAGCCTCAGGCTTGGCCGCCGGCGACGCCGGCTTGGCGCCGGGCGTGCTCGCTCCGGGCTCGGCGGCGCGCGCCTCTACGGAAGCCAAGAGCAGCGCGGCAGCGCAGCTCAGGATCGCGGCCAACTTCCTCATCTTGCCCTCCCTCACCGGTCGATCTCGCCGAACACAATATCGATCGAGCCGAGCACGGCCGAGACATCGGCAAGCATATGGCCCCTGCATAAGAAGTCCATGGCGGCAAGATGGGTGAAGCTCGGTGCCCTGATCTTGCAGCGATAAGGCTTATTCGTGCCGTCGGAGACAAGATAGACGCCGAACTCGCCCTTCGGCGCCTCGACCGCGGCATACACCTCGCCTTTCGGCACATGATAGCCCTCGGTATAGAGCTTGAAGTGATGGATCAGGGCTTCCATCGAGCTCTTCATCTCGCCGCGGCGCGGCGGCACCATCTTGTGATTTTCGACCGTGACGGGGCCCTGCTCGGTGGTGAGCTTCTCGCAGCATTGCTTCATGATGCGGACCGCCTGGCGCATCTCTTCCATGCGGACGAGATAACGGTCGTAGCAATCGCCATGCTTGCCGATGGGGATATCGAACTGGAGTTCGTCGTAGCATTCGTAAGGCTGCGACTTGCGCAAATCCCAGGCTGCGCCCGACCCGCGCACCATGACGCCTGAGAAGCCACGCGCCCAGGCGTCCTCGAGCTTGACCACGCCGATATCGACATTGCGCTGCTTGAAGATGCGATTGTCGGTGAGCAGCCCCTCGATGTCGTCGCAGACTTTCAGGAACGGGTCGCAGAACGCGTAGATGTCGGCGACGAGCTCTGGCGGCAGATCCTGGTGCACGCCGCCCGGGCGGATATAGGCCGCATGCATGCGGCTGCCGCTCGCGCGCTCGTAGAACACCATAAGCTTCTCGCGCTCCTCGAAGCCCCAGAGCGGCGGCGTCAGCGCCCCGACATCCAGAGCCTGGGTCGTGACGTTGAGCAGATGGGAGAGCAGCCGCCCGATCTCGGAATAGAGCACGCGGATCAGCTGGCCGCGTTTCGGCACGGTGACGCCGACCAGCTTCTCCACGGCGAGCGAATAAGCATGCTCCTGGTTCATCGGCGCGACGTAGTCGAGCCGGTCGAAATAAGGCAGCGCCTGGAGATAGGTCTTGTACTCGATGAGCTTCTCGGTGCCGCGATGCAACAGGCCGATATGCGGATCGACGCGCTCGACCACTTCGCCGTCAAGCTCGAGCACGAGCCGAAGCACGCCGTGCGCAGCCGGATGCTGCGGGCCGAAATTGATGGTGAACTTGCGCTCGTCGCCTTCGCGCTTGCCGCTATCGGTCTCGGTGGCGCGCGTCTCGATCTCCGACATCACGCCTCGACCTTCTGCGCCGCCTTGGCGCGCTTGGCGGCGACGCCACGATTGAAGCGGTCCCAGCTGACGATGAAGCGCTCATGCGTGCCGGCGCCGATCTCATCGACGCCATCATGGGCGACGACCTTGAAGCGGGTGCGCGGTCCCCTCACCTCGATACATTCCGCATCGACCGTGACGGTCATGCCGGGCGGCGTCGCCGATTTGTGCGAGACGTCGACATGCACGCCGAGGCTCCCCTCGCCTTCGTCCAGATGCGGCTCTAAGAGCTGCACGCAGGTCCATTCCATCAGCCCGACCATGAAGCCTGTGGCGAACACATCGGGCATCGCCTGCAGCTGCGGCGATTCGCGATAGAGATGCGGCACGGTTTTCGTCTCGGGAACCACGTAGGAGAAGCGGTGCTTGAGCCCGGGCTTGAGCGATGGCTTCATGGCTCGCCGTCCTTGCGGCGCGCCTCGCCCGCCTTCTCGTCGCCGGGGATGGCGCTGTCCATGCCTTCCCAGGGGCTCAGGAAATCGAAGCTCCGATACTCCTGCATCAGCTTCACCGGCTCATAGACCACGCGCTTCAGCTCATCGTCGTATCTGAGCTCGACGAAGCCGGTGAGCGGGAAGTCCTTGCGCAACGGATGGCCCTGGAAGCCGTAGTCGGTCAGCAGGCGCCTCAGATCCGGGTGGCCTTCGAATAGGATGCCGTAGAGGTCGTAGGCTTCGCGCTCGAACCAGTCGGCGCCCGGGAACAGCGTGACGATGCTCGGCACCGGCGTCGCGGCGTCGGTGTTGACCCTCACCCGGATGCGGTGATTCAGCCACGGGCTCAGTAAGTGATAGACGACCTCGAACCGCTCCTCGCGGTCGGGATAGTCGACGCCGCAAATGTCGATCAGGCAGCCGAAGCGGCATTGAGAATCGTCGCGCAGAAGCTGAATGATCTCCGGAATCGAATCGCGCTCGACCGCGATCGTACAGCTCGCCGAGCGAAACCTCGGAGCCCAGAAGCTTCGCCCCGAGGCGATCGCCGAGATAGGCGGCAAGCTTGTTAAGCGCTTCGTCCATCGAGGCTCCAGGAGGGACGTTCGGAGGGAAACGGATCAGCGCTCGATCGTGCCGGTCCGTCTGATCTTCTTCTGCAAAAGGAGAACGCCATAGACCAGCGCCTCGGCGGTCGGCGGGCAGCCGGGCACATAAATGTCCACCGGCACGATGCGGTCGCAGCCGCGAACCACCGAATAGGAATAATGGTAGTAGCCGCCGCCATTGGCGCAGGACCCCATGGAGATGACGTAGCGCGGCTCCGGCATCTGGTCGTAGACCTTGCGCAGGGCGGGAGCCATCTTGTTGCACAGCGTGCCGGCGACGATCATCACGTCCGACTGACGCGGGCTGCCGCGCGGAGCGAAGCCGAAGCGCTCGAGATCGTAGCGCGGCATCGAGGCCTGCATCATCTCGACCGCGCAGCAGGCGAGCCCGAAGGTCATCCACATCAGCGAGCCGGTGCGCGCCCAGTTGATGAGCTCGTCGGCGGTGGTGAGCAGGAAGCCCTTGTCGGCAAGCTCGTTGGAGAACACGCCGAAGCTGGTCGCGCCCGGGGTGATGATGCCGCCGGCGCTCCGCCCTTCCGTCTCGAAATGGGGTTCAGCGATCAATCCCATTCCAGCGCGCCTTTCCGCCACTCATAGATGAAGCCGACGGTGAGGATGGCGAGGAAGATCATCATCGCCCAAAAGCCGAAGGCTCCGATCTCCTTGAAGGCCACGGCCCAGGGAAACAGGAACGCGACCTCGAGGTCGAAGATAATGAACAAAAGTGACACGAGGTAGAAGCGCACGTCGAATTTCATGCGCGCGTCATCGAAGGCCTCGAAGCCGCATTCATAGGCCGAGACCTTCTCGGGGTCTGGCTTGCTCACGGCGATGAGGAAGGGCGCCACGAGAATCGCCGCGCTGATGGCGAAGGCGATGCCGATGAAGATGACGAGCGGCAGATAAGTTTGCAGCAGCTGGCCCATGGTCCTCTGTTTTCGAGTAGGGGGCCAAAAGAATGGCGGGAGTGACGGGACTCGAACCCGCGGCCTCCGGCGTGACAGGCCCGCTAATTACTCTAAATGAAATTAATAGCTTTTCCGACTTTTTCAATCCCAGAACGTACGGGATATGTCGCCGTAGTCGGAAGCTACGATGGCAGGCGGCCATGAGCAAGCGCTACAAGCCGCTGCCCCCTGCGCAAGCCGATCTTCACCAGCGAGCTAAAGAGGAAACGGACCGCTGGTTTAACACCCTCGCCTATCGCGACCGGACAAAGCTCAACATGCATCGCAGTCCCTGGGGACGTCATGGCGGCACCCTTGCGCTAGGGCTGCGACACGGAAAGACGGCTCGCAGTCACAAGAGACTTAAGCGCGAGCGTGAAGCACGTTTGAAGGCCGATCAGGCCGCCTATGAAGCGCGTCGCATCCTTCCGGCTGCAATCGAGGATCGAAACGACGACGCGAAGTCGCGCTAACCAGCGCGATTGCGCTTAGCATAGCCAGCCCGCCAATAGGGCCGAACCTTGGGCCATGACCGAGGGGAACTTGCCGAACGGCATCGGCATCAAAGGGTCTCAGGCTTTCCCTGAGGCTCAGGAGTGGGCTCCTGCCACAGTCGTCAGATCGCTGTGGCGGCATTGCCCGCGTCATCATAAAGCGGGACGCAAAGGCCGACAGCATGACCCCGGCCTCCCTCTAATGAGGTTGTCCTAATCTGACTGTGCTCTGCGAGGGGTCTCGTCCCAAAGGTCAGAGCATTGCTTTGCCGAGAACGGCAAAGCTGTGCCCGCTCAAGGTTCTGAACCCAAGGTCAGTGCGTGGCGTGCTTGAGGTGCGTTGAGAACTTCCGCTTTAGGGAGGTGAACCGGACGTCGCATGAGACACCCCGCATGTCGGAGATGTGCCAAGAAGAGACATTCGCGCCGCAGCAGCACTGCGCGACTTACTCCGGCGAAGATACTAGTGCGCCGTCCGTCTGTGCGAGCTTGGCGGTCTCTGTCTCGAACCAGACGAGAAGCTGCGTTAGACTCGGATCGTCGGAGAAGCGGTGACGATTTGACCCATTTTTTCAGTCACTCTGCCGCCTTAGTTCAAATCCAGATCTTTTCAGTTTGTACGAGCAGGCCTTGCCATAACCTGCAGGCCGTGCCTTTTGCGAGTTCGCCCTTCAAAGTTTGCAACAAGCGAAAGTTCAAATACGTCCGGAGGGTGCCCAACCGAAGCCGATGCCAGGGACGTTCTTGGGAGGAAATTATGAAACGTCTTGCCCTAGTTCTAGTGTTTTCCGGTTTGGCCATCACCGCCGCCGTCGCCGGGAGCAATTTGTCCCCTTGCCTCGATCCAGCAACAAAGCTCGATGCAGGAGGTGATGTGACCGACGAGGAAATAACTGCAGCACGACAAGCCTGTGCGCAGCTGCAGCAATCCGGGTTGGACCGGAGCACCCGTCGCAGGATTGATCACGCTGTATCATCGCTAAGCGACGAGCAGCGACGCCGTCAGGCCTCACACCATTGACATGGGTCGTCTTTAGTCACGCTCGTAGCGTCATTTCGTGGTTGAAACGTTCGACCAATGTCGCTCTGGGTCAGTAGCCGACAAAGTCAAGCCCGTCCGGCACTTCATCCGCCGTAGGCTCGGCGCCCACGGCGGATGTGGTTCGGGCCACGCAGACACCAATAACTCGGACTCGCTTAGGTGTACCATCCATTCGAGATCCCCACTGTGTGGCGCTTCACTATCCTGGTCATTGTTTTTGCCTTGGTGGCCACCCGTTCCACAGACGCTGCATCACCCTGTAATGAGCTCCAATTCGGAGGCCCCAAGTACGTGGTATGCACAGTCGATCTTCGCGCTTACTGGGTGCGCCTATTCTGGAAAGATACGAACGGGCAGCCCTATGGGGGATTCGATCATCTCCCGCGGAGAATTGAAGGCGGCCCGATCCTGTTCGCGATGAACGGGGGAATGTACGAGAGTGATCGCTCGCCTGTGGGGCTGTACGTTGAGGAGGGGAAGACATTCAAACAGGCCAATAAAGCGAGCGGGGTGGGCAACTTCTATTTGAAGCCAAACGGCATTCTCTACATTGAAGGCCAAAGGGCCGGCATCATCACGACCGAACGCTTCCTTTCGCAACGACCGCGCGCAGATTACGCGACCCAATCCGGACCCATGCTCGTCATTGACGGCCGCACCCATCCTAGGATCAAGCCGGACAGCGCTTCCCGGAAAATTCGCAATGGGGTTGGCCTTCGCGACCCTCACACGCTTGTCTTCGCGATTTCCGAGGAGCCAGTAACATTCTGGGAGTTTGCTCAGCTCTTTCGAGTTGGTCTCAAAGCCCGCAATGCTCTTTTCTTGGACGGAGGAATATCCAGCCTCTATGCGCCAGCGCTGCGCCGATATGATACGCTTTACCCGATGGGCCCCATCATCGCCGCCTATGTGCGGAAGTAGCATCATTGTGATCATAGACCCGCAGTGGATCGACGGTTGTTTCCGTGAAGTGCGAATAAAGAGCGAGCGCCCGGTTCACATACGACTCCTCTCTTACAACACCCAAGACAGCTAGCGGCGGCGCGATGGTCCGGGCGAGACCATAGTAGCTCCAAATGCCGGGCGCAGATCGCGCTAGGAAGTGTACGGATTCCAAGTCGCCAGGGTCGACCAGCGTCAGCATGAGCTTCTGCACCGAGGTGACGTTTTCTGTGTTGATAATCAGCCTGTCTCCCGACCGCACCGCACGCATGCGATAAATAATCGGCTCTCCGAGCCTGTTATCGGTCTCGCTAAAATAGACGTCGGCCTTGGCGGCCATCTCCGAAACAGAGAAATCAGCTCGTGGTCGAGTTAAATCCGCGCGGTCTAAAGCGGCAGCATGGATGATAAGGGTGCGCCAATCATTCTCGGTCACCGACCAATATCGGAGGCCCGTCAGCGTTGATATGGCACCAAACCGCAGCAGAAGGCCCTCTGTGCTGCCGGGGTAGCGAAACTGGCTCGCTACGGCGACCATGACGCCGTCTTTCGGACTCCATCCCGTGCATGCAGGTGGTTCCCACCCCGCATTGCTCCAGACGTGGTAGTTGGGCGCATGTCCCGGCGCCGCATAACTGGGGAAAGGGGGACCATCGCCGCAGGGCGGGCGCGGTCCGGATTCGGCAATCGCCGCGTTTGCGGAGCCAATGTAAAGCGCAATTACCAGGAGAGCTTTCAAGTTGTTGTCCGCCACGGGGTTCGCATTCGCACGCAACAAATTCCTGCGGGGCTTACCACCCAGCCGAGACCTCTAAGTGTCCGCTTTGGGTCAGAAGCAGACGTGGCGGGTAGCGCGCGCGAGTCCGTTCATTGGTTCAGACCTGACATTGGAGTCGCCCTGCCTTCCGCTGTCAGCCACCACCCGCGATTTTCGATCGCCGCTTATTTGCTCGGCAAAGGCTAGCTAAGGCTTGATCGGCACGAGGACGACCAGCTCCACGATGCGGGTTCCTACCACATCTCTGGGCGACAAGGCATTTCCGGCTCTTGATTGACCAACCGAGTCATGTGAGAACAAAGGAGGAACTCGGTCAAGACTTACTCTGGGGGGCCTTATGAGCACAACAAAGAAGCGCTCGTCTGTCACTGTTAAAACAGCACAAAAAGAGCCAGTTGGGCGACCCTTCTTGCCCGGCCAAAGCGGAAACCCCAAGGGTCGTCCGAAAGGTGCGCGTAATCGCCTGGGCACTCAGTTCCTTGAGGCTTTGGAGGCCGACTTCAACCACTTCGGCTCTCAAGCCATCGCCCTTGTGAGAGAGAAGAAGCCTGAGGTCTACATGCGCGTGGTTGCCGACTTGCTGCCCAAGGAGGCGAACATCAACGTCGAGGCTGGAGATGCATTCGTAGAGCTATGGCGGAGGGTGAGCGATGGTCACGGAGATGAGATGGCGGACCGCCTGGATGCGGAGCAAGAACATTCCCCTCCTGTTCGTCACTGACGTTCTCGGTGCAACGCCGGAGCCGTGGCAGGCAGAGGCCTCGAAGCTGTAGGCAAGCATGACCGCGTATCGATCCGGTCTGGCCACGGCGTGGGCAAGACCACGCTGCAAGCCTGGCTTGTCCTCTGGTTCCTTCTCACCCACCAGAATTGCAAAGTCCCCGTCGCTGCGAACTCTCAGGACCAGCTGCGCGATACCATCTGGCCTGAGATCGCAAAGTGGCAGAGGCAGCTTCCAGATGCGTTGGAGGCCATGATTGATGTTCAGGCAGAGCGCGTCGTCGTTGTTGAAGACCCAGAAGGTGCATTCGCCGTCAGGCGCACGGCGAGCAAAGATAACCCCGAGGCCTTGCAAGGCTTCCACGCGGAGCACCTCCTGTTTCTGATCGATGAGGCGTCAGGCATCCCTGACGTCGTATTTGAGGTCGGTCTCGGCGCGCTCTCGACGCCAGGAGCCAAAGTCGTAATGGCTGGCAATCCCACACGCACCTCTGGCCTCTTACACGACACGCACCATTCACTTAGGAGCCGCTGGCACACGATGCATGTGAGCTGCTTCGATGTACCAAGAGCCCAAGGGCACATCGAAGACATTAAAGCCAAATACGGGGACAGCTCAAATGCGTGGCGTGTCCGCGTCCTCGGTGAGTTCCCAACCGCAGACGACGAGACGGTCATTCCCCTAGAGCTAGTCTTGTCGGCGATTGGGCGGAATGTCTCAGCGCTCTCCTATTATCCTCTGTGGGGCGTGGATGTCGCGCGGTTCGGCGATGATCGAACGGCACTCGCCAAGCGGCAGGCCAACAGGTTGCTAGAGCCAGTTATGTCGTGGAACAGCACCGACCTGATGGCGACCGTTGGCAAGATCAAAGCGGAATACGAGGGAACGCACTACGACATGAGGCCATGTGCGATTTTGATTGATGTTATTGGCCTCGGCGCTGGTGTGTACGACCGCTGCAAAGAACTTGGCCTGCCGGTTAAAGCAATCAATGTCGGGGAGGCTGCTGCAAGTCGCGACAATTGCATGCGTCTCCGCGATGAGTTGTGGCTTAAAGGTCGTGAGTGGTTCCAGGAGAAGGGGGTGGCAATGCCGCAGGACGATGGTCTGATTGCTGAGTTGACCGCGCCCACTTATACCTTCAGCTCGACCGGCAAGATGGTGGTAGAAAGTAAGGCGGACATGAAGAAGCGAGGGCTGCGCTCACCTGATCTGGCCGACGCTTTCCTACTCACCTTCGCCGGTCATGAGAGGCGCAAGGTTGAGCGATACCGCCGACCAGAGCCACGCAATTACTCAGGGTGGGCAGCTTAATTTACCCAAAACTTGCAGTCGCCCTTTTCGCATGTCCTGCATTGGTTAGATTGGATTGCCTCGTCATATCCGGCGAAACTTTCCGCGAGTGGCCTCGGAGGTTGAGATCATGGATTTTTCCAAGATCAAAGACGACTTCGCGATAGAGATAAACCGCGCGGCTGAAGCGTATTTGGCGGGACAGGTTCAAATTGCAACGTCAGCCGATCAGCGCGCCTCAGTGATGGCGAGTGTCTTCGCCGCCGCAGGCGCTGCCGAAGGATGGTCCAGGTCAGCGTTTCTCAAAAAACTTCTTTGATTGCCCGGGCATCAGGAGAAATCGGAGATGGCAGAGCCTCATTGGACTGAGGGACAGCCCGGTATAGTAACGTGGCGTGTTGAGACAGCTCGCGACTTTGTAGACGCGCTCCGCCGCTCTCACCCACAATGGTGGGAAGGCCCGCGTATGCCGTGGGTCTTTAGAGGCCATTCGCATGAAAACTATCAGTTGTTGCCCTCTGCGTGGCGTCAGGGGAACGAGATTTTAGCGGCGAGCAGAAAGGAAGCGGCCAGCCGATTTGAACACGTCAGACCTTCACAAGCATTGATTTGGTTCCTTCCTCCTAATTTTGAGACAGGCCTTGCCCAATTTGGTGAGAGATGATGCTGAATTGCAGGAGCACCTCGCAAGGAGAGGCAACGGCAGAACTCCTGCCAGTTCACGATTTCCTCCTCCGCTTGCAATAGCCTCGGCCTTTCCATTCCGTCCCGCACCTCCCGGCCGATCCAGCAGCCTCCCCCCATTGGATGCTTGGAGGAGGCAAGGCACCGCTCGTAAACGATGAGTTTCTTGGTTACTCCGATGTGCCGATGGAGCTTGCCTTAGCGCAGCAGCATGGCCTGCCGACACGCTTGCTCGATTGGACACTTGATCCGATTAGTGCGGCATTTTTCGCCGTCGAAGCCATTGGTGCCGAACGAAAGGCTGACATGGCTGTTTGGGCTCTTCATAGAAGCCTCGCGGAGACGGTTAGATGCCCTGCGTGATTTTTCCGAATGGACCTCGAGGGCCCCTTGAGGTCAAACCGCTGATTGGAATTCTGCACCCGCCAATTCTCGACAATCCCTACCTTGCAGCGCAATCTGGATTGTTCACCTGCATCCGCGCATCGGGAGTTTACTTCATGCAGAATGGGGGTCAGCGACCTTCATTGGAGCAGCTTCTCGCGGGGTCCGATGTTGCGACTACAGTTTTGAGAAAAATGATTTTGCCGCGAGAGCAGGTGACTGAACTGTCGCAAATTCTTGAACGCGAACAGGTGTCTCGCTCACGTTTAATGCCGACGCTGGATAATGCTGCGTCCGACGTTCGACGTAGGTGGCTGCGCGGGCTTGCTTGTGACATCAGCGTGGGCGTAGGTGACACCACAGAAGCAGCGCTTCACCGGTTGCCTTCCGGGTCTGTCTCATAATGTGTACGTTCTGAAACGAGCGCTTGACGCGTTCCAAAATACGTCTTTAATGCGCCTCTCACTACGTTTAAGAGAAAAAGGAACCACCATGCCGACCGTGGGCTATGCACGGGTGAGCAGCACCGGCCAGGACCTCACCGTTCAGCTTGAGAAACTCGAAGGCGCTAGCTGCGATAAGGTCTTTAAGGAGAAGCGCTCAGGTGTAGATGCTGGCCGACCAGAGCTGAAGCGTTGCCTTGAGTACCTGGAGAAGGTGACACGCTCTTGGTGACCAAGATTGATCGCCTCGCGCGCTCAACGTCGGACCTCTACCGCATCGTATCGCAGCTTGCCCACAAGGGCGTTGGATTTAAGGTCATCGATGATCCGTCAATCGACACCAGCTCGCGCACGGGCAAGCTCATCATGGGCATTCTGGCGCTGATCGCGGAGTTCGAGAATGACATACGCCGTGAGCGACAGATGGATGGGATCAAGAAGGCGCGCGAGCGCGGAACGCGCTTCGGACGCAAGCCTCTCCTGATCCCTGAAACGATCCAGCAAGTGAGGAAGCTGAAGAAGTCTGGCAAGACAGTGCCGGAGATTATGCGGCAAACCTCACTGTCGAAGGCGTCGGTCTACCGTGCCTTGTCGGCATAAGCCTTTGTCCGCTTTACCTCCTCCTGGCGGACAAGCTCAGCGTCGGCATGAACGTCCGCTAAGTGCCAAAAGCGGAAATGAGACGGAGCCACTGTCCTCCATAAGCTTGCCGAATAGGGCGCCGAGGAGAAACAGCGGAGGCCTCACCTTTTCCCGGAGACCGTTTCCTTTGGCTATGTTCGGTTTCGCACAATTTGCACTCCACACAGATCGAACGATAGGGCGTTCTTGAGCGTGGCCAAGCGCAATCCTTTCATCGACATCGCGCGTGGGCATGACTTGGCCGAGGCCATCGTTGACGCCATACGCGAGCCCCTACTTGTGCTCGATCCGGACTTGCGCGTGATCGCGGCAAGCCGCTCGTTCTACCGGACGTTCGCGGTGACCCCGCGCAAGACACAAGGCAAGCTGATCTTCGATCTGGGGGACGGACAGTGGAACATCCCGGGGCTCCGCGCGCTCCTCGAAGACGTCATCCCGAAACGCCGCACCGTGGACGCCTATGAGGTGGAGCACGTATTCCCCTCGATCGGCTGGCGCGTGATGCTGCTCGACGCGCGCCTGGTGTTCGACGAGGACGGTTCCGTGTCCGCCATTCTTCTGGCTATCGAGGACGTGACGCGGCGTCGCGAGGCCGATCGAGAAAAGGACGATCTGCTTCAAGCCAAGGAAATTCTGCTGCAGGAGATGCAGGACCGCGTTGCCAACAGTCTTCAAATTATCGCCAGCATTCTCCTGCTCAAGGCTAGGACTGTGCAATCGGAAGAGACGCGTCTCCACCTCCAAGATGCCCACCAACGCGTCATGTCGGTGGCGACGGTGCAACAACAGCTGCAAGCCTCTGGGCTAAACGAAAGGATCGAGATCGGCCTCATCCTGACGAAGCTGTGTGCCAGTCTTGCCGCGTCGATGGTCGGCGAACGCCGGGCGCTCTCAATCGAGGTGCAAGCGACGCCTGGCGGCGTGGTGTCCAGCGAGGCCGTGAGCCTTGGGCTTATGTTCTAGCCCTCCCGGCCCACCACTTTCAAAAATCGTCGTTGATTTCATTTCGCTTTCGGTTCTTTCTCCCGCACCGCAGAGACCTTCGGTATCTCGGGAATGATCCATCTTCGCCATTGAGTGGCAGGTCATTCGACCTTGGCGTTGACGCGCGCCGCCGCAAATGGGCGACAATCCACACAGCGTGATAACTTGGCCTGGAGCTTGCCAGTCCATCAGGGCTTAAATCCGGTTGAAGCGAAAGCATCACGTGTAGGACGCCACCATCCCGGCGAAGTTGCATCGGCAAGCCGCTGTGCCGAAAGACAGCAAGCATGGGCTGATTTTCCGCGAGCACATCCGCCTCAAACCGCGATAAGCCGGCTTCTCGAGCGATTCGTACGAGATGCCTCAAGATTAGACCCGCGATACCAAAGCCCCGGTAGTTGATGTCGGTCGTAAAGGCGATCTCGCGCCAACCGAGACAACACCGTCGCGCGCGTAGCG
>CAWFNK010000009.1:0-71817 GCA_963817175.1 uncultured Alphaproteobacteria bacterium
GCTGTCGATAAAACGATTTTCGAGGCGCGATTCAGCAACATTGAGTCAAGAGGCGGCGTCTCGGCGCGCAATATTGATTCAGAGAACGTGGCAATTGGATTCGATTATTGCCAGTGCGCTACGCGTCTGCGACTTTATCGACAGCATCGGGTCATTAGCAGACCTTAGAGCGTGGCTCATGGATGTCCGCTTTACCCCCAAGAGCGGACATTCTGAGCGTCGGACGCGGCAACGCCAAACAAAGAACGAACGGCGGTTACTGCGTAGTGCAAACTCTTCTCATCCGCGTCGGGCAGGATCACCACGTCCTTGCCTTAGAAAAAGTTCTTGTATCCGTCGCGCCGATGGTCGGAGCCACCGGATGTGGTGGTGGCGCAAGACCGATCGCCTGCAACGTCCGCACGCACGGCTCACCCTCGACAAGGTAGACCTTCGGGGGGCCGGTATCAGCTTGGGCACGGCAAAGGGCAGGGCACGAAGTTCTTGGGCTTCCGTGGGAGCGCCGCGCCACTCGGTCCTGGCGAGGACTGCACATATCGCTTCTCGACCTTGCCGCGCTCGGTATTGATCACCGGCTCATAGTTCGAGTCGTGCAGTTCATGGCGCTCGACCCATTGGTGCACCGCGCCTTGGTGGTTCAGGTAGATGAACTTCTCGCCAGCCGGTTGCCAGCGTTCGCCCTCATCCAGCGTCTGCTTGTTCTCGCGTTCGCCGCTCATGTGCGGTCGTCCTTTCGCGGTGGCCGCGCACGGGTTTCCTCGCGGAGATACACCTCGCACTCGTGCACAGTGCCAGTGAAGCAAACGAAGCCGATGCTGGTCACGAGGTTGAACGTGCCTTCCTCGTCACCGTGTTGGAGGTAATAGCCACACGACGGCGCGTAACGCTGTAGCTCGTAGAAGTCCATCATCACTTCACCCGCGCATTCTTGATGGCATTGGCCAGCAGCTTGGACTTCCAGCGTTCGAGCAAGCGGCGCGAGCGATAGAAATTCGCGTGTAGATAAAAATCGGTGGGGGGTAGCCGATTGACAAGTCTTCGTCCCAACGGTCGGTGGTCTTGACGCAGACGCCGCACTCTTCGGCGGCCTTCTTATTGGCTACTAATTCGTCCGGCTCGCTGTCTTGCAGCGGCTTTGCACTGACACTCATTGCTGTAGCTCCTAGTCCATGACATAGGAGCGCCTTTACGATCTATTTTGGCCGATTCAACTCGGAAGTCAGTCGAACTTGCTTGGTCAACCGCCCCATTCTCGGTTCAAGATTGCCTGAACCTCATCCTCGTCCAGATCGCGCTTCGCCATGTCCCGGTGGCGTCGGACCAGTTGACGGGCGAACCGCCGTAGGCGCGGCGCTACGCGGTCCAGGTCAGCGACTGGCCACCGGCATTCGCCGGACAAGAAGATCGCGGCGATATTGCGAAGGTCGCCGTCATCCCCATCGCTGCGGAACGGGGCAACTTGCGGGCCGCAAATCTCGATACTCGGCCTCGATACCAGCCATCGCTCCCAATATATCGGCAGTGTGTGCAGATTGGAGAGTTCTAATCCAACCCTGCTTGACGGCGTGGCTTGCCCTGTAGTGGGTAGTCTCACCCACGAGGCCGGTTCTGAGTTCGGGGCGGCAGGTTACATAGGACACACCGAGGCCAAGGACGTGGGCAAAGACGGCGTGACCGGCCTCGTGAACTGCCGTGCGCTCGGTGTCGCCATAGTCCAACATCAGCTTGTCAATGATGTCCTCATTGCGCGTCGCTTGCCACCTTTTGCCGTGGCTCTGCAACACTTCGCGATAGAGCGGCTTGGGGAAGACGTAGAGAAACTTGCCCTGTCGGAAGCTGACAAACGGCGCTTTGCGATTGCGCGTGGCCTGCGCCTTACGGCGACGTAGGCGCTTCTGCGCGTGGTTCATCACTGCAACGTCTTGTGTGGACTGCTCGCGCCAAGCGGCTTGCCACTCGGGCGAGTCGTCAAAAATCGCGTGGGCCTCTTTGTCGATCAGCTTGCGAAGCTGGTCGGCGTCGGCTCGTGGGTGCTGCACGCGCGTCCGCTTGATCAGCGCCCTTATCTTCTCTGTGACCGTGGTCATCGCACGTCCTCCTATGCATCCAAGTTAGCAGCGGGGCGTCGCATTGAACTCTAAACTTTTCGCAAGCTTAACGAGTCGAGAAGTCCAAGGAGCGCGCCACGTTAAGCCCGCATCTCGACCACGTTCGACGCCTTCTTGCCATCGAGCAAAGCCTCGACGTGATTTGCCCAGCGTATGAGCGCGGCGCGTTTTTCGCTGTCGTACTTATGACGCTGGTATATCCCGACGACGCCGCTCTTGCTGCCGCTCGTATGTCCAAGAATCGCTTCTGTCACTTGGAGTCCGACGCCGAGTCGCTCATCCCGCTGGCGCAAACTCTGCGAAGATCGTGGATTCGCATGTCAGTGACGCCAGACAATTCATCGAGTTTCCGTTTCATTTTGCTGAACCCGCTGATCGGACGCTTGCCGTAGCAGGTCGAGAAAACGTATTCGCCTTCCCGTGGCAGGCTGTTTATCTGATCAACAACTTGCGGCGCGAGCGGTATCTCGTGCCCGTGCTTGTTCTTCACGCGCGTTGCAGGAATCGACAGCATGGTCTATCGTCGGACAGTTCGGCCCAGCGAAGATCGGCTATCTCATCTCGACGCGCGCCCGTAAGTGCCAGGACGTGTATGAATTGTGACCAAGGCGCACCCATCGTCGATGCGGCTTTGAGAACGGAAACCAGTTCTGCATCACTCAACAGGCGCTCACGCTCCGGTGCCTTGTCCGGCTTGACCGTGACCGGATTGGTATTCACCCAGACCTTCTTTTTCAGGAAGCCAAAGAGCGACGATAGCGCGGCGGCAAGTTCCCGCCCGCGTGCCTCGGAGTGTTCGCCGGGGTTGCGAGCCTCGCGCCCTGGCAGCGCCCGTGCAATGGCTTCGTCTACCACCATTGCGATCATGCCGGGGTCGATGTCCCTGAACCCCTTATCGCCCCACCGCTCACACAGACCGCCCTTGATCGTCTTGGGGTTGTCGGGGTCGGAGTAATCCAACCCGAGCACGCGGGCGGATGCAGCCCAGCCACGGACGCCCTTGGCGCGCTTCTGGGCCGCGTAGAACTTCACCGCGTCGGGGAACGTATCGCCGCCACCATGCTTGGCGCGGTGCTTCTCCACCCGGTACTTGGCGACGATGTCCACACCGGCCTTCCGCTCTTCGCGTAGAATGCCGACGTTCCGTCGAGCCGATACCAGCGTCTGCGGACTGCCGACGGTGCGTTCGCTAGCGAACCCGCCAGTGGCATCATATGGGCCGACGTAGACCTTGCCGGTGGTCTTGGTGCCCTTCTCGCGCGAGCGGTAGACGAACGACTTGGCACCGCTGGGCTGGATAACCAAAACGAGGCCGAACTGGTCCCACAGTTCGCGCCGCTTCGCCTGTTCGCCCTTCTTCGGCTTCCTCGGTCTGGCACTTTTGATCGTCGTTTCGGACAGCATGGGGGTCGCTCCAGGGGACTGCGTGGGGGACTACTGTCCTACCTGTCGGCAGGTGTCTGCGCTCAAAAGAGCAGACAGTAGCCCTAAGCCCTAGAGTTTTATGAGGATTTCCAAGCCGTTCGCGGCCAAAAAACTGAGGGTTTCGAATGAGGGCCTTCGTATTCCTAATCTGGGGGTCGCGCGTTCGAATCGCGCCGGGGTCGCCACCACTCGCGCACCACAAACATTTGCACGAGGCCCCGCGTAAGGCCGTTTCCATCATGAAAAAGAAGCGATTTTCGGCGCCGCCCCGCGCGCGCAACTCTTGCAGAAGCTGGCCGCCTAGCGGGTCGGCATCGGCTTCTCGCCGCGATAGTCGTAGAAGCCGCGCTTGGTCTTCCGCCCGAGCCAGCCCGCCTCGACATATTTCACCAGCAAGGGACAAGGCCGGTATTTCGAATCGGCGAGCCCCTCATAGAGCACCTGCATGATCGACAGGCAGGTATCCAGCCCGATGAAATCGGCAAGCTGGAGCGGGCCCATCGGATGATGCGCGCCGAGCCGCATGGCGGTGTCGATGGCGTCAACCGAGCCGACGCCCTCATACAGCGTGTAGACCGCCTCGTTGATCATCGGCAGCAGGATGCGGTTCACCATGAAGGCCGGAAAATCCTCCGACACGGCGACCGTCTTGCCCAGCGTCTCGACGAAATCCCTGGTGCGGCCGAAGGTGACGTCTTCCGTGGCGATGCCGCGGATCATCTCGACCAGCTCCATCACCGGCGCGGGATTCATGAAATGCAGGCCGATGAAGCGCTCGGGCCGATCGGTGGCGGCGGCGAGCCGGGTGATCGAGATGGACGAGGTGTTGGTGGCGATGATGGCATCAGCCTTGATGAAGGGACAGAGCGCCACGAAGATCTTGCGCTTCACCGTCTCGTCCTCGGTGGCGGCCTCGATCACGAGATCGGCGTCGCCAAGGCCTTGCATCGTCTCAGCATAGGTGATGCGGGAGAGCGCCTTCTTGCGGTCCTCGTCGCTGATCTTGCCGGACGCCACCTGGCGGGCGAGATTCTTGTCGATGGTGGCGATGGCCGCATCGACCTTCTCCTTGACGATGTCGAACATCACCACGTCGTAGCCGGACAGCGCGACGACATGGGCGATGCCGCCGCCCATTTGGCCCGCGCCGATGATGCCGATCTTGCTGATGGGAGCCATGTCAGAATCGCCTTTCGCGGCCGGATCGGCGCGGAGGCCCGAGCCCTGCACTATGTCGTCCATGGTCATTCCTCTTGCACCCTGCTTTACCTAATACCCTGCCTTCTTGAGCTCGGCTTCGAGCTCGGGCAGCACCGTGAAGAGATCGCCGACGAGGCCGTAGTCGGCGACCTGGAAGATCGGCGCGTCGGCATCCTTGTTGATGGCGACGATCACCTTGGAATCCTTCATGCCGGCAAGGTGCTGGATGGCACCGGAAATGCCGACGGCAATATAGAGCTCAGGCGCCACGACTTTGCCGGTCTGCCCGACCTGGTGGTCGTTCGGCATATAGCCGGCATCGACGGCGGCGCGGGACGCGCCCACCGCGGCGCCGAGCCGGTCGGCCAGCGGCTCGATCAGCGTCTTGAAATTGTCGCCGGACTGCATGCCGCGGCCGCCCGAGACGACGATCCGCGCGGCGGTCAGCTCGGGCCGCTCGCTGACGCTGATCTCGGAACCTTCGAAGCTCGACAGCGAGACGGCTGCCGGAGGCGCGATCGCCTCGATCGGGGCCGAGCCCCCCTCACCGGCGCCGGCAAAGGCCGTGGTGCGGACCGTGCCGACCACGATCTTGTCGGATGTCTCGACCGTCTCCAGCGCGTTGCCGGCATAGACCGGACGCACGAAAGTGTTGGGCGATTTCACCTCGACGATGTCGGAGATCTGCGCCACGTCGAGCAGAGCGGCGACGCGCGGCAGCACGTTCTTGCCCATGGTCGTGGCCGGGGCGAGCAGCACGGCATAATTCTGCATCAGCGGCAGCACGGCGGCGGCCGTCTCCTCGGCGAGGCGTTGCGCGAGATGCGGCGCTTCGGCGATGAGCACCTTGCGCACGCCGTCGAGCTTGGCCGCGGCTTCCGCGACGGCGCGACAGCCATCGCCGGCGACGAGAATATCGACGTCGGAGCCGAAGGCGCGCGCGGCGGTCAGGGCCTTGGCCGTCGCCGGCGCGAGGCTCTTATTGTCGTGCTCTGCCAGCAGAAGGACGGCCATCTAGAGGACTCCCGCCTCGTTCTTCAATTTGTCGACCAGCGCCGCGACGCTATCCACCTTGACGCCGGCCTCGCGGGTCTTGGGCTCGGCGATGGCGACGACTTTCAGCCGCGGGGAGATATCGACGCCGAGCGCCTCGGGCGTCGTCTCGTCGATCGGCTTCTTCTTCGCCTTCATGATATTGGGAAGCGATGCATAGCGCGGCTCGTTCAGCCTGAGATCGGTGGTGACCACCGCGGGCTTGGCGAGCACAAGCGTCTCGAGTCCGCCATCGACCTCGCGCACGACTTTGATCTTGGCGCCGTTCAGCTCGATCTTGGAGGCGAAGGTGCCTTGCGGCCAGCCGAGCAGGCCGGCCAGCATCTGGCCTGATTGATTGCAATCGTCGTCGATCGCCTGCTTGCCCATGATGACGAGATCGGGCTTCTCGTTCTCCACGACGCGCTTCAACAGTTTGGCCACGGCAAGCGGCTCGACGCTCTGGTCGGTCTTCACCAGGATGGCGCGGTCGGCGCCCATGGCGAGCGCGGTGCGCAATGTGTCTTGCGATTTTGTGCTGCCGATCGAGACGGCGACGACCTCGGTCGCCTCGCCGCGCTCCTTGATGCGGACGGCTTCCTCGACGGCGATCTCGTCGAAGGGGTTCATCGACATCTTGACGTTGGCGAGGTCGACCCCGCTCCCGTCCGACTTGACGCGGACCTTGACGTTGAAATCGACAACCCGTTTCACGGGAACGAGAATCTTCATGCGGCCATTGTTCCCCGCACGTTGTGACCGACCCCCCTAGCCAGCCCATCTCGCACTTGCGAAATGGCGGCGACCGTACTGCCGGGCATGGCTCAAGTCAATGGTTTCAGGGCATTTAAGCAGGGTTTTTACGCGCCGCCGCGGGTCTTGTCGAACAGCACTACACCGCGCCGCCGCATGAACAGGATCAATGTGGCGCCGGCCAGAAGCCCGCCAATATGCGCCCACCACGCCACGCTTTCCTCGCTCTCGAACAAGAGACTGGCGAACTGGGCCACGATCCAGATGCCGAGCGCCCAGGCGGCGGTGATCCTGATCGGAATGCGCCACAGCGCCAGCACCCAGACCTTAACCTTGGGATGCAGGATCAGATAGGCGGCGATGACGCCGGCGACCGCGCCGGAGGCGCCGATCAGCGGCAGCTCGGAGGTCGGGTTCATCCAGGAATGCAGCACGGCCGCGAAGATCCCGCACATCAGATAGAACATGATGAAGCGCAGATGCCCCATGGCGTCCTCGATATTGTCGCCGAACACCCAGAGGAACAGCATGTTGCCGAGGAGATGGATCCAGCTTCCGTGCAGGAACATGTAGGAGATGAGGGTGAAGCGCTCGGGCATGAAGGCGCCCGTCGCGAACATCGTGCCGCTGTCGGGGCCGCCGGCCATCAGCTTTGCCGGGACGACGGCGAAGGCCGCCGTGTTCTCCTCGTCGAGCGGAATGACCCAGCCGGTACCGAAGATCACATAGATGGCGACATTCAGAATGATCAGCGCCACCGTCACATATTGGAAGCGGATGCGCTTCAGCGGGTTGGTGTCATGAAGGGGTATGAACACGGATACATGGTCCCCGCGTCAGCGGTTCTTGCCCGGCACCCACGTCACGTCGGATTTGCCCTTGTCGTTGGCGAAGCGCGCCGCGACGAAGAGAAAATCCGATAGCCGGTTGATGTAGCGGAGCGCCGCGTCGCCCACGCTCTCGCCTTGCCGCGCGGCAAGCGCCACGATCAGGCGCTCGGCCCGGCGGGAAATGGTGCGGGCAAGATGCAGATGACTCGACGCCGGCGAGCCGCCCGGCAGCACGAACGAGCGCAACGGCTCGAGCTCGCGATTGAGCGTATCGATTTCGCCTTCAAGCCGTGCCACCTGCGTATCGCTCACTTGCAGGCGGCCGCGCGCGTCCTTGGTCTCGTCCGGGAAGCAAAGATCGGCGCCGAGATCGAACAGGTCGTTCTGGATGCGGGCCAGCATGGCATCGAGGCTGGAAGGTCCATCCTTGGTATAGAGGCGGGCGATGCCGATGGCGGCATTGGTCTCATCGAGGGTGCCATAGGCCTCGACTCTCAGATCGTATTTCGCCACGCGGCGGCCCGAACCGAGCGCGGTCGTGCCGTCATCGCCCGTGCGCGTGTAAATCTTGGAAAGAACGACCATCACCACCCGCCTTGACGAGCAAGGCACCCGCGGGTTTCGCCGATTTTGTTACAGACTAGCGTAACGGGGCGATTGGGTGGGTCAAGCCTTCGTTACGGAGGAAAATCACTTGCCGGCCAGATAGATGGCCGCCATGACCAGGCAAAGCGCGATGAATTGCAGCACCACGCGCCAACGCATCAGGAGCTGGCTCGTGTTCGGGCTGCCGCCGCGCATCATGTTCCAAAGCCCGAGCAAGAGCACGATACCGACCGCGGCAAGCGCGAGCGGAATAGCCAATTTCGTGAGCATTTCCATGGTGAATACCCCTCGGCGCGGCCGCGGCAGGCTTTAGCGGAACGGCACTCTAGTTCCGCGCCGCAATGGCGTCGAGTGCGCGGGCTGGCAGCAGCCGGCGGAACAGAGCGGCCGCGTAAGTCGGGATGGTAACGTAATAGCGGCGCTTTGGGTTGCGGCTTTCCAGCGCGTGGACGAGCTTCAGCGCCACCGCCTCGGGCCCAAGCTTGAAGGTCTGGTCGCCGCCCTCCTCCAGCCGGGCGATGCGGGTGCGATAGATCTCGCGATGCGCCGAGGCTTCCAGATCGATGTTGCGGCGATAGGCCTCCAACGCATGCTCGAGGAAGCGGGAAGCGATCGGCCCCGGCTCGATCAGCACGATCTTGATGCCGGTCGGCGCGAGCTCCATGCGGAGACTGTCGGCGAGAGCCTCGACGGCGAATTTCGAGGCGCAATAGGCGCCCCGATACGGCGCCGCAACCAGGCCCAACACCGAGGAGCAGAACACGATGCGCCCCTCACCCCGCGCGCGCATGGCGGGAATGACGCGACGCGTGAGATCGTGCCAGCCGAACACATTGGCCTCGAACTGGGCGCGCAGCACGTCGGGCGTCAGATCCTCGACGGCGCCCGGCTGGCCATAGGCGCCATTGTTGAACAAAGCGGTGAGCTCGCCGCCGGTCGCGTCGAGCACGTGCTTGGCCGCGGCTTCTATCGAGTCTGGCTCGGCATAATCGAGATAGAGACTCTCGACCCCCTCCTCGTCGCGCAGGCGCGCGATGTCTTGAGGCTTGCGCGCCGTGGCGAATACGCGCCAGCCGCGCGCTTTCATCTCGCGCGCAGAAGCGAGGCCGATACCCGACGAGCAACCGGTGATGAGGACGCTGCGCGACGCTGCTGGCTGTTTCATGCTTGACTTTCAGCGGCTGACGCGCGGGCGAGGCAGGAGTTCCGGCTCTCGCTATTGGCCGGAGGCCGCCACTGAAGCGTCGGGAAGCCGATAGGCTTTGACGGCAACTTTAGGATAACGCTTGACCTTGACGCTGTCGTCCTGATTGCCGCCCAACGATTTTACGTAGTCGCCCTCTTCGCCCACATAGAACCCGACATGATTGCCCTGGGCAAAGGCGAACACCGCGACGCAGCCCTCTTCCGGCGTGGTCACCGGGCGTCCCCATTCCATCCAGGCGAGCGGGTCCATGCTCTGCGGTGCGCGGATGCCGGCCTGGTTCAGCGACCAGGCGACGAAAGCGGGCGCCCAATCGACACCAGTGCCGTCGTCATCAACGCCCTGGAGAGGGCTGACCATGGCGATATATTCCATGATCCGCGGATTGTCCTCGGGGCCGTCAAATTCCTTCTGCCCGATCTCCGCATAGGCCGCCTTGAGCCACGGCACTTTCGTGTCGTTTTCGGCGCCGCGCGAAAAATATAAGAAGCCGACGGCGATGAGCAGCAGCGGGACGACCGCGGCAGCGGCGTAAACGAGCCGGCGATATTTGCCGCGGGGATCCTTTCGGCTCAAGATCTCGTCGGTCTCGCGGATCAGCCGGTCCACGTGGTGGTCGAAGTCCTGCCCAGGATCGATGCGGATCGCGTTGCGATAACACAGAGCCTTCAGGCTTTCCGGAAGATCGGCCGGCTTCGGCATTTCCGTCTTGCCGACGAGCACGGGGATGACGGCGATGCCGCTCTTGAGTGCCGTCTCGATCTCGATGCGGACCTGATCGGTTTCTTCCTCGATACGGTCGGCGCCTTTACGCGGGCCATGCCAGCCCGCTCCCACCACCGCGAGCAGGATGTCGCTCTTCTCCAAAGCGTCCTGGATATGCGTGCGGAAGTCGACGCCGACCGGAACGTTGTCGATATCCCTGAACACCGACTTCCGGCCGTAATGGCTGATCAGCCGGTCAAAGATGCGGCCGGTGAGAGCTTCGGAATCGGAACGCCGATACGAGAGGGTAAGTCTCGCCATTGAGGCCGCCGGGTTACGCGCAACGCCGCATCCGTCAGGGATTTAAACAGGCGGCACAAGCTCCTGCAACTCACATTGCCATCATTGGTTGAGGAGCCAGATCGCGGAATTGAGCCCGGTAGCAAAGCAGACCCACAGCAGCAGCGGAATGAGCAGGACCGCGGCCAAACGGCTCAAGCGATCGAAAAAGACGATGGTGATGGCGATGGCCACCAGGAACACCATGATCACGCCGAGCCCGGCTCCTGGGCTATGCATCCAGAAGAAGGCGACGGACCACAACACGCCAAGCGCGAGCTGGACGAAGAACCAGGCAAAGGCGAGCTTCTTGTCGGACTCCTTGTTCGGCACGCGCCAGGCGAGCCACGCCGAAATCGCGGTCAGTGTGTAAAGGATGGCCCAAGCGATTGGGAAGGCGCTGTTCGGCGGGGTGAAGCCCGGCTTGGTCAGGGTGGCATACCAATCGAGATTGGGCCGAGTCAGCGCGCCGCCAATCAGCAGGGCGGCGAAGCAAGCCGCGGCGGCAATCAGCGGGATTGCGATCGAGCGGCTTGAGTTGGTTGCGGATGTCATCGGGAAATCCGGCTAACGGTGCAACTTAGCCTTCCAGCAGCCGCCTGGCGATGACATGCGCCTGGATCTCGGCGGCGCCCTCGAAGATCGAGAGAATGCGCGCGTCGCACAAGACCCGGCTCACCGGATATTCCAGCGCGAAGCCGTTGCCGCCGTGGATCTGCAGCGCATTGTCGGCAGCGGCCCAGGCGGCGCGCGCGGCGAGCAGCTTGGCCATGCCGGCTTCGAGATCGCAGCGGCGGCCGGCGTCCTTCTCACGGGCAGCGAAATAGGTGAGCTGGCGAGCGAGCAGGATCTCCGCCGCCATCATGGCGAGCTTATCGGAGACGCGCGGGAAGGCGATGATCGGCTTGCCGAACTGAATGCGCTCCATGCCGTAACGCAGGCCGAGATCGAGCGCGGATTGCGCCACGCCGATGGCGCGCGCCGCGGTCTGGATGCGCGCCGCCTCGAAGGTCTGCATCAGCTGCTTGAAGCCCTGGCCTTCGACGCCGCCGAGCAGATTGGCGGCCGGAACGGCGAAGCCGTCGAAGGAGATGTCGAACTCCTTCATGCCGCGATAGCCGAGCACCTCGATCTCGCCGCCGGTCATGCCGTCGGCCGGGAAGGGATTGTCGTCGGTGCCGCGCGGCTTGGGCGCCAAGAACATCGATAGGCCGCGATAGCCCTTCTCCTTGGGATCGGTGCGGGCCAGCACGGTCATCAGATCGGCGCGGGCCGCATGCGTGATCCAGGTCTTCTGCCCGGTGATGCGATAGACATCGCCGTCGCGCACGGCGCGGGTCGAGAGCGAGGCAAGGTCGGAGCCGGTGTTGGGCTCGGTGAACACCGCCGTCGGCAGGATTTCTCCGCTGGCGATCCTGGGCAGCCATTCCTGCTTCTGCGCGTCGGTGCCGCCGTTCAGGATCAGCTCCTCGGCAATCTCCGAGCGCGTGCCGAGCGAGCCGACGCCGATATAGCCGCGGCTCAGCTCCTCGGAGACCACGCACATCGCCTCCTTGCCGAGCCCGAGCCCGCCATACTCCTCGGGCAGCGTCAGCGAGAACACGCCGAGCTCGCTCATCTGCGCGATCAGCTCCATCGGCACATATTCGTCCTTGAGATGCCACTCCTGCGCATGCGGCTCGACCTGCTCTTGCGAGAAGCGGCGCATCTCGTCGCGGATCGCCGACAGCGTCTCGTCGAGGCCGGTATCGCCATAAGTGGCGGTGCCCTGGCTGTCCTTGATCAGCGCCACGACCCGGGCGCGCGCCTCCGGCGTCGAAGCGTGGATCAGCGCGCGCACCGACGGGGTGAGGAACGCCCCCTGGTCGGACTCCCTGACGCCGAGCTCATGCAGGCGCGCCATCTCGCCCTGGCTCATCATCACGCCGCCCGCGAGCTGCGCGGCATATTCGGCGGCGCCGATCTGCGCGAGCAGGCTCTCCATCTCGCCGAACCGGCCCTCATCCTGCATGCGGTGCGCATAGCTTGCGATCTGGGTGAGCGCCTCGACATAGGTGGCGATCCAGGCAAGCCCGTGGGCTGCGTGCTGCTCGCGCTCGAGCGCGGCATTGTCCAGCTTGCCGCCTGAGGAAACCTTGGCGGAGACGGCCTCGATGGCGCGATCGCGCAAGCTGGCCGCGGCCTTGGCCGCATCGTCGAGGAGGGGAATGAGCTCGGGCGCGGACGGCGCCCTGCGCTCGGTGAGGGTTTCGGCGACAGTCAAAATCCGGCTCCTGGCATGGTCTTCAACGGTTCGGGCACACCGAAGCGTGCTCCGCGTCAGGAGTCAAACCTGAATTCTTAGGGCTGGCGCGAGACGGCGATTACGGCCTTGCCGCCTCGCCCTCGACCACCGTCTCCTGCACGAACCCCGACCACGACCTGACCGGCTCGGCCTCAGCCTCGGCCGCAGGCGCGGGCTCGGCCGCTTGGCTCGGGGTCTCGGGCCGGTTGACCGTGGCCTCGACGATTTCGAGCGGCCTGATGGCGGCGAGCAGCTCATCGAGCTTGTTCAACGCCACATAATATTTGTTCGCCTGAAGCTGCTTCTCGACATCCGCGCGCAGTTCAAGGATCGCGTCGACCAGGTCCTTCTTGACCAGCGGACTTTGCATGATTGGCCCCTCTTTCGTGCAGCCCCGAGCATACGCCCGCACAGGTACGGAGCTGCCAAACCCCCAACTGCCGGAATGGCGAAACTGTTCCTCGACGCCTCTATCCCGCCTCGAAACTCGTGATCCCGTAAATTTCGTCGAGCGGCAGGCCGGGATCGCCGCGCAGATACATGCGCTCGCAGGCGAATTCCGGACGCATGTCATGCTTGGCGGCAAGCTTGAGGGCCGCCTGGTTCGGCTCCGGAATGTCGATGAACACCGGATCGCCCAAGGCGCTATTGCAAAGCGCGCCGAACAGAGCCTCGGCGATGTCGGACGCGTCGGCGAAAAGTGGGCCGATCTTGTAACCGACGCGGCATTTGCGCAGGACGCCATAGCCCTTCAACTGGCCGCCATCGATCAAGGCCAAGCCGACCGCATGCGGCTGGCTGATCCAGCGCTCGAGAAAGCGATCGCGGGACGCGAAGAAATGCGCCCGGTCGTAAGCGGCGAGCTTGCCGAAGGGCACTTGCGCGAGCGGGACGATCTCAGGAGTCGGACCTTGTGGCCGCTTGGGAACGAAGCTGTGGCGGGTGCTTCGATGCGCCTTTCGATAGCCAAGGCGCGCATATTTCGCGGCCATGGCCTCCACGCCGTCGAGCCCGGCATTGCGATCGCCGATATAGTCGAGGCTGGCTTTGGTGAGATCGAGTCCAAAGCCCCGGCCCCGGTAAGCGGGATCGACGATATAAAGGCCGCAGAAGGCGAAGCGTTCATCGTAGATCGGCATGGAGACGCGCGCGATCGGACGCCCGTCAAGCACGCCCATGAAGAAGCCATTGGGATCGATCGCGTAGAAGCAGGCGGCATCGCCGAGCCCCGGGTTCCAGCCTTCTCCGGCTGCCCGGTCAATGACCGTCTCGACTTCCGAGAACGGCATCGCCTCGATGCGGTACTCGCCTTGCGGCTCGCCCATTCCGTTGCGGCGTGCGCTCTCGGCTCGAACGCCTAGCCGCCGTGCATCTGCTTGCTGGCCTCGAGCACGTCCTCGAAGGTCCGCAAGCCCGTGCAGGGAGCGCTGACGAGAACCGCCATGTTGCCCGGCCGGTGCTCGTTCTTCCACATGCGCATATGCGCCTTGGGGATCTGCTCCCAGGGGAAGACCTCGCTCATGCAAGGATCGATGCGCCGCTCGACAACGAGCTTGTTGGCCGAGCTCGCCTGCAACAGATGGGCGAAATGCGAGCCCTGGATGCGCTTCTGATGCATCCACACATAGCGGGCGTCCATGGTGAGGTTGTAGCCAGTGGTGCCGGCGCAGAACACGACCATGCCGCCGCGCTTCACCACGAAGCAGGAAACCGGGAAGGTCGCCTCGCCCGGATGCTCGAACACGCTATCGACATTCACGCCCTTGCCGGTGATCTCCCAGATCGCCTTGCCGAAATTGCGCGTCTCCTTCAGCCAGACGTCATATTCGGGCGTGCCGACGGTCGGCATCTGGCCCCAGCATTTGAAATTGTTGCGGTTGATGACGCCCTTGGCGCCGAGCGACATGACGAAGTCGCGCTTGTCGTCGTCGGAGACGATGCCGATGGCGTTGGCGCCGGTGGTGGCACAGAGCTGCACCGCCATCGAGCCGAGACCGCCGCTCGCACCCCACACCAGCACATTGTGGCCGGGCTTCAGCGTGTGCGGCCGGTGACCGAACAGCATGCGGTAGGAGGTGGCGAGCACCAGCGTGTAGCAGGCGGCCTCTTCCCAGGTGAGATGCTTCGGCCGCTCCAGCAGCTGGCGATCCTGCACGCGGGCGAACTGCGCGAAGGAGCCGTCCGGCGTCTCGTAGCCCCAGATGCGCTGCGACGGCGAGAACATCGGATCGCCGCCGTTACATTCCTCGTCGTCGCCGTCGTCCTGATTGCAGTGGATGACGACCTCGTCGCCGACCTTCCAGCGTCTGACCTTGGAGCCAACCGCCCAGACGATGCCGGAGGCGTCGGAGCCGGCGATATGATAGGGGTTCTTGTGCACGTCGAGCGTCGACATGGGCTTGCCGAGCGAGGCCCAGACGCCGTTGTAGTTGACGCCCGCCGCCATCACCAGCACGAGCACCTCATGGCTGTCGAGCTCCCAAGTGGGAAGCACCTCGACCTGCATGGCCTCGTCGGGAGGACCGTGACGCTCTTTGCGGATCGCCCAGGCATACATGTTCTTCGGCACATGACCGAGCGGAGGAATCTCGCCGATCTCGTAGAGATCTTTGACGGCGCCCGCGGGCGCGGCTTGGGTCACTGCGGCTAGCGACATCTCATTCATCCGGTTGTTTCCCCCAGCTCGACACACACTTATTAGGGATGTTTTTGCACTGCGGTAATTGTCTGCTATTCATCTCGCGACTGCAACAAATTTGCGACGGTCACCCTTAACGCGCAAAAGCGCCCCGAAGGCGCCGTCGCTTCGCCCAAATCCACAGCTTCGGGGACTCGGGCAACGGAGCCCTAGCAAAAACAAAAGCCGCTGCCCAGGGGTCAAAAAGGGTTTACCGCCGGGTGAGGAACCCCCCTCCAGCCGAGACGTTCCCCCTTGGTCCGTTTGCGCCAGTCGACAAACGACCACAGCAAGTGATGGTGCTCTCGGCTTCCCCCAAGACTGTCCACAAGACGCGTCAAACACGCGTTTGGAAGGAGACTTCAATGCGATTCAAACTGGCACTTTTGACCACCGCCATGGCCTTCGGCCTCGGCACGCACCGTGGCGCTCGCCGAGGACGCCCCGGGCGCCAAGAGCGACATCACCATCGTCGCCGATCAGCCGAGCAAAGGCACGAACGATCTCGGCACCGAAGGCAAGAGCGATGCGGAAAAGCCCGGGGCTCTGTCGGCTCCCAACAAGGACGATCAGGGCAATGCTTCGGATGGCGCGATGACCGAGCCGTCCATGCCGGATCAGAGCGGCGCGGCTGAATCCGATGCGGCTCCCGGCAAGGGAGCGGCAGCTCAGCCCGGCAGCGACAAGGGCGACAACATGTAGGGAGCCAGTGCTTCCCTCCCAACGACAATCGCTGGCTGGAACTTACGGCGGTGCCTTGAGCACCGCCTTTTCTTTTGGTCCGTGAGGGCTTCATGGTTTATTGGGCGAGCCAAGGCCATGTTGCCCTTGAACGGCTTGCATGCTTCGATGCGAGCCAAGCAAGCCAATCGAGCAAGACCATGAGCGGAACGACACCCAAGCGGGACAAGCCCTGGCTGTTCCGCACCTATGCCGGCCATTCCACGGCGAAGGCCTCCAACGAGCTTTACCGGCGGAACCTCGCCAAGGGCCAGACCGGGCTCTCGGTCGCCTTCGATCTGCCGACCCAGACCGGCTACGACTCCGACCACCCGCTTGCGCGCGGCGAGGTCGGCAAGGTCGGCGTGCCGATCTCCCATATCGGCGACATGCGGAGCCTGTTCGAGGGCATCCCGCTGGCCGAGATGAACACCTCGATGACCATCAACGCCACGGCCGCGTGGCTGCTCGCGCTCTACGCGGCACTCGCCGAGGAGCAGGGCGCGGACAAGGCGAAGCTCACCGGCACGGTGCAGAACGACATCCTCAAGGAGTATCTCTCGCGCGGCACCTATATCTTCCCGCCCGCGCCGTCGCTCAGACTGATCAAGGACGTGATCGTCTACACCACGCGCGAGATGCCGAAATGGAATCCGACCAATGTCTGCTCCTACCATTTGCAGGAGGCGGGAGCGACGCCGGCGCAGGAGCTCGCCTTTGCGCTGGCCACCGCCGAGGCCGTGCTCGACGAGGTCAGAGGCTCGGGCGAAGTGTCAGAGCAGCAGTTCCCGCGCGTGGTCGGCAGCATCAGCTTCTTCGTCAATGCCGGGGTGCGCTTCATCACCGAGGTCGCCAAGATGCGCGCCTTCGTCGATCTGTGGGACGAGATCGCCGAGAAGCGCTACGGCGTGAAGGACCCGGCGCTACGCCGCTTCCGCTACGGCGTGCAGGTGAACTCGCTGGGGCTTACCGAGCAGCAGCCCGAGAACAACGTCTATCGCATCTTGCTGTCGATGCTGGCGGTGACGCTGTCGAAGAAAGCGCGCGCCCGCGCCGTGCAGCTTCCCGCCTGGAACGAGGCGCTCGGCCTGCCGCGGCCCTGGGACCAGCAATGGTCGTTGCGGCTCCAGCAGATCGTCGCCTACGAGACCGACCTGCTCGATTATGGCGACATCTTCGACGGCTCGGTCGAGATCGACCGCAAGGTCGAGGAGCTGAAGAGCCAGGCCCGCGCCGAGCTCGCCAAGCTCCAGGCCAAAGGCGGAGCGGTCGCCGCCATCGACTATATGAAAGAGGCGCTGATCGCCTCGAACGCCGCGCGGGTCGAGGCGATCGAGAAGGGCGAGCAGGTGCTGGTCGGCGTCAACGCTTATACCGAGACCGAGGAGTCGCCGCTGTCGGCAAGCGGCATCGAAGGGATTCTCACCGTGCCGGAGTCGGTCGAGATCGGGCAGGTGGCGGCGCTCCAGGCCTGGCGGCAGCAGCGCGACGACAAGGCGGTGCGGCAGGCGCTGGTCGATCTCAAAGCGGCGGCCGCCGAGGGGCGCAATATCATGCCGCCGTCGATCGAAGCGGCCAAAGCGGGAGTCACCACCGGCGAATGGGGCCAGGTGCTGCGCGAGGTGTTCGGCGAATATCGCGCGCCGACCGGCATCAAGGCCGAGCACAAGATCGACGAGGCGCGGCTCGAGGAGGTGCGCCAGCTCGTCAAGCAGGTCTCCGGCAAGCTGGGCAGGACGCTCACTTTCGTGGTCGGCAAGCCCGGGCTCGACGGCCATTCCAACGGCGCCGAGCAGATCGCCGTGCGCGCGACCGATGTCGGCATGGACGTGGTCTATGACGGGATCAGGCTGACCCCGGCGGAGATCGTCGAGCAGGCGAAACAGGCGCGCGCGCATGTGGTGGGGCTCTCGATCCTATCGGGCTCGCATGTCTCGCTGGTGCGCGAGGTGGTGCAGCGGCTGCGCGAGGCGGGGCTTGGCGACGTGCCGGTCGTGGTCGGCGGCATCATCCCGCCTGACGACGTGAATATCCTCAAGCAATGCGGCGCGGCCGCCGTCTATACGCCCAAGGACTTCCAGCTCAACGACATCATGACCGGCATCGTCGGACTGGTTGACGCCAAGGCCGAAGCTTTGGTGCAGGTGAGTGCTCCCGTGCCGCCATTGCGCGCGCGGGAGAAGGTGCCGCTATGATGCGGCTCGCCGGTGCGATCGCGGCCGCGGTGGTTGCGCTTGCAGTCGCCCCAAGTCCAGGCTTCGCCGCCGATCAACCCCCCTGCCCGCAAGGCAGCATCGCCTCGGGCAGCGACAGCGTCGTGGTGGAAGGCAAGCAGGCGGCGCGGGCCGGCGACGCGACAGGCTGCGGCTCGACCGTGGTGGAAGGCTCATCCGACGTGTTCATCAACGGCAAGCCGGCGGCGGTGCAGGGCTCCTCGACCGGTTGCGGCGGCTCGATCGTCACCGGCTCTTCGAGCGTCTTCATCAATGGCAAGCCGATGGCGGCGTCGGGCGACGCAGCCCCCTGCCCCGGCAAGTAATCCACACCTCGTAGCCGGTGATGCCGACCCAGCGGTGACAGCGTGGACGCTTTGCCGCTAGACTGGCTCGGTCGCGCTTGTTCGGCGCCTGGCTATGGGGGAACCAATGGATATTCGCTTGGGCACGCCGCGCAGGGAGACCTTTCTCGTCTCCGTCGTCATCGCCGCTCTCGTCATCATCGGCATGATCGTGCCGTTGCCGTTCTTCACGGCCTATGGACTGGGGCTGCTGCTGATCGCTTATCTGATCCTGCTCGCGGGCGTTCTGGTCGACGGCCTGTGAGCTTAGCGCGGCGGCGCGAGCCTAGCCCTTCACCAGCCTGAGCACGGGCTCTTCCTTGGCAACACCAAGGAACGGAGCGAGCGCGGCATGCAGCTCGCGCCCGCGGATCGGCTTCGACACATAGCCATCCATGCCGGCGGCAAGATAGGCCCCCGCATCGACCTGCTGCCCGCTGGCGATCAGCGCCACGATGGGCACCTCAGCGGAGGGCGCGTGCAGGCTGCGGATGCGTCGCGTCGTCTCGATGCCGTCGAGGTCGCGCATGGCGGTATCCATCAGCACGAGGTCGTAGGCGTTGCCGGCGAGGCTCATCACCGCGGCACCGCCGCTCGCGACCACTTCGTGGGTCAGGCCGAATTCATCGAGATAAGAGCCGATCAGCATGCGGTTCACGGCGTTGTCCTCGAGCAAGAGAACATGGCCTTTGAGCGTCGCTTGCGGGGTCGCGTCCTTGCTTGGCTTTACCTCCGGCGCGCTCATCCGCGCGCAGCCCGCGGGCAGCGTGAACCAATAGAGCGTACCCTGGCCGACCACGCTTTCGCAGCCGACCTCGCCGCCCATCAGCAAGGCAAGCCTCCTGGCGATCGACAGCCCAAGCCCGGATGGGCCCGCCTCTCCGGCAAGCCTCTTGTCGATCTCGACATAGGGTAGGAACAGCCGCTCCTGCACGGCCTTGCTCAAGCCGACACCGGTATCGGTGACGTCGAAGCGAAGCACGAGACGGCCATCGACCTCGCTTGCGCCGGCATGCAGCCGCACCGAGCCGATCGAGGTGAATTTGAGCGCGGTGTCGACGAAGCTCATCAGCACCTGGCGAAGCCGGGCGGCATCGCCGACGATATAGCGCGGGCAGTCGGCGCCGATATCGACGCCACCGGTGAGACCCTTATCGTTGGCCCGCGCCTGCAACACGGTGCCGACGCCGTGGATCAGATCGTGCAGGTCGAAGGTCGCTTGCTGGAGTTCCATGCGCCCAGCCTCGAGCCGCGAGAAATCGAGCACATCGTTGAGCACGCCGAGCAGGCTCCGCGCCGATTGATGCAGCATCCCGACATAGCGCTCTTGCGTGGGATCGAGGGGGCTCGCCAGCAGCAGCTCGCCCATGGCGGTGATCGCCTCCATGGGCGAGCGAAGCTCATGGCCGATCATGGCGAGCAGATCGGACTTCGCCTTGTCGGCGGCCTCGGCAGCCTCGCGTGCGCGACGCTCGGCCGTCAGCCCGTCGACAAGCCCCTGGATCTGCGCGAACAGATCGTCAGGCCGAAAATCCTCAGGTTGCATGACCACTTTGCCCGCCCCTTTTCCAATCGGCGGTCAGGATGGCAGAGATCACTTAAAAGTCGGCTAAGGCTAAGTGGCCGGAGAAGCGTGGGAAAATCGGCCCTTTACGGGCCTGCATGGGAATCTCCGGGGAGGGAAAAAAGACGGCCCGCCCAAAGGTTAGGCACGCCGGTTTGAGCCAGGTCAAAGCCAGCCGCTCGCAGTTGACGACAAAACGGCCCTTCATGTCTTAGAGAGAGACATGATCGTCTGTTCCTGCACCATGATCACCTCGAAGGACATCGCCGAAGCGGTTTCGGCGCTCCGCACCAAGGACCCGCTGGTGGTGCTCACACCCGGACTCATCTACCGGACACTCGGCAAGCGCCCGTCCTGCGGCAGCTGCCTGCCGCTCATCACCAAGCTGATGGTGGCCTATGACGAGGAAGGTCCGAGCGCGGCAAGCGGAGGAACGCGGCGGCCGGTCGAGGAACCCTAGCTTGATATCAAAGAACAGGTCATGATCAATTCAAAGGTTGAGAGGAGGACAGACGAATGAAGGGCAATCCACGGGTCATCGAATATCTCAATAAAGCGCTGACCAGCGAGCTCACCGCCGTCAATCAATATTGGCTGCATTACCGGCTGCTCGACGATTGGGGCTACACCAAGCTCGCCAAGAAGGAGCGGGAGGAATTGATCGAGGAGATGCATCACGCCGACAAGCTCGTCACGCGCATCATCTTCCTCGAGGGCTTTCCGAATCTCCAGGTGATCGATCCCTTGATGATCGGCCAGAACGTCAAGGAGATCCTCGAATGCGACCTCAAGGCGGAATATGGCGCTCGCGCGCTGTACATGGAGGCGCGTGCCTGCTGCCGGAAGGAAGAGGACTACGTGACGATGGATCTGTTCGAGGAGCTGCTCGGCGACGAGGAGGGGCACATCAACTATCTCGAGACGCAGCTCAATCTCTTGAACGATATCGGCGCCCAGAATTACGGCCAGCTCAACGCGCACTCCGCCGACGAAGTCCCCGAGGAAAGCGCTTAGTTTGGCGCTACCTCTCGACGGGCCAAGATTGCCGCCGGCGGCGGGCGGCGCGCCGCGCCAGCTGGTCGTGTTCCTGCACGGCTACGGCGCCGACGGCAACGACCTGATCGGGCTCGGGCGCGAATGGGCGCGCGCCTTGCCGCATGCCGCGTTCGTCTCGCCGCATGCGCCAGAGCCTTGCGGCATGGCGCCGATGGGCCGGCAATGGTTCAACCTCACCTTCCGCGATCCGGGCGAGCTGGTGCGCGGCATCAGCCACGCCTCGCCGGCAGTCGATGCTTTTCTCGATGCCGAACTGAAGAAGCACAATCTCGGGCCGCGCGCGCTGGCGCTGGTGGGTTTCAGCCAGGGCGCGATGCTGGCACTCGGCGTCGGGCTGAAGCGCGCGCCTTCGCCGGCGGCGATCGTCGGCTATTCCGGGGCTCTCGCCACGGTCGAGGCGCTGCCGCAACAGCCGGGCACCGCGCCAGCGATCCTGCTCGTGCATGGCGACATGGACGAGGTCATCCCGGTCGATGCCATGTACATCGCCCGCGAGCAGCTCGCCCAAGCGGGGCATGCGGTGGAATGGCACGTGGCCGAGGGCATCGGCCATGGCATCGATGCGCAAGGCCTGCATCTCGGCGGCGCGTTCCTGAAGCAGGCCTTCGCCGCGACGGCTCAGCTCGCCCAAGGATCGTAAGTGCCGAAGGTCCTCCTCTCCTTCGACTCGTGGCGGATCCCTGCGACCAGGCCCACAGCATCTAGGGCCCTTCACATTCCCGACATGCCCCTATAGTATGCCGCCCGGTAAGGAGGACGACCCGAGTGCGACGGGCTAGAGAAAGGGATTTCTCGCCTTGAACGTCGCTACCGCATCGGCCGCCCCCGGAACGTTCCCCGCGCTTGTGCTGAACGCCGACTACCGGCCGCTCTCTTATTATCCGCTGTCGCTCTGGGGCTGGCAGGATGCGGTGAAGGCCGTGTTCCTCGACCGCGTCAATATCGTCTCCGAATACGATCGCGCGGTCCGCTCCCCCTCCTTCGAGATGAAGCTGCCGAGCGTGGTCTCGCTCAAGACCTATGTGCGGCCGGCGCTCTATCCCGCCTTCACCCGATTCAATGTGTTCCTGCGCGATCGCTTCACCTGCCAATATTGCGGCGACGATCAGGATCTGACCTTCGACCATCTCGTGCCCCGCTCGCGCGGCGGCATGACGCGGTGGGAGAACGTCACGACGGCCTGCGCGCCGTGCAATCTGATGAAGGGCGGCAAGCTGCCCGCCGAGGCGAAGATGCATCCGGCGCTGAAGCCCTATCGCCCCACGGTGTTCGAGCTCCACCGCAACGGCCGGCTGTTCCCGCCGAACTATCTGCATGAGAGCTGGCTCGATTATCTCTACTGGGATACCGAGCTCGAGCCGTAAGCGTTTGCCTCAGAACCGCGTGGTCAGGTTGGTCAGCCAGTCCGGCGAGGCGTCGACCAAGGCTGCCTCGAGCCGCTTGTCGAGGCCGGTCGCGATCAACAGGCCGATCGCCAGCAGCAGCACGCCGAGCAGCGTCTTGCCGCCTTTGCCCGCTTCCATGCAGGCGGCCGCGCCAGCGCTGCATCGCCTCGCGCGAGAGGAAGCCGAGCAGCAGCAGCGGCAACGCGGCGCCGATGCCGAAGGCGAGCATGGTCAGCGCCACCTCGCCGAGATTCTCGCCCTTGGCGGCAAGCAAAGAGGCGGCGCCGAGCGTCGGGCCGACGCAAGGGCTCCACACCGCGCCGAGCAAGAGGCCGAGGCCGAACTGGCCGGCAAGGCCGGTCGCCGCGAAATTGTCGAGAGTGCCGCCCGCCCATTGGCTGACCGGCCCCGCGGCGACCGCGAATTGCTCTTGCAGCCGCGGCACCAGCAGCAGCACGCCAACGCCGATCAAGAGGATGGCGGAGACGGTGCGGAACAGATCGGTGTCGAGACCGGCGGCAAAGCCGATGGTGGCGACGAACAGGCCGATGGTGGTGAAGGAGATGGCAAGGCCCGCGGCCAGCGCGAGCGGCCCGAGCCGATGCTCGCTCGCGGCCGTGCCGAGCACGATCGGCACGAGCGGCAGCACGCAAGGCGAGAGCACCGAGAGCGTACCGGCGAGAAACGCAAGCCCGAGAGTGCCGAGCGGCATCGCCTCGCTCTAGAGCGCGCTGTCGAGCAGCGCGGCTATCGAGGCCGGATTGGTGTCGCCCACCGTCCGCCCCTTCTCGGTCTCGCCGCTATAGACGATCAGCGTGCTCTGCTTCTGCGCCTTGAGCGCGCGCACATCGTCTTTCTGCGTGTCGAAATCGACCTTGAACACGACCATGTCCTTGTATTTCGGCTCGCGGGTCAGCTGGGTCAGGATCGGATTCTGCGCCCGGCAGGTCGGGCACCACACGGCGAAGATGTCGACCAGGATCGGCTTCCCGTCCTTCTGCGCCTGGGCGAAGGCGGCGGCGTCGAACGGCTTCCACTCGGCCGCCGCAACCGGAAGCGAGCCGAGCACCATGACAGACGCGACGACGGCAAGCAGGAAAAGGCGCAAGCGAACCATCGGTCATATCCTTCCAACAGGAATGTGTTCGAAGGAGCCGCTATAGCAGCGCAGGATCGCGCGGCGCCAATCACGCTCTCTTGAGCCAAGCGTGAATCAGCGCTTGCCGCTCGCGCCAAAGGCCGCGACGGCGGCGAGAAACGCCGAGGCCACGGCGTTCCATCCCGCGAAGGACAGGCCCAAGAAAGCGCCAGGACGCCTCGTCGCAGCGGATGATCGGCGTATCGACGATGCCGCCCTCGCCCCATTGCAGCTCGAAGCCGCCGGAGCATTCGCTCGGGCCCGCCCACCATTTCCACTCGACACCGGAATGATAGATGCCGGCCGCCATATTGGCGAGGAAAGCGAGCGCGATGAGGAGCAGCAGGATGCGGGCAACACCAGTCTTGTCGGCGCGGGCGAGGAACAGCGCGAGCGCGCTGGCCGGCACCGCGAAATAATAGGCGTAGCGCTCCTCGAGGCAGAGCGGGCATGGCGCATAGCCGCCGAGATGCTCGAAGGCGAGCGCGGTGAGGATGGTCGCCGTCGCGACGATGAGCACCACGGCGCACGCGGCGATGACGGTCCGCGGCGGCCTCGCCAGGATCGGCTTGCCGGTCGCGTCCATCTCAGAAGGCATATTTGGCGATGAGGAAGCCGCCGACCACCGCGGCAAGGAAGCCGGTGGTGACCAGGGTCAGCCGCTTCTCGACGAACTCGCGGATCGGCTCGCCATAGATGCGAAGCAGTTCGGCCTCGAGGAAGAAGCGCGCGCCGCGCGTAATGATCGACAGCACCACGAACATGAAGAAGTCGTAGCCGGCGAAGCCGGAGGCGATGGTGACGATCTTGTAGGGGATGGGCGTCATGCCCTTGATCAGAATGATCCACGCGCCCCATTCGGCGTAGGCCGCGCGGAAGGCTTCGACCCCTTCGCCATAGCCATAGACCGAGATCAGCCAATGGCCGACCGTGTCGTAAAGGAAGGCGCCGATGGCGTAGCCGACGATGCCGCCGAGCACCGAGGCGATGGTGCAGACCAGCGCATAAAGCCTCGCCTTTTCCGGCCTGGCCAGCGCCATCGGCACGAGAATGACGTCCGGCGGCACGGGAAAAAACGAGCTTTCGGCGAAGGAAACCGCGGCGAGCGTCGGCAGCGCGTGGCGGCTCTCGGAAAGCGCGATACACTTGTCGTAAAGCTTGCGCAGCATCGCCGATTGCTTAGCGGGCGGAAACGGCGTTGTCCATCGGGTCGCACGCCCGTGGCCAAGGCCGCCCGGAACCCAATGGTCGCATGGCGATTTACCCGGTAGCCCGCCGGTTTACGCCGTTCCTGCAAGTCTCGGGATCAGTTCCTTGCGGATGATGGTGACGGCATCCACGAAATTGCTGTGATCCCCGCTCGGACAGTTCATCAGGCTGTTCACCGCATCGGACAACACGGCATTGGCGGCTGGCCTTGGCGATGGCGCCTTGCGTAATGAGCTCTTCCATCAGCCGCATCAGGATCGCGGTATTGGCAATGGCCAGGCAGTCGGACGTTCTTCCTTCAAGCATGGAGGACTCCTCCCTATTCCTAGTGAGGCAGCTCAGTCCGCAATTCTACGCCGCCAATGCGACCTGACAATGCCAGAACAATGCCGCCCGGGTTGACCGGGCCTTTGGCTTCCCCCATGTTCCGGGCCAAGCCCCAGTGGCGGAATGGTAGACGCGACAGACTCAAAATCTGTTGTCCGCAAGGGCGTGCTGGTTCAAGTCCGGCCTGGGGCACCACATCCAACCTTAACCAAAGTAGGCGGAATAGAAGCGTTTGAAGCTCGACCGCGAAACCGAGGCGCTGATCCATTGGTCGTCCGCATCGACCGCCACGCCGCTCTGGCAGCTCTCGCCTGAAGCTGCGCGCGGGGAATATCGCCGCACGCTGTCGAAGACAGAGATCGCCGCGCCCGAGATCGGCGGGACGCGCGAGCTCACCGCGCCGGGACCCGCCGGGCCGTTGCGGTTGCGCCAATATCGCCCCGCCCAGCGCGGGCGCGAGGCCGAAGCCGCTATTCTCTTCATGCATGGCGGCGGCTGCGTGCTCGGCGATCTCGAGACGCATGACATCTTCTGCCGCGCGCTCTGTCACGACACGCGCGCAACCGTGTTCGCGCTCGACTATCGGCTCGCGCCAGAGCACCCCTTCCCCGCCGCGGTCGAAGATACCGTCGCTGCGCTGAGCTGGCTGTCGCACGCGGCAGCCTCGCTCGGCCTCGATGCCAAGCGTTTGGCCGTCACCGGCGACAGCGCGGGCGGCGGCTTGGCTGCCGTCGCGCTGCACGAGACCAAGGGCCAGCTCGTGGCGCCGGTCCGCGCGCAGGCTCTGCTCTATCCGGCGCTCGACCTGCGCGGGCGCTTGCCGTCGCGGACCGAACTTGCCGAGCATTTCCCGCTACCCAGCGACATGGTCGACTGGTTCTACGAGCATTATTTCGGGATCTCCTGGCCGTTCACAGACCCGCGAGCGATCCCCGCGCTCTACGAGGATTATACCGGCCTGCCGCCGGCGCTGATCATCACGGCGGGACACGACCCGTTGCGCGACGAGGGCGCGGAATATGCGCAAGCGCTAGCGGCGGCCGGCGTGCCGGTGGCGTATGAATGCTACGAAGGCACGATCCACGGCTTTATGAATATGGGCCGCGTGCTGCGCCGCGCGCATGGCAAGGCACGCCAGCGCTTAGCCTCCTGGCTCGCCGAGCGTCTGCACGGCGTGGAAAAGGGTACGGCGGACACCTATCAGAGCTCGATTGACGCAATCACCGACGACTGAACTTGACGTTGCATCAGGACTGTCTCTCACCTAGTTTGAGCCGCTTCGAACGTGACGGTCGGCGTGGGCAGCTGGCCTTCCGCGCGCGTTGCAAGATGTGAAACCCAGCGGATTGGGCCTTTCTCGGAGCCCGGCGGCGATCTGCGACCTGGACGAAGGAAGGCACAGATCATGACGCCGCGAAGCCACGGATTTTCCACGCTTTTTCTCCTGGCGCTGACCATCTTCTCGGTCACGCTCGCCGCACAGGCGCGCGCCGAGAGCGGCATGGAATGGCAATTCTTCGAGACCAACGAACCCGGCAATAAGAGCACGCGGCTGGTCTACGGCGTCCCCGAGACCGACAATGTGCAGGTCAGCGGCGCTTGCGTGCACAGCTCGAGCGTCGGCGCAAATTTCGCCATCGTCACCTTCGGCGCCGATATCGGCGATCTCGAGAACGGCAAGGATACCGATCTGCGCGTGTCCGGCGGCGGCTTCGATCACGCGCTCAAGGGCAAGATCTTTCGCGCCACCGGCGAGGAAGGTGTGAGCGGCGTGCAGGTGGATATCGGCAACGACGATCCGCTGTGGCGCGCTTTTGCCGAGAAGGACTCGCTCGATTATCTGGTGCCGGGTTACAAGGCCGCCTCGCTGGATTTCACGCGCGGGCGCGACAAGATCCAACAATTCGTCAAGGCTTGCGAGACCTTCGGCGATGGGAGCCCGCCGGCGCAGAGCGCCAGCGCCGGTTCCGGAGGCGATGCCGAGAAGGAGGCCTTCGACAGCGCCAAGGAGCTTGGCACGGTCGAGGCGTGGGAGGCGTTCATCGCCAATTATCCGTCCGGCTTCCGCGCCGACCTCGCCCGCGCCTATATCAAGAAGCTCGGATCGAATGCGCCTACCGAGGCGCCGGCGGCGTCGAGCGTCAACACGCTGCTTGCCGAGGCCGATGCGTCCTGCAAGGACCTGACGAAGCTGCGGTCGCAGAATTCCAAGACGCCGACCAAGCTTACCTTCATCAACCGGTCCGGAGCGATGCGGGGCATTTTGTGGCTCGATTTCGACGGGCTGCCGAAGGATTACGCCAATCTGAACGACCGCGAGCAGGTTACGCTCGACACCTTCATGACGCATCCCTGGATGGTCACTGACGGGCCGGGCAATTGCCTCAGGATCGTGCTGCCGCAAGCCGGCGGACAGGTCTTCGAGCTTGGTGGCGGCAGCGATGCGAGCATCGTCAAAACGGCGCCGGCGGTGAAGACCGCGCCGGCCAAGAAGCCGGTGGCGAAGAAAGTCACCGGCTGCGAAGAGGGCTTCAAGCTGGTGAAGGGCAAGTGCAAGCGCATCACCTCAACCGAGAAGCCGCAAGGCTGCCCGCCCGGGACCAAGCCCGTGCCTGAAACCGACAATTGCGTGCCCATCACGACCAGTAAGTCCGGCTGCGGCAAAGGGCAGATCAGGATCGAGGGCAGATGTGTCGCCAAGCAGGATGCCGCGAGTTTCTGCGGCCCCGGCTTCCGTTTGCAGGGCAATAAATGCGTCCAAGGCTTCGTGGCGCCCAAGCCGCAAAGGCAGCTGCCGACCTGGCAGCTCGAGGCGATCGCCAAGGGATGCCGGCCGGGTCAGGGCTGGAATGCCCAAGAGGGCTGCCACGAGAACGACTAGCGAAAATGGATGGCGAGCCAGACCGTCGGCTTTTCCGCGTCAGTCCAAGCCACGCGATGGCGGCAATGGGCCGGTAGAAAGACGAAATCGCCAGGCCCTAGCTCCCGGTCGCGCGCCTCGCTCTCGATGCTGAGCCGGGCGCGACCCGCGACCACCATCACCCATTCATCGCTCGCCTGATCCAGCCACTCACCGGCAGGCGTCGCCTGCCCGGTCGAGACGATCCGCTCGATGCGAACGCCCGGCCGCTCAAGCAGCGTCTCGACCATCTCGTCAACGACCGGCTGAGACGGCAGGCCGCTCAGCAGGTTGCCGTCGCTCAACCCCACCAGGCGCTCATCCGCTTCATCCACAAATGCTCGCGGATCGGCTCATTGGCGCGGGCGACGAGATCGGCGGACAGCGCCCTGAGCTCTTCGGCCTGATGCATCAGCGTCTTCATGCGCTCGTCGAAAAAGGCGAGCTGGAGCCGCGCCACTTCGATCGGTGTCCGCGCGGTAGCGAGGCTGCGCGCGAAATCGAGACCGGAGGCGACGTTGCGCCGGCCAATATCGATCAGCATGCGATTGACCTCGACCGTGCCGAGCCGCGCGACCTGGAAGGAGCGCTGCAAGGTCTCGACCGCGCTCTCGGCCGCTTGCGGTTCCGGCAAAGCCTCCGGCTCGGCGACCAGCGGTTGAACGCGCGACGGTGACGGGGCCGGCTCCTGCCGGACGACATCCTCGCGCGGCAGAGCGCCGGTCGACTCGGTGGCGATTACGCTCTTTTGCGGCTTCGGATGACTGACTTTGACTTTGCGCGGCGTGTCGCTGAGCTGACCGTCGCCAACCGACTCGTCGCTGCGCGACTTGCCGCGATGCGGTTTGTCACCGCGTGACTTGCCTTTGGATTTCCCGTGGCGGGACATGGGGGACTCCCCTTGATAGGCCGGCGACGCGGACGAGATCCGCCTCACGTCAGACGAAGCCGGCGGTGTGCGTTGCGTTGCTACGCGACGCAACCGAACCATGCGGACGCGGCCATTTTGCGGCAGGTCGCCCGCGATTCTCAACGACTTGCGGTTCGGCGAGCGGCTAATTGCCGCTTTTGCGGCGATCGACTTCGGCCTGGCTGATCTCGCCCGACTGGACCAATGCCTTCACGCAGCTTTTGGACAGCCCCTTGCCGTTCTTGTCCATGCACACCCGCAACGCCGGGCTTTCCAGCCCATACTCGCCGCAATATTTGCGATAGTCGGCGGCGCAGGATTTCTGCACTGCCTTGCTGTAGGAATCGGCGCGCGCCGTACCCCCGAGGCAGAGGGCAGAGAGGCAAGCGACAATCAGTGTCGCGCAAATGGTCCGCATCGAAAAATCCCCCAGTTCCCGACTCAAGTCTGGAGCTTAAGCCTAAACCAAGCGCCCCGTTCCCCCCTGACAGCAAAAAGATGTGCATATGGCTTTCCCGCCACAGCCGGCGCACCGTTGCCGGGTTGCGCAAAAGCATTCCACGCGCGGTCAGCGATCGGTCGTGGCGGCATTGCCGGAATAGATCCAGCCGCTTTTCGACGTCGCGGGATCGTTCACCTGCACCCAGCCCCGCTTCCGGCTCACGACGCGGAGCTTCGCGCCCTTCGCCACCACCCCGACCACTCCCGCCGTTGACGAAGGCGCGTTGCGCAGATTGACGTAGGCGGTCGGCTTGATCCAGTTCGCATCGGCATCGTCGCTTTTGGGCGGCTCGGGGCGCCGCGTGGGCAGCGGCACGACCTCGGAGCTCGCCGGCGCGGCATCGATCGATGCCGTCGCGTCGTCCATGGCGGCGGCGATCGTTGCACCGGCAAGTTCGGCCGTCTCCGGCTCTTGGGCCGCGGCAGGGACTTGAGCCTCGGCGTCAGAAGCTTGCGGTTCGCTTGGCGCGCTTTCGACTTCGCGCACGGCCAATTCGGCGCTCACTCGATCGGCAATCAATCTGAGCGTGGTCGAGGCGTCGGCGACGATCCGATCGCCGGGCGCGACCAGCTCGATCGCGAGTTTAGATTCGCGGCTGGCGAAAGCAGGCAGCACGAGATGCAAATCGCCGATCTCGTCGGGCTGCAACGTCCATTGCGTCGGGCTCATGCGATGTCCAGTGGACAGTCTGCTGCCTTGCGGCAGGCCCTTGATCACCACCATGCTGCCGGGCGGGACGCCATCGGTGCCGTCAAGCGCGATGGGGAAACTGACATGCTCGCCGGCTCTCGCCTCGAGCGCGCTCGGCGCGGAAAGAACGGGAAGCGGCTGTGTCGGGGTCGAGCTTAGATTGGACGCAGGCGTTGCCGACTTGGACCAGGGCATGTCGATCGCGCCAAGCCAGAGCGCGGCGAGCGTCAGGTTGGGCAGCAAGGCAACGACGATAAGAACCGCCGTCAGCCTGTGAATACCTGAGGCGAGCGCGAAGAAGGGTGCGGCCAGAGGCGCCTGCATGCGGCCTTGCGGATCGTCGGCATGGGGCACCGCCGGCGGCCGGGGAGCGAAACGCTGCGCGATCCGCGACGCCGTGACCCGGTCAGCCTGGCGCGGGGAATTTTCCGCATAGGCCTTGATCAGCTCAAGACGCTCCGGCGTCAGCGGCAACGCCGCTTCGATGGCGCCCGGCACATGCGCGGGCTTCTCCCTGAGATTGCTGTTGGCCACGTCTTTCGAGAGGCGCACGACGCCAGTCGGCTGAGCGGCTCGAGGCCTGATCTGGAGTAAACTCATGCGGCTTCTCTAAACTCCCCGCCACTCATCGTCCTGCAAGCTCGGCCTTACTTCGCCGGAACCCGGCCCAAACCGAAATTCGAGCTGAGGGGAATGCAGGTCCCCTCGCGAACTCATTTGGAGATGACGCCATTGACTGGAACGCGGAGAGCAGCGCTGGCGGCTTATGAATCGAGACAAAGCCCAGCCGGGGCGGCGAGCCCACTTGGTTTACTGTCGCTGCAGTCCCTCTCGACCTTCGTAACTCGCATCGGCTCGATCGGTTCCCAGGCTTGGCATGGACGCACGCTCTCCTTGCCGCGACGCATTTCAGCGTCCGGGGTGTGATCGTAGGTGGGCAAAGCGAAGCGTGCCCACCATCATTCATTCCGCGTGGGCAACGAAGACATTGCCCACCTACGGTCCCCCGAGGGGGGATGGCGCGCCGAGAAGCGCAAAATCCTTATGGCTCGTGCCTTGCGGCACGCGGGCGCCTCGCGGCGCGCCAATCGCGACGTTTCGGCAACGGGCCCCGCTTTCGCTCGAGGGTCGGAAACGACTTCCGCCTCGATACATCAGCCAGCTCCTGGCAGGGACTCCTAGTGGTCCCGGGGGGAGCCCCGATGCCGCCCGAGTGCCTTGTTGCGCAAGGCCCGCAGGCGCCGCACCTCGTCCCGCTTATCGCGACGCCTCGCGAGAGCGCCCCTTAGATGGACGAGGTGGATGCAGTGATACGCGAGGTTCGGAAGGCGGTGGATTGTGCGGGGATAAGCTCACCACAGTCTCGTCATCCCGGCGAAAGCCGGGATCCAGGGGCAACCGATCGCAGGGTGAGCCAAGGCGCGCTCTGGATACCGGCTTTCGCCGGTATGACGGCGTCCGGTTTTCATCTGCAACAGCACCGCACCTCCACGAAACCCCCATCACCGAAAGCACCAACTCGATAGCCAAGCGCTATTGGGAAAAAGCTCGGCCGTGGCCCATCTCAGTATTGTTCGAACGGCACCCTTGGCCAGCCGGCCGAACAGAGATCAACCGGCCAAACCCTAAAGGAGAACCCTCATGAAGAAGCTCTTGATCGCAGTTGCCCTGATCGTCGCCTCCGCCGCCCCCGTGATGGCCGAAGGCTTCCCGAACCCGTACATGACCAGCCGCTAATCCCGGCCCCCCAAACCGAAGACCTGAAGGAGATACCGAAATGAAGAAGCTCTTGATCGCCGTCGCGCTGATCGTCGCCTCCGCCGCGCCCGTCATGGCCGAGGGTTTCCCGAACCCCTACCAGACGACCCGCTAAAGGCAAACGACGACACCAGGGACCGAGGTCCTCAATGACTAACCTCTTCCCGCTTCCTTATTGGGCACCCGCTCTCAAGCGGGTGCCCATCCCGCTTCAGGTGCTTGATGAAACCTTCAAGCAGGGAAGCCGCGCGCCCAAGCGCCGCCTGTTCGAGGAATGTTGTGCGTTGGGGGTGAGAGGCTTTCTCGACGAGCGAAGCGCGCGACGTCACGCCGCCCGCGCCACCGCATCGGCCAGCCGGTCGCGATAGACCGGCTTCGGCAAGACGGGCGCACCGGGTACGCGCTCGCGAATGCGCTGCACCGTCGCCTCGTCGTTGCAAGCCGTGACGAAAATAATCGAAACGCCGCAGACCTCGCGCAGCCATCGCGCCGTCTCGATGCCCTCGCGGCCGCCGTCGAGACAGATATCGACCAGCGCCACGTCGGGCTCTTCCTGCATGGCGACGGCGCGGGCCGATCGTTCGCTCGGGGCCAGCGCGCAGACCTCGTAGCCGAGATCTTCCATGGCGATTTCCAGATCGAGGGCGATGACGATCTCGTCCTCGACGATCAGCGCCCGCGGGCGCGATTGTGCTTCGCTCATTTCACCACCTCTCTCGGCAGTGCCCTTATGAGGCTAACGCCTCACCTGCATGAGGGTTTCACGCGCGCGTGCGGCCTGTGGATGACGCGAAGGCTCTTCGATGAGCTCCGCATTTTCTCCTCTCCCCATCGTGGAGAGGGCTTTCCGCCGCGAGGATTGCGAGGGGATAAGCCCAGTCTCGTCATCCCGGCGAAAGCCGGGATCCAGGGGAACAAACTCAGAGCAAGCGGCCCTGGATACCGGCTTGCGCCGGTATGACGGAGCGTGGGCAACGGCGATGTCCGTTGCCCACCTCCATGGCTAGGCGATGCCGCCGATCACATTCCCATCGCCGCGGCTTTGTTCAGCAGAGCCTCGGCCTGGCGGATCGAGGCGATGTCGATCAACCTTCCGTCGAGCGACACCGCGCCCTTGCCTTCCTTGGCGGCCTGCTTCATCGCCTCGACGATGCGCTTGGCCTTGGTGACCTCGGCTTCCGACGGGGTGAACACCTGGTTGGCGAGATCGACCTGCGAGGGGTGGATCGCCCATTTGCCCTCGAAGCCGAGCACCGCGGCGCGCTTCGCCGCGGCGAGATAGCCGTCCGGATCGGAGAAATCGCCGAACGGCCCGTCGATCGGCCGTAAGCCGTAAGCGCGGCAGGCGACCATCATGCGCGACAGCGCGTAGTGCCAGGGGTCGTTCCAGTAATACGCGCGCGGGCTCCCCTTCTCGTCCTTGTCGGCGAGGATGCCGTAATCCGGGATGCGGCGCGCCGATGCCCATGGTGCGGGCGCGGGTGGAGGCCGCATAGTCGGCGACGCCGAAGCTCATCGCCTCGAGCCGCTTCGAGCTTTGCGCGATCGCCTCGACATTGGCCATGCCGAGCGCGGTCTCGATCAGCACCTCGAAGCCGATCTTCTTCTCGCGCTTCTTGAACTGCTCGATCTGCGTGACCAGCATGTCGATGGCATAGACGTCCTGCGGCACGCCGGTCTTGGGGATCAGGATCATGTCGAGCCGCGGGCAGTTCTCCACCACGTCGACCACGTCGCGATAGGCGTAATGGGTGTCGAGACCGTTGATGCGGATCATCATGGTCTTTTTGCCCCAGTCGAGGTCGTTCAGCCCCTGGATGATGTTCTTGCGGGCCTGCTCCTTGTCGTCGGGCGCGACCGCATCCTCGAGGTCCAGGAAGATGATGTCGGCGCCGCCCTTGGCGGCCTTCTCGAACAGAGAGGGGTTGGACCCCGGCACGGCAAGCTCAGAGCGGTGGAGACGCGGGGTCGCCTGTTGGATCAGGGTAAAGCTCATTGGTTCGTTCCTCCCTATTTAGCCTGTGGCGCCGAGACCGGCGGCAACGGTGTTGATGGACAAAAGCAATGCGGATTTATAAGCCTCGCGTTCGGCCTCGGTGGCCGCGCCCCGGAAACGGCGCAACAGCTCGACCTGCTCGCGATTGACCTCGTTAATGGTGGGAAGCCGGGAGGCGAGCGCCCGGCGATATTCGGGGAAGCGGCCGCCAATCTCGCTGCCGCCGGACACTTTCAAGACCATCTCGCGGGTCAGCGCAAGCTCCTCCTCGATCATGGGAAAGATGGTCTCGCGCACCCCCTCGTCGGGGACCAGGCTGGCATAATCCCGGGCGATATCGAGATCGACCAAGAGCAGCGTCTTCTCCACCTCGTCGAGAATGAGGCGGAACAGGCGCGACTGCTCGAACAGAAGCGGCAGCAGCGCCTCGCCCTGCTGGCCGCGCACCTGGAGCAGGCTATGGATGGCGCTGCCCACGCCATACCAGCCGGTGATGATGTGGCGGTTCTGCGCCCAGGCGAACACCCAGGGGATGGCGCGGAGGTCTGCGAGCGAGCGCGCGCCGAAGCGCCGCGCCGGGCGCGAGCCGATATTGAGGAGCGAGATTTCCTCGAGCGGGCTCGCGGCCTGGAAATACTGCACGAGGCCGGGATGGGAGACGAGGCCGGTATAGGCGGCGCGCGAGGCGCCCGACAGCGCCTCCATGATGTCGTCGAACTCGCGCTTGGGCTTGAGCGCCTCCTCGCGCTCGGATTTCAGCGCGTGCTCGAACACGCTCGCGGCGAGCAGCTCCATCTGATAGAGCGCCGTGCCCTTATTGGCATATTTATACGAGACCACCTCGCCCTGCTCGGTGACGCGGAAGCGGCCGCGAATCGAGCCGGCGGGCTGGGCGGCGATGGCGCGGCCCGTCGGCGCGCCGCCGCGGGAGACCGAGCCGCCACGACCATGGAAAAAGGCGATGGGGATGCCCTGCTCGGCGCCGACCTTGGTCAATTGCGACTGCGCCTTGGCCAGCTCCCAGTTTGAGGCGACGAAGCCGCCGTCCTTGTTGCTATCCGAATAGCCGATCATCACCTCCTGCACGTCGCCTTGCCAATGCGTGGAGCGGCGGATCAGCGGCACGGAGAGCGCCTCGCGCATGATGTTGGGCGCGGCGCGGAGATCGGCGATGGTCTCGAACAGCGGCACGATGGGCAGCGCGCAGACCTCGGTGCCGGCGGCATCGAGAAAGGCGCCGCCCTCCTTGGCGAGCAGATAGGCGCCGAGAATGTCGTCGACCGAGCGGGTCATCGACAGAATGAACGAGCCGAAAGCGTCGCGGTCGAGCTGGCGCCTTGTCTCCGCCGCCTGGCCGAACATGTCGATCAGCTCGGAGGCTTCCGCCGGGAGCTGCGGGATCAGCCGCGGACCCGTCAAAGGCCGGGCCAGCTCGCGGAACAGCCAGGACCGCCATTCGCGGCTGCCAAGCTCGGGAGGGCTGTCGTCGCCGTGGCCGGCGGTCGCCCACCAGAGCGCTTGCAGGGCGGCGGTGGTCTTGGTGGTGTTCTCGCGAAGATCGAGGCGAACCGTCGAGAAGCGGAAGATCTCGACCGCGCGGCGCACCGGCTTCACCAGATTGGCGGCGAGCGAGGGGCTGTTCGCCTCTTGCAGCGCGCGCTCGATGACGCGCAAGTCCTGGATCAGCTCGTCGGCATTGGCGTAGGCCGCGCCGGGCCCGCCGATGTCCTGCCCTTCGACGCGGGCGATGGTGGCGTCGAGTTTGCGCAGCACGATGGAGAGAAATTGGCGGTAAGCCTCGCCGGGATTGCGCGCCTTGATCTGCTCCGCCTCGCCGCTGCCCGCGAGCGCATGCTCAAGCTCGGGCTTGAAGCCAGGGGGCACGGGAAGCGCGCGCTCGGTGATGGAGAGCGCCTTGGCCAGACCGACGATCTGCTCGCGGTAGTGCCTGAGCGAGGCGAGCGCGTTCTGCCGCAAGGTCCAGGCGGTGACCTCCGTCGTCACCCACGGATTGCCGTCGCGGTCGCCGCCGATCCAGGAGCCGTATTGCAGGAAGGGCGGCAGCTCGAACCGAGTGCCCGGGTAATATCGCTCGAGCGCGGCATCGACCAGGCCGAGCAGCTCCGGCGCCCTCTCGAACAGCGTCTCGTCGAAGAAATGCAAGCCGCGCGAGACCTCGTGCTGCACGGTCGGCTTCTCCAGATGCAGCTCGCCGGTCATCCAGACGAGCTCGATCTGGTCGCGCAGCTGGTCGATCAGCGCGGTGCGCTCGCGCTCGGTCCAGCGCGGCATCTCCAGCTCGCGCAGCAGGAGATAGATCTTGCGATATTTCTCCAGCACGGTGACGCGCTTCGACTCGGTCGGATGCGCGGTGATCACCGGCCTGATGCGCAAGCCCGACAGCAGCGACTGGATCTCTTGCGGCGGGATTCCGGCATCGGCCGCTTCCGCGAGGACATGGGCAAAGGTGCCGCGTAACGCATCGCGGCCTCTGCTGCGCTCGATGTGACGGCGGCGACGCATGGCCGCGTTCTGATCGGCGATGGAGAGAAGCTGGAACCAGATGCCTTGCGCCTGGAGCGCGCGAGCCATCAGCTCCGGCGTGAAGCCGATGATATTGGCGCCGCCGAGCAGCACCGGCTCGATCTCGGGCTGGTGCCGCCGCGCCACTTCGAGGAGAAGCTGGAACAGAAGATCGGAGGCTTCCTTGGCGGAGGTGCCGCTAATGACGGCCTCGGCCTGCCCGGTCTCCAAACTCTGCGCTTTCAGCTCCTCGTTCATGGCGACGCAAGACACTCCCGACCGCGAGGGCCGGCTCGGTAGGGAGCGGACGAGCGCGATGCACCCGGGCATTCCTTATAACGCAATCCACCCTGAAAGCATCGTCATGCCCGGCCGAACGCCGGGCAGCCACGAATCTTCCCTGCGGCAATCGAGGACGTGGATGGCCGGGACAAGCCCGGCCATGACGAGTTTCATTGCTACCGGCCGTTCTGCACCAGCGTGCGATCAGGCGTAAGCGCGGCGCTCCGGACGCGAGGCCAGCACGCCCGCAACGGTCGAGCCGAACTCGCTCGGATTGGGCGCAACCGTGAGGCCGCAAGAACGCATGATCTCGGCCTTCTCGGCGGCGCTGTCGCCGGCAGCCGAGATGATGGCGCCGGCATGGCCCATGCGCCGGCCTTTCGGCGCGGTCAGCCCAGCCACGAACCCGATCACCGGCTTGGACATATTGTCCTTGATCCAGGCCGAGGCCTCGGCCTCCTGCGGGCCGCCGATCTCGCCGATCATCAGCACGGCGTCGGTCTCGGGATCCTCCTCGAACAGAGCGAGGTGATCCAGGAACGATGAGCCGTTGATCGGATCGCCGCCGATGCCGACGGAGGTGGTGATGCCGATATTCTTCGCCTTCATCTGCGAGGCGGCCTCATAGCCGAGCGTGCCGGAGCGCGAGATGACGCCGACGCGGCCCTGTAGATAGATGTGGCCGGGCATGATGCCGAGCATGGCCTTGCCGGGGCTGATGATGCCCGCGCAATTCGGGCCGACCATCATCGGGCGCCGGTCCTTGGGATAGCGCATCAGATAGCGCTTCACCCGCATCATGTCCTGCGCCGGGATGCCGTCGGTGATCGAGCAGATCAGCCTGATGCCGGCGTCGGCGGCCTCCATGATGGCGTCGGCGCAGAAGGCCGGCGCCACGAAGGTGATCGAGGTGGTGGCGCCGGTCGCCTTCACCGCTTCCTTCATGGTGTTGAACAGCGGGCGGTCGAGATGGCTGCCGCCGCCTTTGCCGGGCGTGACGCCGCCGACGACATTGGTGCCGTAAGCGATCATCTCCTTCGCGTGGAAGGTGCCCTTGTCGCCGGTCATGCCTTGCACCAGCACCGGCGTGGTTTCGTCGATCAGAATGCTCATGACGTTGTTACTCCCGATCAAGCCGCAAGCCGGCCCTGGCAGGCCGCAACGGCCTTGTCAGCGGCTTCGGCCAAAGTGTCGGCGGTGATGAGCTTGAGGCCGCTCTCCGCCAGAATCTTCCTGCCCTCCTCGACATTGGTGCCGGCGAGTCTCACCACCAGCGGCACCTTGACGTCGACCGTCTCGCAAGCCTGGACCACGCCCTTGGCGACCCAGTCGCAGCGATTGATGCCGGCGAAGATGTTGACCAGCACCGCCCGCACCTTGGAGTCGGACAGAACGAGCTTCAGCGCGGTGGCGATGCGCTCAGGCGAGGCGCCGCCGCCCACATCGAGGAAGTTCGCGGGCGTGCCGCCGGCATGCTTGATCATGTCCATGGTGGCCATGGCGAGGCCTGCGCCGTTGACGATGCAGCCGATCTCGCCGTCGAGCCCGATATAGTTGAGATTGTGCTCGGCGGCTTGCGCCTCGCGCGGGTCCTGCTGCGAGGGATCGTGCATGTCGGCGACGTTGTGGCGGCGGAACAGCGCGTTGTCGTCGAACGACATCTTGGCGTCGAGCGCGAGCACGCGGTCGTCCTTGGCGACCACCAGCGGGTTGATCTCGAGCATGGTGGCGTCGCAATCGCGGAAGGCGCGATAGGCGTTCATGATGGTCGAGACCGCGCTCTGCGCCTGCTTGATGCTGAGGCCCAGCTGGAACGCAAGCTCGCGCGCCTGGAAGGCCTGCAAGCCCACGGCCGGCTCGACCACCACCTGGAGGATCATCTCCGGCTCGTTCTTGGCGATCTCCTCGATCTCCATGCCGCCGCGCTGCGAGGCGATGACGCGGATGCGCTCGGCCTTACGGTCGAGCACGTAGCCGAGATAGAGCTCACGGTCGAACGGCTCGGCCACCTCGACATAGACGCGCTGCACCGGCTTGCCCTCGGGGCCGGTCTGGATGGTGACCAGCCGCTTGCCGAGCAGGTTCGCCGCCGCGTCGCGCACCTCATGATAGGTCTTGCAGAGCTTGATGCCGCCGGCCTTGCCGCGCGCGCCCGCATGGATCTGCGCCTTCACCGCCCAGTTCCAGCCGCCAAGCTCGGTCGCGGAATAGACCGCCTGGTCGGGGCTGAAGGCAACCTTGCCCTTGGGCACCGGCACGCCGAAGCTCGCCAGCAATTCCTTTGCTTGATACTCGTGAACGTCCACAGTCTCCTCCCTTAATTGGGTGTGGCGGGGCTTCGCCCCTTAAAGCTTCAACTCACTTTGCCTTTGACTATTCCGTAGGCCTTCTCGGTCGCGCCTTCGGCCCCGGCCATGAGCTCGTTCAGCTCCTTGAGTTTAGCCTCGGCGAAAGTCTTATCCGTAATCATTCTTGCATTGGTCAAAACATTTAGCGCGGCGCTTCGCAGTGCAGCATAACCGGCGAGCACGCCGACGCCCGCGTCGGAGATCACGTTGAGATTGCCCTTGTCGGAGGCGATCGCGGCGAGGTCGATCACCTCGCGCGCGGCGCGGGCGCAAGCCAGCGGCACGTCGGTCGCGAGCTTGAGCGCGGCCTGGATCGCCTTGTCGCGGGCGGCCTTGTCGGCGTCGGTCTCTTTCGGCATGCCATAAGCGCCCATCACCGCGTCGAACGCCTTGACGTCGTCCTGGATCATGCCGGTGAGCTTGGTGCGGAGCGCCTCGGTCTTGGCCAGCACGTCCTGCATCTCGCCCTCGACCTCGGCATATTTCTTTTTGCCGATGGTCAGGTTGCACACCATGCTGACCAGCGCCGCGCCCATGGCGCCGATGATCGCGGCGGCGCTGCCGCCGCCCGGCGTCGCCGCGCTGCTTGCCAGCTGATCGAGAAACGGCTCGATCGCGGTGTCCTTGATCTGCGTCATCAAGCCATCTCTTTCGCCAGCGCGTAGATCTCCTCGGCGTCGAACACGCCTTCGGAGCTTTCGAACAGCTTGCCGACGCAGGCGCGATGCAGCTTCAATTTGAGGCCGCCGATGCCGAGCGCGCCGAAGGCGATCTTGCCGTGGCGGTCCTTGCCCTTGTCGGTCGCCTCGATGCCCTCGATGCCGAGCGGCGGCTGGGCGTTCACGTCGGCGAGCAGCTCGATGTTCTTGTTGTCCTTCCAGGCCGAGAGCGGCAGCAGCTGATAACCGATGGCGCCGGCGGCAAACACGATATTGGCGTCCTTCACCGCGGCGGCGCGAGCGGCGTCATCGGCGCCTTCGACCGACTTGACCTTGACGCCGAAGCGGGAGTCGATCGCCTTGGCCGCCTGCTCGCCCTTGTCCTTGGTGCGCGAGGTGATGGTCACCTCGGCGCCTTCGCCCGCGAGAAAGGCGGCGGCGCGCATGCCGACCGGGCCGGTGCCGGCGAGCACGACGGCCTTCTTGCCCTTGAGCTTCTTGGCCTTGGCGAGCAGCGCCACGCCGGCGGCCGCGGTCGTGTTCGAGCCGTTGGAATCGAGCATCACGGAGACGCGGAACGGCCCGAAGAAGCGCTTCTTCACCGCTGCCAGCACCGCCTCGCCCTTCGGCATGTCGCCGCCGCCGACGAAGATCGCCGTGTTCTGTTTGTCCTTGCCGCCGCGGGTATAGATCGTGCCGTCGACCAGAGCGCCGACATTGTCGGGCGTGACATTGGCGTAGCCGGTGACGCGGTCGGCGCCGCCGTCATAGGCGACCACGGTGTCGAACACGCTCGCGTAAGCGTCGGTGTCGAACAGGAACAGCAGCTTCTTCATGGCGGTCTCGCTTACTCTTGGACGACGTTCTGCGGCTTGCCCGCGACGAACGCCTCGATGTTGTCGATGAGCTGATCGGCCAAGATCTGCATCGCCTCCTGGCTCGCCCAGGCGACATGCGGGGTGACGATCAGATTGGGCAGCTTGAGATCGAGCAGGATGTTGCCGTCTTTCGGCGGCTCGACGGTGAGCACGTCGAAGCCCGCGCCGGCGATGGTGCCGTTCTTCAGCGCTTCGGCGAGCGCCGCCTCGTCCACCAGCCCGCCGCGCGCGGTGTTGATGAGGATGGCGGTGGGCTTCATCTTCTTCAGCTCCGCGGCGCCGATCATGTTCTTGGTCTGCGGCGTCAGCGGCACATGCAAAGTAATAATGTCGCTCTCGCGCAGAATGGTGTCGAAATCGACCAGTCCCGGTTGCGGGAAGATGTCGAAGGGGAGCACCTTCATGCCGAGCGCCTCGGCGCGCTTGCCGATCGACTTGCCGAGCGCGCCATAGCCGACGATGCCGAGCGTCGAGCCGGCGATGTCGCGGATCGGATGCGTCAGGAAGCAGAACTGGCTCGACTTGTTCCAAACGCCGTTCTTCGTGTCCTCGACATAGGCGAACAGGTTGCGCCTGAGCGCGAAGATCAGCGCGAGCACATGCTCAGGTACCGTGTTGAAGGCGTAGTTGCGGATATTGACGACGGTGATGCCGTTTTGCTTGCAGTAAGCCTTGTCGACCACGTCGGTGCCGGTGGCGGCCACCGCGATCAGCTTCAGCTTGGGCAGCTGCTTCAGCGTCTCGGCCCGCATCGGCACCTTGTTGATGATGGCGATGGAGGCGTCCTTCAGGCGCGCGACAACGTCCTCAGGCGACCAGGTCGACTGATATTCCTGATAGGTGTGCGGGAAATTCGGCCTGCGGACTTTGGCGTCGACCAACTCTCGATCGAGGAACACGATCGCGTGCTGCACTGAACCCCACCCTTACCTGATCTACGCCGGCCTCACCCGGCGCGACATGCCTCACCTTCCCCCGGCACGTAGCTGAAAAGAGCGCCGGAGGTCTTGACCAAAATCAAATCGAGCGAGACCGGGCTTGTCCGCCGTTAGCCCCGCGCTTCCTGCCCTATTCGGCGGCGACCTTGGTCTCACGCCCTTGCGAAGCTCCTTGGAACTCCGCCTGCGCCGCCGCCACTCCAGATCCAAGCTCAACCTCGATGCCGACATCGCGCATGGCCATTTCGGCCCCGGCGATGGCACCGAGCAGCATCAATTCGTTCAGATCGCCGAGATGACCGATGCGGAACAGCTTGCCGGCCATCTGCGACAGGCCGGCGCCGAGCGCGAGGTTATAGCGGCGATAGGCGCGATCGATCACGTCGGCGCCGTTGAAGCCGTGCGGCACCATGATCGCGGTCACCGTGTCGGAATACCATTTGGGCTCCTTGGCGCAGGTCTTGAGCCCCCAGGCCCGAACGGCAGCGCGCGCGCCAGCGGCCAGATGGCGATGCCGGGCGAATACATTGTCGAGCCCCTCCTCCTGGAGGACGACGAGCGCCTCGCGCAGGCCATAGAGCAGCGGCAGCGCCGGCGTGTAGGGGAAATAGCCGGTGGCATTCGCCTTCATATGGTCGGTGAACTCGAAATAGCCGCGGCGGCAGGTGGCGTCCTTCATTGCGGCGAGCGCCTTCTGGCTGGCGCAGACGATGCCGAGCCCAGCGGGGAGCATGAGGCCCTTTTGCGAACCGGTGATGGCGAGATCGACGCCCCACTCGTCCATGCGGAAATCGAGGCTGGCGATCGAGCTGACGCCGTCGACATAGAGCATCGCCGGGTGCTTGGCAGCGTCCATGGCGCGGCGCACGGCGGCGACGTCGCTGGTCACGCCGGTCGCCGTCTCGTTATGCACGACCATGACGCCCTTGATCTCGTGGTTCTTGTCCTCGCGCAGCGCTTCCTCGATGCGGTCGGGATTGGCGCCCGTGCCCCACTCCTCCTCCTGGACGATGACCTCGAGGCCGTGGCGGCGGGCGAGCTCGATCCAGAGATGGCTGAACTGGCCGAAGCGCGCGGCAAGCAGCTTGTCGCCGGGCGAGCGGGTATTGGTCAGCGCCGATTCCCAGGCGCCGGTGCCGCTCGACGGATAGATGACGACCTGACCGTCACGCGTCTTGAAGATCTTCTTGAGGTCCTCGAACAAAGGCAGCGTCAGCTTGGGGAAGTCCGGGGAGCGATGGTCCTCCATGACGACGTGCATGGCGCGCAAGATGCGGTCCGGCACATTGGTCGGCCCCGGCACGAATAAAAAGTTGCGCCCCGGCCTTCTTGCTCCAGCCATCGATTCTTCCCCTTGGAATTTTTCCGGCTTTTGAACCGGATTTGGCCACATCTCGCGGAAAAAGGGTGTTAGCCTCAGCGCGCGCGGCTGGCAACCCCTTTCAGCACTTAGAATAAACCGGCGATCCTGCCGTCGGCGGCAAGCTCGATGCTGTTCGCCGCCGGCACCTTGGGCAGGCCCGGCATGGTCATGATGTCACCGCAGATCACCACCACGAACTCGGCGCCGGCCGACAGCCTGACCTCGCGGATCGGGATGGTGAACCCCGACGGCGCGCCCTTGGCATCGGCGTTGGTCGAGAAGCTGTATTGGGTCTTGGCCACGCAGATCGGGAACTTGCCGAAGCCTTCCTTCTCCAGCTCGGCGAAGCGGTCCTTCACGCTCTTGTCGGCGGTGATGTCGGTGGCGCCGTAGATCTCGCGGGCGATGGTGCGGGCCTTCTCCCACAAGCTCATGTCGTCGGGATAGAGCGGCTTGAAGTTGCTCGGCTTCGCCTCGACGGTGCGGACCACGGTCTTGGCCAGCTCGGTGGCGCCGGCGCCGCCTTGCGCCCAATGGTCGGCAAGCACGCATTCGACGCCGAGCTTGGCGCAGAGCTTGGTGAGCAGCGCCATCTCGGCATCGGTGTCGCTGGAGAAGCGGTTGATCGACACCACCGCGGGGACGCCGAATTTCTTCAGATTGCCGATATGCCGCTCGATATTGGCGAAGCCCTTTTCCAGCGCCTCGAGATTCTCCGCTTTCAGCGCGTCCTTGGCCACGCCGCCATGCATCTTCAGCGCGCGGATGGTGGCGACCAGCACCACGCAGTCGGGCTTGAGCCCCGCCTTGCGGCATTTGATGTCGAAGAACTTCTCGGCACCGAGATCGGCGCCGAAGCCGGCTTCCGTCACCACATAGTCGCCGAGCTTGAGCGCCGCCTTGGTGGCGATCACCGAGTTGCAGCCATGGGCGATATTGGCGAACGGGCCGCCATGAATGAAGGCCGGGTTGTTCTCCAGCGTCTGCACCAGATTGGGCGCGAGCGCATCCTTGAGCAGCGCCGCCATCGAGCCGGCAGCCGACAAATCCTTGGCGGTGACGGCCTTCTTGTCGCGGGTCTGGCCGATCTGGATCTGGCCGAGCCGCCGCTGCAGATCGGCGAGGTCCGAGGCGAGGCAGAAGATCGCCATGACCTCCGACGCCACGGTGATGTCGAAACCCGCTTCGCGCGGGAAGCCGTTGGCGGCGCCGCCGAGCGAAGTGACGATATCGCGCAGCGCCCGGTCGTTCATGTCGACGGCGCGGCGCCAGGTGACGCGGCGGGTGTCGATGTCGAGCTTGTTGCCCCAATAGACATGATTGTCGATCAAGGCCGCGAGCAGGTTGTTGGCGGCGCCGATCGCATGAAAATCGCCGGTGAAATGGAGGTTGATGTCCTCCATCGGCACCACCTGCGCGAAGCCGCCGCCGGCCGCCCCGCCCTTCACCCCGAAGCAGGGCCCGAGCGAGGGCTCGCGAATGCAGATGATGGCCTTCTTGCCGATCTCGTTCAGCGCGTCGCCAAGGCCCACGGTGGTCGTGGTCTTGCCCTCGCCGGCCGGCGTCGGCGTGATGGCGGTAACGAGGATCAGCTTGCCGTCGGGCTTGCCCTTCAGCGAGGCGATATAGTCGAGCGAGACCTTCGCCTTGTAATGCCCGTAAGGAATCAAATCCTCGGCCGGAATACCGAGCTTATCCTTGGCCACTTCGAGGATCGGCCGCATCTTCGCGGCTTGGCTGATCTCGATATCGGATTTCGGATGCTTGTGCTGCTCGTCTGAACGCCTGCCCGGTTTTTCGGCAGTTTCACGCGGTTGAACTGACATAACTCCTTGGCCCCCGGGAGGTGTGGCTTCGCTTGCAAAAGGAATGGGCAAAGTAATTCATTCGCTTGCCTTATTGCAATCGGTTGTGCGAGTGGAGCGGCCGTGAGGGGAGGACAAGCCCAACAATGACGCCGGAAGTGCTGCTCAAGGCCATGTTTCAGGCGGCGGTCGACGCCGCGCTGCCCTCGCTCTGCGTGCCGGCTTATCTGCCCAAGCGGCCGAAGGGGCGCACCGTCGTGATCGGCGCCGGCAAGGCGTCGGGCGCGATGGCCAAGGCGCTGGAAGATGCCTGGGAGGGGCCGATCGAGGGTCTGGTGGTGACCCGCTACGGCTATCGCGTGCCGACCGAACGCCTCGAAGTGGTCGAGGCCGCGCATCCGGTGCCCGATGCCGCCGGGCGCGAGGCCGCGCGGCGCATCCTCGAGCTGGTGCAAGGGCTCACGGCCGACGATCTCGTGCTCTGCCTCATCTCGGGCGGCGGCTCTGCCCTGCTCGCGCTTCCGCCCGAGGGACTCACGCTCGAAGACAAGCAGGCGGTGAACAAGGCGCTCTTGAAGAGCGGCGCGACCATCTCCGAGATGAATACGGTGCGGAAGCATCTCTCGGCGATCAAAGGCGGGAGGCTCGCCGCGGCGGCAGCGCCGGCCAAGGTGGTGGCGCTGATGATCTCCGACGTGCCGGGCGACGATCCCTCGATCATCGCCTCGGGCCCGACCGTGCCCGACCCCTCCACCAACCAGGACGCGCTCGGCATCATCGCGAAATATGCGATCGACGTGCCGAAGGCCGTGCTCGAACGCTTGCGCAAAGCCGACGAGACGCCGAAGCCCGGCGACAAGCGGCTGGCAAGCGTCGAGAACATCATGATCGCCACGCCGCAGGCCTCGCTCGAAGCCGCGGCCGAGGTCGCGCGCAAGGCGGGCGTGACGCCGGTGATCCTCGGCAATTCGATCGAGGGCGAGTCGCGCGACGTGGCGCTGGTGCATGCCGGCATCGCGCGGCAATGCGCGCTGCGCGGTCAGCCGGAAGAGCCGCCTTGCGTGCTGATCTCCGGCGGCGAGACGACGATCACGCTCAAAGGCAAAGGCAAAGGCGGGCGCAACACCGAGTTCCTGCTCGCGCTGGCAATCGCGCTCGACGGCATGAAGAACATCTATGCCATCGCCGGCGATACCGATGGCGTCGACGGCAGCGGAGGACAATGCCGGGGCGCTGATCTATCCCGATACGCTGGCCCGCGCGGCCAAGGCCGGGATCAACGCCAAGGCGATGCTCGCCGACAACGACCCCTGGACCTTCTTCAACGCGATCGGCGATCTGCTGGTCACCGGACCGACGCTCACCAACGTCAACGACTTCCGCGCGGTGCTGATCGAGAAGGAGTGAGCTCCCGCGCGTCGCAGCTTGATCGCTTGGCTACATCCTATAGTCAGTTTTCCTGCGCATATGAGCGCGATACGTGCAAGGCCGGAACATCATGGCCGGAGAAGAAAGCCCTTCTCTGATCGCCGGAGATGGCGACGCCCTTTCCGGTCGTATCGGTAGCGTGCGGTTGCCGGAACCGGGACGGTCAGCGCCTTCCAGTTCCAGTCCCTCGTCACCATCGCCGCGATGGGAATGGTCAGGCTCAATTACGACGTAAAGCTCGTCGCCTCGCCGCTAAAGATCTTCCCTCCCCAGTATGGCCTGTTCTTTCTCGTGCCCGACATTGTCCTTCCGGCAGAGCGACCCTTCGTGGTCGAGGCTCACTTCTTCTCGAAGTGAAAAGGTGCCAACGGTGATTTGCTGGGACGCGAATGGACGCCACGACGTCAAGGTCGTGCAGTTGGCAAAATCGTAGACCCGGGCCTCCGCATCGCAGCGCGCATGACCTAGGTCTTCCGCTTGCGCGGAGCGATCTCCTTGCGCAGCGCGGCGATCTCCGCCTTGAGCTCTTTGAGCTCGCGCATCAGCGGCGCGGTCTCGTCATGCCTCATCTCGGCTTCCGCCTTTTCGTGCTCCTCCTGCATGGCGTTGACGATGATGCCGATGAACAGATTGAGCACCCAGAAGGTGGTGACGACGATGAACGGAATGAAGAACAGCAGCGCGTAAGGATGCTTCTCCATGACGGGATTGACCACGTCGTTGGTCCAGCCTTCCAGCGTCATGATGGTGAACAGCGTATAGAGCGAGGTGCCGAGCGTACCGAACAGGCTCGGATAGTCCTTGCCGTAAAGATTCACCGCCATCACCGCGCTGACATAGAAGACGAGGCCGATCAGCAGCAGGATCGAGCCCATGCCGGGCAGCGCGCCGATCAGGCCGCCGACCACACGCTGCAAGGCCGGCACCGCGGTGATCAGACGCAACAGCCGCAACACGCGAAGCGCGCGGAAGACCGAGAAGGCCGAGGTCGCCGGCGCGAGCGCGAGCCCGACCACGTCACGTCGAAGATGTTCCAGCCGTCGCGAAAGAAGGCGCCGCGCTGCACGACGAAGCGCGCCAGGATCTCCAGCACGAACACGCCGATGATGACGCGGTCGATCACCGTGAGCAGCGGGCCGAAGCGGGCCATCACGCTGTCGCTGGTCTCAAGCCCGAGCGTGATGGCGTTGAGGATGATGAGCGCCATGATGAAGCGCTCGGTTCGCGGGTCCTCGACCCACTTGCGCAGCCAATCCATCAAGCGACATCCCCACTCTGCTCACTCGGTTCCGGCGCCGATCTTAGCGTCGCTGACGCAACAAGGAAGCCCGCCGCGCTGGAGGGCACGGCGGGCTCGGCTGTCGCACAAGCTAGAGGGGGAACTAGCTCGGCAGCAGCACGGTGTCGATGACGTGGATCACGCCGTTCGACTGCATCACGTTCTTGATGGTGATCTTGGCGGAGCCGCCCTTGGCGTCCCAGACCCAGATCTGGCCGTCCTTGACCTCGACGGTGAGATCCTCGCCTTCGACGGTCTTGTACATGGCCTTGCCGCCGCCCTTCTCGACCGCCGCCATCAGATCCTTGGCGGTGATGCGTCCGGGCACGACGTGATAGGTCAGCACCTGGGTGAGCTGGCCCTTGTTCTCGGGCTTGAGCAGCGTGTCGACCGTGCCGGCCGGCAGCTTGGCGAAGGCGTCGTTGGTCGGCGCGAACACCGTGAACGGGCCCTTGCCGGAAAGCGTATCGACCAGGTCGGCGGCCTTGACCGCGGCGACCAGCGTCGTGTGGTCCTTCGAGTTGACCGCATTCTGGATGATGTTCTTGGACGGGAACATCGGGGCGCCGCCAACCATCACCGTCGTCTCCTTGGCGAAGGTCGGAACCGCGGTCGAGCGCGGCGAAAACCAGACCGGCGGCAGCGGCGCCGGCGAGAGCGAATTTGGCGAACTTCATGTCATCCTCCTGAATGTTGCGTGTTGTCCCTTGCGGGCGCAGTTACGGAGGAAGGGAGCGGCGGATGCAGCAGCGCGCCTATTGGCGATGACGTTCGTGATTGACAGCCGCATTGCCGGGCTGACCGGAATCCATTCCATAGACGTTTCATCGCGACGCGGTGGCGGCATGGACGCGGATAGTCCGGGCATGACGATTCAACGCCAGACAGCGTGGCGAGCGGGCCGTTGGCGATCACCGGGCCGGTCGGCTTCCCCGTGGGCGAGCCTCCCGGCGGCTCGACCGTGATCGCGAGCACGGAATCGGCGCTGACATGCGGCCACAGCTCGGGCGGCACCACGACTCTCACCGCCTTGGACGGGTCGACCAGGCCGAGCGAATGCGGCGTCCCGCCAGGGGGAATGACCCACAGCTCGAAGGACGTCGGCGCCGGGCCGCCGTCGAGCAGCGCGGCCGGCACGATCGCCAGGCTGCGGTCGGCGGGATTAGCCGCGGCGACGAACCCCACCTCGCCCCCTTCGCTGTCGAGCTTGCGCGAGCAGCGGGCCGCTTGGCGGAGCGAGGCTCCCGACATAAATCAGCGCCGCAAGACAGGCCGCGGCAAGCGCGCTCGCGCCGAGCGCGAGCCCACGCCAGAAGGCGAGGCTTTGCCACAGACCCGATGCCGAATTCGCGTTGGAGGCGCGATCGAGCCCGGCCTCGATGCGCGCCCAAGCGTCGGCCGGCGGGGTCACCGGGCCGATGCCTTGCGCAAGTCCACCGAGCCGCTCCTCCCAGAACGCGACCTCGCGGGCAAAGGCGGGCTCGCGCGCGATGCGCTGCTCGACCGCGCGCCGCTCATGCGCGCCGAGCACGCCGAGCACATATTCGGCGGCACTCGGAGGCCCGCGCTCGTCTTCGTCTTTGGCGCCGGTGTCGCTCATCGCTCCAAACACTCTTTAAGCTTAGCAAGGCCGCGCCTGATCCAGCTCTTCATCGTGCCGAGCGGAACGCCGGTGCGGTTGGCAAGCGCCTCATAGGTGAGACCGTCCATGAAGGCCGCGCGGATCGCCGCCGATTGGCGGGCCTCGAGCTCATCGAGACAGCCGCCCAGCCGCCCGCTCTCCTGCTCGGCCTCGAGCCGATCGGAGGCGAGCGGGGCCGGATCGGCGATCATCTCGGCGGCCTCGATCGGCGCCTTCACCCGCGACGCGCCGCTCGCCCGCGCGCGGTCGATGGCCCGGTTGCGCGCGATCGCCACCAGCCAGGTGATCGGGCTCGCGCGGGCCGCGTCGAACGCGCCGGCCTTGCGCCAAACCGTGATGTAAACGTCCTGGAGCACGTCCTCTGCCTCGCCTCGATCATTCAATATACGGAGGCAGACGCCAAAAAGCTTCGCGGCGGTCATGTCGTAGACCAGGCGGAGCGCCGCCCGGTCGCCGCCGGCGACCCGATTCAATGCCGCGGAAAGCTGCTTACGCCTGGCGTCGGCGTCCATGGGTCATGCGCCCTTGCGAGGGGAGGTGCGAAACAGGCCCCCTCATAGCGCGGTATTTGGGTCACAGCGAAGCGCAATTTCGCAGTTGCGAATTGGGACGAGCGCGCTACTCTCCCCCGCAGTTGCGGCATCGCCGCGAGCTTGCGATTCGGCTGTCGCTCCAGCGCCCGTCGCGGCCCCTGAAATGGGGGCTTCATCAGCGTCGGTCTGATCCGGGTGCCATGGAACAGTCGAAATTCGATTGACTATGGGGCGGGGCCGTTCCCGGGGGTTTGGGGTGGCCGTCATCATTACGTAACGTCCCGGCCGCACTCGCTGCGGCGCTCGGAAGTGATGTGGCGCGCGAAGGCCAATTGATGAGGGAACAGGGATGATGCTGCGGCGTGCCGGTCTAGGCCTCCTCGTCGGAGTGGTCTTGATGGCCCCGTCAGCCGTTTCGGCCGGCCCAGCGCTGGTGTTCGAGCCGTATAACGGCACCGTGTTCTACGCCGAGGATCCCGATGCGCAGTGGTTCCCGGCATCGCTCACCAAATTGATGACCGCCTATGTCGCCTTCCAGGCGATGAAGGCCGGCACCGTCAAGCCCGATACCAAAGCGGTCTGCTCCAAGAGGGCGACGCAGCAAGCCCCGAGCAAGCTCTGGCTGAAAGAGGGCGAGTCGATCACGCTCGACGTCGCGCTCAAGGTGCTCATCGTCAAGTCGGCCAACGATGTCGCGGTGATGATCGCCGAGACCGTGGCCGGCAGCGAGGAGGCCTTCGTTCAGCGCATGAACGAGGCGGCGCAGCGTCTCGGCATGACGCGCACCAGTTTCGCCAATGCCAACGGCCTGCCGGACGAGCGCCAGGTCACCACCGCCCGCGATCTCGCCAAGCTGGCGCGCGCCATCATCATCGAGTTCCCCGAATATGCCGATCTCTTCACCACCATTCAGGTGCAGGTCGGCAAGCAGGTGGTGCGCACGCATAACGGCCTGCTGGTGAGTTTGCCCGGCGCCGACGGCATGAAGACCGGCTTCATCTGCGAATCCGGATTCAACGTCGTGGCGAGCGCGACCCGTGACGGCCGCAAGCTGGTCGCCGTCGTGCTCGGCGAGCAATCGGTCGCCACGCGCCGCGTGCGCGCCACCGACCTGTTGGAGAACGGCTTCAAGCGCTATTTCTGGAAGTCGCTGTTCGGCACCAGCATCGACGGGCTGGCGATCCAACAAGCATCGTTGACCGACGGGCCGGCGCATTTGAAGGATGCAATTTGCGGCGTCGCCAAGGCGAAGCCGTCGAAGCCCTCGCGCAAGGTCAGCCGCAAGGGCGGATCGAAGAAGCGCAGCACCGTCAACACCGGCGCGAATTGAGCCGCATTTCCCACCACGGTTTGCACATCGCCGCCTTGGCGGCCTTCACTCTCTACTTGGCGATCGCCGCGGCGCGTGCCGCCGAGCCTCCCGACAATATCACCGAGGCGATCGGCGAAGCCGAACGCGCCTGCAAGGACCTCAACGGCAAGCCGAATGCGGACGCCGTGCTCACGGTCGACGATCTGAACGGCGATGGCGGCGAGGATTGGATCGCCGATTATTCCAAGCTGAAATGCGACGGCGGCATCAATCCGCTCTGCGGCAATGGCGGCTGCACCTTGCAGATCTATCTCTGGGACGGCGCGACGCAGTGGGATCTGCTGTTCGAGGATCTCGTGCAGAGCTACAAATTCGGCAAGAGCGGCGGCAAGCCCATGCTCTATGTCACCACACCCGGCACGCCGTGCAACAAGCCGGTGTCGGAGACCTGCCAATATGACTATCGCCTGGAGAAGGACGCGATCGTCCCGGTGAACCCTTAAGAGGCGGGCGCGGGCGCGGCGATGGCCGCCTCGATCACTTGGATCGCCTCGGGCGAGGCCCAGTCGGCCGGGCCGACCAGGCGGGCAATCTCCTTGCCGTTGCGATCGACGATCAGCGTGGTCGGCATGCCGACCGTCTTGATGGTCGAGAACAGCTTGCCCGTGGGGTCGGTGTAAAGCGCGAGATGGGTGGCGCCGGTCTCCTTGAGGAAGGCCGCCGCCTTGTCAGGGCCCGCCTTTGTCGATATTGACCGCAACCACCTGGAAATCCTTGCCGCCGAGCTTGGTCTCGAGCTGGTCGAGCGCCGGCATCTCCTCGCGGCAGGGCACGCACCAGGTCGCCCAGATGTTCAGCAGCACCACTTTGCCGGCGAAATCGGCCAGGTTGACCGGTTTGCCGTCCTTGTCGGCGAAGGCGATCGCAGGCAAGTCGAGCGGCTTCGGCCTGACCAAAAGCGCGGCCATGGGGCCCTTGTTGAGCCCGGCGAGCGGGCCGGTCCCGGTCTCCGGTCCACCCGAGCTCGCTTGCGAAAGCTCGGTCTTGCCATTGTCAGAAGGGGCGAAACTCACATATACCGTGCCGAATCCGGCAATCGCCGCAACGATTGCAGCGACGAGATAGATGGCCGGCGACGCAGCGCTGTCGCGTTCTTTGCGTTTGCTCACGTCTTCCCGCTCAACTCAAGTCTTGCCCAAGGCTAAGACCGTCATGACGAACACCATGTGGGGCGGCCGCTTCGCCGCAAGTCCCGCCGAGATCATGGAGGAGATAAACGCCTCCATCGACTTCGACAAGCGGCTGTGGCGTCACGATATTCTCGCCTCGAAAGCGCATGTCGCCATGCTGGGGGCGACCGGCATCATCACGCCCGCGGAGGCGAAGGAGATCGCCGCCGGGCTCGACCAGATCGCGGCCGAGCTGGAGGCGGGCAAGTTCAAATTCTCGCGCAAGCTCGAGGATATTCATCTGAATGTCGAGAGCCGCCTCGCCGAGCTGATCGGACCGGTGGCCGGCAAGCTGCACACCGCGCGCTCGCGCAACGATCAGGTGGCGACCGATTTCAGGCTCTATGTCAGGGACGAGATCGGCGCGATCGGCGCGGGCCTCGGGCGGCTTCAGCTCGCGCTCGCCACCAAGGCGCTCGCGCATGCCGGAGCGGTGATGCCGGGCTTCACCCATCTGCAGACCGCGCAGCCGATCACCTTCGGCCATCATCTGCTCGCCTATGTCGAGATGCTTGGCCGGGATCGCGGCCGCTTCGCCGACGCCGCCAAGCGGCTGAACGAATCGCCGCTCGGCGCTGCGGCCCTCGCCGGCACGTCCTTCCCCATCGACCGCGAGGCGACGGCGAACGCGCTCGGCTTTGCGAGGCCATCGGCGAACTCGCTGGATGCGGTGTCGGATCGCGACTTCGCGCTCGAGACGCTTGGCGGCCGCCTCGATCGCCGCCATGCACCTGTCGCGGCTCGCCGAGGAGATCGTCAACTGGACCTCGCCGCAATGGGGCTTCGTGCGGCTCTCCGACAAATTCAGCACCGGCTCCTCGATCATGCCGCAGAAGCGGAACCCCGACGCGGCCGAGCTGGTGCGGGCCAAGACCGGGCGAATCGCCGGCGCCTTTCAGGCGCTGTTGATGGTGATGAAGGGCCTGCCGCTCGCCTACGCCAAGGACATGCAGGAGGACAAGGAGCCGGTGTTCGACGCGCTCGATGCGCTGAAGCTGGGCATCGCCGCGATGACCGGCATGGTCGAGGACCTCGAGCCCGACGTGAAGGCCATGAAGCGAGCCGCCTCGGCCGGGCATTCGACCGCCACCGACCTCGCCGACTGGCTGGTGCTCAATCTCGGACTGCCCTTCAGGGAGGCCCATCACGTCACCGGCAAGATCGTGGCCTTGGCCGAATCAAAGGGCTGCGACCTCAAAAAACTGCCGCTTTCGGACCTTAAATCGGTGGAAACGCGGATCACCGAGCAGGTTTATCCCGCGCTCGATGTCGCAGGATCGGTGAAAAGCCGCACCTCTTATGGCGGAACCGCGCCGTCCAACGTCAAACGGGAGGCGAGACGGTGGATAAAGCGTTTGGAGAAGGACGGCCAAACGCGATAAAAGGATAGGTCAAGGGCCAGGCAATAGGCCGAGGGACAGGGGCACGACCATGGGAAGCGCGTTGCGCATCCTTTTAACGCTTGTGCTGGTGGCGACCATCGGGCTGACCGCTTGTGGCCGCCGCGGCTCGTTGGACCGGCCGAAGCCCACTTACCCCCAGGCCAAGGCCGATCCGTCAACTAAGATGTCGCAGGCCCCGGACCGGCGCCTTTGGATCGATTGGCTGCTCGAATAGACTGACCCCCCTACAATGCACCATTTCGCCTATCGGCGCGGCGTCTCCCAGCAGAATGTGCTCCACGCCGAGGAGGTCGATCTTGCCGACCTCGCTGCCGCCATCGGCACCCCCTTTTATTGCTATTCGTCGGCGACGCTAGAGCGTCACTACCGGGTGTTCGCCGATGCCTTCGCCGGCACGCCCGACACGCTGGTCTGCTATTCGGTCAAGGCGAACTCGAATCTCGGCGTGCTCGCCACGCTGGCGCAGCTCGGCGCCGGCATGGACATCGTATCGGAGGGCGAGCTTCGCCGCGCGCTTGCGGTGAAGATCCCGCCGGAGCGGATCGCGTTCTCGGGCGTCGGCAAGACGCCAGCCGAGATGAAGCACGCGCTCGACGCCGGCATCTTCGCCTTCAACGTCGAATCCGAGCCTGAGCTTCGAGCGCTGAGCGAGGTGGCGGCGGGGATGGGCAAGACCGCGCGCATCGCCTTCCGCGTCAACCCCGACGTCGACGCCAAGACCCACCACAAGATCGCGACCGGCAAGGCCGAGAACAAGTTCGGCGTGCCGTTCGCGCAAGCGCCTTCGCTCTATGCGCTGGCGAGTACGCTGCCCGGCATCGAGGCCGCCGGCGTGCATATGCATATCGGCAGCCAGATCACCGATCTCGGCCCGTTCCGCAATGCCTTCGCGCTGCTGCACGAGCTGGTTGCCGGCTTGCGCGACCAGGGCTTCGCCATCTCCTTCGTCAATCTCGGCGGCGGGCTCGGCATCCCCTACCGCCACGATCAGCCGCCGCCGCCCCTGCCGGCCGACTATGCGCGGCTGGTGCAGGAGGAAGTGGGCGGGCTGGGCTTGCGGCTCCTGTTCGAGCCGGGCCGCATGATCGCTGGCAATGCCGGCATCCTCGTCACGCGCGTGCTCTATGTGAAGCAGGGCGCCGACAAGACCTTCACCATCGTCGATGCCGGGATGAACGATCTGATGCGGCCGACGCTCTACGAGGCCTATCACGAGATCGTCCCCGTCATCGAGCCCGCGCCGGGTACGCGGAGCATCGTCACCGACGTGGCGGGGCCGGTGTGCGAGACCGGCGACTATCTGGCGCTCGCCCGGGAGCTGCCCGAGCTCCGGGCGGGCGATCTCATTTGCGTGATGACGGCCGGCGCCTATGGCGCGGTGCTGGCTTCCGAATATAATTCGCGATTGCTGGTGCCGGAGGTGCTGGTGGCCGGAAACCGCTATAGCGTGACACGGCCGCGGCCGGGCTACGACGACATGCTGGCCAGGGAGCGGCTGCCGAACTGGCTTTAATGCTTGGGAGCGCGGGGCAAAAGCCTCGCTTTCGCCCGCTTCGCTCCCCAAGTTACCCCCTAGGCGCGGCTCTTCGTGCTAAACGATTGAAGACGATGCGATCTGTGTTTCGATCGAAAGAGACCTCGCCGGAGAAGGCGGAGGATAAAGCGCTCGCCAGCCGGTTCGAGGGCCGCGTGCGCTTGAGCTGGCTTGCCATGCTCGGCGAGCGCATTTGGGAGGCGCTGCTGTGGCCCTTCCTGGTCGTTGCCGCCTTCCTCGTCGTCTCGCTGCTGGAGCTGTGGAGCTACCTGCCGCCGCTGCTGCATCGCGTGCTGCTGGGCGGCTTCGGCCTCGCGCTGATCGTCTCCTTCCTGCCGCTGATCAGGCTTTCGCTGCCGACCCGCCAAGAGGCGCTGCGCCGACTCGAGCGGAATGCCGGCATCAAGCATCGGCCCGCCTCCTCTTATGAAGACCGGCTGGGCACGACGCCGGCAAAGGAGACCGCCGCGCTGTGGTCCGCGCATCGGGCGCGTCTCGGCCAACTCATCTCGCGGCTCAAGCCTTCGTGGCCGGCGCCGCGCACCGACCGCAAGGACCCTTACGCCATCCGCTCGGCGCTGCTGCTTGCCGTGGTCGCCGCGCTGCTGGCGACCGGCGGCAATGGCTGGAATCATCTGCGCGCCGCCTTCTCCCCCGCCGCATCGAGCGCACCGGCGCTGCTCAGGCTCGACGCCTGGGTGACGCCACCCGTCTATACCGGCCTGCCGCCGATCGTGCTTGCCGACGGCAACGAGACGGTCGGCGCCGGCGCCGAATCCTTCCGCGCGCTGTCGGTGCCTGAGCGGAGCGAACTGATCGTGCGCACGCACGCACCGCAGGGCGAGACCGTGAGCCTCGTCACCAGCCGCGACGGCGCCGACGTCAAGACCATCGAGCCGAAGCAAGGCGGCAGCCAAGGCCTGATCGAGTTCAACGTGGCGCTGAACGAGCCGGTCAGCGCCGACGTGAGGATCGGCGGCCAGACCGTTTCCAAATGGCGCTTCGATCTGATCAAGGACCAGGCGCCGAGCATCAATCTGATGGGCACGCCGACGACCACGCCGCGCGGCGCCTTGCGGCTCGTGTTCCGCGCCGACGACGACAACGGCGTGGCGAGCGCCGAAGCGCGCTTTGCACTCGGCGAAGGCGAGGAGCGCAACCTCGCGCCATTGCCGGCCGAAGCCGGAGCCAAGGTCGAAGCCGATCCCCTGCTCGAGCCGCCGACCATGCCGCTACAATTGCCGCGCACCAACGCCAAGCGGATCGACGGCAAGGCGACACAGGATTTGACCGCCCATCCCTGGGCCGGGCTCAAAGTGCGCATGACGCTGGTTGCCCGCGACCAGGCCGGACAGATCGGCCAGAGCCAGCCTTACGAATTCGCGCTGCCGGAGCGGAAATTCACCAAACCCCTGGCAAAGGCCGTGGTCGAGCAGCGCAAGAAGCTGGTGCGCGATCCGACCTCGCCCGACGGCGTCGCCAACGCGCTCGACGCGCTCACGCTCGGCGGCGACAAGGTGATCGACGACAGCACCATCTATCTCGCCCTGCGCAACGCGTATTGGCGCTTGCGCAGCGACCAGTCGCGCGCGGGCATCGCCAGCATCGTCGATCAGCTGTGGGACGTGGCGTTGCGCATCGAGGAGGGCGACCTGCCCGAGGCCGAGCGCGCCGTGAAGCAGGCGCAGGACGCGCTGATGCAGGCGCTGCAGGAGAACGGCTCGCCTGAGGAGATCAAGCAGCTGGTGGACGAGCTGCGCGAGGCGCTGTCGAAATATCTCCAGGCGCTCGCCTCGCAGCAGCAAGACAAAGGCAACATGCAGCCGCAAGGCGAGCAGAACGGCGATCAGCTCGTGTCGCAGCAGGACCTCGACAAGCTGCTGAACAATATCCAGAAGCTCGCCCAGTCGGGCTCCAAGGAGATGGCCGAGAAGATGCTGTCCGAGCTGAAGGACATTCTCGATCGGCTGCAGACCGGCAATTTCGCCGAGAACGCCCAGCAGCAGCGCGCCGGGCGGATGATGAAGGATTTGAGCGACATCGTCTCCAATCAGCAGAAGCTGCTCGACGATACGTTCTCGGCCAAGCGTCAGCAGAGCGCGGGCGGCAGCCAGCAGGGCGATGAGTTCGAGGTGAGCCCTCCCGGCCAGCCGATGGAGTTCGGCCCCGGCATGAGCATGGCGCCGCTGTTCGAGGAATCTGCCGGGCGAGGCGCAGCAAGGCAGCATGAAGGGCCAGGGCGAATCCGGCAGCCAGGGCGCGCCGCCCAACTCCCAGCTGGAAATGGGCCAGCAGCCCTCGCAAGGCCAGCGTTCCGGCCAGCATGCGCGGCTCGGCGACCGCCAGAACGAGCTGCGCGACAGGTTGCAAAGCCTGATCGACCGCTTCCGCATCGAGGGCGGCGAGCCGCCCGACGAGTTCAAGGGCGCGCAGGAGGCGATGCGCGACGCCAAGGAGGCGATCGGCGAGAGCAATCTCGACCGCGCCACCCAGCAGCAGAGCCTAGCGCTCGACAAGCTGCGCAAGGGCGCGCAGTCGATGGCCGAGCAGATGATGGAGGGCGGCGAGTTGCAGGCCGGCCAAGGCGCCGGCAATAACGGACGCGATCCGCTCGGGCGGCCCGACCGCTCGAACCGTCCCGATCTCGGCCTCTCGGTGAAGGTGCCCGACGAGATCGACATTCAGCGGGCGCGGGAGGTGCTTGACGAACTGCGCCGCAGGCTGGGCGATCCGTCACGCCCGGGAATCGAGCTCGATTATCTCGAGCGCCTGATCAAGCCGTTCTGACCTCGTCAAGGCTTATGCTTGATCCCGTCGTGAGTTTCTTCACCCGCATCTTCCAGTCGATTGGCCGCGGTATCGGCTACGCCATCGGCGTCGTGCTGTGGCCGTTTGTGTGGTTGGGACGGTGGTATCGGGAGCGCGGCGGGATTCTCAAAGCCGTGCTGGGCGCATTGCTTCTCGGCCTCGTGCTCCTCTACGGCTATTTCTTCTGGACCACGCAGCGCTGGACGAACTTCAATCCGGATTACGTCAAGGCGCTCGATCTTGCCGGAAAGGGCGCTTCCTCCAGCGCTCAGGCGCCGCAGACCGGCATCATCGGCGCATCGGAACAGGCCGCGACCACCACCCAACCGGGCGCGGCGCAAACCTGCCGGCGCTCCGCAATCGTCGACGTGACCGCCGATCTGGTCGACTTCAACGTCAATCAGAATGCGTGGATATCCTCGATGATCCTCTACAAGCTCGGCCTGTTCGGCATCGACTGGGACCGCACGCCGTTCTTCGACAACAAGGCCGCGTTTCAGCGCGGCGTGCACCAAGCGATCCGCCGCACGTCGATCGAGCTGGTCGACACGCTGGGCCGGGTACGCGGCACCTCGCAGATCGATTCAAACCTGCAGAGCGCCCGCGGCAATCTCCAGTTCGACGAGTCCACCTGGTATTTTGGCTTGCATCCTTTCGGTCCGAAAACTCCGACGCCGAGCTTCTACCGCTCCGCCATCGGCGACCTCAGAGCCTTCAACCAACGGCTCGAGCAATGCGCAGCGGTATTCGACGCCCGCGGCGATAATCTGCTGCAATTCATCGACCGCATCGCCAACGATATCGGCGCGACCTCGGCGATCCTGCGAGAGCGTTCCGAAAATTACAATCTCGGCTGGTTCGACACGCGCGCCGACGACCGCTTCTGGTTCGCCTATGGGCAACTCTATGGCTATTACGGCATCCTCGCGGCGGCGCATGCCGACTTCAAGGATGTGATCGCCCAGCGCGGGCTTACCCAGCTTTGGGCGGAGCTCGAGGACCAGCTTCGCGCCGCGCTGAACATCCAGCCGCTTATCATCTCGAACGGTGCGGAGTCGGGCGTTCTGATGCCTTCGCATCTCGCGACCATGGGCTTCTACGTCCTGCGGGTACGCTCGAACCTCGTAGAGATACGCCTGGTTCTCGACCGCTAAAGGAGCGCCGCACGCGCTGGTCGCAGCTCAGACGAAACCGTAACGCCAGAGAATGGCGATGACGCTGATCGTGCCGAGCGTCCCGAGATAGACGCCGACCAGCAGCCCTTCCGGCCAGCGGTCCGTTGCCTTGCTGGTGAGCGCCTTGAAGATCACCGCCGGCGGGATGAGCACACCGATCAGGGCGGCGATGAGGGTGAGCGTCGTCATGGATTTCCGACCTCGCCGATGAAGGGAAGCTCGCGATAACGGTGGGCGAGGTCCATGCCGTAGCCCACCACGAACACGGGCGGGCAGCGAAAGCCGGTGAAGTCCGGCTCGATCTTGGCCGCGCGCGGGACTTGCTTGTCGACCAGCACGCAGGTGCGCACCCGCCGCGCGCCGCTTTTCTCGAACAACGCCTTGGCGAAGGCGAGGGTGCGGCCCGAATCGAGAATATCGTCGACGATCAGGACGTCCCGCCCCGCAAGACCGGTCTCGACGCCGCGCAACACCTTGACCTCGCCGCCGGAGATGGTGCCCGTGCCGTAGCTCGCGAGGAAGATAAAGTCGATCTCCGGCTTGAGCCCGTCGCGGTGCAGCGCCCGGATGAGATCGGCGGCGAAGATGAAGCTTCCCTTCAAGATCGACACGATGATGAGATCGGCGGGAGACGACGCGGCGATCTCGTGGGCGATGGCCTCGACCCTGCCAGCGATGCGCTCGGCGCTGTAGAGCGGCGTGACCACCTCGCCCGCGGCGCGCTCCGTCATGCTCGTTCGGCCTTGGCTCATGTCGTGGATATCAGGACTTTATCACGTCCATCAGCAGCGGCAGCGAATCGAAGTCCGGCACATCGACCAGATACACGTTGCCATAACCGCTCACATCACTGGTAAACACCACTTGAGTCCCGGCGCTGTTGAAGCGCGGATGGACATGCTGCTGCTGTGTCTTGAAACTGGAATCGTGGCTGCACAATGCCCGCCCCGTCCCGTAGTCTCGCCCGTTCCAGCGCCACAAATCCACCGTTGGGCCCACATCGCTGACGACCACGTGGAGGTCATTCGAGTAAAAATGGCCGTGCCCGGTCTTGACCGGCTCGAACGGCACTTCGATGCGCCCGCTATTGTCGTAGCGGACATGCCCGAAGAACCCTCGGCCATTGGCGTAACGCCCATGATAGCCAATCATCTCACCATCGGCGTGCCAATATTCATGTCCCACCATTTCCCCGGCCTCGGCGCGTGGACGGATCTGCCACACCTCGCCCGTGTCGGCATTCAATCCCCAGATGCGGTTGTCGACCTCTCCCCATGGCCCTTCGTGGCAGAACGTCAGCAAATGCGGGTGGCGCGGCGAGGTATTCACATGCCCCACCCAATAATTTTCTTCCCACACCGCCTTATGTCCGCTGCCATCCACTGCCACCTGCACGATCTGGCTGTGCGGCATCGCGGCCCATGTCTCGCGAAAGCCGACATAGCCCCGCAGCAAATCCACGCGGAATTTGTGCGACATATCCTCCGAGATGCTGCAATAGACATAGCGCCCATCCGCCGAGCAACTGATCATCGACACATCGTAGCCATCCGGCATCCGATACAGCGGGCGCTGCGCCAGCGTGCTCAAGTCCAGCGCCACCAGCTCATAGCCGTACCAGAAATAGGCCTCATCCCTAACCGGATTGGTGCAGGCGCGCAGAAATTCGACCTCACGTGGCAGCGGCAGCGGAGTGAGATCGGTCAACTGGGTGATGGCATAGGTTTGCAGATCAATGCTGAACAGATCGGTCTTGTTCTCCCGGTCAGACGCCACCAGCAGTTTGCTTTCGTTCGCGTGCCAGCCGGAATGGGTGAAGTAAAAATGATGGCTATGCGCCGGGTAATTGGTCAACTGCCTCACCACAACCCCGGTGCGCCGGTCTTCATAAGTGCGCAGTTCGGACGGCCACGCTTTGCCAGCGGTCATGATGCAGCGTCCTTGGAGAAACAGAAAGCGCCAGGACGAGCGTGTGCCCTCATCCGCGCGCCAGAACATCGATCCGCTCGGCGATTTGTCCGGCGCTAAACGGCGGCGTGACGGTCGCGGCCGCCGCGGGCTCGCCCATGCTACTCCGCCTTGGCGAAACGCACCTTGACGCTGCGGACATTGCTCGGCGGCGAAGGGATCTGCCGCAAGAACGGTGCATGCTCCCCGCCGGCAAGCTCATCCTCACCGACCTCGGTGGTCCATTCGGAGATTTCCTCGCCGCTCTCGTCACGAAGCGCGATGATCACGGTCGGCACGTCGACGGGCCCAGCGGTCAAGTTCACCACATCGCCCTGCACTTCGAGCACGGTCTGGCCGCCCTCGCTGGTCCAGCCGTAACGCACGCCCTCGAAGGCAAGCCCGTGCGAGCCGACCGGGGCGCCGAACAACGCGTAGAGCCGCGCCGCGCCGGGCAACACCGACATCACCGCCGACGGCGCGAGCACGAGCGTGCCGATCACCGAAGCGACGACGAGAGCAAGCACGAGCCAGCCGATGGTGACGACCGACGGGATGCGTCGCGGTCCCGGCGGCTGCTCGCCGGGAAGCGCTTGCGCCGCCAATGCCGGGTCGTAGCCGAGGTCGGCATCCATGCTGACATCGCCCATGCTGGCATCGCCCATGCCGTTGGACATGCCGGCATCAAACGTGGCGTCGCCGAAGCTTGCATCCGGCATCGCGGCGTCGTTCAGGCCAGCATCGGGCGGCGGCGCAACCGGCGCGGCGGGGCGTTTGCCGGACAGGCGCGCGAAAATTCCGCCGCCCTTTTCAGGCGGGGGGGCGGCCGAAACGTCAGCCATCGCCTCGGCATTGAGGCGGGCGAGTTGAGCGGCAAGCTCGGCGTCCATGCCGGATGGGGTGAAGCTGGTCTCAGGCGAAGGCGGCGGCGGGGCTGGCGGGCGCGGGCGCGGCCGGCGTAATGCCGGCAAATCCGCTCAATCCCGCATTGACCGCGGCGGCGGGCTTCGGCGGCGGCGGTGCCTGTGGCGGCTTGGCGGCCTGAGCCGGCTGCGGCGGCGGTGGCATCTGCACGGGCTGCGCCAGCGGCGGCGGCGCGGTCACCGGAAGCGCCTGCCAGACATGCCCGCATTTGGAGCAACGCACTTTCCGCCCCTCAGGCGGAAAGACCGCCTTGGTCTCGTAGCGCGTGTCGCAAGCAGGACAGATAATGAGTGTTGCCATCGGAAAAGCCAAAATGGCCTTTTATCCTGGATTTTGCCCCGGGCCCCATACGCTGCCCAAACCCATTGATACCGGACCAGGACTTCAGCATAAAGTGCCTGTCCTCCGCAATCTTAAGAGGCTTAAGGAACACGGGTGATTCGCTTTGACAATGTCGGACTGCGCTACGGCTCAGGACCGGAAATCTTGCGCGACGTCACCTTTCACGTGCTTCCGGGGTCCTTTCACTTCCTGACCGGGCCCTCGGGAGCCGGCAAGACCACGCTTTTACGGCTGCTTTTCATGTCGCTCAGGCCAAGCCGGGGGCTGATTTTCGTGTTCGGCGAGAATGTGACCGACCTCTCGGCGAGCGGCCGGTCGGCGCTCAGGCGGCGGATCGGCATCGTGTTCCAGGATTTTCGCCTGCTCGACCACCTCACCACCTGGGAGAATGTGGCACTCCCCTTGCGGGTGATGGGAAAACGGGAGTCGGATTATAAGGAAGATGTGACCGATCTCCTGCGCTGGGTCGGGCTCGGCGACCGCATCAATGCTTACCCGGAGATCCTTTCGGGAGGAGAGAAGCAGCGCGCGGCCATCGCCAGGGCGGTGATCGGGCGGCCTGAGTTGCTGCTGGCCGACGAGCCGACGGGCAACGTCGACCCGGCCATCGGCAACCGGCTGCTGCGCCTGTTCGTCGAGCTCAACCGGCTCGGCACTTCGGTCATTATCGCGACCCACGATTATGCCCTGATGGAGCAGCTCGATGCCCCGCGGCTCGTGCTCTATGACGGCCATTTGCAGATGCGCTGAACGCCATGACGTTCCTCAACGACATTCGCGACTATCCTTGGACGAGCCTGCTGACCGGGCTGCTACCGGCCCGCATCGTCAGCCTGCTGCCGGCGCGCTTCCAGACCAAGACCGCGCAGATCGTGCCGTCGGCCTCGATCGCCGGCAACGCGCTGACCGTGGTGATCGCCATCATGTCCTTCCTCGCCTGCCTCACCGCCGGCGCTGTCTACATGATCAACCAATCGGCCAATGCCTGGGTCAACGACATCGCCAGCGAGATCACCATCGAGCTCGACCCGATCAACACCGCCGACATCGAGAAGAAGATGACGCTGGTCTCGCTGTTCCTCGCCAAGCAGAAGGGCGTCACCCGGGTGAAGCCGCTCACCGCCGACGACAGCGCCAAGCTGCTCGAGCCCTGGCTCGGGCAGACCAGCGCGCTTGCAGCGCTCCCCATCCCGCGCCTGATCGCCGTCGAGATCGACCGCTCCAACCCCCCGGACATTCAACTGATCAAGACGGCGCTCACGCAGAATTTCGAGGGGGTGACGCTCGACGACCACCGGCGCTGGCAGGCCGAGATCAAGACCATCACTCGCACCGCCGCCCTGGGCGGGCTTGCCGTGCTGTCGCTGGTCGCCGCCGCGACCATCGCCGTCATTGTCTCGGCGACGCGCAGCGCCATGGCGTCGAACCGGGAGATCATCGAGGTGCTGCATTTCGTCGGCGCCAACGAGCGCTTCATCAGCCGCGAATTCGAGCGGCATTTCCTGGGCTTGGGGGCGCGCGCCGGGTTGCTCGGGGCGATCGCCGCAGCGCTCGCCTTTCTCATCTTGCCGCTGATGATGCATGTGCTGGGCGGAGGGGTGGTCACCGAGGCCGAGACGAGCCGGCTGATCGGCTCGGGCGAGCTCGATCTTTGGGGCTATGTGCTCTGCCTGTTGGTGGCGCTGGCGGTGGCCGGCATCTGCATGATCACCTCAAGGCTCGGCGTGATCCGCGTGCTCAAGTCCTACGCCTGACCTGCACTCCGTTTATCTGCCGCAGACGCCGGTAAAGCAGGTTTCATGTGCAGCCGATTTGTGCCTATTCTTGCGCCCGCCTGGCAGTCGTGGAGTAAGCCGTGAGGGAGGAAGCGGTCGAAAGACCAGGCCGGTTCAGCGGTTTCATGGGCGGTGTCAGGCTCATCTTCGATGCATGCCTGTTCGCCTTGGTGCTGCTGATCATCGGCTTCATTGTGTTTGCCAACGGCATCGAGCACGAGCAGGCCGTACCGCAGCGCCCGGCCGACGGCATCGCCGTGCTTACCGGCGGTGTCGCGCGCATCGACGCGGCGATGAAGCTGTTGGCCGCGGGCAAGGCGAAGCGCGTCCTCATCACCGGGGTCAATCGCACCGTGACGATGGAGGAGCTGAAGGACCTCGCGAGCCAAGGCGACCAATTGTTCACCTGCTGCGTCGATATCGACAAGGAAGCGCGCAACACCATCGACAACGCCACCGAGACCAGCGAATGGGTGGCGCTACACCGCTACGGCTCGATCATCGTGGTGACCTCGAACTACCACATGCCCCGGGCGCTGGCCGAGCTTGCCAGGGTCATGCCCGGGGTGAGGCTGGTGCCTTACTCGGTGGTCGACAACAATGTGCATCTCGACCATTGGTGGACCTATCCCGGCACGACCAAGCTGCTGCTCTCTGAATATCTGAAATATCTGCCGGCGCTCGGCCGGCTCTGGGCGACCGATCTCGTGCGCCTGATCCTGACGGGCGGCAGGACCACTCCCGCCGACGTGCCCGAGCCGTAATGGTATAGAGCCCGCATGGCGCGCTCGCTGCTGTTCAATATCCTGTTCTATGTGACGACGACCCTGTTCGTCGTGATCGGCAGTCCCTTGCTGTTCGCGCCGAGGCGCTGGGCGATGGCCGCGCTCGCCATCCACGGGCGGTTCGAGCTCTGGCTGCTCGAGGTCATCGTCGGCACCAAGCTCGAAGTGCGCGGGCGAGAGAAGCTGCCCAACGGCGCCTGCCTGGTCGCTGCGAAGCACCAATCGGCATGGGAGACCTTCGCGCTCATTCCCCTGTTCCGCGATCCGGCGCTGCTGATGAAGCGGGAGCTGTTCTGGATCCCGTTTCACGGCTGGTTCTCGAAGAAATTCGAGATGATCCCGGTCGACCGCGACAAGGGGCCGGCAGCGCTGCGCCGCATGCTGCGCGAGGCGAAGGCGCGAATCGCCGACGGGCGCGAGATCATCATCTTCCCTGAGGGCACGCGGCGGGCCCCAGGCGCGCCGCCCGACTACAAGACCGGAGTGATTCTGCTCTACGAGGCGCTTCGCGTTCCGTGCGTGCCGGTGGCGCTCAATTCGGGGCTGTTTTGGCCCCGCAGGAGCCTCATCCGCCGGCCGGGCACGATCGTCGTCGAATTTCTCGATCCGATCCCGCCGGGGCTGCCAAAGGCCGAGTTTCTCAAGCGTTTGACGGAGGCCATCGAGACCGCCTCGACCCGCCTTTTGGCCGAAGCCAAAGCCAAGGAACCAGCCATTGGGCAGGCCGTTAACCTTTGAATGCTTGACTGGGGATCGGCAAGCGTTCTACCTTTGTTCTTGAGATTCGGTGCAAGCGTCTTGAATTCGTCACCACTCAACCCATTTGACAGAGCGATTTACTGGTTAACGGGCCGGAACTCCATGTGGATGCGCAAAGCCGAAGTTGAAGTTGAGATGCCGCCGATCTGGGGGCCCGCCGACGAGCCGGCGCTGGTCTGCTCCGAGGCCGCTTTCGCCCAGGCGTTCCACTATTGGCGCGGGGCCTCCGGCCGCCGTTATCTGCACAGCGTCTACAGCCTGGTCGGCTGCCCGGCCCTGCCCCAGGCCAACTACATCCTGGTGCGCCGCTTCGACGACGGGACCCGGGTCGCGCTCGCCTTCGGCCAGACCAAGGACGACGCCGTAACGCTCAATCTCGCCCATCTGCGGCACGAAGGCGCCAAATGCGGCGCCAACGAGGTGCATATCCACCTGCTCGCCGAAAACGGCGACGCTCGCGCTTTGGTGGAGACCGACCTGGTCGGCGCGCACACCCGCAGGCTCGCCGCCGCCAACGCCGCTTAGCGGCCGGGCAGCGGGGTGGCACCCCCTACGCCGAACCGGGTGAGCAGCGTTGCGAGCTCGCTGCCGATTTGCTCGGGACTCGATCTCCGCCGCACCGACGCCATGATCTCGAGGCCGCGATGCCATTCGTCGCTGCCGAAAGAGGCTTTCACGCGGTCGATCATGTCGAGCACCGATTGTAGGCTCTCGTCTTCCAGCAGATAGGGATAGTCCGAACTCAAATAGTAGATCGCGTCGCCCTCCGCCTTTGGCACGATGATGTTGGAGCGGGTGTGGGCAGCGGTGAAGCCCTTCAGGAAGGGCTTGAGGCCGTCGATCGGACGCCGGTTGCGCACCGCATAATGAACGTTGCAATGGCCAAGACGCGGAATCCAGCCGGCGTCGGCTGCGTACGAGGTGGTGGCTACCGACGTTGGTGTCGAACCAAGAGTTCGCGAAATTCGCTTTAAAGACGTTTGTGACGGAAAGCATCCTGGCAAATTCCCCAGGGTTTTTCCGCCCAACTAGGTTTCGCGCCGAAATGAACTAGCCCGCTTTAGACGCAGCGATCCCCCCGCCCTCCCGGATCAGCTTCCACAGATATTCCTCGGCGGTCGGACCGCCCCGCAGGGCCGTGAGGTGCTCCTCGGTGAATGGCACGTTGCTGCGCTTCTCGCGCGGTATCTCGATGAAGCGGGGTTTGTTGCGGGCAGCGATGGCGCGGGCGAGCTTTACTCGGTCACTCGTTGGCCAACAGGTTCACGCTTGACGCTCGGCGTCAACGGCCACAGTGAATACGGCCGGTGCTTATACGGTGATCCCTTGTCCTCATCAGTGCTAAAGTGAGTGAAGCCAGCCCTCTGGTCCGCACCGAGTGCTGGTTAGGCTCGGCACCCCATTCAAACTCAGCCGAGCGGGCTTGGGGTGCTCGGGCCGCCTGAACTCCGCTGTCCGCAGGCGTATGATTTTCTATGGACATAAAACCCGAAATCCTCACTAGCCCCCCCTTCTTTCTGAAGACACCCATGCCAGACATCGAACAGAGGAGACGCTTAGTCGCTCTTATTGAGGCTATGACCCCCGAGCAGCAGAAGGCGCTTTTGACTATTCTCACGCAATCCCGTGAGACGGAAAAATTAGCTTCCGATTAAGTCCCCTTCAAGCCGTGGCGATTGGAGGATGGGGCGACGAGGGTGATCCACGGGGGCTTTTTTCTATTCTCAAGCCGCCTCGGGATTCTTGATCATGTGTCTAGCCTCAAAGCAAAGCTCATCAATCTCTGCTTTCGTCGCGGGGCTGTGCAGCCACTGAAAAGCATGGTCGCCGGAAGAACTATAAAACCAAAAAACCTGCTTCAAACTCGGCTCGAACTGCAACTCAAACGCGACTGAGCGCCAGCCGACGTGTTTGCCAGAACGTGCAAGTTCCCGCGCACGCTTTTGCATGTGTTCCAACGTGTCGTTCATCACGCGCCCTTATTGTGGCTGTCGCGTAATGTGCACTTGCTTAGCGCCCGAGGAGAGATCGCTTTGGGATTAAGTCCTCTGCGCTCAGAGGACAAACAGTCCCTAAGTTAAGAGCGCGAAACGAACGAAGCGCGGCGGGTCGTTAGCAACATCGACAAGCTGCCGCAACGATTAAAAAGGGGCCGGAGCTGGTTGGCTCCGGCCGAAATCATGCGGCTGCTGTGCGGGGGGCACTAAGAGAGCCGCCGTACTGTAGGCGATGGGGAGAATGCGGGGTGGGTCCGATGCCTACAGCCCCTAAACTGTATCACTAGTGACGGAACGCCGACTTTATGTGATTAAAGTTTGGTTAACGCCTGACCTCGTGCCCCGAGCAAATCTTCAGAGAGATGCGAGTTAGTGGCGCGGCAAAGAACTTGTGGATTGCTCGATGCCGATGAGTGCTGCCGAGGCGCGGTCCCTGTAGGTGAAACCAGTGAACCACTGGGGGCAATCGAATAATGGACTTACTGGGGGGCTTCGTCGGACTGGTCGCGTTTATCGCTTTCCTTGCCTGCCTTGGTAAGGTTTGCCACACGCTGAGTGCGCTAGAAAAACGCGAGCGCGGTCACTGACTAATTTATTTCTCAGCCTTTTTCAGGCAGCGCTCAAATATTCATTCCCGTTGCAGACGGGTAACAGCCGAAATGCCGAGAGCGGGATAGATAGGACGCATTGGAAGTCTCCATATCGGAACTCAGCCCCGTCCCTAGCGGGGCTTTTTGTTTCTTGATGTGCCTCCGAGGCTACAGCGAATCACTGGCAGGGATGATAACAAGTCACTCGTGCGGGGTGGCTGCCTGGATCCACTGCGGGGGGCAGAGACCACGGTAACTCGCACTTTTCAAATCGCCTGAATCTGGACGCGGCCCCGGTCTGAGCTGACACCTCCAGGCCGGGGCTGTGTCAAAGGGGGATGACCATGTACAGACTTGCGGACGTCGACTTCTCCAATCGATTGGGCGTTGTAGTTAGCGAGCTAGCACCTGAAGAAATGGATCGTCAGGATCATACGCTGGGCGCAAAGCGAAGCGACCCTGCGACCGCCTCCTCGGCCGACAGAGACTTAGAGATGGCGGTTTTCGGCGCTTCCTAAGTCCGGGGCTTTTTCTTTGGATCGGCGTCGGCTTCAGTCGGTGGTGCTGGGCCGCAACATGCCGAAGCACAAATTAACTCCTCGCGGAACGAACCGCCGCAGCTTGCGGTTCTCCGGTCAGCCATCTCACTTGTTTCACAACACTCCGGAGAGATGGTTAGGCCCGGTGAAGTCCTATACCAATCCGGGCAGCACGCGGGGGCGATTCGTGCTGAACGAGGCGGGGTGGAGAGCGCGGCTGCATGCCGCCGTCAAGGCGAGCGGTCACTCCATGCGAGCGATTTCTCTGGAGGCCGGATTAAGCAAGCATTACCTCCACAGCATTTTGTGGATGGCAAGGAGCCGACGGTTGCAATGGCTCACACGCCTCGGGATTGAGACGCTGCAGGAGCTTAGGTCCGTTGCGGAGCGGTTAAGCGTCGGCCTGGGAAGCTCATCACGTTGCGTCAGAAGGCTCGGGTGATTACGAAGAGTCGCGTTAACTAAATGCCATAACGTTCTGTTCCGTCGCAGAAAAATTGGCATGCGGAATCAGCATTTCTGCTATCTTAGAAACATGTCGCCCAAGGAATGGAACGTTCGTCCCTCCAGCACAGATCGGCGAGTTTGGGAGGCATGGTGCGGCGAAAGAATTGTGGCTCGGGGCACAATGCGTCACGCTTGGAATGTAGCGATGAATGCAGCCCGGGAGGCAAAGGGGCAGGCGCACCTGTTTTATCAGCTGCGAAAAGGCGTCAAGGATAGCGCAGACTTCCGACAGCCAAATAAAAGGGGCCGCCCGCCGAAGCGAGCGCCCTAGCGTCTGTCCCTTTGGTGCAAACGGTAGGCGGTTTACGCGATGGAAATAAAAAGTGCGCCTAGTAGTCTCTTATGACACGGCCGATTCCAAAGAACCGCAGACATGACTGAGGACGACACCTTGGAGCGTGTGGCCATCGCCGGGGCGACCGCCATTCAACACATCATCGCTGAACGCAATTACCTTCGAAACTGCACGCATGTCCAACAACAGGAACTAGTCGCCTTGAGGGCTGTCAACGAAGAGCTACGAGGTCGGATTGCGTTGGTCCACCATCAGTACATTGCGTTTGCCAAGGAAATCATCGCTCAATTCGAGAAGTTTGATCGGGCTACACGGGCTGCGAGGCTGGACAAAGAAGACCTCGCTACCCCGCCGAATGAATATGTCGATCTCATTGCGCTCGCTAACCGTTTCAAACCGAATTGCGCAAGCGAGCCCATGAAGGCAAAGTCGACTTAGCTGCCAACCGCTTTCTCGCGAACCAATGGTGACGCTTTAGCCCAGCGGTAGGTTTTGGGACGTCCTCAAAAAGAGAAAGCCCCGGCTGTACTCATGCGCGGGGCTTAGATAACTGGGAAGGCGAACGGTCGGAGAAGGTCGGGTACCTTCATCCAGCCCGGACGCTCTTAAACGTGCGCTTAGCGGCATTGTTCCACGAGAAAGAGCGCCGACCGAAGCCCGACGCCCCTAGGAACCCGAAACCAACTGAGCGGTTTATTGAATTGGCGTAGCGCACCTCACTCCCTGATAGACCTCGCAGCACTACGCCCATGATGCCAGCACTTAAGAGGGGCGCCTGGCCCGCATCGGGCGCCCCTCATTGCTGGCGGAAGGGAGTGCGCCGGGGTTGGCGTCATGAATCGCTGCAATCAGTGCGACCAAGAGCTTATCGAGATTGATTATCGAGGCGAGCGCCTGACCGGGTGCCTGACCTGCAATCTTTGGGCGACCGAGGAAGGCAAGCATTGGGTTAGGCTTTCAGTGGAAGATCTGGGCGCCCTGCACCAGTTGCGACATGGCGGATACAAATAGAAGCCGACGCCCAGAGACCATTAGGGCGTCGGCTTCGGTCGGCGCCCTTTTCATTGCCGGATTAACCGACTTTACGAAAAGTCGAATTGAGTTGTGCAGACAATCGCTATGCTTGCTTTGTGGGCTGATCCCCATCGCCCACTAGGTTCCGGGGGGGACCGGAACCGGAGAAGCCCCGGACCCCCCGTATCGGGGCTTCTTTTTAGTTGCGGCCTCAATCTTCCTAGAGACGATAGCCGCTCACGCTCTTTCTCGACCAAGCGCATCTCGTCTGGGCAAGCACGATTGGCCTGCGATCCTTCTTCTCTTTCTTGATCTCGATGAAGCGCGGCGTGGCTCGTGCGGCGATCTCACGGGCAAGGGCTTTGGTCACTCATAAAGAAAACGAGCCCAGTCGAAATCAACACCTAGCCATTCAATATCTGTTGCGGTCAATATCTGTTGCGGTTTGTGTTCTTGCTGCCTCTGGGTGGCGGCGGCGATCCAGCCGTCCAGTCGGCTATGCAGTTGGCAATGTAGGCTTCTCTTTCTCTGGCAGTAAGCGCCGGAAGAACGCGATTGGCATCGACCGACCGTCGCAAATGAGATCGCGCAGCTTGCGCTCAGGGCGGAAAGCTGAGCGGGAAAGAGCGTGCCGTTGGCAAGGCCCGGCCCATGGTGATTGACGATCTGCCCGGCACTGATCCGACCGCGTTCGATAGGTACTTTCACAAGACCGCTTCTCGACGAATACCTGAACGAGCATGAACCCGATTGGGCCGATAACGTCGTGCGCGACGCGCGCGGGACCTTGCAGGAGCCGCACACCGGGCGGGTGATCGCGCTAGGCGCACCCTCGCCGTGCGCAGTTATCTCCAACGAGTGAAGTCGCACAAGGTCTCGGAGCCGAGCTTCGCCTTAAGCGAGGCGCAATATCCGACGCTCGGCCCCAAGCACGCTTTCGGCGCGATCCTGTTTGTCGAGAAAGAGGGATTTGAGCCGCTGTTCCGTGCCGCCCAAATCGCCGAGCGATTTGACGTAGCTATCATGAGCACGAAGGGCATGAGCGCGCGGGCGGCCCGGCAACTGATCGACGAGCTACATCGCTTCAACGTGCCGGTGTTTGTGCTGCATGACTGCGACAAGCACGGCTTCTCGATCTTCGGCACCCTTGGTCGTGATAGCATCCGCTATAAGTTCCGCCACCTCGACAAGCAGACCTCGCTCACCCATACCCGCGTCTTATCACCACTTTTGTCGGGACGTTACCCCCGGCGTTCCCCGGTGAGGTGCTCGGCGAACCCAAATGCGCTAAGTCATTTATTGGCGCGCCCGAAGAGATTCGAACTCCTGA